>NZ_JBFTJC010000005.1:0-460405 GCF_056395225.1 Cupriavidus sp. 10L45
AGCAACTGCAGGATGGACTGCGCCAATACATTCACTACTACAATCATGACCGCATCAAGCTCAAACTAAAAGGGCTGAGTCCCGTGCAATACAGGACTCAGCCCTTTCCGGCCTAGCCATCAACCGTCCAACTTCTGGGGGTCAGTTCAACATGCGTGGCTTTTTTCATTGGGGCAGGAGGGCGCCGGCTCAGTCCTTCAGGAACATCTCCTGGAGGTTGTTCAGGAAGCGCCGGCCCAGTTCGGTCGGGCGGATCGTGGCGAGGTCGGCTTCCAGCAGGCCCTTCTTCTCGGCCTCGGCCAGCGTCTTGCTGATGGTGTGCAGCGGCAGGCCGGTGTAGTCGTGAAAGCTCGATGCCGGCACGCCGTCGGTCAGCCGCAGCGCGTTGAGCATGAACTCGAACGGCAGTTCGTCGGCGCTCACATCGCGTGATTCCTGCACGGCGTTGCCGGCCATCGCCTCGCGCATGTAGGTGGCGGGGTGTTTGTGCCGCATCTGGCGCAGTACCCGGTGCGGGAACGACAGTTTGCCGTGCGCGCCCGCCCCGATGCCGAGGTAATCGCCAAAACGCCAGTAATTGAGGTTGTGCCGCGCCTCCCGGTGCGGCTTGCCGTAGGCCGAGGTCTCGTAGTGCCGGAAACCGGCCTCGCCGGTGCGGGCCTCGATGATGTCCTGCATCTCGTAGGCGATGTCCTCGTCCGGCAGTGCGGGCGGGTACTTGGCGAACAGCGTGTTCGGCTCCAGCGTCAGGTGGTACATCGACAGGTGCGTGGTGCCATAGGCCAGCGCCGCTTCGAGGTCGCGCACGCATTCCTCCACGGTCTGGCCCGGCAGCGCGTACATCAGGTCGAGGTTCACGTTGTCAAAGCTGGCCTGCGCGATGTCGATGGCCGCGCGCGCCTCGCGTTCGCCGTGGATGCGGCCCAGCGCCTGGAGATGCCGGTCGCTGAAGCTCTGGATGCCGATCGACAGCCGGTTGATGCCGCTCGCGCGATAGCTCGCGAACCGCTCGGCCTCGAAGGTGCCGGGGTTGGCTTCCATCGTGATCTCGGCGTCGGCATCGAGCGGCAGCAGTGCGCGGATATCCGACAGCAGCCGGTCCATGCCGGCGGCGGACAGCAGGCTCGGCGTGCCCCCGCCGATGAACACCGTATGCACGGGGCGGCCCCAGACCAGCGGCAGCGATTGTTCCAGGTCGGCGCGCAGGGCGTCGAGGTAGGCGTCTTCGGGGATGTCGTGGCTGTCTTGTCCGCCGACGGTGCCCGGCGCCGCGTGCGAGTTGAAATCGCAATACGGACACTTGCGCACGCACCACGGGATGTGGACGTAGAGCGAGAGCGGCGGGGAGCCGGGCAGGGCGATCTGGCCCGGCTTGAGCCAGAGTTGCTGGTTGTCGGCGGGAGAGACGGGAGCCGAGACAGCGGGCTTGCCGCTGCTGACGGGGTGAATCGGAATCATGCGCGAACCTTCAGGCTGGCCGCCTGGAGCCGGGCCACCAGCCCCTGGAGCGCCAGCGCGCGATGGCTGATGGCGTTTTTCTCTTCCGCGCTCAGTTCGGCGGCCGTCTTGCCGATGCGCGGGAGCAGGAAATGCGGGTCATAGCCGAAACCGCCGGCGCCGCGCGGGGCATCGACCACCTCGCCGGCCCAGGTGCCTTCGGCGATGATCGGGCGCGGGTCGTCGGCATGGCGCACCAGCACCAGCACGCAGTAGTAATGCGCGTGGCGATTGAGCTTGCCGGCCAGCTGCGAGATCAGGTGCGCGTTGTTGGCTGCGTCGGACTTCGGCTTGCCCACGCTTTGCGCGTAGCGGGCCGAGTACACGCCCGGCGCGCCGTCCAGCGCGTCCACGCAGATGCCCGAGTCGTCGGCCAGCGCCGGCATGCCGGCGAGGCGGCTGGCGTGGCGCGCCTTGGCCAGCGCGTTCTCGACGAAGGTCGGATGCGGTTCCTCGGCTTCGGGAATGCCAAGGTCGCCCTGCGGCACCACGTCGATGCCAAGCGGCATCAGCAGCGCGCCGAACTCGCTCAGCTTGCCGGGATTGTTGGAGGCCAGCACAAGGCGTTGCATCGTCATCCCCTTTTGCTTTGCACGTTTCTCGTCGCTTACAGGCCGAGCGCCAGCTTCTGGTGGCGCACGAGGTCGGCAATGCCGGCTTCGGCCAGGCGCGTCATGGCGTCGAGGTCGGCGCGGCTGAACGGCACGCCTTCGGCGGTGCCCTGTACTTCGACGAAGCCGCCGCTGCCGGTCATGACCACGTTCATGTCGGTGTCACAGCTGCTGTCCTCGGCGTAGTCCAGGTCGAGCACGGGGACGCCGTCGACCATGCCCACGGAGACCGCGGCCACGAAGTCAAGAATTGGACTTTTTGCGATCAGGCCATCGGCCAGCATCTTGCTCACGGCGTCATGGGCGGCCACGAAGGCGCCGGTGATGGCGGCCGTGCGGGTGCCGCCGTCGGCCTGGAGCACGTCGCAATCGAGATGGATGGTGTACTCGCCCAGCGCGCCGAGGTCGAACACCGTGCGCATGGCGCGGCCGATCAGGCGCTGGATCTCCTGCGTGCGGCCGGTCTGCTTGCCGCGCGCGGCCTCGCGGTCGGAGCGGGTGTGCGTGGCGCGGGGCAGCATGCCGTACTCGGCCGTGACCCAGCCTTCGCCGCTGCCTTTCTTGTGCGGCGGCACCTTGGCCAGCACGCTGGCCGTGCACAGCACCTTGGTATCGCCAAAGGCACTCAGCACGGCACCTTCCGCGTGGCGGGTGTATTGGCGGGTCAGGGTGATGGGTCGCAGCGCATCGGCTGCGCGTCCGCTGGGTCGCATGGGGATCTTTCGTTGGAATCGGGTGAGACCGCGATTCTAACGCCGGCGGGCCATGCGTGCCCGCCGGAGTCCCGTGCGCGATACCTCAGCGCATGAAATTGGTGGTCTTGTCGATCGCGGCGCGGATCTCGGCAATCGACCGTTCGATCTCTTCCTCGGACAGCAGGTCGCTCTCGTTGCCCGTCCGTTCCAGGATCGACGTGGTGAAGGCGTTCAGCGGCAGGGTGTCGGTCAGCACGGCGTCGTCGTTCGGCACGGTGGCGTCGGCTTCCCACATCATGGCGATGGCTGTGGTGTTGTCGGCACCTTCGCCGGCGTTTTGAAGCGCCTGTTCGATCATGTCCGGGATGGCGTGCACCACCGACAGGCTGGTCACCCGGTCGACAATGACCTTCTCCTCCAGCGCGCCCCACAGGCCGTCCGAGCACAGCATCGCCACGTCGCCCGGTTCCAGGCGCACCGGGCCGCCGATGTCGATCAGCGGCAGGTTGGGCGAGCCGAGGCAGTTGTAGAGCTTGTTGCGCTCGGGGTGGTTGGCGACGTCCATCGGCAGCACGCGCTCCTGCTGGAGCAGGTTTTCGATCTTCGAGTGGTCCCGGGTGCGGGTGAGCAGGGTGCCCTTGCGGATCAGGTACAGGCGCGAGTCCCCGGCGTGGGCCCAGTGGATCTGGCCGTTCTGGATCAGGCAGCAGACCACGGTGGTGCGCGGCACGTCCGCCAGGCGGTTGGCTTCGGCATAGCGATGGATCTCGCGGTGCGCCAGCATGACCGTGTCCTGGAGGAAGTCCGCCGGATTGCGGATGGCCGGGCGGGCCTGGGTCTGGAACTGGCGCGCCAGCGTCTGCAGGGCTTGCTGCGCGGCGACTTCGCCCAGCGCATGGCCACCCAGGCCGTCGGCCAGCACCATCAGCAGGGCATCGCGCGTGAAGCAGTAGCCCATGCGGTCCTGGTTGATACGGCGGCCGCCTTTCCGGCTTTCCTGGTAGACGGAGAATCGCATGTTGTCGTGAGGTTCGGTCAGGGTCAGCCCGGCGGGTGCGCGGGGCCGACGCGTAGTGATTTAATCGCCGCTCTGCGTCGTGGCGGTGTCGTCGCGGCGGCGCAGCAAGGTCATGAAGCGGCTCGTCGCGTTCATGCGTTCGGTAACGGGCCCAGCAGGGTTGGCTGCCGCCGCGGCGGCCGATTGCTCGCCCAGCGCGTTGCTCTGGTCGCGCAACTCCTTTTGAAGGCGGAACACGCTTTGCGGGCGCTCGGACGGCGTGAGCCGGAGGCACCATTCGACGAGGTCCACCAGCCCGTTGGTATAGGTGGCGCGCAGCCGGGAGATCGACTCGCCCATGCGGTCTTCCTTCTCGCGCTGGTTGGCCTCCTGCGGCGGCATGCCGGCCATGCAGGCGTAGAGCGTGGCGCCCAGGCTGTAGATGTCGGTCCAGGGGCCGAGGTCGCTGTGCTTGCCGTAGAGTTCGGGTGCGGCGAAACCGGGGGTGTACATCGGCTGGAAGCGGGCGGCTTCCATGGTCAGGATCTGCCGCGCGGCGCCGAAGTCGAGCAGGATCGGCGATTCGTCCTCGCGCAGGTAGATATTGCCGGGCTTGATGTCCAGGTGCAGCAGCTTGTGGATATGGACTTCGCGCAGGCCGCTCATCAGGTCGTGGAACACCTTGCGGATGAACCGCTCGCGCAGCACCTTGGGCTTGCCCTGCTGCCGGGCCTGCAGGATATGCTCCTGCAGCGTCTTGCCCAGCTCGTAGTTCATGACCATGTAGACCGTGGAGTTCTCGCGGAAGAAATTCACCACGCGCACCACGCTCGGATGGGAAATGCGCGCCAGCGAGCGGCCTTCCTCGAAGAAATATTTCAGGCCCAGGCGAAACGAGGCCGCGTTCTCTTCCGGGACGACCGGAATCAGCTCGCCCGGGTTGCGGCGGGCCAGCGAGGACGGCAGGTATTCCTTGATGGCCACCGGGGCGCCGGTTTCATCGGTGGCGAGGTAGACGAAACTGAACCCCCCGCTGGCCAACTTCTTTACAATACGGTAGTTGGCCAGCAGCGTGCCGATGGGCAGCGGCGCACTCTTGGGTTGGTTAGCGCCCTTGGACTCTGTCATAGGATTCGGGACCTCATTTGCTCCCGGATTCTCCCGGCTAATCGATCACTTGTAAAGAAAACATTAGCGGGGACTGTTGCCAAAAATCCGCGTTTTCCAACCGGATTTTTCGTTGATTTTCTGCCCGGCCGGCGCGCTGCCGGCGCCCCCGCCCCGGTGCTGGCTTTGCGCGCCCCGGCGGGCGCGATAACCGCTCCGATTTACCCGTATTTCGACCCTTTCCGACTCTTACGCGAGATAACCGACAATGATCCACAGCATGACAGGGTATGGCCTGGCGACGCGCCAGGCGCCGCTGACAAACGCCAAGGGCGAGCCCAGCGGCCGGACCGCATCGGTTTCGGTGGAATTCCGGACTGTCAATTCGCGTTTTCTCGACCTGTTGTTCCGCGCCCCCGAGGAATGCCGCGCGTTCGAGCCCGCCCTGCGCGAGATGCTCATGGGCGAGCTGTCGCGCGGCAAGCTGGAATGCCGTATCAACCTGCAGCGCACCGATACCGGCGGCGCCACGCTGGCGCTGAACCAGGGCTTGCTGGACCAGATCCGCGCGCTGGAGTCCACCGTGGCCGCCACCTTCAGCGGCGCCGGTTCGCTGCGCATGGGCGAGATCCTGCGCTGGCCCGGCGTGCTGGTCGAGCCGGAACTGTCGCAGGAATCCCTGCGCGAGGCCGTCACGGGTGCCGCCCGTGAGGCGCTGAACCAGTTGCTGGAAGCGCGCCGGCGCGAGGGCGAGGCCCTCAAGGCCACGCTGATGGAGCGCATCGACGCGATGCTGGCCATCGTCGAGCGCCTGACGCCGACCATCCCCCAACTGATCGCCCATCATCAGGAAAAGCTGACCGAGCGCCTCCAGGAGGCGTTCAACCTGGCCGCGCCGTCCGGCATGCCGTCGATGAGCCGCGACGAGATCGGCGAGCGCATTCGCCAGGAAGCCACGGTGTACGGCATCCGCATCGATATTGCCGAGGAACTGTCGCGCCTGCAGGCCCACCTCAACGAAACGCGGCATATCCTGAAGAAGGGCGGGCAGGTCGGCAAGCGGCTCGACTTCATGATGCAGGAGCTGAACCGCGAGGCGAACACGCTCGGCTCGAAGGCCGCCGCTAAGGAGCTGGCCGACGCGTCGATGGAGCTCAAGCTGCTGATCGAGCAGATGCGCGAACAGATCCAGAATCTCGAATAAGTCCTAAACCATGAGTGAAACGTCCCACACCGCGTCCCAGTCCGCGCCGCACGTCGCCATCGACACCGCCTACCCCGGCAACCTGTTCATGGTGGTGGCCCCGTCCGGGGCCGGCAAGTCCACGCTGGTGAACAAGCTGCTGTCGCAGGATTCGGCCATCCGCCTGTCGATCTCGCACACCACGCGCAAGCCGCGCCCGGGCGAGCAAAACGGCCGCGAGTACCATTTCACGACCGTGGACGAGTTCCGCGTCGCGCGCGACCGGGGAGAATTCCTGGAATGGGCCGAGGTGCATGGCAATTACTACGCCACGTCCCAGGTCTGGATCGAGCAGCAGATGGCCCAGGGCAACGACGTGCTGCTCGAAATCGACTGGCAGGGCGCCCAGCAGGTGCACAAGCGGTTCTCGAACGCGGTGGAGATCTTCATCCTGCCGCCGTCGCTGACCGCGCTCGAGGAGCGGCTCAAGAAACGCGGCCAGGACGAGCCGAACGTGATCGTGCGCCGCCTGCTGGCCGCGGGCAGCGAAATGTCGCATGCGTCGGAATCGGATTACGTCATCATCAACGAGGTGTTCGATGACGCGCTGGCGCAGCTGAAAGACGTCGTCCGTGCCACCCGTCTGCGCTTTTCGTCGCAGAAGGCACGTCACAACGAGCTGTTCATCGAGCTGGGCATTCACTGACCGAAGGTCGGTGCCCAAGGGTCGGCCGGAACGTTTTCGGCCGCGTGCTGTAAAATGACGGCCTGTCGAACAGGTTTTGTCTCAAGGTGGATTCAATATGGCGCGTATTACCGTCGAAGATTGTCTGAAACACATCCCGAACCGCTTTGAGCTTGCGCTCGCCGCGACGTATCGGGCACGCCAGCTGGTGCAGGGCCACACGCCCAAGGTTGAGGCCAAGGACAAGCCCACCGTGGTGGCGCTGCGCGAGATCGCGTCCGGTCAGGTCGGCATCGAGATGCTGAAGAAGGTACCGACCTGATTGCCAGGGCGGCCTGTGGTGCATCGTTGTCTCGCGTACGTGCGGATTCAGCCGCGCATTCGTCCGGATTCCAGGGGCCGCCCCCATGTCTTCATCGTCGTCCAAGTCCGCGATCCATCCCGCGATCGTCCTGCCGGGTCCGCCCGGCGTACGGACGGACGGCGAACGGCCGGCACCGGGCCCCGTTGCCGCCGCCAGCGTGGCCCCGGGCGCCCCTTTGCCTGCCACGCCCTCCGCACTGCCGGTGTCGGTCGGCTTGCCGCCTGCGCCGCCGGGTTCACCCGGGGGTAGGCGCACCATGTCTGGCCAGATGCCGATGACCGCCCGAACCGGCGCCCCGAACCTGCCCGATCCGCTCGGCGACAACGTCGTCGGGGAACGGTCTGTCGTGCCGCCGCTGCAAGGCAAGTCACGTGCTGGGTTGGCCAACGACCTCGTGGCCGAGCYCATCGAGGGCACCCTGCCTGCCGCGCCGGCGGGCGAATTGTTCATCGACGCAGTGCTGGCGCAGTCATACCGGCACTTCTTCGGTCCGACCTCGCAGCCGGCCGTCCCGCCGCGCCAGCAGGTCATCTCCATCTCCCGGCTGATGGAGACGCTCACCTACCTGAAGCCCGCCGATCAGGCGCTGGTGCGCGAAGCCTTCCAGTTTTCCGACGAAGCCCACCTGGGCCAGTACCGCCAGAGCGGCGAGCCGTACATCACCCACCCGGTGGCGGTGGCGGAACTGTGCGCGGACTGGAAGCTGGACGTCCAGTCGATCATGGCCGCGCTGCTCCATGACGTGATGGAGGACCAGGGCATCACCAAGAGCGAACTGGCCGAGAAATTCGGTCCCAAGGTCGCGGAACTGGTGGATGGCCTGACCAAGTTGGACAAGCTCGAATTCCAGAGCCGCGAGCAGGCGCAGGCGGAAAGCTTCCGCAAGATGCTGCTGGCGATGGCGCGCGATGTGCGGGTGATCCTGGTCAAGCTGGCCGATCGCACGCACAACATGCGGACGCTCGATTTCGTGCCGCCCGAGAAGCGGCGCCGGATCGCGCTCGAAACCATGGAGATCTACGCGCCGATCGCGCATCGGCTGGGTCTCAACACGATTTACCGCGAGCTCCAGGAACTGTCGTTCAAGGTGGGCTCGCCGTTCCGCTACGCTACGCTCGAGAAGGCCGTCAAGGCCGCGCGCGGCAACCGGCGCGAGGTGGTCAAGCGCATCCTGGAAGCCGCCGAGCGCGCGCTGGCCGACGCCGGCATCGTGGCCGAGCTGTCCGGGCGCGAAAAGACGCTGTACAGCATCTATCGCAAGATGCACGACAAGCAGCTGTCGTTCTCGCAGGTGCTGGACGTCTACGGCTTCCGCGTGGTCGTGGAAACGCAGATGCACTGCTACATGGCGATGGGCGCGCTGCACAGCTTGTACAAGCCGATGCCGGGCAAGTTCAAGGACTACATCGCAATTCCGAAGATCAACGGCTACCAGTCGCTCCACACGACGCTGGTGGGCCCGTTCGGCACGCCGGTGGAGTTCCAGATCCGCACGCGCGGCATGCACCAGATTGCCGAGGCCGGCGTGGCTGCGCACTGGATGTACAAGCACCAGGCCGATCACGCCAACGATATCCAGCAGCAGGCGCACCAGTGGCTCCAGTCGCTGCTGGACATCCAGAGCCAGACCGGCGACTCGCAGGAGTTCCTGGAGCACGTCAAGATCGACCTGTTCCCGGACGCGGTCTACGTGTTCACGCCGAAGGGCCATATCCGCGCGCTGCCACGCGGCGCCACCGCGCTGGACTTCGCCTACGCGGTGCACAGCGACCTCGGCAACCAGTGCGTGGCGGTCAAGATCAACAACGAGTTGTTGCCGCTGCGTACCGAGCTGAAGAGCGGCGATATCGTCGAGGTGGTCACGGCGCCGTACTCGAAGCCAAATCCGGCGTGGCTCGCCTTCGTCCGCACGGGCAAGGCGCGCGCGGCGATCCGACATTACCTGAAGACGACCAAGCTCGACGAGGCCATCCAGCTGGGCGAACGCCTGCTGGAGCAGTCGGCGCGCCAGCTTGGCATCGAGCTCAAGGCGGTGCCGCAGGCGGTCTGGGATCGCATGATCCAGTGGACCGGCAACAAGCACAAGGAAGACATCTTCGCCGACCTGGCGCTCGGCCGCCGCGTGCCGGCGGTGGTGGCGCGGCGCATGGAGATCCTGCTGCAGGAGCTGTCCGGCGACGTCGACAGCGCGCTGCTGGCTGCCGTGCAGACCTTCGCGGGCGAGGAAGCGCCGGCCGTGCCGATTACCGGCGACGAAGGCATGTCGATGATCTTCTCGGCCTGCTGCCGGCCGATTCCCGGCGATTCGATCGTCGGCTATCTCGGCAAGGGCGAGGGGTTGCAGATCCACGTGCAGGATTGCAAGGTGGCCAAGCGGCTGCACAGCAAGGACCCGGAGCACTGGATCGAGGTCATGTGGGCCAAGAAGACGACCCGCGCCTTCGACGTGTCGATCAAGGTCATGGTGCGCAACGTGAAGGGCATCGTGGCGCGCGTGGCCGCGGACCTGACCGCCGCCGACGCCAACGTGGCCCACGTGGCCATGGAGCAGCAGCAGGGCGGCCACCAGGAAGCCACGTACATGCAGTTCGTGATCCAGGTCCAGAACCGCCTGCACCTGGCCAACGTGATGCGCGGGCTGCGGCGCAACCCGGACGTGATCCGGATCTTCCGCGACCGCAACGACGGCTGACGCCTAGTTCACCGCGCCCTTCGCCGGGTAACGGACTTCCAATATATCGATCTGTTCCATCCCGGCCGGCGTGCGCAGCGGCACGGTGTCGCCCTCGCGCGCCTTGATCAGTGCCTTGGCGATCGGCGAAATCCAGCTCACATGGTTGTTGTCGAGGTCCACCTCGTCCATGCCGACGATGGTGATCGTGGTTTCGTCGCCGGACTGGTTCGC
This sequence comes from Cupriavidus sp. 10L45, assembly GCF_056395225.1. Lineage (NCBI taxonomy): Bacteria > Pseudomonadati > Pseudomonadota > Betaproteobacteria > Burkholderiales > Burkholderiaceae > Cupriavidus > Cupriavidus sp. 10L45. The sequence goes on from NZ_JBFTJC010000005.1 coordinate 10,045, forward strand.
ATAGGTGACCGTGGCGCCGAAGAAGACCTGGTCGTTGTCGCCCTGCAGCGAGGGGTCGACGACTTCGGCCTTGTCGAGCCGGCGCGTGAGAAAGCGGATGCGGCGATCGATCTCGCGCAGCCGCTTCTTGCCATAGAGATAGTCCCCGTTCTCGGAGCGGTCGCCGTTGGAGGCGGCCCAGGAGACGATCTGCACCACCTCGGGACGGTCCACGTCGATCAGGTGCATCAGCTCGTCGCGCAGGCGGTTGTAGCCCGTGGCGGTAATGTAGTTCTTGGTGCCGGCAGGCACCGGCGTGGCGCCCTCGGGCAGGTCGTCGTCATCATCGTCCGACGACTCTTTGACAAAAGCCTTGTTCATGGTCCGGATCACTTCTTCGGGTAGTCATTATAGGAAGTTGCGCGGCCGGAGCGCGCCGGGCGAAAAAAATGCGGCGTAGGGGGTTCACAAAATTGAAAACTTCTATATAATCTCATTTCTCGAGTGCGGCTGTAGCTCAGTTGGATAGAGTACTTGGCTACGAACCAAGGGGTCGTGGGTTCGAATCCTGCCAGCCGCACCACCTATCGAGTCAAAAAGGGCTTCCGGAAACGGAAGCCCTTTTTGCATTCCCTCCCCGCATTTCCCTTCCCTCCCGGAACACTCCGCCCGCATACCGCTCAAACCTGCATCGGTCCTTGTCGATCGCACGGAGAACGCGCATGAACCAGGATGAATGGCGGGTAGAGGGCTATCGGGGCATGGATGCCTACGTGCTGCTGTCGTCGCATCGGCAGGCCGTGGCTGGCAGCGTGTCTGATACGGAAACGTACGGCTACGAGGTGCGCATCGCGCAGGAGGGTGTCGATCCCTCCGATACCGGCGATACGGAGATCCTCTCCAGCGGCGGCCACGAATTTGCCACGCGGCACGCTGCCGAAGTGGCGGCTTTCAGTGCCGCCTATGCACTCATCGACAAACTTTTAGGACCGGTCAGATAGACAGCAAAGTTCCTTGCGGGTAGCGCAATGACGTATGTCACGGCGTGACCTGCCTGTCGGGGCGGAACTTGATCTGGATCATTTTTGATCGGTGGGGTGGCACCTAGGCTGGATGTGAAGCGCGATGTTCGCGCCTTGCAGCAGACCGGAGGTAGCCACCATGTCCGAGTATGAAGGATTCAAGATCGTCTACGAGGTGATCCATTTGCCGAAGGGCAAGTGGGGGATCGTGATCGAGATCATCCGGCGCGTGGACGGCGAAATCCTGATGGCTCGCCACAATCCTTTTCCGAGCCATCCTTTCGATACGAAGCTCGAGGCGCTCGAGCATGTGAACCACTACATCGCTTCGACGCTCGATGATCTCGATGACGCGCACACGGTGCGGCGGATCGCATGATCCGCATCGGTGATGCACAAAAAGAAAACGCCCTTCGCGGGCGTGTTCTTCTTCACGGTGCAGAAAGTGGAAATAGTGTTTGCCTTATGCGGGACGATCCCCCATAATCCATCTCCTTCGGACGCGGGGTGGAGCAGTTGGCAGCTCGTCGGGCTCATAACCCGAAGGTCGCAGGTTCAAGTCCTGCCCCCGCAACCAACACCTCTGAAGCCCTCTTCAAAAACCTCTGCCGATCACGGCAGAGCGTTCCTGGCAGTACTTTCCAAAGTTCGTAATTTCAACGCCTGACGCTTACGCGTGCACCAGCGACGCCGCCTTCGCGAACGTATCGCGCACTTGCGGCTGGCCTTCGCGCTCCGCCGCCTCGGCACGATCGGTGAGGCGGCCCTTGAGCACGGCGATATTGCCGCCGCCGCCCAGCTTGGTCGATGCATCGCGCATCAGTTGCGTGAGTTCCTGCGTCACGTCAGCACCATCGAAGGCGCTGACCGACAGCGCGGACACGCGCTCCAGAAAATTGTTGACCAGCGCTTCATCATGTTGCGGTTCGGGCATGGCTGCTCCTTGTCGAACGATTGAGAGAGGCGATGTGAGACGCAGGGCCGGCGGGATCAGGACCGGGGCAGTTGCGGCGTGATGCGCCGTCGGGCGGGCTTCAGCGCCCGCGTGGGCCAGAGCACGTAGTTCGTATGCGGGTCCATCGGCTTGCCGAAGTACGAGACCCACACCTGCACGCCTTGTTCGGTTTCGGAAACGATCGCGGCCACGGCACGGGCGGCGACGGAAGGGGACTTGAGCAGGTCGGCCAGGGCTTCCACGCCCTGGACCACATGGTGCTTCACCCCCCTGAACCACACGTACTGACGCATGGCTGCAAGAAAATTCTTTGTCATGGACTCGACGGTTCCTTGTTGTAGTGCTGCGAGATGAGACCCAAGCTTACACGCTTAGTTGTGACACCTTTGTAGGGAGGCGTCTGATTTTTCCGCAAAGGCACGGCCGAATGTGATGCATGCGACGTGCGCTGCCAAATTGACATTGGGCGACGCTTGTCTTAGCTTCGTTACATACTCTGCACATCGCTGTTTCCTGAATCGTTGTCCCGGCCCAAGGCATGGAGGCATGGTGGAACATGTAGCGGATCTGAACGAACGGCGCGCCCGTGGCAAGGCGCTGCGCCAACTGGTGCCGCGACGGACACACGCAGCGGTCGGCAACGTGGATCGGGACCCGATTCCGCTACTCGAGACCAGCAGCGCTGGCCGGGTGGAGCGGCTGGTGCCCTTGCGCTACGGGCGCATGATCCAGTCCCCGTTTACATTTTTCCGAGGCAGCGCGATCGTCCAGGCGCACGACCTTGCGGGTACGCCGGCCTCGGGCATGACCATCCAGATCTGCGGCGACTGTCACCTCTCGAATTTCGGCGGGTTTGCCACGCCCGAGCGCGCGCTGCTGTTCGATGTGAACGATTTCGACGAGACCAGTCCAGGCCCGTGGGAGTGGGGCCTGAAGCGGCTCACCGCCAGCATGGTCGTCGCCGCGCGCCACCTGCGTCACGGCAAGACTGCCGCCGACAATATGGTCTGCGAAGTGGTCAACAGCTATCGCGACCGCATGGCCATGTATGCGGAAATGGGCGTGCTGGAAACCTGGTACGACCGCATTACGTTCGACCGCCTGCTGGCCGAGGCACTCAACCCCACGGCCCAGAAGGAGATCCGCCGCGCGATGGAGCGTGCCGCCACGCGTACGCATGAGACCCTGCTGCCGAAGCTGAGCGCGCGCTCAGGGCACCGCTGGCGCATCCTGGACGCCCCGCCGGCCGTCTTCCATATCCGGGGCGAGCAAACGCTGTTCACGAAGGACGACGACTGGCTGAAGAAGAGCGTCGATGCCGACGTGATCGCCAAGTGCTTCAGCGATTACACCTCCACGCTGGCCGCCGATCGCCGCGAACTGCTCTCGCATTTCATCTCCCAGGACATCGCCTTCAAGGTGGTGGGCGTGGGCAGCGTGGGCACGCGCTGCCTGATCCAGCTACTCACGGACAGCCATGACAAGCCGCTGTTCCTCCAGTTCAAGGAGGCCACGCAATCGGTGGTGGCGCGTTATTTCAAGTCCCCGGCGGTGACGCACGAGGGCCGGCGCGTGGTGGAAGGGCAGCGCCTGATGCAGGCCGCCAGCGACCTGTTCCTGGGTTGGACCAAGGGGCCCTCCGGCCGCCACTTCTACGCCCGGCAGTTGCGCGACATGAAATTCTCGGCCGAGATCGAACTGATGGATGCCGAACTGCTGACCGGCTACGGGCGCGTGTGCGGCCGGGCGCTGGCCCGCGCGCATGCCAAGGCGAGCAACCTGGCGCCGGAGATCAGCGGCTACCTGGGCACCAGCGACGCCATGGCCGAGGCGCTGGTGGGCTACGCCAACGCCTATGCCGACCAGGTGGACCGCGACTACGAGGCCTTCGCCGCAGCATGCCGGTCGGGGCGGCTCGCCGCGCGTACCGATGCCGACATGGCTGCCGATTTCCAGGTTTGATGCCCGCGTAAAATCAGAATCGTCCTAAGGAGTTTGCCGATGACCGAGGATATGCTGCTGCAACTGATGGTGGAGGTGGAGCGTGCGGACCCCATCGACTACGCCAACCTGCCGTTCGACGATGACGCGCTGCGGGCGCTCGCCTGCAAGCTGATCGCCGAACGATCGACGGAACTGGAGCTGTCGGGGATGTCGCAGGAAGCGCTGTTGGCGACACTCTGGGCGTCCACGGCCAAGCTCGTGCTCGAGAACATCGTGCTCAACGCGCGGCTGCTGACCTTGCAGGGATTGCCCGACGACGCCAAGGCGCTGATCGACCGTATCGCCCGCCAGTCGCGCGGCGGGGCGTGAATCCTCCAGCGATAAAAAGCGGCCCGTGCATCACACGATGCGCGGGGGCCGGCGTTTGGATAAAATACCGGCTTCAATCGGGCCTGGGCCTGATTTCTGGAGGTTTTACGCGTGATCAAGTGGATTATCGTCGCTGCATATCTGGGTGCCATCCTGTATGTGCATTTCCGCGGCAAGGTGCGACTGCCGTTCATGCGCCAGTTGCTCGACCACTCCGCGCTGGTGGCGCCGGTCAACTGCTTCATGTACATGTTCTCGGGCGTGCCGCGTACGCCGTACATTGGCGTCGAGCGGTTCCCGGACCTGGAGAAGCTGCGCGCTGCATGGCCGCAGATTCGTGACGAGGGCCTGGCCCTGGTCGCGATGCGCAAGATCAAGGCCGCCGACAAGAATGACGACGCCGGCTTCAACTCGTTCTTCAAGTACGGCTGGAAGCGTTTCTACCTGAAATGGTACGAGGCGCAGCACCCGTCCGCCGAGACGTTGTGCCCGAAGACCGTGGCGCTGCTGCGCGAACTGCCGACCGTGAAGGCGGCGATGTTTGCCGAGCTGCCGCCGGGCGGCAAGCTGAACCCGCACCGCGACCCGTTTGCCGGCTCGCTGCGCTATCACCTCGGGCTGTCCACGCCGAACGACGACCGCTGCTTCATCGAGGTGGACGGCGAGCGCCATAGCTGGCGCGATGGCCACGGCGTGGTGTTCGACGAAACCTACCTGCACTGGGCCGAGAACCGCAGCGACAAGGATCGCCTGATCCTGTTCTGCGACATCGAGCGTCCGATGCGCTATCGCTGGACCGCCGCGGTCAACCACTGGTTGGGCCGCAAGGTGATGACGGCCGCCAGCTCGCCGAACGAGGAATCCGACCAGACCGGCGCCATCAACAAGCTGTTCCGCTTCGTCTGGCTGGGCGGTCAGTACCGCCGCCGCTTCAAGTCCTGGAACAAGAACGTCTACTACGTGACCAAGTTCGGGCTGATCCTCGGCGGCGTCGCGCTGATTGTTTTCCTCTGATTTTTGCGATCGATTTCCCGATAGTCAGGGCTCGGCGGCACCCGTCCGCCGACGCTCGGCGCCCACGGCCTCGTAGTGCGCACGCTTGTCCTCGTACATGCGGCTGTCGGCCAGCTTGACCGTATCGGTCAGCCGGTCGCCCTGCGTGCACGTGGCGGCGCCAATCGAAAACGACAGCCGCGCACCCGGATAGAACTGGTTGTTCAGCTCCACCACCTGCTGGATCTGATCGACTACCGTGGCCGCGCCGCGTTCGTCGTTGCCGGGTAGCAAAACCATGAATTCATCGCCGCCGATGCGGGCCACGCAGGCCTGCTCGCCCACGGCTTTCTTGAGCACCTCGCCCGTGCGGCGCAGCAGCGCGTCGCCGTCGCCGTGGCCGTACTGGTCGTTGACCTGCTTCAGGCCATTGAGGTCCACCGCCACCACGCTGACCGGCCACGGACCCTTGCGGCCCAGGCGCGCCAGTTCATCCTCGTAATACGCGCGGTTGTAGAGCTTGGTCAGCACGTCGTGCTTGCCCAGGAACTCGACGTAGGCCTCGGCCTTCTTGCGCGCGGTGATGTCGGTCAGCGACACCAACACCTGATCCCAGTCCGCCTCCCGGCCCGGGAAGACCGACCACTGCATGAATACGTCCACCGAGCGGCCATCGAGCGCGTAGTTGATAACTTCGCGCTGCTGCCAGAGCTTTTCGTGCCAGAGGTCGATCAGCTGCTCGGCGAAGTGGATGCGCATGTCGTCGCGGAACACGTCGCCCAGCCGGGACAGCAGGATGTCCTTGCTCGGCGCGGCGAACATCGTCAGCGTCTGCTGGTTGACGTCGAGCACGCGGATCTCCTGCATGCAGCGCGAGACGAAGTCCGGGTGCACATTCAGAAAAGTCCGAAAATCGGTGATGCCGGCCGCGCGCACCTCGTCCAGCAGCATCTTCACCGCGCTGAAGTCCTCCACCCAGAGCGAGACCGGCGAGTGTTCGAACAGTCCCTGAGCGTATTGCTGGCTGCGGCGCAGGTCGCGCTCGCTGCGCACGCGCGTGGTGATGTCCTCGATCGACAACAGCACGCGCGACCAGTCCTGCTCGTGGCCCGGCATGACCGTGGCGTCGAGCCGGATGTCGATCCGTTCGCCGTCAAGCGTGTAGTTGACGGTCTGGCTGGCGAAGTGCCGGCCGCCGTCCCAGAGCTGGCCAAGTTCCTCGACGTGCTGGTCGAACATGTCGTCACGGAACACGGTGTCGAGGTTGGCGACGAGGTCCGCCAGGTCGGCGGCGCGGAAGAGGTCGAGCGTGCGGCGATTGACGTCGAGCACGCGGATCAGGGCCGAGCAGCGCGCCACTTCGGCCGGGCGCTCGCGCAGATAGGCGCGCAGGTCGGTGACCCCGTCCGCGCGCAGTTGATCGAAGGCCAGCCGCACGGCGCTGAAGTCCTCGAGCCAGAGCGAGACAGGCGCGAGCTGAAACAGCGTTTGATAATCGTCGTCGAGCCGCGAAGCGGCGGGTGCACTGCCCAAGTTTGCTCTCCCTGGTTCTGGTAGTCGGTGTCCGCGCACAAGCATAGGCGAGGGCGCCGCCATTTTGGGACAAATCCTAGCGGAAGTCTCGCAGGAACGGTGCCGGGCGCGGGGGAGCGGGAGGGCAGGGCGGCGTCAGGGTGCCAGCCGACGCACCACGCCGGCCACCGTTTCCAACGCGCGTTCGAGCGCCGGCTCGCGCGGATTGCCGCAGTTGAGCCGCAGATAGTGATCGAAGCGGTTCGAATTCGAGAACATCGAGCCAGGCATGACTCGGATGCCATGGCTCAATACCTCCTCGAAGACGGCTTCGGACGACATCCCGGCCGGCAACTCGATCCACAGGTGCAGCCCGCCGCGCGGCAGCGTGAGCCGCGTGCCGGCCGGAAAGCTGCCCGCCACAGCCTGCGCCATCCATTCGCGCTGGATGCGCAACTGCTCGCGCAGGCGGCGCAGATGGCGCTCGAACGCGCCGGTGCCCATGAAATCGGCCACGGCGATCTGCGCGAGCATCTCGTTGGGGCGCGACAGGCCGAACTTGAGCATCTCCACGCGCGCCTGCCACTTGCCGGCGGCGATCCAGCCCAGCCGCATGCCCGGTGCCAGCACCTTGTGGAGCGAGGCGCAGTGGATCACGTTGCCCGTTGTATCCCACGTCTTGGCCGCCGCGAGCGGGGTCTCGCCCTCGTAGGTGGCGGCGCAGCTATCGTCCTCGATCAGCGTGATGCCGCGCGCCTCGCACCACGCCACCAGGCGCTGCTTGTGCGCGTCGGGCATGACGCAGCCGAGCGGGTTCTGCAGATTCGGCACCACGGCCACGGCCTTGATGTTGTCGTAGGTCTGCGCGGCCAGTTCCAGCGCCTCCAGCGAGATGCCGGTCTGCGGGCTGCACGGGATTTCGAGCGCGCGCATGCCCAGGCTCTCGAGAATCTGCAACAAACCGTAATACGTGGGCGATTCCACGGCGATGACATCGCCAGGCTTGGCCACGGCGCGCAGGGCGAGGTTCAGCGCCTCGGTGCAGCCGTGGGTGACGACGACGTCCTCAGGCGCGAGCTGGATCCGCGAGCGCAGCGCGTGCCGGGCGAGTGCGGCGCGCAGGGACGGGTGGCCGTCCGCCTCGGCTGCGGTGCCGAAGAGATCGGGATAGCGCCGCAGCGCGCGAGCCGTGGCGGTGCGCAGCGCAGCGGTGGGGTAGAGCGAGGGCGCGCCGCACGCGCCGCCAAAGTTGATCTTGATATCGCGATGCTGGCCGCGCGCGAGGATGGCCGAGATGCGCTGATGGATGCCGACGTATTGCGCCGGGTCAGGCAGGCCGGCGGCCGGTTCCTCGATCTGCGCCAGCGCCGGGCGCGACGGCGCGCGCACGAAGTAGCCCGAGCGCGGCCGCGCTTCGAGCAGGCCCGCGGTTTCCAGCTCCCGGCACGCCTGGAGCGCCGTGGACAGGCTCACCTCATGCAGCCCCATCAGCGACCGCACCGACGGCATGCGGTCGCCCACGGCCAGCGTGCCGGCGGCGATGGCCTGCCGGTAGTGGCCGGCCACCTGTTGATAAAGGGGGAGGGAGGGGTGCGTGGCAGTCATGGCGCGATCATCGCCCACGGGGCGCGGGCACAACAGATACAGATGAAGGGTGTCTGTATCGTAACAGAGCCGGACTGTGCGATCTGTTCTGGTCGCACCCGCAATCCCTTGTGCCTGTTGGCTTGGCGGGTCGCCGGATAGGCTGGAGACCTGATTCTGGACCCGGAGCGCGATCATGTCCCAAGCGAAATTCTCGACCGAAACCTACCAGTTGGCCGCCGGTCAGTGGCTCAAGCTGCACCTGAAGCCCGGCGCCGTGGTGCACCTCGCATCCGGTCGCCTGACCGTGGCGGGCCCGCCAACCTGGCTGGCCGAGACGGTTAGCCGGCCTGCCGCCACGCTCACGCCCGGCGCGGTGTACATCGCCGGCATCGCCGGCTGGACCACGTTGGCGGCCCACGGCGCGGCAACCGTGCACATCATGCAGCCGGCGCCGCCCCCGGGATGGTGGCGACTGATAAAATCCCGCTTCGGCCGATCTGGCCTCCTGCTGGGTAACGCCCGGCCACCAGACACCAAGGCCGCTGAAATACCCGTTCCCCATGCTACGTCTAAGTGAAGTCAAACTCCCGCTCGACCATACCGAGAGCGACCTGGAGGCAGCCGTGCGCAGCCACCTCGCGCAGATCGGTGTCAAAGGCGACGGGATGGTCGCGTTCACCGTCTTCCGCCGCGCGCACGATGCCCGCAAGCGCGCCGATATCAAGCTGACCTACATCGTCGATATCGAAGTCCGCGACGAGGCCGCCGCCCTCCAGCGCATGGCCGGCAAGCCCAACTGGAGCGTGACGCCCGACATGACGTACCGCTTCGTGGCACAGGCCCCGGCGGGCGGGCCGACGCTGCGCCCGGTGGTGATCGGCCTGGGTCCGTGCGGGCTGCTGGCCGGCCTGCTGCTGGCGCAGATGGGCTTCCGCCCGATCATCCTCGAGCGCGGCAAGGAAGTGCGCGAGCGCACCAAGGACACTTTCGGCCTGTGGCGCAAGAGCGTGCTCAATCCCGAGTCGAACGTGCAGTTTGGCGAAGGCGGCGCGGGCACGTTCTCGGACGGCAAGCTCTACAGCCAGATCAAGGACCCCCGCCACTACGGTCGCAAGGTGCTCGATGAATTTGTGCGCGCGGGCGCACCCGAGGACATCCTCTTCAAGGCGCGGCCCCACATCGGCACATTCCGGCTGGTGAGCATGGTGGAGAAGATGCGCGCCGAGATGCTGTCGTTGGGCGCCGAAATCCGCTTCGAGACGCGCGTGGACGACATCGACATCGAGAACGGCCAGGTGCGCGGGCTCAAGCTCTCCACCGGCGACTACCTCGAGTGCGACCACGTGGTGCTGGCCGTGGGCCACAGCGCGCGCGACACCTTCCACATGCTGCACGACCGCGGCGTGTTCATGGAGGCCAAGCCGTTCTCGCTGGGCTTCCGCATCGAGCATCCGCAGGGGCTGATCAACCGCAGCCGCTTCGGCAAGTTCGCTGGCAACAAGCTGCTGGGCGCGGCGGACTACAAGGTGGTGCACCACGCCAGCAATGGGCGCGCGGTGTACAGCTTCTGCATGTGCCCGGGCGGCACGGTGGTGGCGGCGGCATCCGAGCCGGGCCGGCTGGTGACCAACGGCATGAGCCAGTACTACCGGGCCGAGCGCAACGCCAACGCCGGCATCGTGGTGGGTATCACGCCGGAGGTCGATTTCCCGGGTGGCCCGCTGGCCGGCATCGCCCTCCAGCGTCACTGGGAGGAGCGTGCCTTCGTGCTCGGCGGCAGCGACTACCGCGCGCCGGGCCAGCTGGTGGGGGATTTCATCGCGGGACGGCCGTCCACGGCGCTGGGCTCGGTCGAGCCCTCGTACAAGCCGGGCGTGACGCCGACGGACCTCAGCACGGCGCTGCCGGACTATGTGATTGACGCGATCCGCGAGGCGCTGCCGGAACTCGACAAGAAGATTGCCGGGTTTGCGATGCACGACGCCGTGCTGACCGGGGTGGAGACGCGCACGTCGTCGCCGCTGCGGATCCGGCGCAATAACGACGACTACCAGAGCATCAATGTGAAGGGGCTGTACCCGGCGGGCGAGGGCGCCGGCTATGCGGGCGGGATCTACTCGGCCGCCATCGACGGTATCGAGGTGGCCGAAGCCGTGGCGCTCGACATCGCCAACAGCTAGCCGTTACATACCCATCAGATAGTTGGCCGCGCCCAGGCCGGCCATCCGCCCACTGGCGAAGCAGGCTGTCAGCAGATAGCCGCCGGTGGGCGCCTCCCAGTCCAGCATCTCCCCCGCGCAGAACACGCCCGGCATGGCGTTGAGCATCAGGTGATCGTTCATCGCCTCGAACGCGACGCCGCCGGCCGTGCTGATGACCTCGTCGATGGGCCGCGCGCGCACCAGCCGCAGCGGCAGCGCCTTGATGGCCGCCGCGAGGGCGGCCGGATCATGCATGTCGGCCTTCGACACGCCTTCATAGAGCAGCCCTGCCTTGACCCCGGTAATGCCGAGCTTGCTCTGCAGGTGGCTCGACACCGAGCGCGAGCCGCGCGGGCGGGCGATCTCGTCGGCCACGCGCGCCGCGCTCATGCCGGGCGCCAGGTCCAGGCGGATCTCGGCGCTGCCATCCCGTTCGATGAGATCGCGGATCGGGGCGGACAGCGCGTAGACCAGGCTGCCTTCGATGCCGGTCGCGCTGATCACGAACTCGCCCTGGCGATGCAGCGGCGTGCCGTCCGGCGTGGTGACCGCCATCGCCACGGATTTCACCGGCTGGCCGGCGTAGCGCTCGCGGAAGACATCGGACCAGTCCACGTCGAATCCGCAATTGGCGGGGCGCAGCGGGGTGATGGTCACGTCATGTTCGGCGAGCCAGGGTACCCAGGCTGCGTCCGATCCCAGTCGCGCCCAGCTGCCGCCGCCCAGCGCCAGCACCACGGCTGGCGCCGACACCGTCGATTCGCCCGCCGGCGAGGCGAAGCGGAGTTGGCCTGCATCGTCCCAGCCCAGCCAGCGATGTCGGGTGTGCACGCGCACGCCCGATTCCCGCAGCCGATGCAACCATGTGCGCAGCAGCGGCGCGGCTTTCATCTCGGTGGGGAAGACACGGCCTGAGCTGCCGACGAAGGTGTCGATGCCGAGCCCGTGCACCCAGGCGCGCAGCGCCGGGCCGTCGAACTCGGCCAGCAGTGGCGCGATGCGGTTGGCCCGCTGCCCGTAGCGCGCCAGGAAGGCCGGCGCGGGCTCGGAATGCGTGATGTTCATGCCGCCCTTGCCGGCCATCAGGAACTTGCGGCCGACCGAGGGCATGGCGTCGTAGACGTCTACCGCGACGCCGCGCCCGGCCAGCGCCTCGGCCGCCATCAACCCGGCCGGCCCGCCGCCGATGACCACGGCGTGGGGCGTGCCAGACGGGGCGGATGCTGAAATGGAGGAGGCGGACATGGGCGGTTGCCGGTTGGCGGAGCAGGGGGAAGAGACGCGGGACGCCGCGCATTATAGGTGACAGCGCCCCGGCACCACGACCGTGCGCGGACGTGCGGTGGCGCACAGCGGGCGCTCCCGGCGCCGGCCAGACTCGTGCGAAACAGGGGAGGCTTCCATGAGCTCAGCACCGCGCAATCCCACCATCGACATGTGCAGGGGCATCGGCATCGCGCTGGTGGTCTTCAGCCATGCCTGGGCCTTGCCCGATCCGGTGTATCGGGCGATCTACTCGATGGCCTTTCCCGCCTTCCTGCTGCGGGCCGGGCTCGTGTTCCAGCCCTCGCGGGCGGTGGCCGCGCCGGCCTCGCACCTGTGGGGCAAGTTCATGCGGCTGGTGGTGCCGGCCTGGGGCATGGGGCTGGTGCTGGCGGTACCTTACATCGTCGCGTGGGCGCTCGGCCGCTTTCCCCACGATGAGTTCACCATGCGCTTTGTCGGCACCATGACCGGGTCCGCCATCAACGAATGGAATTTCCTGAGCACGCCGCTGTGGTCGCTGTTCTGCCTGTTCTGGCTGGACGTGGTGGCCACCGCGCTGTCGCGGCTGGGCCCGAGCGTGGCCGGGGCGCTGATGACCAGCGTTGGGCTGGTCTGGATCGTCTTCACGCAGGGTGGCGGTACGTGGTCGGACGTGAACCCGGTGGAGTGGCCGTTTTCGCTGCGCAACGTGGGCTGCGCCATGGTGTTCTACGGCGCCGGGCTCTGGATGGGCGGCGGCAAGGGGCCCCGTGCCGCGGCGGTGGGGCCGATGCAGTTCACGCCGGCCTCGCTGACCATGCGGCGCGCCCTGCTGCTGGTGGTCACGCTGGCGGTCTGGGTGCTGGCCGTCCGGCATGCGCCAGATGTATTGAATGTGTCGCGCAACCGCATCGGCACCACGCCCATGGCGATGGCGATGACGTTGCTCGCAGCCTTCGCCGGCACCGCGCTGCTGTGGCAGGTGGTGGTGCTGCTGCCGACCTCCCGCGCGGTGGTTTGGCTCGGCACGCATACGCTGCCCGTGTTCGGCTTCAACTACCTCGTCAACAAGATCGTGTTCGAGACGGCCACCCGCGCCGGCGTGGAAGTGGCGCGGCTGGGCAACTGGTGGTGGGTGCTGGCGCTGATCGAGCTGGGGCTGCTGTGCGCCATCGCCTGGATGCTGGATCGCATGGGGCCCATCGGCGACCTGTTCAATGGCCGGCCGCTCAAGCGGGTGGGGCGAGAAAAGGCGCGCATGGCCTGACTTGGGAGGCAGGGGCGGGGCGTAGAATGGCGCTTTGCCAGCCGCTGTCCCCGCCATGCCTGCCACGCCCGCCTTTCCTGATTCCGCCGATGCCACCGATGCCACCGATGCCCAGATCGTCGAGGCCGTGCGCCATTGGCTGTCGCGCGCCGTCATCGGCCTGAACCTGTGCCCGTTCGCCAAGAGCGTCTATGTGAAGGATCAGGTGCGCTACGTGGTCAGCCCGGCCATGGGGGCGGAAGACCTGCTCGAGGAACTTGAGGGTGAACTGCGCGGGCTGGCGGACGCCGATCCGGCACAGACCGACACCACGCTGCTGATCGTGCCGCACGCGCTGGCGGACTTCCTCACCTACAACGACTTCCTGTATTTCGCCGAGCGCCTGCTGCGCAGCCTGCGGCTGGCCGGCACACTCCAGATCGCCAGCTTCCACCCGGACTACCAGTTCGAAGGCACCGAGCCGGACGACATCGAGAACTACACCAACCGCGCGCCGTATCCGATCCTGCACCTGCTGCGGGAAGACAGCATCGCGCGCGCCGCCGAGGCGTTTCCGGACGCCGCCGATATCTACGAGCGCAACCAGGCCACCATGCGGCGGCTGGGCGTCGACGGCTATCGGCAGTGGATGTCGGAAAAATCCCAAGACGAAGGCTGACCCCAGCCTGCCCGGGCGGCCCCGTCAGGGCGCGGTGAAGAACCGCTCGCCCATTTCCTCGAGTCCCAGCGTTTCCAGCACGTTCTGGAGCCGGTCGGCCGCCCGCTTGCGCGGCAGGTCCTTGTACTGGGCGATGATCAACTCGTTTTTCATCGAATGTTCCCAGCCCACCAGTTCGGTCACGCTGACCTGGTAGCCGTGCGCCTCGAGCTGCAGGCAACGCAGCACATTGGTCACCTGACTGCCGAACTCGCGCGTATGCAGCGGATGGCGCCAGATCTCCGTCAGCGGATTGCCGGCCAGCAGCTTGCCCTTGTGCTTGCGCAGCACGCTGGCCACCTCGGCCTGGCAGCACGGCACCAGCACGATGTGGCGTGCCTGCCGGGCCAGGGCGAAGCGGATGGCATCGTCCGTGGCGGTGTTGCACGCGTGCAGCGCGGTCACCACGTCCACCGTGGCGGGCAGGGCGGGCGAGGTGATGGATTCGGCTACCGACAGGTTCAGGAACGACATGCCCGGGAATTCCGCGCGCGCGGCCAGCTCCTGTGAGCTTTTCACCAGCTCCTCGCGGGTCTCGATACCGTAGATGTGCGAGTTCTTGCCCTGTTCCTCAGGCAGATCCTTGAAGAACAGGTCGTAGAGGATGAAGCCCAGATAGGACTTGCCGGCGCCATGGTCCACCAGCGAGACGGCGCCGCGCGCGTCCGCCACCTCGCGCAGCAGCGGCTCGATGAACTGGAACAGGTGGTAGACCTGCTTGAGCTTGCGGCGGCTGTCCTGGTTCATCTTGCCGTCGCGCGTCAGGATGTGGAGTGCCTTGAGCAGCTCGATGGACTGGCCGGGACGGACTTCGTAACTATTGGACATGGAGGGCAAAACCTGCGGCGGGGGACATCGGAGGGCGACAGTTTACCGAAATCCCGCCGCCCGGCCCGTCATCGCCCGATTTCCGGGGGGCTCAGCAGGAGTGATACCCCACTTTTGTGGGCTAAAGTTCACTCCGCCCGCTGCCGTTGATCAAAGATCGACGACAAGCAGAGTTGGCGGCAGCAAACGGCGATCCTTGCGGAAGGATCGGGGCCACGGCCCGGCCGGACTGCCATCGCCTGCCACACAGAAGCGGGGACACATGACAGCCGACGCCGGACTACGCCTGGAACTGAGCCAGCCAGGGGACCACGTACGCGCGTGCTTTGCACCGGAGCCGGGACGCCTGCCGCCCGACCGCGCCACCCTCGAAGCCAGCCTCGAGGAACATGGCTGGCGCGGCGCGCGGCTCGACCAGGGCGCGGTGAACGCCTTCCTGACCCAGTGCCAACTGGCTGACGGCGAGGTCGACGGCGTGATCGGCAGCCTGCTCGACGGGGCCTTCGAACTCGAAATCACTGCTGACAAGCTGTCCCTGCTGCTGACGCTGATGCCGCCCGAGGGCGGCCGGGCGATCAATATCGAGGACATTGCCGCCGCGGCGACCTCGATGAACGTGGTGGCGCTGCTCGACAAGGCGGCCATCGAAGTGGCGCTGGAGGCCGGCAGCTGCGAAGGGCGCGAAATCGCGCGCGGTGTGGCGCCGGTGCAGGGCCAGGCAGCGCGCTTCGACAGCCTGGTGCAGCCGCGCAAGCCCGCGCAGACCGAGAACGAGGACGACCGCTTCGACCTGCGCGACCTGGGCAGCCTGCTGCTGGTGAACCCCGGCACGGCGCTGATGCGCCGCACCCCGGCCCGCCCGGGCCAGGACGGCATGGACATCCTGGGCAAACCGATCCCGGCTGACCCGATGATCGATACGCCGTTCGCCGCGGACCTGACCGGCGTGGCCATCGACCCCAACGACCCGCTGCTGCTGCTGGCCGTGATCGCCGGATCGCCGCGCGTCCTGCCGAGTGGCGTGATCGTGAGCCCCGTAGTGGACGTGGAGGCGGTGGACCTGCACTCCGGCAACGTCACGTTCGACGGCTCGCTGCGCGTGTCGGGCGACATTCGCACCGGCATGTCGGTCCGCGTGACCGGCGACGTGGTGGTCAGCGGCACGATCGAGGCGGCGCACGTGGAAGCCGGCGGCGACGTCATCGTCAAGGGCGGCATCATCGGCAAGGCCGAGACCGCGCACGGCGCCGATTCCGGCGAGATTGCGAGTGTGCGCAGCAAGGGCGCGGTGCATGCGCGCTATATCCAGAATGCGATTGTCGAGGCGGCCACCGAGGTCGTGGTGGAAAGCGGCATCCGCCAGAGCGACGTCTCGGCGGGCGAGCGCGTCACGGTGGGCAGCCCGACCGGCCAGGGCAGCATCAGCGGCGGCCGCACACGCGCGCTGGCCAGCGTCAGCACCGCCATGCTAGGCGCGCCAGCCGGCACGGCCACGACGGTGCAGGTGGGCCTCAACCCGTTTGCCGACCAGCAGAAGGCGGAGTTGGAGGAGCAACGGCGCAAGATCCTGGAGGAGCAGGCCAAGCTCCAGCAACTGGCCGCGTTTTTCGCGAAACATCCAGAGCGCGCCGTCGGCGACATCCGCGAAAAAGCGCGCGCGACGATGTACAAGATCAACCGAGATTTGTTCGAACTGGACGCCGAGATCGCCAAGCTGACCGAGCAGATGAAGCCATCCGACGAGGCGGTGATCGCCGTGGGACGGCGCATTCATGGCGGCGTGACGATGCAGGTGGGCCACAAGATCCTCAAGGTGATGGAGGACAAGACCGGTGGCCAGGTGCGCGTGGTGGACGACCGGATCTCGGTGACCTGACCGGCGTGGTGTTACGGCGGATTGGGCGGACGTTACGGCTGTCGTAACATCGGAGGGGCCCCGCCGGCCGGCTTGCCCGGCGGCGCGACTCCCTTGTCCGGCAAGGGTTTGCGGGCCGATCGGCTTCCCCTTCTTCCATTGGCATGGCCCTTGCGGATGGCTCCCCGGCAAGACCAACGGGGAGACAGCCATGCGCGCGATCATCATCGACAGCCAGCCGCTGGTGCGGATCGGCATCCTGCGGATGCTGGAGCACCTGCCGGACATCGGTCCCGTCCTCAGCATCGACCCGGAGGCCGTGGGGACGCTGGCGGTGGCCGACGAGCGGGTGCTGGTGGTGTACGGCATGTCGAGCGAGTCCACCGACAATTGGGCGCTGCTGCGCCGGCTGCATCGCAGGATGCCGCAGGCGCGCATCCTGCTGCTCTCCGACAACATCTGGCTGCACGTGCCGTCATCGCTACAGGTCTGCGGGGTGATGGCGCACGCGCCGAAATCGGCCTCGATCGAACGGCTGGAGGCAAGCATCCGGCACCTGCTGGGCGACACGGGCGCCATGCCCCAGCCGGCACCCCGCTCGGAAGCCTGGCAGCCGCTGCATCCACCCCACGCCATCGTCGTCCCGGCGGCGCGCCGAGCATGCTGAACGACGCCCGCTGAACCACGCTCACCATGGCGGGAAATCTGGACTAAGCTGGAAGCGTGTCCTGGGGTGCCGCAGGATCCGCGACAGCTAGTTCCGGGCAGCGAATGAAGACGCGGTCCAGCACACTGCGAAGGCGTTACGCGGAACCGGATCACGAGGCACTGGAATCAGAAAAGCCAACCTGCTAGCGGGTTGGCTTTTCTTTTTGGCGGGTCGCGAACGTGGCGATTGAGAGGAATCTTTGCGTTACGTAACCCTAGGGGTTACACTCTCCGCCGACGATTGCCGTCTCACCATGATTCGCTCATTTGCGCACAAGGGTCTCGAACGCTTCTTCACCACAGGCAGCACGGCGGCGATTCCCGCGATGCACGCCAAGCGGTTGCGGCTGATCCTGGCGCTGCTGGACGAGGCAGCCTCGGCGCGCGATATGGATGCGCCCGGCTTGCGACTGCACGCGCTCAAGGGCGACCGCGCGGAGCTTTGGGCCGTGACGGTGCAGGCGAACTGGCGGGTGACCTTCCGGTTCGAGAACGGGGACGCGCACATCGTCAACTACATTGACTATCACTAGTGAGAGGGGCGCCATGCGCATGCACAATCCACCGCATCCGGGCGAGTTGCTTGCGGAGTTTTGGCTCGAACCGCTGCGGCTGACGATTACCGATACCGCCGCGGCGCTCGATGTTTCGCGGAAGACGGTTTCCGAGATCGTGAATGGCCGGGCTGGCATCACGCCGGAGATGGCGGTTCGGCTTGAACTGGCGTTCGGCAAGAGCGCCGAGTCTTGGCTCGCGCATCAGGCCGCGTACGACCTGTGGCAGGTGGACCAGTACCGCAGCGAGCTGCGCGTGCGCTCGCTCCAGCCCGCGACCTGAGCTTCGCCCCAAGTGCGCCGCCCATGAAAAAACCCGCAGCGCTTGCGCGGTGCGGGTTTTTGAAGGCGACGCGGAAAAACTGGCGTCGCCGGTAATGCTGTTGGTGCCGAAGAGAGGAATCGAACCCCCGACCTTCTCATTACGAATGAGCTGCTCTACCGACTGAGCTACTTCGGCAACACCGTTGAGTGTTTGCAGCGCCTTGCGTTGCTTGCGAAACAATCGAACTGAGCCCGCAATCTTAGCGGTGAGTTTTGGGTTTGGCAAGACCCCTGTGCAGATTTTTTGCGCGATTCTTGCTGTGGCAACGCCGCCGGAACAACACGGAAAGCCGGCGGCGCGCCACAGGCGTCACATCAGAACTTGTGGCGCAGGCCTGCCATCACGCCAACCCGGCTGCCGTGGCCGTAGAAGGGGGTCTGGAAGGTGGACTGGCCGCCCAGCGTGCGCCAGGCGTCGGTCAGGTTCGTGTAGTCGGCTTCGAGGTACACGTCCGTGCGCTTGCTGAACGCGTAGTCGAGCATCAGGGCGCCGGTGAAGCGGTTGCCGGAGTCGTCGCCGTGCTTCAGGTGGTCGTAGGTGCCGGTCGCGATCACGGACCACGCGTTGGTGAACGCGTATTGCAGGCCCAGGTAGCCGGCTTGGTTCTTGTAGCCGGCGTTGTCGACGTTGCTGTTGGTGTAGCCGAGGTAGACCGTGGCCGGGCCGACCTTGTAGGTGCCGCCGAGCGTCCAGACCTTCTGGTCGCTTACGGGTACGGCCACGCCGTAGTACGCCGCCGTGTCGCGCATGATCTGGTAGCCGCCGCCGACCATGAACGGGCCCGAGGCGTAGCTCACGCTGGCGCCCGTGGAGGACGAATTCGAGAAGCTGCCCGCCACCTCGCCGAAGGCGTGCTGCGCCGCGATCGAGAACCCGCCGAACCGGCCCGAGTACTTGATCATGTTGTCCTGGCGCACGCCGCCGGTGTAGTTGCCGCCCTGGAAGCCGACGATGGCGAGGTTGGCCAGCGCCATCGCGTCGTAGCTGGCGATGACTTCGTGGATCACGGTGAACTGGCGGCCCAACGTGACCGTGCCGAAGTCGCCCTGCAGGCCGACGTATGCCTTGCGGCCGAACAGGCGGTTGCCTTGCAGGCTCTGGCCGGCGTCGGGCGAGAAGCCCGATTCGAGCACGAACAGCGCCTGGTAGCCGCGGCCCAGGTCTTCCAGGCCGTACATGCCCCAGCGGCTGCCGGTAAGCACGCCGTCGGTCATCTGGACCTTGCCGTTGCCGGCGGCGGATTCGTTCGAGGTGTAGCGGATCGTGGTATCGACAATGCCGTACAGCGTGACATTGGATTGCGCGTGGGCGGGCGCCGTGGCGCCCAGTGCGGCGGCGCCGAGTGCTGCGGTAGTGAAGAAGGGCGCGAGGGCTCGCTTCATGGTTTGCGTCTCCATCCTGGCTCGTTATCGGTTGTTGTTGCGGAATGGCCGGTGCCTGTTTCTTTGTGGACTTCTGCGACGTCCTTGGCTCAGGCGTTGACCTGCACCGGCGTGGCGTGAAGGCAGCCCCGGACTGGCTATCCGGGGCGCCGGGACCGCTGATTTCCGGGGTTGGGAAAGGCAACCCAAGTCGTCAGATGTCCTATGACATCGTACCTTACAGAAAAATAACATCGCAAGACATAGGACGAGACATTAGTCAGCGCGCAACACTAGAGCCGCCTGTCAGTTTTGCGGGAGGATGGTCGGATGGCAGACATTTCGGCATCTCCGTCGAGATGCCGTCGTCGATGCAGGGACGATGCACGAAAGCCTGGACGCTGCCGATGGATTTGAGCCAACCCATATGGATGGCCGATCTCCGGTCGATGGGTCTCGCCGGCCCCTGTCAAAAGACACCGTTTTCAAAGCACCAAAATCATCCTAAACCCCAATACGCGCCAATCCGTTTCAGTTGTCTGCAAACTAAAACTTCTAGGGAATTCACTGACGTTGCACCGCCTTGACCGCAGGTTGACGGACGATTAGATTCCAGTCACGTTGTATGACGACAGATCAATCAACCTATCCACATATCCCGCGAGGCCCTTGGCGGGGCCACGCCAGCGCATCCCGAACCTATGTCCCTCGCCCCCAAAGATCCGCTCGACGGTGTCGTCACCCGTTGCCATCGCATCCTGCTGACCGGCGCGGCCGGCAACCTCGGCAAGGTCCTGCGTGACCGCCTGAAGCGCTATGCCGATGTGGTGCGTATCTCCGATATCGCCGACCTCGGCCCGGCAGGCGCGCAGGAAGAAGTCGTGCCCTGCGATTTGTCTGATCCCAAGGCCGTCCACGCGCTGGTGGCGGGCGTCGATGCCATCGTCCATCTGGGTGGCGTGTCGGTGGAGCGTCCGTTCGAGGAGATCCTGCCGGCCAATATCCAGGGCACCTACCACCTCTACGAGGCGGCGCGGCGCCATGGCGTGCGGCGCATCGTGTTCGCCAGCTCCAATCACGTGATTGGCTTCTACAAGCAGGGCGAGGTGCTCGACGCCGATTCGCCGCCGCGCCCGGACGGCTATTACGGCGTGAGCAAGGCGTTCGGCGAGCAGCTGGGCAGCTTCTATTTCGACCGCTACGGCATCGAGACCGTGGCGCTGCGCATCGGCTCGTCGTTCCCGGAGGCGAAGGACCGCCGCATGCTGGTCACCTGGCTCGGCTACGACGATCTGGAGCAGCTGATCAAGCGCGCGGTCTTCGTGCCGGAAGTGGGCTTCACGATCGTCTACGGCGCCTCGGCCAACCGCGATAGCTGGTGGGACAACAGCAAGGCGGCGCGGCTCGGTTTCCGGCCGGTGGAGTCGTCGGAGCAGTTCCGGGCCAAGGTGGAATCGGTGCCGCCGCTGCCGGCGGATGATTCGGCGGGCTGGTACCAGGGCGGCGCCTTCGTCAAGGCCGGCCCGTTCGGGGACTGACGCCGTGAGCGACCAAGTTTCGCAAGTCACCCCGATCGAACGCATCGGCAACATGCGCTGCGGCGTGGGCGAAAGCCCCGTCTGGCACGCCGCCGAGGCCGCGCTGTACTGGACCGATATTCCCGGCCGCACGCTGTGGCGATACGACCCGGCCAGCGGGCAGACCGACCACTGGAGCCTGCCCGAGATGGCCGGCTGCATGGCGATGACGCCGGACGGCGGCTGGCTGCTGGCGATGGAGACCGGGCTGTTCCGTGTGGCCCGGCTGGTGCCGGGGCAGGCCACACCGTCGCTGCAACGCGTGGCCACGGTGGCGCATGCGCGCGCCGGCATGCGTTTCAACGATGGCCGCTGTGACCGCCAAGGCCGCTTCTGGGCCGGCACGATGGTCATGGACATGTCGCTGGCCGCGCCCGACGGCAAGCTCTATCGCCATGACCCCGCCACCGGCGCACTGGACGTCATGCGTGACGAATTGATCACCCCCAACGGGCTCGCCTTCAGCCCCGATGGCCGCACGATGTATCTGTCCGATTCGCACCCCGCGCGGCAGGCCGTGTGGGCGTACGACTACGACACCGACACCGGCACGCCGACCAACCCGCGCCTGTTCATCGACATGAACCGCTACCCGGGCCGCCCCGACGGTGCCGCCGTGGATGCCGAGGGCGGCTACTGGATCTGCGGCAACGACGCCGGGCAGGTCCACCGTTTCACGCCCGATGGCCGGCTGGACCGGTCGCTGGCGGTGCCCGTGGCCAAGCCGGCGATGTGCGCGTTCGGCGGCGCCGGGCTGGACACCCTCTATGTCACGTCGATCCGCACCGATGACACCGATCCGCTCTCGGGCGCGGTGTTCGCGCTGCAACCGGGCGTGCGCGGCCTCGAGGAGCCCACGCTGCGCGCCTGACACCCGTATTGCCGTATCACCGCATTGCTTGCCCGCAAGCCCCAAGTCTTGAAGTCTTGATCGAAAAACTACAAATCCGGAGGCACTTCATGTTTTCTACCCAACTCCCGCGCGTCCGCCTGGGCGCCCTGATGGCCGCCATGGCCGCCGCTGCTGCCACCTTGGCCACCGTGGCGATGCCGATGGCCGCGCAGGCCGCGGACATGCGCTCGGCTGACATCCACCCCGAGGACTACCCGACCGTGCAGGCCGTGCGCCACATGGGCGAGTTGCTCAAGCAGCGTTCCAATGGCCGGCTGACGGTCAAGGTGTTCGCGCAGGGTTCGCTTGGCAGCGAGAAGGATGCGATCGAGCAGACCAAGATCGGCGCGCTCTCGATGGTCCGCGTGAACTCGGCGGCCATGAACAACATCTGCGAGGCGACCATCGTCCCGACGATGCCGTTCCTGTTCCGCTCTACCGACCACATGCGCCACGTGCTGGACGGCCCGATCGGCGACGACATCCTGAAGTCGTGCGAGAAGAACGGCTTTATCGGCCTGGCCTGGTATGACAGCGGCTCGCGCTCGATGTACACCACCAAGCGCCCGATCCGCACGCTGGCCGATGCCAAGGGCATGAAGATCCGCGTGCAGCAGTCGGACCTCTGGGTCTCGCTGCTGGAGGCGATGCACGCCAACGCCACGCCGATGCCGTGGGGCGAGGTCTACACCGCGCTGAAGACCGGCCTGGTCGATGGCGCCGAGAACAACTGGCCCAGCTACGAAAGCTCGCGCCAGTTCGAGGTGGCCAAGTACTACTCGCTGACCGAGCACTCGATGGCGCCCGAAATGCTGCTGTTCTCGAAGGTGATGTGGGACCGCATGTCCAAGGATGACCAGGCGATGGTCCGCCAGGCCGCCAAGGACTCGGTGCCGTACATGCGCAAGCTGTGGGACGAGCGCGAGCTGAAGTCGCGCAAGATGGTGGAGGCCGCCGGCGTGCAGATCATCAGCGTCGACAAGACCTCGTTCCAGGCCGCGATGAAGCCCGTCTATGACCGCTTCATCACCAGCGCCCAGATGAAGGACCTCGTGCGCCGCGCGCAGGATACGAAGTAAGGGCCCCATCATGCTTTCGTCTTCCCCTACCCCGGCCACGCCGGTGGACGGCACGCCGGGGCCCGCTCCGGCGCCTGTCACCAGCCCCGCTGGCCCCGCCGGCGTCAACTTCTACACCCGCTTCTGCGCCACGCTGGCCCGCGCCTGCATGGCGCTGGGCGTGACCGGGCTCGTGCTGCTGGTCCTTGCCGTGCTTACGCAGGTGTTCGGCCGCTACGTGCTGAACGACACGCCCACCTGGGCCGAAACCATCGCCATGCTGCTCGTGCTCTACGTGACGATGCTCGGTACGGCCGTGGGCGTGCGCGACGCCGGCCACATCGGCCTGGAGTCCCTGCTGGTGCTGCTGCCCGAACGCATCCGTACCAAGATCGAGCTGCTGATCCACGTGCTGGTCGGCACCTTCGGCGCGGTCATGGCCTACAACTGCGCGCTGCTGGCGCTGTCCGTGGCGGACTACAAGCTGCCCACCCTCGGCATCTCCGAGGGCTGGCGCTATTTGCCGCCGGTGATCGCCGGCGCGCTGATCGTGCTGTTTTCGATCGAACACATCATTGCGGTGCTGAAAGGCACGGAAGTGGAGCCGGCATGGCACTGATCATTCTCTCCATCAGCTTCTTCGGCCTGCTGGTCCTTGGCGTGCCGGTGGCGTTCTCGATCGGCCTGTCGGCGGTCATCACCATCCTGTACGAGGGCCTGCCGCTGGCCGTGGTGTTCCAGCAGATGACCTCGGGCATGAACGCGTTCTCGTTCCTGGCCATCCCGTTCTTCATCTTCGCCGGCGAGCTGATGCTGTACGGCGGCATCGCGGACCGCATCGTCAACTTCGCCAAGTCGATGGCCGGCCATGTGCGCGGCGGGCTGGGCATGTCGAACGTGCTGGCGTGCACGCTGTTCGGGGGCGTCTCCGGCTCGCCGGTGGCCGATGTGTCGGCCATGGGCGCGGTGATGATCCCGATGATGAAGCGCGAGGGCTACCACGCCGACTACGCGGTCAACGTGACCACGCACGCGGCGCTGGTCGGCGCGCTGATGCCGACCAGCCACAACATGATCATCTACACGCTGGCGGCGGGCGGGAAGGTGTCGATTGCCGCGCTGATCCTGGCCGGCGTGCTGCCGGCGCTGATCCTGACGATCTGCAACCTGGCCGCCGCCTACTTCGTGGCGCGCAGCCGGGGCTATCCGGCGGGCAAGTTCCCGGGCTGGGACATCGTCGGCCACTCGCTGGCGGCGGCGCTGCCCGGGCTGTTCGTGGTGGTGCTGATCCTGGTGGGCATCCTGTCGGGCGTGTTCACGGCGACGGAGTCGGCGGCGGTGGCGGTGCTCTACGCGCTGGCGCTGACTGTGCTGGTCTACCGCTCGCTGACGCGCGAGCAGTTCGTCAAGGCCGCGGCCAAGGCGGTCAAGACCACCGGCGTGGTGCTGCTGCTGATCGGCATTTCCGGCACCTTCGGCTACCTGATCAGCCTCTATGGCGTGGCCGAGCTGACCGGGCAGTTCCTGAGTTCGCTGTCCACCAGTCCGTGGATGATCTTCCTGATGGTGAACGTGATGCTGTTCATCCTCGGCACCTTCCTGGACATGGCCGCGACCATCCTGATCTGCACGCCGATCTTCCTGCCCATCTGCCAGCACTTCGGCATGGGGCCGGTGCAGTTCGGCATGATGATGCTGATCAACTGCGCGCTGGGGCTGAACACGCCGCCGGTTGGCACGACGCAGTTCGTCGGCTGCGCCATCGGCGGGGTGTCGGTGGGGCAGGTGATGAAGACGATCTGGCCGTTCTACGGGGCGCTGCTGGCGGCCCTGCTGATGGTCACCTACGTGCCGGCGTTCTCGATGTGGCTGCCGGACCTGCTGCTGAAGTGAGCGGCTGGCTGACCCCCGGCGCACTGCACACCGTGCGCGCGGGCGCCCACGTCCTGACCGTGGCGCCCGCCGCCGGTGGCCGCATGGCCGCGCTGACCACCACGCGCGCCGATGGCACCGCCATCGACTGGCTCGCACCCATGCCGGCCGAGGCGCTGCGCGAGGGCTTCGAGGCCCGCGCCTGGCCCAAGGCCGGCAGCTATCCGCTGCTGCCGTATTCGAACCGCATCCGCGATGGCCGCTTCCGCTGGCAGGGGCGCGAGGTCCAGTTGCCGCCGCATCCGGGCCAGCCGCACGCGATGCATGGCTTCGGGCACGTCCGGCCGTGGCAGGTGGTGGAATCTCAGGAAAATGCGATCACGCTGGCGCTCCAGCATCCGCCCGGCACCGACTGGCCCTGGGCCGTGCTGGCGCGGCAGTCGCTGGTGCTGGACGAGGCGGGCCTCGCCGCCGCGCTCGACATCCGAAACGTGGGGGATACGCCGATGCCGGTGGGCGGCGGCTTCCATCCGTTCTTCGCCCGGCCGCCCGGTCTGCGTATCCAGTTCGATGCGGCCCACGTCTGGCCGGCGGACGGCGGCGGGGTGGCCACGGGCCGTGCGGCCATCGGGCGGCGCGAGGCCTTCCTGCGCGAGCGTCATCTGCCCGATGCGGATCTCTCCGTCTACTACAGCGGCTGGAAGCGCCAGGCCACACTGCGACGCGCGGACGGCGCCACGCTGACCCTGCGCGCCGCCGAGCCGCTCGAGCATCTGATCCTCCATGCGCCCGGCGGGTGCGACTTCGTCTGCCTGGAGCCGGTCTCGCACGTGGCTGACGCCGTCAACCTGTGCGCCCGGGGCTGGGAGGGCACCGGCCTGCGCGCGCTGGCGCCCGGGGAGTCGGTCACGTTCCGCATGCAGTGGCTCATCGAGGTGCCGCGCTGATATGCAAACAGGGCGCCGGAGCGCCCTGTCTTGTCCTGCATCCCCCTATATATAGAGAGGGACTGGCTTACGCCTTGCCTTCGGCTTCCCGGTGGGCGCGCGTGATGCGGTCCACCTCGTTCTTCGAGCCGAGCACCACCGACACGCGCTGGTGCAGCTGCGTCGGCTGCACGTCCAGGATGCGGTCGTGGCCGTTCGTGGCCGCGCCGCCGGCCTGTTCGACCAGGAACGCCATCGGGTTGGCCTCGTACATCAGACGCAGCTTGCCCGGCTTCTCCGGCTCGCGCTTGTCCCACGGATAGAGGAACACGCCGCCGCGGGTCAGGATGCGGTGCACATCGGCCACCATCGACGCCACCCAGCGCATATTGAAGTTCTTGCCGCGCGGGCCTTCCTCGCCGGCCAGGCATTCGTCGATGTACTCGCGCACGGGCGGGGCCCAGTGACGCATGTTCGACATATTGATCGCAAATTCCTTGGTGTCTTCGGGAATCTGCACGTCCGACTGGGTCAGCACGAAGCTGCCAGCCTCGCGGTCCAGCGTGAACATGTGCACGCCGTTGCCGACCGTCAGCACCAGCGTCGTCTGCGGGCCGTACACGGCGTAGCCGGCCGCCACCTGATGCGTGCCCGGCTGCAGGAAGTCGTGCTCCGTCACGGTCTGGCCCGGCTTGGGCATGTGCAGCACCGAGAAGATCGTGCCGATCGACACGTTCACGTCGATATTCGACGAGCCGTCGAGCGGATCGAACAGCAGCAGGTACTCACCCTTCGGATAGCGGTTCGGGATCTCGTAGAACGAGTCCATTTCCTCCGAGGCCATCGCCGCCAGGTGGCCGCCCCACTCGTTGGCGTCGAGCAGCACTTCATTGGCGATGACGTCCAGCTTCTGCTGGGTCTCGCCCTGCACGTTGCCGGTGCCGGCCGAGCCGAGCACGCCCGCGAGGGCGCCCTTGCTCACGGCGTTGGAAATGGCCTTGCAGGCGCGCGCCACCACCTCGATCAGCAGCCGGAGCTCCGGCTGGATCGTGTTGTGCTTGCGCTGCTCCTCGACCAGATAGCGGGTGAGGCTGATGCGTGTCATGTGGTTCTCCTTCGATGGCCGCAATTCTACATGTCTGCCGCTACGGACATGGCAGTTTTACGAATGGTTGCCTCTCCGTCCTCACCCCCGGGGTCAGGCAGCCAGCGACTTGCCGACGATCTCCCGCACGTCGCGCGAGAGCGTCTGGCACGCCGCCACGCGCTCCAGCGCGGCGCGCATGCGGTCCCGCAGCGGCAGCGCGTATTTCTGCCAGCGATCCATCACCCGCGCCAGCCGGGCGGCCACCTGCGGGTTGATGGCGTCCAGCGCCAGCACCTGATCGGCCCAGAATTCGTAGCCGGAGCCGTCCTCGGCATGGAACTGCGCCGGATTGCCCGAGCAGAAGCTGAAGATCAGCGAGCGCGCCCGGTTCGGGTTGCGCAGGTTGAAGGCGGGATGGTCCATCAGCGCGCGCACGGTGTCGATGGTGCGCTTGCCGGCGTGCGGGCCCACGTCGCCACGCTGCATGCCCTGGAGCGAGAACCATTTGTCGATGACCAGCGCATCCTGCTCGAAGCGCTGGTAGAAGTCCGCCAGCGCGTGCTCGCGGCCCGGCGCGAAGCTGTTGACCAGCGCCGAGAGCGCCGCGGCGCGGTCGGTCATGTTGTCGGCCTGCTGGTAGTGGGTGTCGGCCAGCGCCTGCATGGCGGCGTCGCCGCTGTCGGCCAGATAGCCAAGCGCGAGGTTGCGCAGCGCGCGGCGGGCCATCGCGTCCGCATCGGGGCTGTACGGCCCCGGAGTGGCGTTGGCTTCATATGCGGCCAGCCACTCGCGTTGCAGCGCGCTGGCCAGGCCTTCGCGCATGAACAGGCGGGCATGGTGGATCGCGGCCGGGTCGGCCACGCCCATCCGCTCGGCCAGATAGGCTTCGGCGGGCAGCATCAACGCCTGCTCGCGGAACGCCGGGCTCAGCGAGCCGTCCGTCAGCACAGCGCGGAAGGCGGCCACCAGCGCCGGATCGAGCTTCAGTTCGCGGCCGGCCTGCACCTCGCCCACCAGTTTCAGCAGCGCGCGCGTGGCCAGGCGCTGGCCGGCTTCCCAGCGGTTGAAGGCGTCGCTGTCGTGGGCCAGCAGGAAGGTCAGTTCGGCATCGGAATATTCATAGTCGACGATGACCGGCGCCGAGAAGTCGCGCAGCAGCGAGGGCAGGGGCGCCTTGTCGCCGCGCGGCAGCCCGGTGAAGCGGAAGGTCTGCTCGGCCTGCGTGAAGTCGAGCACGCGGGTGGTGCCACGCGGGGTGGCTTCCCCGGCGGACTCGCCTTCGAGGTGCAGCGGCAGGTCGGCGCCATCGGCCCCGATCAGGCCCACCGCGAACGGGACGTGGAACGGCTGCTTCTCGGGCGTGCCCGCGCGGGTCTCGATGCCGACCTTGGGGCAGCGCTGGGTCAGCGTCAGCGCCAGCGTGCCGGCGGCGCCGTCCCACGCGGTCTTCACGCTGACCACCGGCGTGCCGGCCTGGCTGTACCAGAGCCCGAACTGGGTCAGGTCGCGACCGTTGGCGTCGGCCATGGCGGCGCGGAAGTCGTCGCAGGCCACGGCCTGGCCGTCATGGCGCTGGAAGTACAGGTCCATGCCCTTGCGGAAGCCGTCGCGGCCCAGCAGGGTCTGGTACATCCGCACGACTTCGGCGCCTTTCTCGTAGACCGTGACGGTGTAGAAGTTGTTGATTTCCTCGTAGCTGTCCGGGCGCACCGGGTGGGCCATCGGGCCGGCATCCTCGGGGAACTGCACCTGGCGCAGCACGCGGACGTCCTCGATCCGCTTCACCGCGCGGCCGGATTCGGAGCCCATCATGTCCGCCGAGAACTCCTGGTCGCGGAACACCGTCAACCCTTCCTTGAGCGAGAGCTGGAACCAGTCGCGGCAGGTCACGCGGTTGCCGGTCCAGTTGTGGAAGTACTCATGCCCCACCACCGACTCGATATTGGCGAAGTCCACGTCCGTGGCCGTCTGCGCATTGGCGAGCACGTACTTCGTATTGAAGATGTTCAGGCCCTTGTTCTCCATCGCGCCCATGTTGAAGTCGCTCACGGCGACGATCATGAAGCGGTCGAGATCGAGTTCCAGGCCGAAGCGGCGCTCGTCCCAGCGGATGGCATGGATCAGGGAGTCCATGGCGTGGCGGGTCTTGTCGAGGTCCTGCGGCTCCACCCAGACCTGCAGCAGCTTTTCCTTGCCCGATGCGGAGGTGATGCGTTCCTCGATGCAGGCCAGCTTGCCGGCCACCAGCGCGAACAGGTAGGACGGCTTGCGGAACGGGTCTTCCCAGACGGCCTCGTGCCGGCCATCGGGCAAGGCGCGCTCGGACAGCAGGTTGCCGTTGGAGAGCAGCACCGGACTGGCGGCGCGGTCGGCGCGCAGCGTGACGCGGTAGGTCGCCATCACGTCGGGGCGATCGAGGAAATAGGTGATGCGGCGGAAGCCTTCGGCTTCGCACTGGGTGAAGAAGTTGCCGTTGGAGACGTAGAGGCCGGACAGCGTGGTGTTCGCCGCCGGATTGCAGGCAGTGGTAATGACGAGCGTGCCTTGCGCCGGCAGGCCGGTCAGCGTGAGCGTGCCGGCGTCTTCCTTCGTGCTGGCGAACGGCTGGCCGTCGAGGGTCACGCCGAGCAGTTCCAGCGCTTCGCCGACCATGACCAGCGGGGCGTCGCCGGCCGCGCCGGGCGCGCGCTGGAAGGTCAGCGTGCTGGCGACGACGGTGCGTTGCGGGTCCAGCTCCAGCACCAGGTCGACGTGGTCGATGGCGAAGGCGGGCGGAGTATAGTCCTTGCGATAGACGGTAACGGGCGTATCGGTGCGCAGCATGGGGAATCCTGTCTTCGGAGTGACCGGGGGCGGGCGCCACGGCGGGTGGCGGTGCGGAGGTTCCGCGGAAGTCCCCATTGTAGCCAAGGGCGGCGGGGAATTCCGGGAGAGCGCCCGTGTCTGAAGTCTGGTAGGACGAACGAACAAGAACGAGGTATCGCGATGTGGAATGCCGTGGCAGGGATGGGTCGACGGGCCGTGGTGGCGCTTGGAGCGCTGGGGGTATTGGGTTTGGCTGGCTGCGCCAGCACGGTGACCACCGAGGTCACCGCCTTCCGGCAGGCCGGGTGGCAAAACGACGCGCCGCGCACCTACGCCTTCGAGCGTGCGCCGATGCCGGCACCGGCCGGTCAGGCAGGGCAGGCCGGGCAACCCGCCGCCCAGCAGCCGCAGGCCCAGCAGTTCTCCGCGCAGGACTCCCAGCTCGAATATGAGACCTACCAGGCGTGGCTGGCCGACGCGCTGGCCGGCGTGGGCTTCGAGCAGAAGCCGCCGGCGCAGGCGCGCTACCTCGTCAGCATGGACTACGGCGCCGTGCCCGGCATGGTGCGCGTGGCCGAAACCTACTATTCCGATCCCTGGTACGGCCCGTGGGGACCGTACTGGGGGCCGTACGGCGGCTACTACCGGCCCTATGGCCCGTGGGGATGGGGGCCGGGTTATCCGGGCTACTGGCCGCCGCAGACCGTGGTGCGCGACGTGCCGGTGACGTTCTCCAGCCTGCGCATCTTCTTCAAGGACGCCGCGAGCGGCAAGCGCGTGTACCAGATCACGGCGCGCAACACCACCGAGGGCGGCAGCCTGGCGGGCGTGATGCCGTACATGATCCGCAGCGCGCTGACCGAATTCCCGTCCGAGAGCGGCCGGCCCCGGCGCGTGACGCTGGAAGTCGACAAGGACAAGAAGTAATCCCCGGCGCGGCGCATGGGACGCGCGCTGGTTCATCCATAAGACAAGGCGATTGCCTACCGTGCGGTAAAAGGAGTTTTGCGCGTGAATCGCGCAAAAACCCCCGCCAGCACGCGGCAAAGCGCAACCAGCCGCGAAATGGCTGGGCTAGAATGGCTCCTCGATTTTTTCCGGTACGAGCAAATGAGCAGCAAGACAAGCGGTGATGCACCGCAACATGCCCCCAATAGCCCTGAAGCGCAGTTGCGTCTCGCCGCGCTGGAATATCACCGCAGCCCGACCAAGGGCAAGATCCAGGTAACCGCCACCAAGGCGCTGTCCAACCAGCGCGACCTGTCGCTGGCCTACTCGCCGGGCGTGGCCTACGCCTGCGAGGAGATCGCCAAGGATCCGTCGATGGCCGCCGAGTACACCTCGCGCGCCAACCTCGTGGCCGTGATCACCAACGGTACCGCCGTGCTGGGCCTGGGCGACATCGGCCCGCTGGCCGGCAAGCCGGTGATGGAAGGCAAGGGCTGCCTGTTCAAGAAGTTCGCCGGCATCGACGTGTTCGACATCGAACTCGATGCCCGCGACCCGGACAAGATCGTCGAGATCGTCGCCGCGCTGGAGCCCACGCTCGGCGGTGTGAACCTCGAGGACATCAAGGCGCCCGAGTGCTTCTATATCGAGAAGAAGCTGCGCGAGCGCATGAACATCCCCGTCTTCCACGACGACCAGCACGGTACGGCCATCATCTCGGCCGCGGCGCTGCTGAACGGCCTGAAGGTGGTGGGCAAGGAAATCGGCAGCGTGAAGGTGGCCGTGTC
Source organism: Cupriavidus sp. 10L45 (assembly GCF_056395225.1). Taxonomy (NCBI): domain Bacteria; kingdom Pseudomonadati; phylum Pseudomonadota; class Betaproteobacteria; order Burkholderiales; family Burkholderiaceae; genus Cupriavidus; species Cupriavidus sp. 10L45. The sequence continues at coordinate 41,400 of NZ_JBFTJC010000005.1, forward strand.
GGGCGCCGGCGCCGCTGCCATCGCCTGCCTGGACACCATGGTGAGCCTGGGCCTGAAGCGCGAGAACATCTCCGTGGTGGACTCGAAGGGCGTGATCTATGTGGGCCGCGACGCCAACATGGAAGTCAACAAGGCCCGCTACGCGCAGGACACGTCCAACCGCACGCTGGCCGACATCGTCAACAACGCCGATGTGTTCCTGGGCTGCTCCACCGCCGGCGTGCTGACCGGCGAGATGGTCAAGACCATGGCCAACAAGCCCATCATCCTGGCGCTGGCGAACCCGGAACCGGAAATCCGCCCGGAAGTGGCCAAGGCCGCGCGCCCGGACTGCATTATCGCGACGGGTCGGTCGGACTATCCGAACCAGGTCAACAACGTGCTTTGCTTCCCGTACATCTTCCGTGGCGCGCTGGACTGCGGCGCGACGAAGATCACCGAGGAAATGAAGCTGGCCTGCGTGAAGGCGATTGCCGAGCTGGCCGAAGCCGAGCTGAACGACGCCGTGGCCGCCGCCTACGGTGGCCGTGAGCTGAAGTTCGGCCCGGACTACATCATCCCGACGCCGTTCGACCAGCGCCTGATCGAGAAGATCGCGCCGGCCGTGGCGAAGGCCGCCGAGGAATCGGGCGTGGCCACGCGTCCGATCCAGGACCTGGAAGCCTATCGCCAGCAACTGACGCACTACGTCTACCACACCGGCCTGATCATGAAGCCGGTGTTCTCGGCCGCCAAGGCTGCGCCGAAGCGCGTGGCCTACGCCGAGGGCGAGGAAGAGCGCGTGCTGCGCGCCGTGCAGGGCGTGGTGGACGAGGGCCTGGCCAAGCCGATCCTGATCGGCCGTCCGCACGTGATCCAGATGCGCATCGAGAAGGCCGGCCTGCGCCTGCGCCCGGGCGTGGACTTCGAGCTGATCAACCCCGAGGATGATCCGCGCTACCGCGCCTATCACGAGGCCTACCACACGCTGCGCGGCCGCGATGGCGTGACGCCGGACATGGCCAAGGTGGCGCTGCGCCGCTCGAACACGCTGATCGGCACCATGCTGATGCATATGGGCGATGCCGATGCACTGCTGTGCGGCACCGTGGGCCGCTTCGAAGCCCACCTGGAGCACGTGCGCGACGTGATCGGCCTGGCGCCGGGCGCCAAGGTGTTCGCCGCGATGAACGCGCTGATGCTCGAGAAGTACACGCTGTTCATCACCGACACGTTCGTGAACGACGACCCGAGCGCCGAGGAACTGGCCGCCATCACGCAACTGGCCGCCGAGGAAATCCAGCGTTTCGGCCTGCACCCGAAGGTGGCGATGATGTCGCACTCGATGTTCGGCTCGTCGAACCGCCCGTCGGCACGCAAGATGCGCGACGCCGCCGCGATCCTGGCCAAGGTGGCGCCGCAACTGGAAGTGGAAGGCGAGATGCAGGGTGATGCCGCCCTGGTCGAGGACGTGCGCCGTCACTTCCTGCCGAACACCAAGCTGGCCGGCAGCGCCAACCTGCTGGTCATGCCGACGCTGGATGCCGCCAACATCGCCTTCAACCTGCTCAAGATCACGGGCGGACAGGGCGTGACGGTGGGCCCGATCCTGCTGGGCGCGGCCAAGCCGGTGCACATCCTGAACCCGCAGGCCACCACGCGGCGTATCATCAACATGACGGCCGTGGCCGTCGCGGAGTCGAGCGCGGTGCGCTAAGCCGCGCTACCTGCCGAAACCGCCGGTACCAAAGAAAAACCGGGCCTGAGGAAACTCAGGCCCGGTTTTTTCATGTCGGTGCGCTGGCAGCGTCTGCCGGGGTTGCCAGCGCGTCGGCGGGGCGATTGCACTATTGCAGCACGTTGTACTGCTCCCGCATTACCACGATGATCGAGCGTGCCGCTGCCATGCGATGGGACAGGTCGTCGAAGGTATCCTCGCGAAAATCAACCTCAGCGCTCCAGTTGCAACCCGTATGGTCCGGCTGGTGCACGCGCATCGCGTGAAGTTCCGCCTCGCCGCATTCAGGGTTGTTGTCCAGGCACTGGCTCAGGATAGCCATCAATTCCGACCGGGTCTTCGCATAGCGCCTCATGAGTCACCTCTTTGGTTCGCCGCGGGATTCGCGCTGGTTCGTGGTCCGGCCCACAGTCCGGACAATTAATCTATGCAGCGGGCGGGGCAGTCGCCAATTGAATCCGCCTATGGAGCGCCGGCTTCCGATCCTGGCATCTATCCCGCAGCGCAGCAATCGCCGCCGTCCTGGCCATCCGCTGCGCTAGAACGCGATCCCCATCGACACCACCACCACCTGCGCCGACGAAGCAGGATTGAACCAGTACACGCCCGCGGTGACCCGCTTGAACGTCACCTGCGCAAACGGACCGCGTTGAATGTCGCGATCCGACTGATAGGCGCGCGTCCGCTGCACCGCCAGGCCGAGCCGGAGCCAGTCCGCCGGCCGATAGGCGAGTTCGCTCCACGCGTAGACGTAGCTCGATTCGCGCTCGCGCTGGTCATGCACGTATTCGATCTCGATGTAGTAATCGAACTTCCGCCAGGCAAGACTGGCCTCCAGGCCGCCGATCGGGCCTCGGACGTCGCCGCCGACCCAGCCCACGATCGGCGTAGCGGAGTAGGTGAGGGCTTCGCCGCCGGCGAACGTCCACCCGACGAAGGCCGACATTGCGCGTCGCGCCTCGTAGTTGACCCGCGTCTCCAGACGCAGCGCGCCAACATTCGCGCCGACGATGCCGGTCACATACTGCTCGCCATGACGCGGTATGTTCCAGTAGGCCGTGGCGGCGAGGCTTTTCTCCGGGCCGCCGGCTTCCTTCTCGTTTTCCCCCGCTTCGGCATGCGCGTCCTGGCAGGCCATGGCGATTGCCATTGCCATGCCGACGCCGCCGACGCCGCCGACTATCGCCCGGCATCGGGGGCTCATGTCAGCCACCCAGTGCGATGACCGCCATGGTCAGCGCCAGACCCAACGCCAGCATGCCGATGCCAGCGCGTATGGCGCCAAAGCCTGCATAGTGCCCGAGCGCCATGCCACCCACGAACAGCATGATCATCGAGAGCGCGCGTGAGATCAGCAGCGCAAGCGGCACGTGGTCGATCAGAACGAACGGCAGTGCCACCGGGAACGTCGACAGCACGACGATGAAGAAAATGCGCACCGCGCCAAGCCAGTCGGCGGCGTCGAGGGCGGGGCGCGACGGCAGGGTGGTCGCGCCGGCCAGCCGGGTGCGGATGGCTTCGAGTTCGGCGTCGTCGACCAGCGTCCTCATCACCGGCGGCAGCGTGTCGCGGATGATCCGCACGGCTTCCGCGGGATCGGCGGCGTGCTGCACCGCCAGCGCCAGCTTGATCCGCTGGCCGCGGTTGGCCAGCGTCCGCACGAGGAACATGACCGCGTCGACGAGCCCCCAGGCAAGGTTGCAGCCCAAGGCCGCGCGTAGCATCAGGTGCCCTGCGTCTGGACCGACCGAAGTGGAGACGGCGCCCACAAACGTCAGGGCCATGAACAGTCCAAACAACATCTCTGACACGCGATCGACGACATCGAGCACGGGCTCGCGTGTTTCCGCTGCGTTCTCGATGGCGATCTGATTCGGATTCATGAGGCGTCGTTCCTCGCAAAGTGCCGCCAGCCTGACCTATTTATAGGCGGATTTTTGCAAGGATTCGCTTGGCCGAAAGGCCCGATCGCGCCAATCGCCGCTGGTAGCCGGAATGAGGACGCGATGGGGCGTGCATCATGATGCACCGTCCGTGTGCGGCCCAAAAAAAATGCCGTCCAGCACCTGGCTGGACGGCATCGCCGCCGAAACGGCCTCTTACTGACCGGTGACCCGGATCAGAACTTGTGGCGCATGCCCACGCCAAAGGTATCGCCGTGCTCGAGGCCGGTGATCTTGTCGTAGAAATACGCTGCGTACACGTCGGTGCGCTTCGACAGGTTGTAGTCGTAGGCCACCGCGAACGTGTTGCGCTTGAAGCTGGCCACTTCGTTCAGCGTCTTCACGTAGCCGTACGACGCCAGCACGTTACCCGCGCCCACCGGCACCGAGACGCCGGCCTGGCCGTCCATGTGCTTGATGTCGCCGTTGACGTTGGCGTTGACGTCGCTCTTGATGTACTGGCCCTGCGCGAACACCTTCACGACCTTGAAGTCGTACGACAGGCCGACCTGCACGGCGTTCTGCTTGTCGAAGCCCTGGATGTACGGGCTGTTGGGGCTACCGGTGGAGCCGGTCAGGTCGCCCGGCGTGCTGTCGAACTTGACCTGCTGGTAGGCCACCGTCGCGGCGAAGTTGCCGGCGAAGTACGTCAGGTTGGCGCCGAACTTGTTCTTGCTGTTGTTGCCGGCCGACTCACCCAGGCTGTAGATGAAGTTGGCGGTCAGGCCGCCGAACGTCGGCGTGGAGTAGACGATCGAGTTGTTCCAGCCCGAATCGCCGATGATGCCCGGATCGTACAGCCGGCCGTTGTTGACCGTGAAGTACGTGTGGAAGATCTGCGGCGAGAACACATACGAGTCGACGAGCGGGTTGAACAGGATCGTCGAGACGAAGTACGGCGTGGTGTTGCGGCCGAGCTTGACCGAGCCGTAGGTGTTGTTCTGCAGGCCGACGTAGGCATTGCGGCTGAACATCGAGTCGCCGTTGAAGCGGCCCATCGAACCGGTGTCGGTGCGGAAGAAGCCGTTCAGGTCGAAGATGGCCTTGGTACCCATGCCCAGGTCCTCGACACCCTTGATCCCCCAGTACGACGTCTGCATGCCGCCCGAATTGGCCACAAAGGCCCGGTCGCCGTTGCCCGGGCTCTTGACGCCACCGACGAACATGTCGGCCTGGCCGTACAGCGTGACGCTGGACTGGGCCATGGCCGCGCCGGAAAAGAGCATGGCGGCGACGGCCGCCAGCTTGATCGCCGGCTTGGACGCCGGCTTGTAGTTGTACTGCTTCTGCATGGTAAAGACCTCCGTGGTTGTGATGCCTGCTCAGAACGTTTCTTGTGTGTGCCGGAACCCTTCTGGGTCTCTCTGGTGTGCCGAACGTTGCTGCCTATCTTTCTCTCTCTCTTCTCCAGTTGCCGCGCGATGGGTGACGCGGCGACTAAGTCGCGGATACTAAGTCGTTCAGCCGGAACTGCGCAATGCGATGAATCTGATTGATGCAACTTTGCAACTCCACCTCGGGCGGGTTTTCGAGGCGGCTTGCAAAAGCGTCGATGATGCCGTGGCGGTCATAGCCGCGAACGGCCAGGATGAACGGGAAGCCGAATTTCTGGTTGTAGGCGGCGTTGAGCGCCTGCAGTCGTTCGAACTCCTCGGCCGTGCATTGGTCGAGTCCCGCGCCGGCCTGCTCGCGCGTGGATTCCGCAGTCAGCTCGCCGCGCACCGCGGCCTTGCCGGCCAGCTCCGGGTGGGCGCGCACCAGCTTGAGTTGGGCGGCCTCGCCCGCGGCATCGACGGCACCGCGCAGCGCAGCGGCCAGCGCGGCGGCATCGGCGAACGGGCGCTGCCGTGCGGCCGTCTCGGCGAACCAGGGCGAATGCTCGTAGATGCCGCCTAGTACTTCGACGAATTCGACCTCGGGCATCGTGTTGAGTTGGGCGAGGGTGTAGGTCGTGCTCATGCCTGGCTCCCGTGCGGATGGGTCTCGATCCAGTGTCGGGCGATGTCCACGCGCCGGCAGATCCATACCTTGTCGTGCGCTTGCACGTAGTCGAGGAAGCGCTGCAGCGCGCGGAAGCGCCCCGGGCGGCCGAGCAGCCGGCAGTGCATGCCGATCGACAGCATCTTGGGACGGTCCTGGCCCTGGGGGTCGCCCTCGGTATAGAGCACGTCGAACGCGTCCTTCAGGTACTGGAAGAACTGGTCGCCCGTGTTGAAGCCCTGCGGCGTGGCGAAGCGCATGTCGTTCGAGTCGAGCGTGTACGGCACCACCAGATGCGGCTTCTTCTTGCCGCCGGTGACTTCCACCTCGGTCCAGAAGGGCAGGTCGTCGCCGTAGTAGTCGGCGTCGTACAGCAGGCCGCCGTGCTCGACCACCAGCCGGCGCGTGTTGGGGCTGTCCCGGCCTGTGTACCAGCCGAGCGGCATTTCGCCAGTCAATTCCTTGATGATTTCCATCCCGATGCGCATGTGCTCGCGCTCGGTGGCTTCGTCGATGTTCTGGTAGTGAATCCAGCGCCAGCCGTGGCAGGCGATCTCGTGGCCCAGCTCGACGAACGCGCGCGTCAGCTCAGGATGGCGCTGGAGCGCCATCGACACGCCGAAGATCGTCAGCGGCAGCTTGCGCTGCTCGAACTCGCGCAGGATGCGCCAGACCCCGGCGCGCGAGCCGTACTCATACACGCCTTCCATGCTCATGTGCCGCTCGGGATAGGCCGCGGCACCGATGATCTCGGACAGGAACTGCTCGGAGCCGGCGTCGCCGTGCAGCACGTTGTTCTCGCCGCCTTCCTCGTAATTGAGCACGAACTGCAGCGCGATGCGCGCGCCGCCCGGCCAGCGGGCGTGCGGCGGGTGGGCGCCGTAGCCGATGAGATCGCGTGGATAGTTATCGTGTGTCATCTCTTATATGTCTGCTTCAGGAGAAATCTGCTGCTCGCATGAGCGAAGGTTTCGATTGTTGTCATCGCCCCTGGCTGAAGCGACTTCACTTACGCAAAGCGCGTGCCAGAGGCGTCTCATGCGAGTCCGGCGTTGTTGACATGTTTTAGCGATGGTTGCGTACCAAATACCGTCAAGAACTGTCGGACAAAAATGTTGAATACGATTGTTGGATCAGGATTGTCGGGCTCACTCCGTGCCGTGGGAGTTGGCCGCCGCGTTGCGCATGGCCTCGTCGGCGGACTGCATGCCGTTGAAGAACAGGTTCAGCACGACCGCGACGATGGTGCCCAGCACGATGCCGCTGTGCGTGAACGGATCGGTCCACTTGGGCAGGTACTGGAACAGCGTGGGCGAGAGCGTCGGGATCATGCCGAAGCCGATGGAGATCGCCACGATGAACAGGTTGTGCCGGTTGCGCGTGAAGTCGCAGCTACCCAGGATGCGGATGCCCGATGCGGCCACCATGCCGAACATCACGATGCCGGCGCCGCCGAGCACGAACTGGGGCACCGACGCCACGATGTGCGCCATCTTCGGGAACAGGCCGAACGCGATCAGGATCACGCCGCCGGCCGCCGCCACGTAGCGCGAGCGCACGCCGGTCACGGTGACCAGGCCTACGTTCTGCGAGAACGAGGTGTACGGGAAGGTGTTGAAGATGCCGCCGATCACGGTGCCCAGGCCGTCGGCGCGCAGGCCGGCGGTCAGGTCGTTGCGGCTCAGCTTGCGGCCGGTGATGTCGGAGAGGGCCAGGAACATGCCGGTGGACTCCACCAGCGTGATCAGCATCACGATGCACATCGACAGGATGGCCGTGATCTCGAACGTCGGCATGCCAAAGTGGAACGGCGTGATGACGGCCACGAAGCTGGCGTCGCCCAGGCCCTCGAACGAGACCTTGCCGAACGCCGCCGCCACCACCGTGCCGATCACGATGCCGAGCAGCACCGCGCAGTTGGCGATCAGCCCCCGGCCATAGCGCGAGAGCAGCAGGATCACCAGCAGCACCAGGCCGGCGATGGCCAGGTTGCCGAGGTCGCCGTAGGCGAGGTTGGGCACGTCCTTGACCACGCCGTCGATCACGCTGCGCGTGGTCGGCTGCCCGCCGCCGGCCCAGTTGATGCCCACCCGCATCAGCGACACCCCGATCAGCGTGATCACCGTGCCGGTCACCACGGGCGGAAACAGCCCGAGCATGCGCCCCATCATCGGCGCAATCAGCACGCCGAACACCCCTGACGCGATCACCGCGCCGTAGATGCCGAGCAGGCCCACGTTGGGGTCGTTGCCGATGGCGATCATCGGCGCCACCGAGGCAAACGTCACGCCCATCATCACGGGCATGCGGATACCGAACTTCCAGAAGCCGATGGCCTGGATCAGCGTGGCGAGCCCGGCCGCGAACAGGTCGGCATTGATCAGGAACGCCAGCTGGTCCTTGGGCAGCTTGAGCGCCCCGCCGACGATGAGGGGCACGGCAACGGTGCCGGCGTACATCACCAGCACGTGTTGCAGGCCCAGCGCCAGCAGGCGCCCGGAGGGCAGCCGCTCGTTGGTGAGGTCCGTGGGGACCGTGGTGCTTGCGGAAGTCATGGGTGTGTCTCCTCTCCTTTGGTTTTGATGGGAACGCGCGCCGGGGTCCATGGCCTCTTGTTGTTATGAGGGTCTCGCGCCGTGCCTCTGGCGGGCGTTGGGGGCGTCGAGATTTGTGGGCCTGGCATCGGCAACAGGGGTCTGCTGTTGTCCGGCGGCGGGAACATCGCGCTAGGTGGAGCGGCCCAGCACGCTGCGAAGATCGAAATTGCCGGGTTCGTCCGGCTGCACGCGGTCCGCGCAGGCGCCAAGGTGGTGCGCCATGCGTGACTGGGCGAGGGCGGCGTCGCCCTGTTCCAGTGCGTCGAGAATGTCGTCGTGTTCGTCGAACGAGCACGCGTTGTGGCCGGGGGCCTCCACGCTGGCGATCATCAGCGTGGTGCGCGAGACCAGCCGGCGCATCATCGTCACCAGCAGGGCATTGCCGGACAGCTCGGCCAGCGCGGTGTGGAATTCAGCCGAGAGCCGGATCCAGCGCGGGCGCTCATGCGTCAGGAAGGCCTGCCGTTCGGACTCCACCATCTTGCGCAGCGGGGCGATCACGGTGCGGACGTTGGGCAGGCTGGCGAGCTTCTCCAGCACGGCGCGCTCGAGCATCTGGCGCAGCTCGAACATGTCGTGCGCCTCGTCGGTGGACGGGCTGGCGATGAAGGCGCCCCGGTTCGGTTCGAGATCGACCATGCCGTCCGCGGCCAGCCGGGAGAGCACCTTGCGCACGGTGTGGCGCGCGGTGGCATAGATCTCGCAAAGCGAATGCTCGGTCAGCTTGGTGCGGGGCGGCAGCCGGTGCTCCATGATCGCGTCGTAGATCTCGTGGTACATGCGCTCCTCCACGGAGCCCTTGCGGGCTGGCTTGTTGTCGGAGGGGGTGGACTGGGCTTCGGCCACGGCGGCAATCAGTTTGAGATTCTTGGACATCCAGGGCACTCGCAAGGGAGACAGAGGGGATGATCGGGAGGCGCAACGATCCTGGCGAGTGGGTATCAAGCCGACATCAGGCGTCTTGATACTGGTCATGTCATCGCGTGGATCTAAAAATTGTTGACAATTATTTGGATATGCAAGCACTATTGTCAACAAAACCTGAGAAGGTTTTCGACAAGTACGGGAAATCCCCGAGTTGTCATCCGGGTTGGGCGGGCGCATTGTCGCCACGCACCAATCCAGCGCCGGGATGCGTTAAATGACGTACCGAGCGGGCATCATTCCCACAAATGGTGCTAGTGAAGGCAGCGGCGCCCCTCACAACCCACACCCGCAAAGGAAGAACAGGATGGGACGCTTGACCACTCACGTTCTCGACACGGCCGCCGGCACGCCCGGCAAGGCGATGTCGGTCACCCTTCATAAAATTGTCGACAATCGCCGCGAGACGCTCAAGCGCCTCGTGACCAACCACGATGGCCGTTGCGACCAGCCGCTGCTGGAAGGCGATGCGCTCGTGGCAGGCGTGTACGAACTCGAGTTCGGCGCCGGCGACTATTTCCGTGCCCAGGGCGTGCAGTTGCCCGAACCGGCATTCCTCGACGTGGTGACGCTGCGCTTTGGCATTGCCGACACCGCTGCGCACTACCACGTGCCCCTGCTGGTGTCGCCGTGGTCGTACTCGACCTACCGCGGCAGCTGAGTACCAGGCGGACGGGAAAAGGAGACAAGTCATGGAAGGTTACATTCTCGACTGGGCCAACATGCTGTTGCGCTGGGTGCACGTCATCACGGCCATCGCGTGGATCGGTTCCTCGTTCTATTTCGTCTGGCTCGACAACAGCCTGACGCCCCCCGGCGATCCGGCCCTGAAGGAGAAGGGCGTCGGCGGCGAACTTTGGGCCGTGCATGGCGGCGGGTTCTACAACCCGCAGAAGTACATGACCGCGCCCAAGGCGCTGCCCGAGAACCTGCACTGGTTCTATTGGGAGTCCTACTCCACGTGGATGACCGGCTTCGGCCTGCTGGTGGTGCTGTACCTGTTCAACGCCAGCACCTACCTGATCGACAAGAACGTGTTCGACATGTCGCCCGGCGCGGCGGTCGGCTTCGCGGTCTCGTACCTGATCATCGGCTGGGTGGTCTACGACTCGATCTGCCGGCTGTTCGGCAAGAGCGACCGCCTGGTGGGCATCCTGGTGGCGGTGTTCGTGGGCGTGGCGGCGTATGCGGCCTGCCACATCTTTTCGGGCCGCGCGGCGTTCCTGCTGACCGGCGCGATGATCGCCACGATCATGAGCGGCAACGTGCTGATCTGGATCATCCCGGGCCAGCGCAAGGTCGTGGCGGCGCTGAAGGCCGGCCAGCCGGTGGACCCGATCCACGGCAAGCGCGGCAAGCAGCGTAGCGTGCACAACACCTACTTCACGCTGCCGGTGCTGTTCGCGATGCTGTCGAACCACTACAGCATGACGTACGCGCACAAGCAGAACTGGCTGGTGCTGATCCTGATCATGCTGGCCGGCGTGCTGATCCGCCAGTTCTTCATCCTGAAGCACAAGGGCAAGATCAACGTGGCGTGGCCGGCTGCCGGCGTGGCGCTGCTGGGTGTGGTGGCGGTGATGATTGCGCCGCAGCCGCGTCCGCAAGTGGCCAGCAACGCCGCGGGCGACGCCGCCAACGCGGTGAGCTTCGCCAAGGTGCAGGAAATCGTGAACGCCCGCTGCGTGCAGTGCCACGCGGAGGCGCCCAAGATGATGCCGACTGCCGCCAAGGGCATCAAGCTCGATACCGTCGACGAAATCAAGGCGCATGCGCAGCTGATCTACCAGCAGGCGGTGCAGCAGAAGGCCATGCCGCTGGGCAACGTCACGCAGATCACGGAAGACGAGCGCGCGCTGCTGGGCCAGTGGTTCGAGGGCGGCGCGAAGACCACCAACTGAATTTGACCGGGCATCGGTGATCGACGGTCCGGGGCTGTGCAGTCCCGGCGGCCGGCAGTACCGGACCGGCGAGGGTTTGAACGGGGCGCAAGCCCCGTTTTTTTATAGCGCGACGACTCTGGCTTGTCTCAGTGGCCGCCGACGTTGAACAGCGCCAGCAAGCCGAGCACAAGGAAGATCACCGCGGCGATCTTGTGCACGAGGGCGATCGGCATCCGGTTGGCGAAACGGTCGCCGAGCAGCACGGCGGGCGCGTTGGCCAGCATCATGCCGAACGTGGTGCCTGCCACGACGGCCAGCACTTCGCCATGGAAGCGTGCTGCCAGGGCCACAGTGGCGATCTGCGTCTTGTCGCCCATTTCGGCGAAGAAGAAGGCGACGATCGTGGTGCCGAGGATGCTCAGGGCACCGTTGGCCGGCTTGGCTTCCTCTGCCTCGTCGAGCTTGTCCGGAATCAGCATCCAGCCGGCCATGGCGATAAAGCCGAGGCCGAGGATCCAGCGCAGCAGGTTGGCGCCGAGCACCTGCGTGATCCAGCCGCCGAGCGCGCCGGCGAAGCCATGGTTGACGAGGGTGGCGATCAGGATGCCGACGATGATCGGCAGGGGTTTGCGATAGCGCGCGGCCAGCACGAGCGACAGCAATTGCGTCTTGTCGCCCATTTCTGCGAGCGCGACGATACCTGTGGAGACGAGGAACGATTCCATTCTTATAGGATTGATACCGGGCCGCACACGCATCGCGAGATGCCAATGACGCACACCTTTCCCGGCCCGGCCAGAAAGGTATGGTCATCGGTCTCGCCAGGCGTTGGACATAGGAGTCAGGCACGAAGCCCGCTCGGGTCCTGCGCTGCGTACGCCATAACCGTTGATGCTGGACACCACGGTCAAGTCTGTTGACGTACGCCCCTGTCTGCCGTGTGCCGCATTGCGCGGCGCGGTGAGACGAGGGCGGCTACTCCCCAATGGAAGTCGTAATTGTACTAAAAGGCGGCGGACACTGTCCACCGCCTTTGGCATGGCTGTTGGGCAATGCGGGTCAGGTCAGACCGGCACGGGCGAGTTGTCGCTGGTCTGGCGGCCGCGGAAGTCGGTCCAGCACAGGGCCTTGAAGTCGTACAGCTTGCAGCGGCGCGCCGTGCGGAAGTACCAGCGCCACGAGAAGTTCTCGATGATGATGCGGCCCGGCAGCGCATGCTCCAGCAGGGCCTGGGCGCGCTTGAGCCGGTACAGCGGCACGCTCATGTCCACGTGGTGCGCGGTGTGCTCCATGATGTGGTGGAGCGCGGCGCCGATGCCGAAGCGGAAGCGCAGGTGCACGGTGGTCGAGACGAACGGCTGGGCCTTGGCCCACATCGGCTTGGTGTCGTACCACGCCACGCTCGTGTGCGTGTGGTGGACATACAGCACGAAGCCCACGGTCAGGTTCCAGATCAGGAAGGGCAGCACGAAGCCGGCGCCGACCAGCCCCAGGACCGACTGGTCCGTGGCCACGGCCAGCCAGGCCAGCGCACCGATCCAGATGGCGCCGAAGGTGGCCACCAGCGTGCAGTCCCACATGAAGATCGCGCGGCGCGTGGCCATCTGGCGCTTGCTCGGGAAGAACAGCTTGAACCACCAGATCTCGATCAGGTAATAGAGTCCGGCGCCGAAGCCATTGCGGTAGACCCGCTCCATCACCCGGCGCCAGCGCGGCAGCGCGCGGAATTCCTCGAGCGAGTAGGGCGCCCAGACGAAGTCGAAGCCCTTGAGGTTGGTGTACCCATGGTGGACCACGTTGTGGCCGACTTCCCACAGGCTGTAGGGCGTGAGCGACGGCAGGAACGTCAGCCGGCCGAGCCATTTGTTCAGGCCACGGCGGTCCGTCAGGCTCTGGTGGCAGGCATCGTGGCCGATGATGAACAGCCGGGCGATCACCAGACCCAGCAGCACGCCGAGGCCGAGCTTGGCCCACCCCTGCGGCGCCAGGACCACGCCGGCCAGCACCGCGGCGAAGATCGCGTAGTCGAGCGCGAACAGCGTCAGCGCGCGTGCCACGCTGCGCTCGCCGAGCGGAATCAGCCAGCCACGGATGGTCTTGCGGTTAGGGAAGGGGGCCTCGAAGGCGATGGGTTCCGGCAGGGGAACGCCGGCGAGCTTGCGGGGCGGGTGGGCAGGGTGGGAAGCCGGCTCAGCAGTCTGGGCCGGCGATACATCCAGAGATCGGGCAGTCATGTCAGTCTTTTTGGGTCTGTCTTGGCGCACCCGATAGCCGGGGGCGGGCAATGCGACAGCCTAGAAGGCTTTGATGACGGTTGTGTTGATGCTGGTCAAGGCGGACGGGCGACAACACGTATTTGCCTGCCGTCCGTCGCCCAAAAGCGATCAACCCGCCAGTTCCCGCGTGGCTTCGCCCATGATGTAGACGTTGTCCACTACGCGGTCGTCGCCGAGCATGGCGAAGGCGAACAACTGCTCTTCGAGCGTCTCGGAGCGGCTGCTGCGGCGGGCGATCAGCGGCGTGGCCTCGGGGTCCAGCACCAGGAAATCGGCCTCGCAGCCCACGGAGAAGCTGCCGATGCGGTCCGCCCAGCCCAGCGCCTCGGCCGCGCCGCGCGTGGCCAGGTAGAACATGCGCAGGGCGGTCAGGTGGTAGCCGCCCATGCGCGCCACCTTGTGTGCCGCGTTCATGGTGCGGAACATCGAGAACGAGGTGCCGCCACCCACGTCGGTGGCCAGCGTCACGTTCAGGCGGTGGGCATCGGACTGGTGGAAGTCATAGAAGCCGCTGCCCAGGAACAGGTTCGAGGTGGGGCAGTGCGCCACGGCGGCGCCGCTGTCGGCCAGCCGGCGGCGGTCGTCCTGGTCGAGGTAGATCGCGTGGCCGTAGAACGCGCCGGGGCGCAACAGGCTGTAGCGGTCGTACACGTCCAGGTAGCTGCGGGCGTCGGGGAACAGCTCGGCCACCCATTTCACCTCGTCGCGGTTCTCGGCCACGTGGGTCTGGATGAAGGCGTCCGGATGCGCGCGCGCCAGTTCGCCGCAGGCGGCCAGTTGCGCCTCGGTGGAGGTCGGCGCGAAGCGCGGCGTGATCGCGTAGGCGAGCCGGCCCTTGTTGTGCCACTTCGAGATCAGGTCGGCGGAGTCCCGCGCGCCGCTCTCGGCCGTGTCGCGCAGGAAGTCCGGGCAGTTGCGGTCCATCATCACCTTGCCCGTGATCATGCGCAGGTTGCGGTCCTGGCTCGCGGCGAACAGGGCGTCGGCGGAGGTGGCGTGCACCGTGCTCCAGACCATCGCCGTGGTGGTGCCGTTGCGCAGCAGTTCGTCGGCGAAGAACTCGGCCACGGCCCGCGCGTAGGCGGGCTCGCTGAAGCGGCGTTCCTCGGGGAAGGTGTAGGTGTCGAGCCAGTGCAGCAGGCCCGGCGACGGCGACGCGATGATGTCGGTCTGCGGATAGTGCACGTGCGTGTCGATGAACCCCGGCACGAGCAGCTTGCCGCGATGGTCGACCACCTCGGCACCGGCCGGGATGTCGCGCGCCAGGTCCTCGTACAGCCCCACGGCGGCGATGCGGCCGTCCGTGACGAGCATCAGGCCATCTTCCCAATATTGATACGCCTCCTCATGGAACTGCGGATCGCGCAGGAAGTGGAGGATGCGGCCGCGAATGGCGCGGGTCGTGGCGGGATTGGGGGAAGTGGTGGTCATCTTCTCGTCTCAGGGGCGGCCGGACCTGGGGGTCCGGCGTCTTGTTTATGCGCCCGGTCAGGTCGTGGGAGCCGTCGCGGGCGGGTTCTCGGGCGTGGCGGACCAGAAATGGTCCACCTCGGCCAGGTAGTCGGCCTTCTGCTTGGCGGGCAGGAAGGCCGCTTCGAAGCTGTTGCGGGCCAGCTTGTAGGCGTCGGCGGCGTCCAGCGGCAGCGCGGCGAACGAGGCTTCCCAGTTGGCGTTCATGTAGCCGCCGAAATAGGCTGGATCGTCCGAATGCAGCGTCACGGCCACGCCGGCATCGAGCAGGCGCTTCATCGGATGGTCGCGCAGGTCGGGGTAGACCATCAGCTTCTGGTTCGACAGCGGGCATACCGTCAGCGCGATGCGCTCGCGCGCCAGCCGCTGCACCAGGGCCTCGTCCTCGACGGCGCGCACGCCATGGTCGATCCGCTCCACACCGAGGATGTCGAGCGCATTGATCACGTACTGCGGCGGGCCCTCCTCGCCGGCATGGGCCACGCGATGCAGGCCGAGCGCCTTGGCGCGGGCGAACACGCGCGCGAATTTCTCGGGCGGATGGCCCTTTTCGGACGAATCCAGCCCCACGCCGACAAAGCGGTCGCGGTAGGGCAGGGCCGCCTCGAGCGTCTCCAGCGCGGCGACTTCGGACAGGTGGCGCAGGAAGCAGAGGATCAGGCTGCTGGAGAAGTCGTACTCGGTGCGGGCCTGGGCCAGCGCGTCGGCAATGCCGTCGATGATCACGCCCATCGGCACGCCGCGTTCGGTATGGGTCTGCGGATCGAAGAAGATCTCGGCATGGCGGACGTTGTCGGCGGCGGCGCGCTTGACGTAGTCCATCGTCATGTCGAAGAAGTCTTCCTCGGTCAGCAGCACGCTGGCGCCGGCGTAGTAGATGTCGAGGAAGGACTGGAGATCGGTGAACGCGTAGGCTGCGCGCAGCGCCTCCACGTCGGGGTAGGCCAGCTTGACCTGGTTGCGCTGGGCCAGCCGGAAGATCAGCTCGGGTTCGAGCGTGCCTTCGATATGCACGTGCAGTTCGGCCTTGGGAGTACGGCGGATGCTGTCCGCGAGCGCGGCATCGATGGTCATGGGGCCTCTTTTATGTCTTGGGCGGCTGCCGGATCGCGGCGGCCGAAGTTACGGATGCATCGCTTCCGCCTGGCTGGCGGCCAGCGCCGCAGCGCGCTGGTCGCGCACCTGAAGCAGCTGGGCGACGATGGCTACCGCAATCATAGCCGGTGCCTTGTTCGTAATGCCGGAGACTCCCATGGGACACGTCATTTCCGGGAAGCGGGCCGGGTCGATCCCGTGCTCCGCCATCCGGTGTTCGAACTTCGCGCGCTTGGTTTTCGAGCCGATCAGGCCGAAGTAGGCGTAGTCCGTGCGGCGGAAGATGCGCTCGCAGAGCGCCTGGTCCAGCGCGTGGCTGTGGGTCATGACCAGGAAATACGCGCCGGGCGGGGCCTGGTCGACCACGGCCTCGGGGGTATCGGAAGCCTCGGCCTCGACGTTCTCGGGCAGCCCGCCCGGGAACAGCGTGTCGCGCTCGTCCACCCAATGCACGCGGCAGGGCAGCGTGGCGAGCACCTTGACCAGCGCATGGCCGACGTGGCCGGCGCCGAACAGCACCACGTGCATGTCGTCGGGCACCAGCGTGTCGATCCAGGCGCCGTCGGGGCGCAGGGTCACGGACGGCAGCAGCGCGCGGCTCGGCGCCACGGTGACGGGGCCGGCGGCCGGCACGGTCCGCTCCAGCGCCTTGCCACTGGCGAAGGCGGCGTCCACGGCCTCGAGCCAGCCCAAGTCCTCGGCGCCGAGCACCTCGAACGCCAACTGCACCACGCCGCCGCAGCACTGGCCCAGCGACGGGCCGAGCGGAATCCGCTCGATGCGGCGGGCGGCGGTGCCGGCGCCATGGGCACCCTCGGCGGCCATCATCGACCGGGCGATGTCCATCCCGCGCCATTCAAGGTGCCCGCCGCCGATCGTGCCGACCAGATCGCCGGCCGTGACCAGCATGCGGATGCCGGGCTCGCGCGGCGCGGAGCCCTTGACCTCGACGATGGTGACCATCGTCACAGGCACGCCGGCGCGCACCCAGCGGGCGGCGTCGGCGAAGCGGAAGGGTTTGAGCGGGGCGTCCTGCATGATGATGGCCGCCTCAGGCGCGCGCCGCCTGCACCGCTTCCACGGCATCGAGGATGGCCTCGCTCGTGGCCGGGGCGCGCAGCGGCGGGTTGATGCGATAGTCGCCTACCGCCGCGATGGCGTCGCGGATCGCGAAGAACACCGAGAACGGCAGCAGCAGCGGCGGCTCGCCGACGGCCTTCGAGCGGTGGATGCTGTCCTCCACGTTGCTGTTCTGGAACAGCCGCACGTTGAAGTCCTCCGGGCAGTCGTTGATGGTCGGGATCTTGTAGGTGGACGGCGCGTGCGTCATCAGCTTGCCGTTCGGGTTCCACCACAGCTCCTCGGTGGTCAGCCAGCCCATGCCCTGGATGAATGCGCCCTCCACCTGGCCGATGTCGATGGCCGGGTTCAGGGACTTGCCGGCGTCGTGCAGCGCATCGGCGCGCAGCAGCTTCCATTCGCCAGTCAGCGTATCGACGAGCACTTCCGAGCACGCCGCGCCGTAGGCGTAGTAATAGAACGGCCGGCCCTGCAGGGCCTTCTGGTCCCAGTGCAGCTTGGGCGTGGTGTAGAAGCCGTCCGACCAGAGCTGCACGCGGGCCACGTAGGCTTCGCGGGCCAGGTCGCCGAAGGACAGGCGCAGTTCGCCGGCCACCACGAGGTCATCGCCGAAGCGCACCGTGTCGGCGTCCACGCCGGCTTTGCGCGCCGCGAAGGCGGCCAGCCGCTCGCGGATCTGGCGCGCGGCGTCCTGCGCGGCCTTGCCGTTCAGGTCGGCCCCGGTGGAGGCGGCCGTCGCCGAGGTGTTGGCCACCTTGCTGGTATCGGTGGCGGTCACGCGCACGCGTTCCAGGCGGATGCCCAGCTCGTGCGCCACCACCATCGCCACCTTGGTGTTCAGGCCCTGGCCCATTTCTGTGCCGCCGTGGTTCACCAGTACCGAGCCATCGTTGTACACGTGCACCAGCGCGCCGGCCTGGTTGAAGTGCGCCACGTTGAACGAGATGCCGAACTTCACCGGCGTGATGGCGATGCCCTTCTTGAGCACCGGGCTCGTCGCGTTGAACGTGCGTGTGGCGGCGCGCCGGGCCTGGTACTCGCTTGATGCCACCAGCTCGTCGATCAGCTCGTGGATCACGTTGTCTTCCACGGTCTGGCCGTACGGCGTGACGTTGCGCTCGCCCTTGCCGTAGAAGTTGGCGCGGCGCACGTCCAGCGAGTCCTTGCCGACGTTGCGGGCGATGTTGTCGAGGATGTATTCCACCGCGAACGCGCCCTGCGGGCCGCCGAAGCCACGGAAGGCGGTGTTGCTCTGCGTGTTGGTCTTGCCGCAGTAGCCGTCGATCTGCACGTTCGGCAGCCAGTAGGCATTGTCGAAGTGGCAGATCGCGCGGGTCATCACGGGGCCGGACAGGTCCGCCGAGAAGCCGGCGCGCGACACCATCTCCACCTGCACGCCCTCGATGCGGCCCGCGTCGTCGTGGCCGACCTCGAAGTCGAACACGAAGTCATGGCGCTTGCCGGTGATCATCATGTCGTCGTCGCGGTCCGGACGCAGCTTCACCGGGCACAGCAGCTTCCAGGCCGCCAGCGCGGCGCAGCAGGCGAACATGGCCGACTGCGATTCCTTGCCGCCGAAACCGCCGCCCATGCGCCGGCACTCCACCAGCACCTGGTGCGCGTGCCAGTTGAGCATGTGCGCCACGGCGTGCTGCATTTCGGTGGGGTGTTGCGTCGAGCACCAGACGTGCATGCCGTCGTTCTCGCGCGGCGCGGCGTAGGCGATCTGGCCTTCGAGGTAGAACTGCTCCTGCCCGCCGAGCTGGATCTTGCCGGCATCGCGGTGGGTGGCCCCGTCGATGTGCGCGCGCGGCGCGCCACGGGTCAGGTGCATCGGCGGCAGCACATAGCTGCCGGCGGCGTGGGCGGCCTCGGGCGAGAGCAACGGCGGCAGGTCTTCGTAGTCGATCTCGGCCAGGCGGGCGGCGCGGCGCGCGGCGTCGTGCGACGACGCCACCACCACGAAGATCGGCTGGCCGATGAACTGCACCACGTCGCGCGCCAGGATCGGGTCGTCGTGGATGATCGGGCCGCAGTCGTTCACGCCGGGGATGTCATCCACGGTCAGCACGGCCACCACGCCGGGCGCGGCGCGCACCTTGTCGAGCGACATGGCGCGCAGCCTGGCATGGGCGCGGGCGCTCATGCCCAGCGCGGCGTGCAGCGTGCCGGCCAGCTCGGGGATGTCGTCGGTATAGGTGGCGGTGCCGGCCACGTGCAGGTGGGCGGATTCGTGCGGGCGCGAGATGCCGACTTGCGGCGAGGCTTCGGCGGCCACGCTGGCGTCGAGCAGGAAGGGTTCGGTCTGCTTGTTCATGGTGCGGGCTCTCCTCAGGCGCTCACGGGTTCGCCGGCGCCGAGGGCGCGGACGTTGACCACGGCGGCGGGCAGCGGGTCGGCGCGCGTTTCCAGCCAGAAGCGATAGAGCAGGTTGGCGGCGCCGCGCGCGCGGTAGGCGGCGGTGGCGCGCATATCGGTCAGCGGCTGGTAGTCCTGGCCGAGTGCGGCCATGCCGGCGCGGGCGGTGGCTTCGTTCCACGGCTGGCCGACCAGGGCGGCTTCGGTGAGGGCGCCGCGCTTGGGCGTGGCGGCCATGCCGCCGAAGGCGACGCACGCCGCCGTGACGATGCCGCCCTCCACGGTGATGGCAAACGCGGCGCAGACGGCCGAGATGTCCTCGTCGAACCGCTTCGACAGCTTGTACGTCCGGAAATGCTGCGGGCCCCGGGAGCCCTTCGTCGGCACGCGCAGCCCGGCGACGAACTCGCCCTCGGCCATCGCCGTCTTCTGGTAGGCGAGGTAGAGGTCCTCGAGCGGCATGGTGCGGCGCGTCTCGCCGCGCTGGAGCACCACCTCCGTGCCGAGCGCGATCAGCGCCGGCATCGAGTCGCCGATCGGCGAGCCGTTGGCGATATTCCCGCCCAGCGTGCCGGCATTGCGGATCGGCAGCGAGGCAAAGCGCTTCCACATCTCGTCGAGTTCCGGGTGGGCGGCGGTCAGCGCCGCGTAGGCGCGCTCCAGCGTCACGGCGGCACCGATCTCGAGGAAGCCGTCGCGCTCGGCCACGGTGTTCAGGTCTTCCACCTGCCCCACGTAGAGCAGGTTGCCGAGTTCACGGAACTGCTTGGTTACCCAGAGACCCACGTCGGTGCTGCCGGCCAGGATGCGGATGCCGGGCTCGGCGGCCTTGATCGCCCCGAATTCGGCGGCGGTGCGCGGGGCGTAGAAATGCTGGCCGCGCACGCTGTAGTGGAAGGTCTCGCCGCGCTTGAGGTTGCGCAGCGTGTCGGCGATCTGCTTCGGATTGAGCTTGCTGGCGGCGGGCGCGGGCAGCGCCATCATGCGCTGGCCGGCGTCGATGATCGGCCGGTAGCCGGTGCAGCGGCACAGGTTGCCGGTCAGGGCGTCGCAGATCTCCTGGCGCGCCGGGGGCTCGCCGCCGGGCGTGTGCTGCTGGTACAGCGCCCACAGTGACATCACGAAGCCGGGCGTGCAGAACCCGCACTGGGAGCCGTGGCACTCCACCATGGCCTCCTGCACCGGGTGGAGCGTGCCGTCCGCCTGGCGCAGGTCTTCCACGGTGATCAGGGCCTTGCCGTCGAGCGTGGGCAGGAACTGGATGCAGGCGTTCACGGCCTTGAAGGCCACGTCGCCGCCATCCTGCAACTCGCCGATCACGACGGTGCAGGCACCGCAGTCACCTTCGGCGCAGCCTTCCTTGGTGCCGGTGCAGCGCACGTCCTCGCGCAGGTACTGCAGGACCGTGCGGGTCACCGAGGCGTCGGACACTTCCTGGACCTGGCCGCGGTGGAAAAAGCGGATGGTTTGCGTCTCCATGGTCTTCTCTCTTTCGGGGATGGCGGAAACATAGCACCGGCCACTTTCATGCAATATTCGGCCCAGGTGATATGCCCCATCAATGCGCGACCGCTGGCGCGGTCCGGCGCCGTCTTCCCCGCCTGGAACCCAGCGCGGGCGCGGCTTGCCGGCGGACTCCGGGTCTTCCCGTAGTGCGCCGGCATTTGACCGCCCGTGGGGTGCCTGACATACACTATGCGCCGTTCCCATCCCCCACGCCAGCCACGCCCGCCCCCGGGTGCCGCCGGTTCTCGCCATGCACGGACGCGACCATCTCGATACCTATTTGCTGCGGGTGCTGCACACCCTGCTCACCGAGCAGAGCGTGACCCGCACCGCCGTGCGCCTGGGCCAGTCGCAGCCAGCCATCAGCAACACGCTGAAGCGGCTGCGCGAGATCACCGGCGACGCCATTCTGGTGCGCGGCAAGAGCGGCATGGTGCCGACCGAGCGCGGCCGCGAGCTGCTGGCGCTGGCCGAGCAGAGCCTGGCGGCAATGGACCGCATCGCCCGGCCGCCGCAGCAATTCGACCCCGCCACCACCACGCGCACCTTCCACCTGGGCGCGCCCGATTATCTGGATGCCTTCTTCCTGCCGAATATCGTCGAGCGGGTGCGGCGGCTGGCGCCGGGGGCCAAGCTGTTCGTGCATCCGATGACGCAGGCGAGCGATTTCCTCGATGCGCTGGAGCAGGGCCATCTGGACATCGTGGTCGGCAACTGGCTGTCGCCGCCCGAGCACCTCCATATCTCGCCGCTGTTCGACGACGAAGTGGTCTGCATGCTCGGCGCCCAGCACCCGCTGGCCCGCAACGGGCTGACGCTGCGCCACTACCTGGAGATGCCGCACCTGGCCCCGGCGCCGTACGCGTCGATGCAGCGCAGCATGATCGACCAGGCGCTGGCCGAGCAGGGCTACAAGCGCAACATCCAGGTCACGCTGCCGTACTTCGGCCTGGTGCCCTACGTGCTGATGAAGACGGATATGGTGTTCACCACGGGCCGCCAGTTCGCCGCGCATTACGCGCAGTACCTGCCGATCCGGATGGTGGCGTCGCCGGTGCCGTTCCCGCGCATGCGGTTCTACCAGCTATGGCACGAGCGCTGCCACGCAGCGCCCGATGTGATGTGGATGCGGCGGATGATCGCCGAGGTGGCCGCCGACCTGCCGCAGCTGCCGCGGCTGGAGGCCACGGCAGTCTGAGCAATGGGTGGGTTTACTTCCCTTCGTAGCTCGGGAAGAACAACTGTTCGCCGTCCACCTTGTAGCTGGCGATGGTCTGCTGGCCTTCCTTCGATGTGACCCACTCCACGAACTTCATCGCGTCCGTGTAGTTCGTGCCCGGGTGCTTGGCCGGGTTCACGGCGATCACGCCGTACGGGTTGAACATCTTCGGATCGCCCTCGATGGCAATCGCCAGCCCGGTCTTGGCGCGATAGGCGCCATAGGTGGCGCGGTCGCTCAGGGTGTAGCCGGGCATCTGCGCCGCCATGGTCAGCACCTCGCCCATGCCCAGGCCGGCATTCACGTACCACGGCTGGCCCTTCGGCTCGATGCCGGCACGCTTCCAGTAGTCCTTTTCCATCACATCGGTGCCCGAGTTGTCACCGCGCGAGATGAACTTGCTGCCGCTGGCGGCCAGCTTCTTGAACCCGGCGATGACGTCCTTGCCGCCCTTGACGTGTGCCGGGTCGCCGGCCGGGCCGACGACGATGAAGTCGTTGTACATCACGTCGCGCCGGTTCACGCCGTAGCCGGCGGCCACGAATTCATCCTCCATCTTGCGGGCGTGCACCAGCAGCACGTCCACGTCGCCCATCTCGCCCATCTTCATCGCCTTGCCGGAGCCCACCGCGATGACCTTTACGTTGACGCCGGACTTCTGCTCGAACTTCGGCAGCAGGTATTTCAGCAGGCCGGAATTCTCGGTACTGGTGGTGGTGGCCATCTTGAGTTCGCCGGCCTGCGCAGCGGAAAGTGTCGACGCCAGCACAAGCACGGCGGCGACGTGGGTCGCGCGGGGGAGGGGGAAGCCAGTGCGGGACATCGATCGTTCCTTTATTATGTTTTCGAAAACACAATTGCCACGACGCTGATGCTTCGTGGAGAATGGGTGGACAAACATCGTGAAACACGGGGCACACGATTGTTATCCGGCCACATTGTTCCTGTAAATATGCAAGGTATTTCATATGACGTTCAGGTTTGACCTGTTCCCGGTCATTGCCGCCGATGACAATCCGCGTGCCAACGGCAAGGTGTTCCAGCTGCTGAAGGCGGTGCGCGAGACGGGGTCGCTGCACCGCGCCGCGCAGGAGATCGGGCTGTCGTACCGGCACGCCTGGGGCGTGATGCGTAACTGGGAAGAGATGCTGGGCCGCAGCATGCTCGACATGGAGCGCGGGCGGGGCGCCTCGCTGACGCGCTTCGGGGAGCGGCTGCTGCGCGCCGAATCGCGGCTGCGGGAGACCATCGATCCCGCCGTGCAGAAGGCCATGGCCGATTTCCTGCTCGAACTCGACGACGCCGTGCAGCCGCAAACCGTGGTGCATTTCTCCGGCAGCCACGATCCGGCCATGGAAGTGCTGTCGACGGCACTAAGGGACGCGCCGAGCGCGCTCCAGCTCGACACCGTGTTCTGCGGCAGCGTGGAAGGGCTGATCTGCCTCCAGGAGCGCCAGTCGGAATTGGCCGGCTTCTATGTCTCGCCGATCCAGACCGCCGGGTCGGTCGCCCATGTGACGCTGCGCAAATGGCTGCGGCCCGCCACGGTGCGGCTGGTACGGCTGGCGTGGCGCGAGCAGGGGCTGATCGTGGCGCCCGAGGTGGCGCGCGAGATCCGCGACCTGCGCGACCTCGTTCGCACCGGTGCACGCTTTATCAACCGCCAGCGCAGTTCGGGCACGCGCATGCTGTTCGACCAGCTGCTGGCCGCGCAGGGGCTCTATCCGGACCAGATCACCGGCTACGAAGACCCCGAATTCAGCAATGACAAGGTGGCCGAGGCCGTGCAGGCCGGCCGCGCGCAGGTGGGTTTCGGTCTGCGGATGAACGCCGAGCAGCACGGGCTGGGCTTCGTGCCGCTCACGCGCGAGGCGTACTACCTGGCCCTGCGCAAGAACGATGCGACCGCGCCGTGGATGGGCGCGCTGCTGGCGCTGCTGGCCGATCCGGCCTTCGCGCGCCGCATCGAGGCGCTGCCCGGCTACACGGCTGCCGAGCCGGCCGGCATCCTCACCCCGCAGGAAGCGCTGCCCTGGTTCGGCGCGGACGGCAAGGAAGGCGCCTGAGCGGGGCCATCGCCCGGTCCGCCGATCCCCATTCCCCGACCGTATTACACTCCTCCCCAATTACCCACGAGGAGTCCCGCCCCATGCTGGAAACCGCCGCGCTGGCTGCAGGCATGTCCTGGGCCAGCGGCCTGCGTCTCTACCTGGCCGTGCTGGCGGCCGGGGTACTGGCGCGCCTGGGCTGGCTGGACCTGCCCACGGGGCTCCAGGTGCTGTCGTCGTGGTGGGTCATCGGCGTGGCCGGCGTGCTGGCCCTGGCCGAGTTCATCGCCGACAAGGTACCCGGCTTCGATACCGCCTGGGACGGCATCCAGACCTTCATCCGCATTCCCGCCGGCGCGATCCTGGCCGCCGCGGCGTTCGGCGAACTCGATCCCCAGTGGATGGTGGCCGCCGGGCTCGTGGGCGGCACGCTGGCCGGGGCGGCGCATGCCACCAAGGCTGGCACGCGGGCGCTGATCAATGTCTCGCCGGAGCCGTTCTCGAACTGGGCGGCCTCGTTCACCGAGGACGTCGGCACCATAAGCGGCCTGCTGCTGGCATTTTTCCTGCCCGTGGTGTTCCTGATCCTGCTGGGCGTGTTCCTGATCCTGGCGATCTGGCTGATCCCGAAACTCTGGCGCGGCGTGCGACGCCTGCACGCCAGCCTGCGCGGCCCGCGCTGACTCCCTCTCTGCCTCCTTAGCGATTTTCCGATGCCGACCGACTCCCCCGCCGTGCCCGCCGCTCACCGTTTCTCCGCCTGGCACCATGCGCTGCGCATGGCCCGGCGCGACTGGCTGGCCGGCGAGCTGACGCTGCTGCTGTTCGCGCTGGTGCTGGCCGTGGCCGCGCTGACCAGCGTCGGCTTCCTCGCGGATCGCATGCGGCTGGGCTTGGAGCGCGACGCGCGCCAGATGATCGGCGCCGATGTGCTGCTGGTATCCGACCAGCCGTTCGACCCCGCATTTGCCGAGCGGGCCCGGCGCGACGGCCTGCGCGTGGCGCAGACGGTAACGTTCCCCAGCATGGCCACCGCCCGCATCAACGGTGCATCCACGAACGGGGAGGCACCGAGCCAGCTTGGCGCCCTGAAGGCGGTGACCGATGGCTATCCGCTGCGCGGACGGCTCAAGGTGCTGCCGCCCGATGGCGGTCCGGAGCAGGAGGCCGAAGGCATCCCCGCGCCGGGCACGGTCTGGGCGGATCAGGCGCTGCTGGACGGCCTCGGCTTGCGCCTGGGCGATAGCGTCCAACTCGGCAGCAAGACCTTCCGCATCGAGCGCGTGATCACGCAGGAGCTGGACCGTGGCGCGGGCTTCATGAACTTCGCGCCGCGCGTGATGCTGCCGCTGTCCGATCTCGACGCCACCAAGCTGATCGGCTGGGGCAGCCGCGTGACCTACCGGCTGCTCGTGGCCGGCCCGGACGCCGGCGCCGCCGCCTACCAGCGCTGGGCGACCGACGAGATCGAGCGGCGCCACCTGCGCAACACGCGCGTGGAATCGCTTGATTCCGGCCAGCCGCAGATGCGCGCCACGCTGGATCGTGCCGAGCGCTTCCTGTCGCTGGTGGCGGTGCTGTCTTCGATGATCGCGGCGGTGGCCATCGCCATGTCTGCGCGCCGATACATGCAGCGTCATACCGATGCGTGTGCTGTATACAAATGCCTGGGTCTGTCGCGCGGGCAGCTGCTGGCCGCGTTCGGCATCGAATTCCTCCTGCTTGGCGCCGGGGGCGCGCTCGTTGGCGTGGCGCTCGGCTACCTCGCGCATTACGGGCTGCTGCTGTCGCTGGGTGGATTGCTGCGCGTGTCGCTGCCGCAGCCCTCGGTCATCCCGGCGCTGACCGGCGTGGCGGCGGGGCTGGTGCTGCTGGTGGGCTTCGCGCTGCCGCCGCTGCTGGCGCTGACGCGCGTGGCGCCGCTGCGCGTGCTTCGGCGCGACATCGGCCTGCCGCCGATCTCGGCCTGGGTGGCCTACGCGCTGGGGCTGGGCGCCTTCGTGGCGTTGTTGATGGTGGCCGCGCGCGACCTGAAGCTCGGCCTGACCACGGCAGGCGGGTTTGTCGGCGCGGGGGTGGCCTTCGCGGTGCTGGCCCTTGGGCTGCTGCTGGCGCTCTCGCGCGGCATGCGCGGCCGGGCGCGCGGCAGTGTGGGGTGGCGCTTCGCGCTGGCCGTGCTCGAACGCCGGCGCGGCGTGACCGTGCTCCAGACCGTGGCACTGGCCGTGGGGCTGATGGCGCTGCTGCTGCTCGGCATGACGCGCAACGATCTGGTCGATTCCTGGCGCAACGCCACGCCGGCCGACGCGCCCAATCGCTTCATCATCAATATCCAGCCCGACCAGCGCGACCCGCTGCGCGCGATGCTGGCCACCAATGGCATCCGCGACCTGCTCTACCCGATGGTGCGCGGCCGGCTGACGCATATCGACGATCGCCCGATCCAGGCCGGCACCTACCCGGACGGCCGGGCGCGCAATCTGGTCGAACGCGAATTCAACCTCTCGTATACAGACAAGCTGCCCGAGGGCAACGAGGTGATTGCCGGGCGCTGGACCGGCGACGCGGGTGGGGCATCGGTGGAGGAGGGCATCGCCAAGACGCTCCATATCAAGCTGGGCGATACGCTGCGCTTCGACGTGGCCGGCCAGAGCGTGGAGGCGCCGGTCACCTCGCTGCGCAAGCTCGACTGGGGCTCGATGCGCGTGAACTTCTTCGTGATCTTGCCCACGGACAAGATGCAGGGCCTGCCCGAGACCTACATCACCGCCTTCCACCTGCCGCCGGCCAAGGCGGCGCTCGGCAACCGGCTCACGGCCAGCTTCCCGAACATCACCGTGGTCAACACGGATTTGATCCTGCGGCAGATCCAGGCCGTGCTCGATCAGGTGATCGCCGCCGTGGAGTTCCTGTTCGTCTTCACGCTGCTGGCTGGGGTAACGGTGCTGTATGCGGCGCTTTCCGGTGCGCGCGACGAGCGCAAGCGCGATGCCGGCCTGCTCAAGGCCCTCGGCGCGACGGCCGCCACGGTGCGCCAGACGCAATACGCCGAATTCCTGGTCGTGGGCGGGCTGGCGGGGCTGCTGGCCAGCTTCGGCGCCATCGTGGTGGGCTGGGCGCTATCCCAGTTCGTGTTCGATTTCCCCTACCGCTTCAACCTGTGGATCGTACCGGTGGGGGTGGTTTCTGGCATGCTGTGCGCTTTTGCTGGCGGCTACCTGGGCCTGCGCGAGGTGCTGCGGCAGCCTGCGCTGGCCACGCTGCGCGATGTGCAGTGACCGCCGAGCCGCGAATTCTCTCGAATTGACATGATTACCGAACCTTCCGAACCCACCGACGCCACGACCCAGGAGGTGACCGCCTACGAACTGGTCGGCGGCGAGGCCCGCGTGCGCGAGCTGGTGGACCGCTTCTATGACCTGATGGACCTGGAGCCCGAGTTCAAGCAGCTCCGCTCCATCCATCCGCCGTCACTCGATGGCTCCCGCGACAAGCTGTTCTGGTTCCTGTGTGGCTGGCTGGGCGGCCCGAACCACTTTATCGAGCGCTTTGGCCACCCGCGCCTGCGCGCGCGCCACATGCCGTTCGAGATCGGCACGACGGAGCGCGACCAGTGGATGCGTGCCATGGCGCTGGCGATGCAGGACATCGGCCTGCCCGAAGACCTGCAGATGCGGCTGATGCAGGCGTTCTTCCAGACCGCCGACTGGATGCGTAATGTGCAGCGATAGGCGCATTTTGGGCGCGCGGGATGTACTGGACTTC
The DNA here is from genome assembly GCF_056395225.1 of Cupriavidus sp. 10L45. Classification (NCBI taxonomy): domain Bacteria; kingdom Pseudomonadati; phylum Pseudomonadota; class Betaproteobacteria; order Burkholderiales; family Burkholderiaceae; genus Cupriavidus; species Cupriavidus sp. 10L45. The sequence goes on from NZ_JBFTJC010000005.1 coordinate 69,261, forward strand.
TGGTTCGGCACGCCCGACGCGGCCATCTGGAATACGTCGCGGCGCGAATGGTTCACCAAGCGCGACGCCTTCGACGCCACCGTCCGCGACACCTTCCTGCCGACCTGGCAGGCCGCACATGAGGGCGCGCCGGACGACTGGTCCGCCACGCCCGAAGGCACCTGCGCCCGCCTGATCCTGCTCGACCAGTTCCCGCGCAACATGTTCCGGGGCGATCCGCGCAGCTTCGCCACGGACGCGCAGGCCCAGGCGCTGGCCCGCCGGATGCTCGCCCAGGGCTGGGACCGCGAACTGCCCACGCCGTGGCATCGCATGTTCTGCTACCTGCCGTTCGAGCACGCCGAGTCGCCCGAGGCGCAGGACATCGCCGTGCGCGAATACACCGCGCTGCGCGAAGACACCGCCGGCGAGGTCGATGGCGTGGAATGGGCCATCAAGCATCAGGAAATCATCGCGCGCTTCGGCCGATTTCCGCATCGCAATGCCGTACTGGGCCGCGCCAGCACGGACGACGAACTGGCGTTCCTGAAGCAGCCCGGTTCCTCGTTTTGAGGGGTGCCGGCCCGCCAGTGGCGTTTTCGCCGCTTGGCGGGTCGGCCGCCCGACCCGATTGCTTATAATCCCAATCCTGCCGATTCGAGAGTCCGCCCGACCCCATGGAAGCCAAACCGCAAGCCGGCCCGCGCCGAACCCGAGACCGCATCCTCGACGTCTCGCTGCGCCTGTTCAATGAGCTTGGCGAGCCCAACGTCACCACCACGACGATCGCGGAAGCCATGGAGATCAGCCCCGGCAATCTCTACTACCACTTCCGCAACAAGGACGACATCATCAACTCCATCTTCGTGCGCTTCGAGCAGGAGATGGAGCGCCGCCTGAAGATGCCGGAGGACCACAAGGCCACGCTGGGCGAAAGCTGGGGCTACCTCCAGTACATGTCCGAGTTCCTGTGGAACTACCGCTTCCTGTACCGTGACATCAACGACCTGCTGGCGCGCAACCGGATGCTGGAAACCAACTTCAAGCGCATCGTGGAGCAGAAGAAGCGCTTCGCGCTGGAGATCTGCCGCCAGTTCCAGGAAGACGGCGACATGGAAGCCACGCCGGAGCAGGTGGACGCGATTTGTACCAATATTGTTGTGATTGCCACGTACTGGCTGTCGTTCCAGTTCGTGCAGCATCCGCGCCAGTACAACGATCCCGATCAGATCCGGGGCTACCTGCACGGCTCGAGCTATCACATCTTCTCGATCCTGGCCCCGTACCTGCGCGGCAAGGCGCGCGAGGCATTCGATCAACTGGCGCGCGAGTATGCCGTCACCAAGGCGGAGGCCGAGGCCGCCGCTGCCGCGAAGAAGGAAAGACAGTGAAATCGGTTTGTGTCTATTGCGGGTCCAGCCCCGGCTTCCGTCCGGAATACGCCGAGGCGGCCCGTGCGCTGGGCGCCACCATGGTTGAACAGGGGCTGGCGCTGGTCTACGGCGGCGGCAAGGTCGGGCTGATGGGGATCGTGGCGGACAGCGTGCTGGCGCACGGCGGCACGGCCATCGGCGTGATTCCCGATGCGTTGATGCAGAAGGAAGTCGGCCATCGCGGCCTGACCGAACTGCACGTGGTGCGTAACATGCACGAGCGCAAGCAGATGATGGCGGACCGCTCGGACGCGTTCATCGCCATGCCGGGCGGCGTCGGCACGTTCGAAGAGCTGTTTGAAACGTTCACCTGGGCCCAGCTCGGCTACCACGACAAGCCCGTGGGCCTGCTGAACGTGGCCGGCTTCTACGACGGCATGCTGGCTTTCCTGAACCACGCCGTGGGCGAAGGGTTCCTGAAGCAGGTGCACGCCGACATGCTGCACGTGTCCGACACGCCCAACACGCTGCTCGGCAAGCTGGCCGCCGCGCCGCGCGTACGCGTGGACAAGTGGATCGAGAAGCGCGAAGAGACCTGACCCGCCGGGACTGGCGCCCGCCAGTCCCGACTCGCCCTGATTAGCGGCTAACTAACCCAGCCAGCCGCCGATCCACCGCACCACGTGCGGCCCGCCGATGGCGATCCAGGTGCCGCCGCACAGCACGAGCGCCAGCATGACCGCCGCGCTGCCAAAGTCCTTGGCGCGCTTCGACAGGCTGTGCCGCTCGAGCGAAATCCGGTCCACGGCGGCCTCCACGCTGGAATTCAGCAATTCCACGATCAGCACCAGCAGCAGCGTCCCCAGCAGCAATATCCGTTCGACCGCCGAGATCGGCAGCAGGAACGCGCATGGCGTGAAAATCACCACCAGCGTCAGTTCCTGCCGGAACGCGCTCTCTTCGAGCACCGCGTAGCGCAGGCCGGACAGCGAGTTGATCGCCGCGTGCCAGGCGCGGCGGATACCGCGATTGCCTTTGTGGGGGTTGTTCTCGACCGAGTACTCAGTCTCCGGAGCGGACGGCAGCGGGGGATGCGGTTTTGGCATGATCGTGCGCAGCGGTGGGAGCCGTGGTGTCTTGGGGGGCTGCCGACGCTGGCAACGGCCGCAGGTGAGCGAGGAACTGCTCGGACGCCGCGCGCCACGAGAACTTCTCGGCGTGGGCGCGAGCGGTGACGCGGTCGATGCGCAGCGCCTCGAGGCAGGCTTCGCGCAAATCCTCGTGCATCACGCCGGCCGGGCTGTCGCCCAGCACATCGATCGGCCCGGTAACCGGGTACGCCGCCACGGGCAGGCCGCTCGCCAGCGCTTCCAGCAGCACCAACCCGAAGGTATCGGTGCGGCTCGGGAACACGAAGACATCGGCAGAAGCATACACCTTGGCCAGATCGGGCTGCTCGAGCACGCCGAGATAGCTGGCGGACGGATAGCGCGCCTTCAGGCCGGCCAGCGCCGGGCCATCGCCCACCACCCATTTCGAGCCGGGCAAGTCGAGTTGGAGGAAGGCCTCGACGTTCTTCTCCACGGCCACGCGGCCCACGTAGAGGAAGATCGGGTGGGCGGTGTTGAGCACGTTGGCGCGCTCGGCGGTGAAGACGTCGAGGTCCACGCCGCGCGTCCACAGCACGCCGTGGGTGATGCCGTACTGGTGCAGGTCGTGCAGCACCACCGGCGTGGGCGCCATCACAGCACGCGCTGGACCATGGAACCAGCGCAGGAAGCGGTAGGTCCAGGCCAGCGGAACGCCGAAGCGGGCCTGCACGTACTCCGGGAAGCGCGTGTGGTAGGCCGTGGTGAACGGCAGGCCGTGGCGCATGGCGTAGCGGCGCGCGGCCAGGCCGAGCGGGCCTTCGGTGGCGATGTGCAGGGCCTCCGGGCGGAAGGCGTCGATGCGGGCGCGTACCTTGGCCGTCGGCAGCAGCGACAGGCGGATTTCCGGGTACGTCGGGCATGGCACGGTGCGGAATTCCAGCGGCGTCAGCAGGTCCACCGTGTGGCCCATCGCCTCCAGTTCGCGGCGCGTGGACTTGAGCGTGCGCACCACGCCGTTGACCTGGGGCTCCCAGGCATCCGTGACAATCATGACTCGCATCGAATCTCCTTGCGGCAGTGTGGCCGGGTGAGGTGTCGTGGGGGCGGGGCGTGTCAAAGCGCCATCTCGGTGGCGCGGCGGCGCCGGCGTCCCACTGGCTCGGGCGGATCGAGCAGCGTGGTCCAGTAGACGATCTTGAGCTCGCCTTCCATGGTCTCGACCAGCGCCGAGAGGCTTTCCACCCAGTCGCCGTCGTTGCAGTAGAGCTGGCCGTCCACCTCGCGGATCTCCGCCTTGTGGATGTGGCCGCAGACCACGCCGTCGCAGCCGCGCCGGCGCGCCTCGTCCACCATCGCGTGCTCGAACGAGTTGATGTAGCTGACCGCGTTCTTGACCTGATGCTTCAGGAATTGCGAGATCGACCAGTACTCGAAGCCGAGCCGGGTGCGGATGCGGTTGAAATGGCGATTCAGCGCCAGGATCATCGTGTACAGCGAGTCGCCCAGGTACGCCAGCCAGCGCGCGTGCTGCACCACGCCGTCGAACAAATCGCCATGCACCACCCAGAGCCGGCGGCCGGTGGCGGTCACGTGGATGGCGTCCTCGCGCACGGTGATGTCGCCGAAAGCCATGCCGTCGAACTGGCGCGCCACTTCGTCGTGGTTGCCGGGCACGTAGATCACTTCCGTGCCCTTGCGCGCCTTGCGCAGCAGCTTCTGCACCACGTCGTTGTGGCTCTGCGGCCAGTACCAGCCACGGCGCAGCTGCCAGCCGTCGATGATGTCGCCTACCAGATAGAGCACGTCGGACTCGTTGTGCTTCAGGAAATCGAGCAGATACGTGGCCTGGCAACCGGGCGTGCCGAGATGGATATCGGACAGCCAGATGGCGCGGTAGCGATGTGTGGGAGGTTCCGAAGCGGAGGCGGGGCGGTTGCCCGATTCGGCGTGGAAGGCTGGGGCGGCGGGAGCGGCCGGTGACAGTTCCGTCGGCGGCGGCATGAAGGCCGCCAGTGCGGCGGACAGCGAGAGCGTGGTGTCAGGCTTGCCGCGCAGGCGTTGCGCGGCCCTCGACAGACGCCCCCGAGCAAACTGGAGAGCTTGAACCATGGCGGCCCCGGTATCGGCGATGGGTGCATTGAGCCCTTGCCGCGTGACGGTGCCGTGACGGAAACATGAATGTCACATGAAGATCGAGGTGCGCTGCGGGGTTTGTTGTGGGGTTTGTTGTGGCGCCGGGGTGCGTAGCGAGGCGAGGGCGGCCAGCGTGGCGTCCACGGCGCGCGGGTGGCGCAGCAGGGAAACATGGCCGATGCCGGCCAGCGGCACGTTGCGCGCGCCGTCGAGCCAGGAGGTGCCCGGGGGCCCGGCGATGGAGTCGTGCCAACTGAACACCGAGACGATGCGCGCGCGCAAGGCCGGCGTCTCAGCCAGCGCCAACGCCTTCAGCCACGGGCTGTGCCAGCGCATCTGCCGCGCATTGCGGCCGCCGCCGAAGCGGGCGAGGGCGCAGCCGTGATGGGGCGAGCCAAGGGTGACGATGCCTGAGCAGGGCGGATCATCGCTCTCCCGCAACGCTAGCACCTGCGCGGCCCGTGCGGCGAGTCCGCCCATGCTGTGGCAGACCACGAGCGGCGCCTGGCCCGTGCGCGCGGCGATCCCGCGCATGCGGGCGAGCAGGGTCGGCGCGTAGTCGTCGATATCGCCCAGCACGGGTTCGAGGTCGATCCCTTCGCAGCGATAGCCGGCGGCGGCCAGCGTGGGCGCCATGTCAAGCCAGATCGCGTGATTGCAGCCGTAGCCGTGTACGAGCAGCACCGTCGGCGCGTCGGCATTGGCGGGCGAGTCAAAGGTGATGCGCGAGCGGAATGGCTGGAGCCAGTTGAACATGCGGAAGACCGTGCGGCATTCCGAAAGATAGCAGGCGAGCGCGCCGGAGAGGCCGAGCGGCTGGCGCGGGGGCGTGTCGGAGGGATGGGGAAGGCGTGCATCCAGCGCGATGCCGGCGCCGCCCAGCGTGGCGACAAAAGCAATCCCGACGCCGATACCGAAGCCCACCAGCACGGCCAGCAGCGCCGCGCCGATGGCGAGCGGCCACGGCCAGCCCGCCCATCCGGCCAAACCTGCTGCGAGGCCGCCGGCCGCCAGCGTCTGCGCGGCCACAGCCACGCGGCGCAGGGCGGCCGCCGTCAGGCTCATGACTTCGCGGCCGGGCGCGGGTCGCGCAGATCACGCAGGTCAATCAGGCGCGTGCCGGCCAGCCGGTCATGCAGGAACTGGCGGCGCGGGTCGAGCCACGCCAGCGCAATCCACACCAGCAGACCGGCCACCAGCGCGCCGACGAACGGCCCGCGCGTGAGCCCGAGCGCATGGCCGACCGCCGCCGCGGGCGGCAGCCACAGCCAGGCCAGCACATAGCGCAGCAGCGCTCGGGTCCAGTGCGGCGGCTGGCCGGCAGCCGTCTCGAGGCGGATGCGCCACGTCTGCATCGCCAGCGTCTGGCCGTTGCGCTGCCAGAACCACGTGAAATAGCAGGCCAGTACGACGAACATCCAGGCCTGATCGACATAGGGCTGGTCGATACCGAGGCGCTGAAGCACCGGGCGCGCCAGCAGATAGACCGCGCTGGCGGCCATCAGCACGCCGAACAGCAGCACGCCCTCATAGAGCATGCAGGTCAGGCGGCGGCGCAGCGTGGGCGTGCGCGGGGCGCGCGACGGCATGGAAGTGGGAGAAGCGGGGGAGGCAGGGCTGGCGGCAGGCATGGCGCGGGTTCCGGGTGAGCGGCAATTATGCCAAATCCGGGGCGGCGCGCCGCGCGGCCGGGAAGGTGGCCGGGAAAGGTATTACTGGCGGGGGGAGTCGGGCGGACTGATCGGGATGTCGGTCGCCGCCTCGCCGGTGACCGGCGGCGAAAGCGACTCGGTGGCCGGTTGTGCTGCGGGTGCCGAAGCCGCAACTTCCGGCGGCGTTGCGGGCGTGACCGGCACGGGTGCGGCGGCGACCGGTGCCGAGGCCGGCGACGCCGGTGTCGATGCTGTCAGCGCTGGGGGCAGCGCGGCGGCACCGCTGGCGGGTTTATTGACGCGGATCTGGTGGCCGGAATCGGTCGGCAGACGCTTGCCGGAAGGCAGGCCGCTCACTGCGCCGGGGCGGCGCGGCACCTTCTCGGCTGCCGCCAGTTCCTTCTTCTGCGCCTCGGGAAGCTGTTGATAGCGATCCCACGCATCGGCCTTCTTCTCGGCCGGCACCGTACGGGTGATCTGGTAGTTCTCGCGCGCCACGCGGCGTTCCTGCGGCGTCATCTTGACCCATTCGGCCATCCGTTCCTGCAGCCGCGCCTGTTCCTCGGGCTTCAGCGACGGGTAGCGATCGGCAATACGCTGCCACTTGCGGCGGTTGAGTTCGGGGATGGTGTCCCAGAGCGGGCGCAGCGGGGCGAGGATCTGCTGGTGCGTCGGGGTCAGTTCGACCCAGGTCGGATGCACATGGACCACGGCCGGCGCCGAGGCGCCCGCACGGACCTCGTGGGCTTCGGCGGCCTGCGTCAACTCGCCCGAGGCCAGCGCAACCACGGCGCCAAGGCTGGCGCACAGCGCGGTGAATCGGGCCAGCCGGCGCGGGGCGGCGTCGGAGCGGAAGTGAGCGCGCGCCATCCTATTGATCGCGGTCGTGCTTGAGGAACACGTGGAAGCCCTGGTCGGCGTAGGCCGTGGGCGGCAGGTCGTCCAGCAGCATGGCGGCGTCCACGTCGGCCAGCTCCTCCACGCGCTTCTGCTGCTGCCACTGGTAGATGCCGGTCACGCCGACCACCAGCGCCACCAGCGTCCAAAGCAGGGCGAGCCGGCGCAACCATGCGCCAGCGCGGTGCAGCGGCGAGTCGTCTTCATCGTCGAAGATGGCGCCATGGCCGCCGGGCAGGGCGAATTGTGGCACCGTGGCCGGTGCGGCGGCTTTCTTCGCGGCCAGCGCCATGCGCCGCGCGGCGGCGAGCCGTTCGGCAATGTCCGCCGGCACGGCATCCGCCGAGGCATCGAGTGCCGAGCGGATCTCGCGGGCGAAGCGGCGTTCCTGTATATCTCGTTCGTTTCGGCTCATAGTCGGACCCCCCGTGCGCGCAAGGCCTGCGCCAGTGTGTGCGTTGCACGGGAACAGTGCGTCTTGACGCTGCCTTCCGAGCAGCCCATCGCGGCTGCCGTCTCGGCCACGTCCATATCCTCCCAGTAACGCATCAGGAAAGCTTCGCGTTGACGCGTGGGCAGACGCTGGATTTCCTGCTCGATGATGTGCATGACCTGTGCCCGCTCGACCTTGTCGGCACTGCTTTCCGCGGATTCTGACCCAGCCTGGGCCTCGAGAGTTTCCAGCAGGTCGTTGTCATCGCCTTCGCGGTCGTCGCGCAGGTTCGAGAACAGGGTTACCCACGTGTTGCGTACTTTCTGGCGGCGGAAATAGTCGTGGATCGTGTTCTGCAGGATGCGCTGGAACAGCGGCGCCAGCTCGGCGGCATGCTTGTCGCCGTACTTTTCGGCCAGCTTGATCATGGCGTCCTGCACGATGTCCAGCGCGGCTTCGTCATCCCGCACGGCGAATACGGCCTGCTTGAAGGCACGTCGTTCCACGCTGGAGAGAAAGTCTGAGAGTTCCTGGTCAGTGGCCATGCAGGCAGGAATGTGCCGCGAAAGTCGCGCGGCGGGTCGCAAATGTCTGCGATGCTAGCAAAAAACAGCCGGCTTGGGCGATGCTGTATTAGTTTGCAGACAATATGACGGAGGGGTCGCTTGCGGCCGTTGCGCCATCGTGGTGCGTCTGCAAAAAAGTCTCCAGGGGGCCATAGACCACGCTGGTGCATTGCAGTATCATCATCGGTTCACACGACATCAGTGGTTGTCTCATCAGACCGCTTATAAGGCGGTCTCTTCATGCAGACGCGCACCGCTTGAACCCGAGCCACAAGCCCGGCAGAGAGCATCCAAACAATTTTTTGCCGAAAATTGCAAAGGACTGAAATGAACATGCCCAGCGCGGAATTCTCCCACGCAGACAGCAATTCATCTGCCGCACCCGAAATGATCGGTGCGGAAATTCTCTGTCACGCACTCGCCGAAGAAGGCGTCGAATACGTCTGGGGCTACCCCGGCGGCGCGGTGCTGTACATCTACGACGAACTCCACAAGCAAAAGAAGTTCGAGCACATCCTGGTGCGCCACGAGCAGGCTGCGGTCCATGCCGCGGATGGTTACGCGCGCGCCACGGGCAAGGTCGGCGTCGCCCTGGTGACTTCCGGCCCGGGCGTGACCAATGCCGTGACCGGCATCGCCACCGCCTACCTGGACTCTATCCCGATGGTGGTGATCACCGGCAACGTGCCGACCCATGCCATCGGCCAGGATGCCTTCCAGGAATGCGACACCGTCGGCATCACGCGCCCGATCGTCAAGCACAACTTCCTCGTGAAGGATGTGCGCGACCTCGCCGCGACGATCAAGAAGGCGTTCTTCATCGCCGCCACCGGCCGTCCCGGCCCCGTGGTGGTCGACATTCCGAAGGACGTGTCGCGGAACTCGTGTAAGTACGAGTACCCGAAGACGATCGACATGCGCTCGTACAACCCCGTGAACAAGGGGCACTCGGGCCAGATCCGCAAGGCTGTCGCGCTGCTGCAGGGCGCCGAGCGTCCGTATATCTATACGGGCGGCGGCGTGGTGCTGGCCAATGCCAGCGACGAGCTGCGCCAGTTGGCCGCCATCACGGGCCATCCGGTCACCAACACGCTGATGGGCCTGGGCGCGTTCCCGGGCACGCACAAGCAGTTCCTCGGCATGCTCGGCATGCACGGGACGTATGAAGCCAATATGGCCATGCAGAACTGCGACGTGCTGATCGCCATCGGCGCCCGCTTCGACGACCGCGTGATCGGCAACCCGGCGCACTTCACTGCGCAGGCGCGCAAGATCATCCATATCGATATCGACCCCTCGTCGATCTCGAAGCGCGTGAAGGTCGACATTCCCATCGTCGGCAACGTCAAGGACGTGCTCCAGGAACTGATCGCCCAGCTGCAGGCCAGCGACGTCAAGCCCAAGCGCGAGGCCCTGGCCAAGTGGTGGGACCAGATCGAGCAATGGCGTTCGGTGGACTGCCTCAAGTACGACCGCAAGAGCGAGATCATCAAGCCGCAGTACGTGGTGGAAAAGATCTGGGAACTGACCAAGGGCGACGCCTTCATCTGCTCCGACGTGGGCCAGCATCAGATGTGGGCCGCGCAGTTCTACAAGTTCAACGAGCCGCGCCGCTGGATCAACTCCGGCGGCCTGGGCACGATGGGCGTGGGCCTGCCGTACGCCATGGGCATCAAGAAGGCGTTCCCGGACAAGGAAGTGGTGACCATCACGGGCGAAGGCTCTATCCAGATGTGCATCCAGGAACTGTCCACCTGCCTCCAGTACGACACCCCGGTCAAGATCTGCTCGCTGAACAACGGCTATCTGGGCATGGTGCGCCAGTGGCAGGAGATCGAGTACGACAACCGCTACTCGCACTCCTACATGACCGCGCTGCCTGACTTCGTCAAGCTGGCCGAGGCCTTCGGCCACGTGGGTATCCGCGTGGAAAAGACGGCCGATGTGGAGCCGGCGCTGCGCGAGGCGTTCCGCCTCAAGGACCGCACCGTGTTCCTGGACTTCCAGACCGACCCCACGGAGAACGTGTGGCCGATGGTCCAGGCGGGCAAGGGCATCTCCGAAATGCTGCTCGGCGCGGAGGACCTGTAATGCGACACATTATTTCGGTCCTGCTGGAAAACGAACCCGGCGCGCTGTCGCGCGTGGTGGGGCTGTTTTCGGCGCGCGGCTACAACATCGAGACGCTCACGGTGGCCCCCACCGAGGATGCGTCGCTGTCGCGGATGACCATTGTCACCACCGGTTCGGACGACGTGATCGAACAGATCACCAAGCACCTGAACCGCCTGGTGGAAGTGGTCAAGGTGGTGGACCTGACGGAAGGCGCGCACATCGAGCGCGAGCTGATGCTCGTGAAGGTGCGCGCGGTGGGCAAGGAGCGCGAGGAAATGAAGCGCACCGCCGACATCTTTCGGGGCCGCATCATCGACGTGACCGAGAAGACGTACACCATCGAGCTGACCGGCAACGGCGGCAAGCTGGATGCGTTCCTCGATGCCATCGACCGCACCGCGATCCTGGAAACCGTCCGTACGGGCGGTTCCGGCATCGGCCGCGGCGAACGCATCCTGAAGGTCTGACCGGCGCACCCGGCAGCGGCCACAAGCCAATCGCAGTATCCCCGGCGGCGCGACGCGTGAATCGGAACCAACGCCCGCGCCACGCCGCCACCCCTTATACGCAGACTTAGAAAATCGAAGGAATCATCATGAAAGTGTTTTACGACAAGGACGCCGACCTCTCCCTGATCAAGGGCAAGAACGTCACCATCATCGGCTACGGCTCGCAAGGCCACGCCCACGCACTGAACCTGAAGGATTCGGGCGTGAACGTGACGGTCGGTCTGCGCAAGAGCGGCGCGTCGTGGAACAAGGCCGTCAACGCCGGCCTGCAGGTCAAGGAAGTGGGCGAGGCCGTCAAGAACGCCGACGTGGTCATGATCCTGCTGCCGGACGAGCAGATCGCCGACGTGTACAAGAACGAAGTGCACGGCAACATCAAGGAAGGCGCCGCCCTGGCCTTCGCGCACGGCTTCAACGTGCACTACGGCGCCGTGATCCCGCGTGCCGACCTGGACGTGATCATGATCGCCCCGAAGGCCCCGGGCCACACGGTGCGCTCGACGTACTCGCAAGGTGGCGGCGTGCCGCACCTGATCGCCGTGCATCAGAACAAGTCCGGCGCCGCCCGTGACATCGCGCTGTCGTACGCTACCGCCAACGGCGGCGGCCGTGCCGGCATCATCGAGACCAACTTCCGCGAAGAAACCGAAACCGACCTGTTCGGCGAGCAGGCCGTGCTGTGCGGCGGTACCGTCGAGCTGATCAAGGCTGGCTTCGAAACGCTGGTGGAAGCCGGCTACGCGCCAGAAATGGCCTACTTCGAGTGCCTGCACGAGCTGAAGCTGATCGTCGACCTGATCTACGAAGGCGGCATCGCCAACATGAACTACTCGATCTCGAACAACGCCGAATATGGCGAATACGTCACCGGCCCGCGCGTCGTGACGGAAGAGACCAAGAAGGCCATGAAGCAATGCCTGACCGACATCCAGACCGGCGAATACGCCAAGAGCTTCCTGCTCGAGAACAAGGCCGGCGCCCCGACCCTGATCTCGCGCCGTCGCCTGACGTCCGAGCACCAGATCGAGGAAGTGGGTGCCAAGCTGCGCGCGATGATGCCGTGGATTGCCAAGAACAAGCTGGTCGACCAGTCGAAGAACTAAGCTGACGACAGCTGGCAGGGCGGGGCCCCCGGGCCCGCCGCCCTCGGCCGTCCAGCCCGCCGCCGGCCCCGCGCAGTGTTGCGTGAGGCATTTTGGCGGAGGCTGGACGGCTTTTTGTTATCCTTGTCGGACTTTTTTCGGGCGTTGGCTCGAATCTTTCTTATTATTCGCGGCGATACCCCTGAATTGCCCACGGCGGCCAGCCCCTGGCGCCGGCGCGGCATGGCGTATCGTTTCTACCTGAACTTCAGACCAAGTCTTGCATGAACTATCCTCATCCGCTGATCGCCCGTGAAGGCTGGCCATTCTTGGCCGGCGCATTCGTCATCTCGCTGCTGGTGCATGTCAGCGCAGGTTTCTGGTGGGCGCTGCCGCTGTGGATTCTCACGATCTTCGTGCTCCAGTTCTTCCGCGATCCGCCCCGGCCGATTCCGTCGACGCCCAACGCCGTGCTGGCACCCGCCGACGGCCGCATCGTCGTGGTCGAGAAGACCCAGGACCCGTACGCCGGGCGCGAGGCGCTGAAGATCAGCGTGTTCATGAACGTGTTCAACGTGCATTCGAACCGCGCGTCGGTGGATGGCAAGGTCGAGAAGCTCGAGTACTTCCCGGGCAAGTTCGTCAATGCCGATCTGGACAAGGCGTCGGTGGAGAACGAGCGCAACGCCATCGTGATCCGCCGCGCGCAGGACGGCCAGGTGGTCACGCTGGTCCAGGTGGCCGGGCTGGTGGCGCGCCGGATCCTGTGCTACACCAAGGTGGGCGACGCGATCTCGCGTGGCCAGCGCTACGGCTTCATCCGCTTCGGCTCGCGCGTGGACGTGTACCTGCCCGTGGATGCCCGGCCGCGCGTGACGATTGGCGAGAAGGTGTCCGCCTCGTCGACCGTGCTGGCCGAACTGGACGTGCAGGGCGCGCAGCAGTAAGCCGCCGCCATCCACACTGATAGGAGAGGCTGGCATGGGTGCCTTCAATCGACGGAACAAGCGCGTCAGCATCGGCAACGTGACGCATCTGCGACCGTTCCGCCGCAACCAGTTGCGCAACGACCCTGGCTACGACGAGGCCGAGGAAGGGCCGGACATCGAGTACGTGCGCCCGCGCCGGCGCGGCATCTACCTGCTGCCCAATGCGTTCACCACGGCCGCGCTGTTCGCCGGCTTCTACGCCATCGTGGCGGCGATGAACGGCCATTTCGACTCGGCCGCCATCGCCATCTTCGCGGCCATGGTGCTGGACGGCATGGATGGCCGCGTGGCGCGCATCACCAACACGCAGAGCGCATTCGGCGAGCAGTACGACTCGCTCTCGGACATGACCTCGTTCGGCGTGGCGCCGGCGCTGGTCATGTACACCTGGATCCTGCGCGACCTCGGCAAGTGGGGCTGGATCGCCGCGTTCGTCTACTGCACCTGCGCGGCGCTGCGCCTGGCGCGCTTCAACGCCAATATCGGCGTGGTGGACAAGCGCTTCTTCCAGGGCCTGCCGAGCCCGGCCGCGGCGGCCCTGGTGGCCGGCTTTGTCTGGCTGGTCATCGATAACAAGCTGCCGGTCAGGGAGCTGTGGATGCCGTGGGTCGCCTTTGCGATCACGCTCTATGCGGGCCTGTCGATGGTCTCCAACGCCCCGTTCTACAGCGGCAAGGCGCTGGACGTGCGCTACCGCGTGCCCTTCGGCATGATGGTGCTCGTGCTGGTGCTGTTCGTGGTGGTTTCCACCGATCCGCCGGTAGCGCTGTTCGGGCTGTTCGTGGCCTATGCCGTGTCGGGCTACCTGCTGTGGGCCTGGCGCGCGCTGCACGGCGAGCCGGGCGGGGTACGCAAGGCACGCGCCGGCGGACCCGACGGTCTCGGCGGCGGTAACTAGCAAGCATGGCAACAGGGCGTCTTCGGGCGCCCTGTGTCGTTCCAGCGGTATCCCAATCCGCATCACGCATCACGCGTTACGCATTACGTTCCACTCACCGTCAGGAGAATGTTATGGGTATGTTTGACTTCATCAAGGAAGCGGGCGAAAAGCTGTTCGGCAAGGGCGAGGCCAAGGCTGCGCAGGATGCGGCCAAGGCGGATGCCTCGGCAGAGAAGCTGGAGGCCGCCAACCGCGCCGCCGGCGATGCCATCGAAAATTACATCAAGCAGATGGGGCTCGACGCCACCGGGCTGATGGTCCAGGTGGATGGCTCGCAGGGCAAGGCGACGGTGTTCGGCGTGGCGCCGGACCAGGCCACCCGGGAGAAAATCATCCTGTGCGCCGGCAACGTGGAGGGCGTGGAGTCGGTGGAGGACAAGATGTCCGTCAACGTGGAGTCCACCGAATCGCAGTGGCATACCGTGGTCAAGGGAGACACGCTCTGGGCCATTGCCCAGGCCGCCTACGGCAACGGTGCGGACTACAACAAGATCTTCGAAGCGAACAAGCCGATGCTTTCGCACCCGGACAAGATCTATCCGGGTCAGAAACTGCGGATTCCGCCGAAGGGCTGAAACCGGCTCGGGTCAGCCCGCCTTGCACGCGCGCGCCAAACCGGATATAGTCCCCGACATGATTTCGCGCCAGTCCCTACTCGCCCGCACCACCCTAGGTGGCCTACTAGGCCATCGGGTCGGGACGCGCGCGCGCTAAGGGACGCTATCGCCCTAGCGCGGAATCACCAGGAATTTTCCTAGTTTTCAAACGCCCCGGCCTGCAACCATGCACGCCGGGGCGTTTTGCATTTCGATTTCGAGGACTGCGACGCCCGACGGCAAGAAGGACGGGACGGCACGGCACACAACAAGGTACAGCCCAGGAGCTCCACAAAATGTCTGACAAACTCATCATTTTCGATACCACCTTGCGTGACGGCGAGCAGTCGCCCGGCGCCTCGATGACCCGCGAAGAGAAGATTCGCATCGCGCGCCAGCTGGAACGCCTGAGGGTCGATGTGATCGAGGCCGGCTTTGCGGCCAGTTCCAATGGTGACTTCGAAGCCATCCGCTCGATCGCCCAGGTGATCAAGGATTCGACGATCTGCTCGCTGGCCCGCGCCAACGACAAGGACATCGCCCGTGCCGCGGAGGCCCTCAAGCCCGCCAACTCGTTCCGGATCCACACGTTCATCGCCACCTCGGCGCTGCACATGGAGAAGAAGCTGCGCATGACGCCGGACCAGGTGTACGAGCAGGCGCGCCTGGCCGTGCGCTTCGCGCGCCAGTTCACCGACGACATCGAATTTTCGCCAGAAGACGGCAGCCGTTCGGACATGGACTTCCTCTGCCGCGTGCTCGAGGGCGTGATTGCCGAAGGCGCGACCACGATCAACCTGCCCGATACGGTGGGCTACGCGGTGCCGGAAGGCTACGCGGACCTGATCCGCTCGGTGCGCGAGCGCATCCCCAACTCGGACAAGGCTGTCTGGTCGGTGCACTGCCATAACGACCTGGGCATGGCCGTGGCCAACTCGCTGGCCGCCGTGAAACTGGGTGGCGCGCGCCAGATCGAGTGCACGATCAACGGCCTCGGCGAGCGGGCCGGCAACACGAGCCTGGAAGAGGTGGTAATGGCCGTGAAGACGCGCCGCGACTACTTCGATATGGACGTGAACATCGACACCACGCAGATCGTGCCGGCATCCAAGTTGGTATCGCAGATCACCGGTTTCGTGGTGCAGCCGAACAAGGCCGTGGTGGGCGCCAACGCCTTCGCGCATGCCTCCGGCATCCACCAGGATGGCGTGCTCAAGGCGCGTGACACCTACGAGATCATGCGCGCGGAGGACGTGGGCTGGAGCGCCAACAAGATCGTGCTGGGCAAGCTCTCGGGCCGCAATGCGTTCAAGCAGCGCCTGCAGGAGTTGGGCATCGAACTCGAGAGCGAGAGCGAAGTCAACGCCGCCTTCGGCCGCTTCAAGGAACTGGCCGACCAGAAGGCCGAGATCTTCGACGAAGACATCATGGCCATCGTTTCGGATGAGGCGCACGACGTGAACGAGCACTACCGCTTCGTGTCGCTGTCGCAGCGCTCCGAGACCGGCGAGCGCCCGCATGCGCGCGTGGTATTCAATATGGATGGCAGCGAGCAGACCGGCGAAGCCGAGGGCAATGGCCCGGTGGACGCCACCATGCACGCCATCGAAGGCAAGGTCAACAGCGGCGCGGAACTGGTGCTGTACTCGGTGAACGCGATCACCACCGGCACCCAGGCGCAGGGCGAAGTGACCGTGCGCCTGTCGAAGGCCGGCCGCATCGTCAACGGCGTGGGCACCGATCCGGACATCGTCGCGGCATCGGCCAAGGCCTACCTGGCCGCCTTGAACAAGCTGCACGACAAGGCCGTACAGAAGATCAACCCGCAGATCTGATCCCCGATCCGCGTGCCGGCGCCGGGGGCTCACAAGGCCTCCGCGACCATCAACCGCCCGTCAGTCGCCTATCCCGCGACGACGGGCGGTTTTTCGTTGGATTGCGATGTTTGCAAGCGATGCGGGTCAGCGACGATCGGAGCGGTCGTACAGCGGATCGGGCGTGATCTGGGTCTGGCGCAGCACGCCGGCGTCATCGAAATAGAAGTTGAACAGCGAGTACCACTGGTCCTCGTGACGGAACCGGTAGCTCCACACCTCGCGTTTCATCAGCGGAAAGTACTGGTTTGGCTCGCGCGGGGCACCGAAGTGCTCGAGCACGTCTTTCTTGGTCCAGACATTGACCTGCGCCTTGTACAGTTCCGGCGTTCGGAGCATCTGGCGGAAATTCGTCAGATTGCCATTCTTGTCGAAGTCAGCGGCGTACGATTCCTGGCCCAGCGGCTGTTTCGAATAGAACCAGCGCACGGTGCCGTCGTCGAGCTTAAAGATGTCGGTGGGCTTGCCGAAGGTGGCCATCACGGCGCTCTCGGGCTGGCCGACCAGTTTCAGGCCGGTATCGACCGGGGCGAGGGCGGAACAGGCGGCGAGCAGGGCGGCACCCAGGCCCAGGGCCACGGTCTGGGCCAGCCGGCGGCCGGCGAAGCGGAGGGGGGAGGTCATGGGATTTCTCGACTGGCAATCGTACGAATGCTGGAAGTGTAGTCCGCTCGGGCGCTGGTGTGCATCACACGCTGCTTTTTTGGTGGGATTGCCGCCATCGGCCCCACTGCCGTACCATCCACGCCTTTGTTGTGCGATGTAGAACAGGAGTGAGGATGTCCGGAGCGGAAAAAGGGCGGCGGCGCGGCCCGTGGCGTGCATGGCTGGCGGCGACGCTGCTGTGCCTGGCGGGGAGCGGGCATGCCCAGGGCGAGGCTGGCGCGCCGATCCGGCTTGGCATGATCGAGGGGCTGTCCGGCCCGTTCGCCAACGCAGGGGACGCCGTGGCGCGCAACCTGCGCATCGCCATCGACCGCGTGAACGCGCGGGGCGGGGTGAAGACCGCCGAGGGCGCCCGGCCGCTGGAATTGGTCACGTTCGACAGCAAGGGCAATGTCGATGAGAGCCTGATCCAGTTCCGCTCGCTGGTGGACAAGCGCATCCCGTTTGTACTGCAGGGCAACAGCTCGGCCGTGGCCGGGGCGCTCGTGGCGGCGATCAACCGCCACAACATGCGCCAGCCGGACGCACGCGTGCTGTTCCTCAACTACTCGGCCGTCGATCCCGCGCTGACCAACGAGAATTGCAGTTTCTGGCATTTCCGCTTCGACGCGAGTTCGGACATGCGCATGCAGGCGCTGACCGAGGCGATTCGCGGCGAACACGCGGTGCGGAAGGTCTATCTGATCGACCAGGACTACAGCTTCGGCCATCAAGTGGCGAAATCGGCACGTGAGATGCTGGCGGCCAAGCGGCCGGACATCCAGATCGTGGGCGACGAATTCCACCCGATCGGCAAGATCAAGGATTTCGCGCCGTACATCGCCAAGATCAAGGCCAGTGGCGCCGACGCGGTGATCACCGGCAACTGGGGCAACGACCTGACGCTGATGGTCAAGGCCGCGCGCGAGGGTGGGCTGGGCGCCCGCTTCTATACCTTCTATGGCAACGGCCTGGGCGCGCCGGCGGCGATGGGCGATGCCGGCGTGGGCCGTGTGCTGGCGGTGGCCGAATGGCATCCGAACGTGGGCGGCGCGGCGTCCGACGCCTTCTACCAGGCGTTCCGCACCCGCTACCCCGAGCCGCGCGACGACTACGTGCACCTGCGCATGCAGATGATGGTGGAAATGCTGGCGCGGGCCATCACCCAGGCTGGTACCACGGAGGCGGTCAAGGTGGCGCTGGCGCTCGAGAACATGCGCTTCACCAACGATTTCCACGACGCCACCGTGCGCGCGGACGACCACCAGGTGCTGCAACCGCTCTATGTCTCGGTCATGGCGAAGCAGGGCGGGGACGTGCGCTTCGACAACGAAGGCTCTGGCTACGGCTTCCGCACGGTAAAGAAGCTCAAGACGGCCCAGACCACGCTGCCCACCACGTGCCGTATGGAGCGCCCGGCGGGCTGATCAGGCAGGCCGCGGGGATGAATTTCGCCGCGCCGGCAAATTCGGCTATAATCCGCGGCTGTCGTGCAAGGACCCCTGCGCACGGCACATGCCTCAGTCCATACCAGGCTTCAAGGCACGACGCAGGTGGCGCATTCCGCGCTGCAGCGTTCGCAAGTGAAAGGAAAACATCATGGCAATCGCCAACAAGTCCGAAGTTATCAAGCAGTTCGCCCGCGGCACCAACGACACGGGTAGCCCCGAAGTTCAGGTCGCTCTGTTGACCACCCGCATCAACGAACTGACCCCCCACTTCAAGGCCAACATGAAGGATCACCACAGCCGCCGCGGTCTGCTGCGCATGGTGAGCCGTCGTCGCCGCCTGCTGGACTACCTCAAGGCCAACGACGCCGACCGTTACCGCACCCTGATCGAAAAGCTGGGCCTGCGTAAGTAAGGTCTGCGGATGGCAGCACGAATCCTGCACAAGTTGTTCCTGCACGATTTCACGTGAGGCCGCGATGCCTGCGTCAGCTCTGCTGAGGCAGGCATTTTGCTTTTCTGGCCCGGCGGCACACCCGCTGGGTCGGCGTTGATTGTGATGTTTGCTTCACTAAATTGTCCTGGCCAAGCGGCCCGGACGCCCGTTGCGCCAAGACGTGTAACGGAGTAAGTTACCTCGCTCTTTATATTGCTCTGTGACCGGAGTCGGCCAAGGAACCGGGGTTTTGTGTCATTCCATCGCCGCATCGCCAGCCTGGTGGTGCCGCGATGGAATGGCATAGCACTTCCCTGAGACTGCGACCGGCATGAATCCGGCAGTTCGCCTGCCGCTGTGAGCGCAGGCGTCGCGGGACGCGCGTGTGTGCGCCCCGCATGCATGTATCAAGGAAACGCTCATGACCATGTTCAACAAGATCGTCAAGGAATTCCAATGGGGCCAGCATACGGTCCGCATGGAAACCGGCGAAGTCGCCCGCCAGGCTGGCGGCGCCGTGATCGTCGACGTGGAAGACACCGTGGTGCTGGCCACCGTGGTGGCCGCCAAGAGCCCGAAGGCGGGCCAGGACTTCTTCCCGCTGACCGTCGACTACATCGAAAAGACCTACGCTGCCGGCAAGATCCCCGGTGGCTTCTTCAAGCGTGAAGGCCGTCCGTCGGAAAACGAGACGCTGACCTCGCGCCTGATCGACCGTCCGCTGCGCCCGCTGTTCCCGGAAGGCTTCTACAACGAAGTGCAGGTGGTGATCCACGTGCTGTCGATCAACCCGGAAGTGCCGGCCGACATCCCCGCGCTGATCGGCGCGTCCGCCGCGCTGGCCGTGTCGGGCATCCCCTTCAATGGTCCGGTGGGCGCCGCCCGCGTGGGCTACAAGGATGGCCAGTACCTGCTGAACCCGACCCGCTCGCAGATCGCCGCGTCCGACCTGGACCTGGTGGTGGCCGGTACCGAGCGTGCCGTGCTGATGGTGGAATCGGAAGCGCAACAGCTGTCGGAAGAAGTGATGCTGGGCGCCGTGGTGTACGGCCATGAGCAGATGCAGATCGCCATCAACGCGATCCACGACCTGGTGCGCGACGGCGGCAAGCCCGAGTGGGACTGGGCCCCGGCAGCCAAGAACGAGCCGCTGATCGCCAAGGTTGGCGAGATCGGCCTGCCGCTGCTGCAGGAAGCCTACCAGCTGCGCCAGAAGTCGGCCCGCAGCCAGAAGCTGAAGGAAGTCTACGCCTCGGTGACGACTGGTCTGGCCGAAGCTGGCGTGGAAGCCGAGAAGGTGGAAGTCGGCAACATCCTGTTCGACCTCGAAGCGAAGATCGTCCGTGGCCAGATCCTGGCCGGCGAGCCGCGCATCGACGGCCGCGACACGCGCACCGTGCGCCCGATCGAGATCCGCTCGTCGGTGCTGCCGCGCGCGCACGGCTCGGCCCTGTTCACGCGTGGGGAAACCCAGGCGCTGGTGGTGGCCACGCTGGGTACCAAGAGCGACGAGCAGATCATCGACGCGCTGGCTGGCGAATACCGCGACCGCTTCATGCTCCACTACAACATGCCCCCTTTCGCCACTGGCGAGACGGGCCGCGTGGGTAGCCCGAAGCGTCGTGAAATCGGTCACGGCCGTCTGGCCAAGCGCGCGCTGATTCCGGTCCTGCCGAAGGACGACGAGTTCGCGTACACGATCCGCCTGGTGTCGGAAATCACCGAATCGAACGGTTCGTCGTCGATGGCTTCGGTCTGCGGCGGCTGCCTGGCACTGATGGACGCCGGCGTTCCGGTCAAGGCACACGTGGCCGGCGTGGCCATGGGCCTGATCCTCGAAGGCAACAAGTTTGCCGTGCTGACCGACATCCTCGGTGATGAAGATCACCTGGGCGACATGGACTTCAAGGTGGCCGGCACCGACGCGGGCATTACCGCGCTGCAGATGGACATCAAGGTCCAGGGCATCACGAAGGAAATCATGCAGGTGGCGCTGGCGCAAGCCCGCGAAGGCCGCATCCACATCCTGCAGAACATGCAGGGCGCGATGGGCCATGCGCGTACCGAACTGTCCGCACACGCACCGCGCATGATCACGATGAAGATCCATCCGGACAAGATCCGCGAAGTCATCGGCAAGGGCGGCTCGACCATCCAGGCCCTGACCAAGGAAACCGGTACGACCATCGACATCGGCGAAGACGGCACGATCACGATCGCGTCGACCTCGACCGAAGGCATGGCGGAAGCCAAGCGCCGCATCGAGGGCATCACCGCGGAAGCCGAAGTGGGCAAGATCTACGCCGGTACCGTGCTGAAGCTGCTGGACTTCGGCGCCATCGTGAACATCCTGCCGGGCAAGGACGGTCTGCTGCACATCAGCGAGATCGTCAATGAGCGCGTGAAGGACATCAAGGACTGGCTGAAGGAAGGCCAGCAGGTGCGCGTGAAGCTGATCCAGGCCGACGAGAAGGGTCGTCTGCGCCTGTCGTTGAAGGCAGCGCTGGCGGAAGAGGGCGGCAGCATCAGCCCGATCGTCCAGAGCGACGCCCCGGCGGCGCCGGCCTCGCCCGACCAGCAGTAAGCCGGTTCGGCAGTATCCGTAGTCCTCGTAGTACCAAAAAAGCGGCTGGCGATGTCCAGCCGCTTTTTTGTTTACACTGCCGGTCATTCCATGCGGATGGGGTTTGCCCAGGCCGCATGCCACGCACGACACACTGATGAGGAACGATCATGAAAGCCATCGAGATCCGTGAATACGGCGCGCCCGAAGTCCTGCAACTGGCCGAGCGCCCCGATCCGGAGCCGAAGGCGGGCGAAGTCCTGATCCGCGTGGCGGCGGCCGGCATCAATCGTCCCGATGTGTTCCAGCGCACCGGCAACTATCCGGTGCCGCCGGGTGCTTCTGACCTGCCCGGCCTGGAAGTGGCGGGCGTGGTGGTGGGCGGCGACCTGTCGCACGCCGACAATCGCTTCGGCCTGAAGGTGGGCGACCGCGTCTGCGCGCTGGTGCAGGGCGGCGGCTACGCCGAGCTGTGCACGGCCCCGGTGGCGCAATGCCTGCCGGTGCCGGCGGGCCTGTCCGATATCGAAGCCGCCGCGCTGCCCGAGACCTTCTTCACGGTCTGGAGCAATGTGTTCGACCGTGGCCTGCTGGGCCAGGGCCCGCGCGGCAAGGACGAGACGCTGCTGATCCAGGGCGGCTCGAGCGGTATCGGCACGACCGCCATCCAGATCGCCAAGGCGCTCGGCTTCAAGGTCTTCGTGACGGCTGGCAGCGACGAGAAGTGCAAGGCCTGCGAGGACTTGGGCGCCGATCGCGCGATCAACTACAAGACCCAGGACTTCGTGGCCGAGGTCAAGGCGCTGACGGAAGGCAAGGGCGTGGACGTGATCCTCGACATGGTGGCCGGCTCGTACCTGGCGCGCGAGTTGTCGTGCATCGCCGATGACGGCCGCATCGTCATCATCGCCCTGCTGGGCGGCGGCAAGGCCGAGATTCCGCTGGGCGACATCCTGCGCCGCCGGATCACCGTGACGGGCTCGACGCTGCGGCCCCGTCCGTCGTCGTTCAAGGGCAAGATTGCCGAAGCGCTGCACCAGCAGGTGTGGCCGCTGCTGGCGGCCGGCAAGATCAAGCCGGTGATCCACCAGGTCTTCCCGGCCGCGCAGGCTGCCGACGCCCATCGCCTGATGGAGTCGAGCGAGCACATCGGCAAGATCGTGCTGACCTGGTAACGGACGGCCGATCGGCGCGACGGGGCGTCCTGTTGCGCCGGATCGGCGGCGTGTATGCAATTGTCCGCCCGTTGTGGCGGACCCCTTCCGGCCACGCTACAATAGCGGGTTTATTTCAGAGGGGGCGCTTGTGAGACAAAAGCTGGTCATCGGCAACTGGAAGATGCACGGCAGCCTGGCCGCCAATGCGGCGCTGCTCGACGGTATCAAGGCGGCTTCGGCCCGCGCGACGCTGGCTGTTTGCGCACCGTTCCCCTATCTTGCCCAGTGCCAGACGCTGTTGTCGGGCTCGCAAGTGGCCTGGGGTGCCCAGGATGTGTCGGCTGAAGCACGTGGCGCCTTCACGGGCGAGGTCGCGGCATCGATGCTGGCCGAGTTCGGGGTGAGCTACGCGCTGGTCGGCCATTCCGAGCGTCGCACCTATCACGGCGAAACCGACACCACCGTGGCGGCCAAGGCGCTACGGGCGCTCGAATTTGGCATCGTGCCCGTGGTCTGCGTCGGTGAGACGCTGGCCGAGCGCGAGGCCGGGCAGACCGAGGCCGTGGTCGGTCGTCAGTTGCAAGCCGTGCTGGATGCGCTGTCTATCGAGCAGCTGGGTCGGATTGTTCTGGCCTATGAGCCCGTCTGGGCGATCGGCACCGGCAAGACCGCCACCAGCGCCCAGGCGCAAGCCGTGCATGCCGTCCTGCGTGGGCAGGTGGCGGGCAAGGATGCTGGCGTGGCATCGCGCATGGCCATCCTGTACGGCGGTAGCGTGAAGCCGGACAATGCGGCCGAACTGTTTTCCATGTCCGACATCGACGGGGGCCTGATTGGTGGCGCCTCGCTGAAGGCGGATGATTTCCTCGCGATCGGCAACGCCTGATGCCGGTTCCGATCGTCTGATCAGGCAAGTTCGAAACGAATTCAACCAAATGGCAATCTTCAAGACTTTGTTGGTAATCGTGCAGGTCCTGTCCGCGCTGGGCGTGATCGCACTGGTCCTGCTGCAGCACGGCAAGGGCGCCGATGTCGGTGCGGCGTTCGGCTCCGGTGCGTCGGGCAGCCTGTTCGGCGCCTCGGGCTCCGCGAACTTCCTGTCGCGTACCACGGCCGTGCTCGCATCGTTGTTCTTTGTCTGCACGCTGGGCTTGACGCTGCTGGGCAACTACAAGCCCAGCGCTTCGCTGGGCGTGATGGGCGCCGCGCAACAGCCCACGCCGGCCTCCGCGCCGGCTGGTGCATCGGCGCCCGCGGCCGCTGCGGCCTCGGCTCCGGCAGGTCCTGCTGTACCGAAATAATCCGCCTGTGTTCTGGCTGATTCCTGAGTTTTTTTAAAGTTGTGCGTTGAACAATTCAGGGATCTTGGGTTAGAATGCAAGGCTTGAAACGATTCCCCAGCGACGGGGCCCAAAGCGGAAGAAAGCTTCTTCCACGCAGGCTCCGGAGGGTGTAAAAACCCGGCGCAAGGCAATATTGTTTCTCCCCCAGCCGACGTGGTGAAATTGGTAGACACGCTATCTTGAGGGGGTAGTGGCGAAAGCTGTGCGAGTTCGAGTCTCGCCGTCGGCACCAAACAACTTGATCGGCGTCCGTCCGGAGCCGGCCCTCGGGCCATGCTTTGGATTGCGGCGCCGGCAGTCCGCAAGGCGGCGCCGTAGCTAAGACGGGATGGCGCTTGGGGTGGGCAACAGGACGCCGCTTCAGCTGGTGCTGTTGACAACATTCCAGATAAGGCTGGCCGTATCTTGACTCTCGAAGCCTACTTCCCCGTCCTCATCTTCATCCTCTTTGGCGTCGTGCTCGGTGTGGCACTGATGTCCATTGGTCGGATACTCGGTCCCAACAATCCTGATACCGCGAAGCTGTCGCCCTACGAGTGCGGCTTCGAAGCGTTCGAGGACGCGCGCATGAAGTTCGACGTGCGCTACTACCTCATCGCCATCCTCTTTATCCTGTTCGATCTCGAAACTGCCTTCCTGTTTCCGTGGGGTGTCGCCCTCAAGGAAATCGGTTGGCCGGGATTCATCGCCATGGGCGTGTTTCTGCTGGAATTCATCGTGGGCTTCGTCTACATCTGGAAAAAGGGCGCGCTCGATTGGGAGTGATGTGAAATGGCAATCGAAGGCGTTCTCAACGAAGGTTTTGTCACGACTACCGCTGACAAGCTGATCAACTGGACCCGCACGGGCTCGCTCTGGCCGATGACGTTCGGCCTGGCCTGCTGTGCCGTGGAAATGATGCATGCCGGCGCCGCGCGCTACGACATGGACCGGTTCGGCGTGATTTTCCGCCCGTCGCCGCGTCAGTCGGACGTGATGATCGTGGCCGGCACGCTGTGCAACAAGATGGCCCCCGCGCTCCGCAAGGTCTACGACCAGATGGCCGAGCCGCGTTGGGTGATCTCGATGGGCTCGTGCGCCAATGGCGGCGGCTACTACCACTACTCGTATTCGGTGGTGCGTGGCTGCGACCGCATCGTGCCGGTCGACATCTATGTTCCGGGCTGCCCGCCGACGGCGGAAGCGCTGATCTACGGCGTGATCCAGCTCCAGAACAAGATCAAGCGTACCAACACCATTGCGCGCAAGGGCTGACATGGCGAATAACCTGGACACCCTCAAGGCCGCGCTCGAAAAGGTTCTCGGCAAGCGCGTGCAGAGCCTGGTCGAAGCGGTTGGCGAACTGACGCTGATCGTCAAGGCCGACGACTACCTCGACGTGGCCCGCCTGCTGCGCGACGAACCGTCGCTGCGCTTCGAGCAGCTGCTGGATATCTGCGGCGTCGACTATTCCGATTACGCCGATGGCGCCTGGGACGGCCTGCGCTTCGCGGCCGTGTCGCACCTAATCTCGATCACGCACAACTGGCGCCTGCGCCTGCGCGTGTTCGCGCCGGATGACGACCTGCCCGTGGTGCCGTCGCTGATCGACGTGTGGAACTCGGCCAACTGGTTCGAGCGCGAAGCCTTCGATTTCTACGGCATCGTGTTCGAAGGCCATCCGGACCTACGCCGCATCCTGACCGACTATGGTTTCGTCGGCCACCCGTTCCGCAAGGATTTCCCGGTTTCTGGTTTCGTAGAAATGCGCTACGACCCGGAACAGAAGCGGGTGATCTACCAGCCGGTGACGATCGAGCCGCGCGAAGTCACGCCTCGCGTGATTCGCGAGGAAAACTACGGCGGCGTGCAGCACTGAGATCGACGTCATGGCAGATATCAAGAACTACACCCTGAACTTCGGCCCGCAACACCCGGCAGCGCACGGCGTGCTGCGCCTGGTGCTCGAGCTGGACGGCGAAGTCATCCAGCGTGCCGACCCCCACATCGGCCTGCTGCACCGTGCCACCGAGAAGCTGGCCGAACAGAAGACCTGGATCCAGAGCGTGCCGTACATGGACCGTCTCGACTACGTGTCGATGATGGTCAACGAACACGCCTACGTGATGGCCATCGAGCGCCTGCTGGGCCTCGAGGTGCCGGTGCGTGCGCAGTACATCCGCGTGATGTTCGACGAAATCACCCGCCTGCTGAACCACCTGATGTGGATCGGCTCGCACGCGCTCGACGTGGGCGCGATGGCGGTGTTCCTCTACGCGTTCCGTGAGCGCGAGGACATGTTCGACATGTACGAGGCGGTGTCGGGCGCGCGGATGCACGCGGCCTACTACCGTCCGGGGGGCGTCTACCGCGACCTGCCTGACACGATGCCGCAATACCGGGCGTCGAAGATCCACAACGAGCGTGCCATCAAGGTGATGAACGAAGCCCGTTCGGGCTCGCTGCTGGACTTCATCGAGGACTTCACGAATCGTTTTCCGACGTACGTGGATGAATATGAGACGCTTCTGACCGATAACCGTATCTGGAAGCAGCGTCTGGTGGACATCGGCGTGGTCAGCCCGGAGCGGGCACTGCAGATGGGCTTTACCGGCCCGATGCTGCGCGGCTCGGGCATCGAGTGGGATCTGCGCAAGAAGCAGCCCTACGAGGTGTACGACCAGCTCGACTTCGACATCCCCATTGGCACCGGCGGCGACTGCTACGCGCGCTACCTGGTGCGCGTGGAAGAGATGCGCCAGTCGAACCGGATCATCAAGCAGTGCGTGGACTGGCTGCGCCGCAACCCGGGCCCGGTGATCACCGAGAACCACAAGGTGGCGCCGCCCTCGCGCGTGGACATGAAGTCCAACATGGAAGAGCTGATCCACCACTTCAAGCTGTTCACCGAAGGCATTCACGTGCCGGCTGGCGAGGCTTACGCGGCGGTGGAGCACCCGAAGGGCGAGTTCGGTATCTATGCGATCTCGGACGGCGCGAACAAGCCGTACCGTCTGAAGATCCGTGCACCTGGCTTTGCCCACCTGGCCGCGCTGGACGAAATGGCCAGGGGACACATGATCGCCGATGCCGTGACGATCATCGGGACGCAGGACATCGTGTTCGGCGAGATCGACCGCTAAGTCGATCGAGAATCCGGAGACGGGGAGTCTCCACCCAGGCGTAAAGGCCGTCACCCGGACGACGATTCGGGTTCATGCGGCCGGCCCCGCGAGTGACGGGGGCGGCAGGCGATGCCTGCGACGGACCGGCGAGGCGCAGAGCGACCTGGCCGGCGGAACATGGCAGCGACGGCTGCAAACCAGCGGAGGCCGCGAGCCGGCGTCCGCCGTATTACTGCAATGACCATGCTATCAGCAGAAGCTCTCAAGGAAATCGATCGCGCGATCGCGAAGTATCCGACCGACCAGAAACAGTCGGCCGTGATGGCGGCACTCGCCGTGGCACAGGGCGAGGTGGGCTGGGTTTCCCCCGAAGTCATGCAGTTCGTCGCCAGCTACCTCGACATGCCGCCCGTGTGGGTGGAAGAGGTGGCCACGTTCTACAACATGTATGACACCAAGCCGGTGGGCAAGTACAAGCTCACCGTCTGCACCAACCTGCCGTGCGCACTGTCCGGCGGCGACCGCGCGGGCGACTACCTGAAGCGCAAGCTCGGCATCGACTATAACGAGACCACCGCCGACGGCTGCTTCACCCTGAAAGAGGGTGAATGCATGGGCGCTTGCGGCGATGCACCGGTGATGATCGTGAACAACACCCGTATGTGCAGCTTCATGAGCAATGACAAGCTCGACGCGCTGGTCGACGAGCTGAAGACCGAAGCTGCCAAGGGAGCCAAGTAACATGACCTCTCTGCACGACCGTCACATCAAGCCGCTGATCCTGGCCGGCCTGGACGGCAAGAACTGGCACCTCGAAGACTACGTCAAGCGCGGCGGCTACAAGCAGCTGCGCCGGATCCTGACCGAGAAGATTCCGCCCGAGCAGGTGATTGCGGACGTCAAGGCGTCTGGCCTGCGCGGCCGTGGCGGCGCTGGCTTCCCCACGGGCCTGAAGTGGAGCTTCATGCCGCGTGCGTTCCCGGGCCAGAAGTACCTGGTCTGCAATACGGACGAGGGCGAGCCGGGCACGTTCAAGGACCGCGACATCATCCGCTACAACCCGCATTCGCTGATCGAGGGCATGGCCATCGGCGCGTATGCGATGGGCATCACCGTGGGTTACAACTACATCCACGGCGAGATCTGGAACGAGTACAAGATCTTCGAGGAAGCCCTCGAGGAAGCGCGTGCGGCCGGGTTCCTCGGCGACAAGATCATGGGCTCGGACTTCGACTTCCAGCTCCATGCGCACCATGGCTACGGCGCCTACATCTGCGGCGAGGAAACGGCGCTGCTGGAGTCGCTCGAAGGCAAAAAGGGCCAGCCGCGCTTCAAGCCGCCTTTCCCGGCGAGCTTCGGCCTGTACGGCAAGCCGACCACGATCAACAACACCGAGACGTTTGCCGCGGTGCCCTTCCTGCTGGAAGTGGGCCCGGAAAACTATCTCAAGCTGGGCAAGCCGAACAACGGCGGCACCAAGATCTTCTCGATCTCGGGTGACATCGAGCGTCCGGGCAACTACGAGATCCCGCTGGGCACGCCGTTCTCGACGCTGCTCGAGCTGGCTGGCGGCATGCGCGGTGGCAAGCGCATCAAGGCAGTGATTCCGGGCGGCTCGTCCGCTCCGGTGGTGCCGGGCGACCTGATGATGGCGTCGGACATGGACTACGACTCGATCGCCAAGGCCGGCTCGATGCTGGGCTCGGGCGCCGTGATCGTCATGGACGAAACGCGCTGCATGGTGCGCTCGCTGCTGCGCCTGTCGTATTTCTACTTTGAAGAATCGTGCGGCCAGTGCACGCCGTGCCGCGAAGGCACCGGCTGGCTCTATCGCATGGTCAATCGCATTGAACACGGAGAAGGGCGCCAGGAAGACCTGGACCTGCTCAACAACGTCGCGGAAAACATCATGGGGCGCACGATCTGCGCGCTCGGCGATGCAGCGGCGATGCCGGTACGCGGCATGCTCAAGCACTACTGGAAAGAGTTCGAGTATCACGTCGAACACAAGCAGTGCATGGTCCCGGCCCATTCTTAAGCGTGGCAGAACATGGTTGAACTCGAGATCGACGGCAAGAAGGTAGAGGTTGCGGAAGGCAGCCTCGTGATGGAAGCCGCCCGCAAGCTGGGCACTTACATCCCGCATTTCTGCTACCACCGCAAACTCTCCATCGCGGCGAACTGCCGCATGTGCCTGGTGGAAGTGGAGAAGGCGCCCAAGGCGCTGCCCGCCTGCGCCACGCCGGTGACGCCCGGCATGAAGGTCTTCACGAACTCTGAAAAGGCCGTCAAGGCCCAGAAGTCCGTGATGGAATTCCTGCTGATCAACCACCCGCTCGACTGCCCGATCTGCGATCAGGGCGGCGAATGCCAGCTCCAGGATCTGGCGGTGGGCTACGGTGCGTCGGAGTCGCGCTACAAGGAAGAGAAGCGCGTGGTGTTCCACAAGAATGTGGGCCCGCTGATCTCCATGGAGGAGATGACCCGCTGCATCCACTGCACCCGTTGCGTGCGCTTCGGCCAGGAAGTGGCCGGCGTGATGGAACTGGGCATGCTGAACCGTGGCGAGCACTCGGAAATCACGACCTTCGTCGGCCAGACCGTGGATTCGGAACTGTCCGGCAACATGATCGACCTGTGCCCGGTTGGCGCGCTGACGAGCAAGCCGTTCCGCTACTCGGCCCGTACGTGGGAACTGGCGCGCCGCAAGTCGGTGTCGCCGCACGATGGCCTGGGCGCGAACCTCGTGATCCAGACCAAGAACCAGCGCGTCATGCGCGTGCTGCCGCTGGAAAACGAAGAGATCAACGAGTGCTGGCTGTCGGACAAGGACCGCTTCGCCTATGAAGGCCTGAACAGCCCGGACCGCCTGGTGCGTCCGCTGCTGAAGCAGGGTGGCGAATGGATGGAAACCGACTGGCAGACCGCGCTGGAATA
Source organism: Cupriavidus sp. 10L45 (assembly GCF_056395225.1). Classification (NCBI taxonomy): domain Bacteria; kingdom Pseudomonadati; phylum Pseudomonadota; class Betaproteobacteria; order Burkholderiales; family Burkholderiaceae; genus Cupriavidus; species Cupriavidus sp. 10L45. The sequence continues at coordinate 99,123 of NZ_JBFTJC010000005.1, forward strand.
CGTGGCTAACGGCCTCGCGAGCATCAAGCGCGACCATGGCGCCGACCAGATCGCCGCGCTGGCCAGCCCGCACAGCACGCTCGAAGAGCTGTACCTGCTCGGCAAGCTGGTGCGCGGCCTCGGCAGCGACAACATCGACTTCCGCCTGCGCCAGACCGATTTCTCGGCAGCCCTGAAGGGCACGCCGTGGCTCGGCATGCCGGTGGCCGACGTGACCACGCTGCAACGCGTGCTCGTGATTGGTTCGTCGTTGCGCAAGGATCACCCGCTGCTGGCCTCGCGTCTGCGTCAGGCTGGCAAGAAGGGCGCTCGCTTGACGGTGCTGGGCGCTGGCGGTGAAGACCTGCTGATGCCGGCAACGCGCATCGACGTGGCCCCGTCCGCCTGGACCGCCGCCCTGGCCGGTGTGGCCCGTGCCGTGGCGTCTGCCAAGGGCGTGGCGGCTCCCGCCGGTACCGATGGTTTCGATGGCGGCGACGCCGCGGCCAAGCTGGCCGAAGCGCTGCTGTCCGGCGAACGCCGCGCGGTGTTCCTCGGCAACGAGGCCGTGCGCCACCCGCAATTCTCGGCGCTGCACGCGCTGGCACAGTGGATCGCCACGGAAACGGGCGCGACGCTGGGCTTCCTGACCGAAGCGGCCAACACCGTCGGCGGCTACATCGCCGGCGCGCTGCCGCAGCAAGGCGGTGCCAATGCACAGGCGATGCTCGACACGCCGCGCAAGGCCTATATCGTACTGAACGCCGAGCCCGAGTTCGACACCGCCGACGCCCGCAAGGCGCTGGCTGCGCTAAACCAGGCCGGTACGGTCGTGGTGCTGTCGCCGTTCCGCTCGGAAGCGGCCATGCAGTACGCCGACGTGATCCTGCCGGTGACGCCGTTCACGGAAACCGCCGGTACCTTCGTCAATGCCGAAGGCACGCCGCAGAGCTTCAACGGCGTGGTGCGCGCACTGGGCGAATCGCGTCCGGGCTGGAAGGTGCTGCGCGTGCTGGGCAACCTGCTGGACGTGCCGGGCTTCGACTTCGACACGGCGGAAGCCGTGCGCGAGGAAGTGCTGGCCAAGCCGGTGGCGCCGCAACTGAATAACACCACCGATGCCCCGATCCGCGTGACGGCAGCTGCCGCCAACGGTATCGAGCGCATTGCCGATGTACCGATCTACCACGCCGACCCGATCGTGCGCCGTGCCGACTCGCTGCAGCTGACCGCGGCTGCGCGCCGTGCAATGCAGGTGGCGCTGTCGTCGGACCTGTTCGACAAGCTGGGCGTGCAGGTGGGCGACCCGGTGCGCGTGACGCAGGGCGAGGGTAGCGTGGTGCTGCCGGCCGCACTGGAAATCACGCTGCCGGCCAACACCGTGCGCGTGCCGGCCGCTACCGTGGCCGCCGCGACGCTGGGTGCGCTGTACGGTAACGTCACCGTCGAGAAAGCCATCGAGCTGCCGGGCCAGCAGGCCACGGCAACGCCGGCGGCCACCGCATAAGAAGAGCGAGAACGCAACATGATCGATTGGATTACCTCGCAAGGCCAGGCCGTGTTCGGTGGCGCGTGGACGCCGCTGTGGATTCTCATCCGCGCGGTGGTCATCGTGGTCCCGCTGCTGCTGTGCGTGGCCTACCTGATTCTCTGGGAGCGCAAGCTGATTGGCTGGATGCACGTGCGGATCGGTCCGAACCGCGTGGGCCCGCTCGGCCTGCTGCAGCCGATTGCCGACGTGCTGAAGCTGCTGCTCAAGGAAGTCATGATGCCGTCGCAGGTCAGCCGGGGCATGTACCTGGTGGCCCCGCTGATGGTGCTGATGCCGGCCGTGGCGATCTGGGCGGTGATCCCGTTCCAGGCCGAGGTGGTGATGGCCGACGTGAACGCCGGCCTGCTCTATGTGATGGCGATCAGCTCGGTGGGCGTCTATGGCGTGATCCTGGCCGGTTGGGCCTCGAACTCGAAGTATGCGTTCATCGGCGGGATGCGCGCCGCTGCGCAGATGGTGTCGTATGAAATCGCCATGGGCTTCGCGCTCGTGACGGTGCTGATGGTGTCGGGCAGCCTGAACCTGTCGGCCATCGTGAACAGCCAGAACACCGGCTACTTCGCCAACATGGGCATCAACGTGCTCTCGTGGAACTGGTTGCCGCTGCTGCCGATGTTCGGCGTCTACTTCATCTCGGGCGTGGCGGAAACAAACCGTCACCCGTTCGACGTGGTGGAAGGCGAATCGGAAATCGTCGCCGGCCACATGATCGAATACTCGGGCATGGGCTTCGCGCTGTTCTTCCTGGCCGAATACATCAACATGATCGTCATCTCGACGATGACCGCGCTGATGTTCCTTGGCGGCTGGGCGCCCCCGTTCTCGAGCGCGCTGACCAACTGGATTCCGGGCTTCTTCTGGCTGCTGATCAAGGTTTTCCTGCTGCTGTCGGTATTCATCTGGATCCGTGCATCGTTCCCGCGCTACCGCTATGACCAGATCATGCGCCTGGGTTGGAAGATCTTCATTCCGCTGACCGTAGGCTGGCTGATCATCGTGGCGATCTGGATCAAGTCGCCGTGGAACATCTGGCACTGATGTGCCCGGCGACGGCGCGCTGCTGCAAGTGGCAGGGCGCGCCGCGCGGAAATAATTAGGAAGCAATCGTCATGCTGCTCGCCATCAAGGACTTCTTCAACAGCCTGCTCCTGAAGGAACTCTTCAAGGGCATGGCGCTGACCGGCCGCTATCTCTTCGCGCGCAAGATCACCGTCCAGTTCCCGGAAGAGAAAACGCCGATGTCGCCGCGTTTCCGCGGTCTGCACGCGCTGCGTCGCTACCCGAACGGGGAAGAGCGTTGCATCGCCTGCAAGCTGTGCGAAGCGGTGTGCCCGGCCGTGGCCATCTCGATCGAGTCGGACCAGCGTACGGACGGCACGCGCCGCACCACGCGTTACGACATCGACCTGACCAAGTGCATTTTCTGCGGCTTCTGCGAGGAAGCCTGCCCGGTCGACGCGATCGTCGAGACGCACATTCTCGAGTATCACGGCGAGAAGCGCGGCGACCTGTACTTCACGAAGGACATGCTGCTGGCCGTGGGCGACCGCTACGAGCCGCAGATTGCCGCGAGCAAGGCTGCGGACGCCAAGTACCGCTAAGCAGGTCAGCCTCGCTGAACAGGGCGGGCGCCGGAAGCGGCACCCGGACCTGAAGTGAATTTGAATTTGAATCGGCCCTGAACAGGGGCCACCAGAAGGATGCCGCGCACGGCGCGGGCCACCCCGGGGGTGGTTCGTGCCGCGCGGCCCAAAGAGGATCCGATAGGGACCATGGAACTCACGACCGCCATCTTCTACGTCTTTGCGCTGGTGCTGGTGCTCTCTGCACTGAAAGTCATCACGGCAAAGAACCCGGTGCATTCCGCACTGTTCCTCGTCCTGGCGTTCTTCACCGCCGCGGCGATCTGGATGATCCTGAAGGCGGAGTTCCTCGCCATCCTGCTCGTGCTCGTCTACGTGGGCGCCGTGATGGTGCTGTTCCTGTTCGTGGTGATGATGATCGATATCGATATCGAGCACCTGCGCCGCGACTTCTGGACCTACGTGCCGCTGGCCTCGGTGGTGGGCGCGCTGATCATCGCCGAAATGGCGATCGTGCTGGTGCGCAACTTCATCGGCACCACGGCCGCCGCGCTGCCGCCCGGCTCGCAGGACCCGAACTACTCGAACACCGGCGCGCTCGGCAAGCTGATCTACACCGACTACATCTTCGCGTTCGAAGTGGCCGGCATCATCCTGCTCGTGGCCATCGTCGCCGCCGTGGCGCTGACGCTGCGCCGCCGCAAGGACGTCAAGGCACAGGATGTGTCGAACCAGCTGCGTACCCGCCGCGACGACCGCGTGCGCCTGGTGAACATGCCGGCCGAGGGCCGGGCCGGAGCGGATGCGAACGCAGCCGCCAATAAGAACTAAGCCCGGAGAATAACGCTGTGCTCTCTCTCGCCCACTTCCTCGTGCTCGGTGCGATCCTGTTCGCAATCAGCATCGTTGGCATCTTCCTGAACCGCAAGAACGTAATCGTGCTGCTGATGGCGCTCGAGTTGATGCTGCTTGCGGTCAATATGAACTTCGTCGCCTTCTCGCACTATATGGGCGACCTGGCCGGACAGGTTTTCGTTTTCTTCATCCTTACGGTGGCCGCTGCCGAGTCGGCAATCGGTCTGGCAATCCTGGTCGTGCTGTTCCGTAACCTGGACACGATCAACGTGGATGACATGGATACGCTCAAGGGCTGATCCATGACCTCCATGACCCAAGACTGCTCCCCGACCGCACACCAATAAGCGTCCTATGGCAACCACGCTCAACCCCAACCTGCTGCTGGCGATTCCGCTGGCGCCGCTCGCCGGCGCCGCGATAGCCGGCCTGTTCGGCACCAAGTTCTTCGGCACGTTCTCCTCGGACACGCGCGGCGGCCGCATCGTGGCCCATACCGCCACGATCCTCGGTGTGGCCATCGCCTTCATCCTCTCGCTGCTGGTGCTGCGCGACGTGTTGGACGGCGCCGGCTACAACGGCACTGTCTACGAGTGGATGGCCATCGGCAGCCTGAAGATGGAAGTCGGCTTCCTGGTGGATTCGCTGACCGCGATGATGATGGTCGTCGTGACCTTTGTGTCGCTGATGGTGCACATCTACACCGTCGGCTACATGCAGGGCGACGACGGCTACAACCGATTCTTCGCCTACATCTCGCTGTTCACCTTCTCGATGCTGATGCTGGTGATGAGCAACAACTTCCTGCAGCTGTTCTTCGGCTGGGAAGCGGTGGGCCTCGTCTCGTACCTGCTGATCGGCTTCTGGTACACGCGCCCGACGGCCATCTTCGCCAATATGAAGGCGTTCCTGGTCAACCGCGTGGGCGACTTCGGTTTCATCCTCGGCATCGGTCTGCTGCTGGCCTACAGCGGCAGCATGGATTACAGCGCCGTGTTCGCCAAGCGCGAGGCACTGGCCGCCGTGACCTTCCCGGGCACCGACTGGATGATGCTGACCGTGGCCTGCATCTGCCTGTTCATCGGCGCGATGGGCAAGTCGGCGCAGTTCCCGCTGCACGTGTGGCTGCCTGACTCGATGGAAGGCCCGACCCCGATCTCGGCACTGATTCACGCGGCAACCATGGTGACCGCCGGCATCTTCATGGTGGCGCGCATGTCGCCGCTGTTCGAACTGTCGGATACCGCGCTGTCCTTCGTGCTGGTGATCGGCGCGATCACCGCGCTGTTCATGGGCTTCCTGGGCATCATCCAGAACGACATCAAGCGCGTGGTGGCGTACTCCACGCTGTCGCAGCTGGGCTACATGACCGTGGCGCTGGGCGCTTCCGCCTACTCGGTGGCGGTGTTCCACCTGATGACGCACGCGTTCTTCAAGGCACTGCTGTTCCTTGGCGCCGGCTCGGTCATCATCGGCATGCACCACGACCAGGACATCCGCAACATGGGCGGCCTGCGCAAGTACATGCCGATCACCTGGATCACGTCGCTGGTGGGCTCGCTGGCCCTGATCGGCACGCCGTTCTTCGCGGGCTTCTATTCGAAGGACTCGATCATCGAGGCCGTCGCCGAGTCGCATATCGCCGGTTCGGGCTTTGCGTACTTCGCGGTGCTGGCCGGTGTGTTCGTGACCGCCTTCTACTCGTTCCGCATGTACTTCCTGGTGTTCCACGGTGAAGAGCGCTTCGGCAAGGCCCACGCGCACGATCACCACGATCATCACGAGGAAGAAGAAGAATCGCACGGTGACGACCATCACCATGGTCTGGCACCGGGCGAGAAGCCGCACGAGTCGCCGTGGGTGGTGACGCTGCCGCTGGTGCTGCTGGCCATTCCGTCGGTCATCATCGGCGCCATCGCCATCGAGCCGATGCTGTTCGGCGAGTTCTTCAAGCACGGCGTCGCGTTCAAGGACGTGATCTTCGTGGGCGAGAACCACCATGCGATGGAAGAGCTGCGCGAAGCGTTCCACGGCTGGGTGCCGATGGCGATCCACTCGCTGACGACCCCGGTGCTGTGGCTGGCCATCGCTGGCGTGGTGCTGTCGTGGTTCTTCTACATGAAGCGCCCGGACATTCCGGCCGCGATCCAGCAACGCTTCTCGGGCCTCTACAAGCTGCTCGACAACAAGTACTACATGGACGCGTTCAACCAGGCGGTGTTCGCACGTGGTGCGCGCCTGCTGGGTACCGGCCTGTGGAAGGGCGGCGACCAGGGCCTGATCGATGGCCTGTTCGTCAACGGTTCGGCCCGTGTGGTGGCGTCTTTCGCTGCCGCCAGCCGCTACCTGCAGTCCGGCTACATCTACCATTACGCATTCGCGATGATCCTCGGCATGCTGGTGCTCCTGACGCTGACGATCACTGGCGTGATAGGCACCAAGTGATAGGCACCAAGTAAGGAAAACAAAGAAATGGTTCTGTCTTTCGCAATCTGGCTGCCTATCTTCTTCGGCTTGCTGGTCCTCGCCTCGGGCTCTGATCGCAGCAAGTGCTACGTGCGCTGGATGTCGCTGTTCGGCGCGCTGGCCAGCTTCGTCGTTACGCTGCCGCTCGTGTTTCACTTCGAGACCGCCTCGGCGGCCATGCAGTTCGTCGAGAACGTGAACTGGATCGACCGCTTCAAGATCAACTACCACCTCGGGGTGGACGGGATCTCGATGTGGTTCGTCGTGCTGACCTCGTTCATCACCGTGATCGTCGTGATCTCGGCCTGGGAAGTGATTACCGAGCGCGTGGCCGAGTACATGGCCGCGTTCCTGATCCTGTCCGGGCTGATGGTCGGCGTGTTCTGCGCGCTCGACGGCATGCTGTTCTACGTGTTCTTCGAGGCCACGCTGATCCCGATGTACATCATCATTGGTGTCTGGGGCGGCCCGAACCGCGTCTACGCGGCCTTCAAGTTCTTCCTCTACACGCTGCTCGGCTCGCTGCTGACGCTGGTTGCGCTGCTGTATCTCTACAGCAAGACCGGTACCTTCGACATCCTGTCGTGGCACCAGGCCAAGCTGTCGATGAACGAGCAGATCGCGCTGTTCCTGGCGTTCTTCATGGCCTTCGCGGTCAAGGTGCCGATGTGGCCGGTCCACACCTGGCTGCCGGACGCCCACGTGGAAGCGCCGACCGGCGGTTCCGTGGTGCTGGCCGCGATCATGCTGAAGCTGGGTGCTTACGGCTTCCTGCGGTTCTCGCTGCCGATCGCCCCGGATGCCAGCCACACGCTCGCCCCGTTCATCATCACGATCTCGCTGATCGCGGTGATCTACATCGGCCTCGTGGCGCTGGTCCAGGCCGACATGAAGAAGCTGGTGGCCTACTCGTCGATCGCCCACATGGGTTTCGTGACGCTGGGCTTCTTCATCTTCAACGACATCGGCGTGGAAGGCGGCATCATCCAGATGATCTCGCACGGCTTTATCTCGGGCGCCATGTTCCTGTGCATCGGCGTGCTCTATGATCGCGTGCACTCGCGCCAGATCGCCGACTACGGCGGTGTGGTGAACACGATGCCGAAGTTCGCAGCGCTGTCGGTGTTCTTCGCCATGGCCAACTGCGGCCTGCCGGCCACCTCGGGCTTCGTGGGCGAGTTCATGGTCATCCTGGGCGCCGTGAAGTACAACTTCTGGATCGGCCTGCTGGCTGCCACGGCCCTGATCCTCGGCGCGGCGTACTCGCTGTGGATGGTCAAGCGCGTGATCTTTGGCGACATCGTGCACCAGCACGTGCGCGAGCTGATCGACCTGAACAAGCGCGAGTTTTTCATGCTGGGCCTGCTGGCCATCATGACGCTGTACATGGGCCTGTACCCGAAACCCTTTACCGATGTGATGCACGCGTCGGTCGCGAACCTGCTGTCCCACGTGGCGCAGTCCAAGCTGTAACAGCGGGGGAGAGAAATCAACATGCAACCGTCTTCTAGCCTGGCTCCGGTGGCGCCAATCATCTTCCTGGCGATTGCCGTCGCGGCGATCAACTGGATCGACCTTGCCCGTGGCAAGGGCAGCAAGAGCGTGGCGTACCCGCTGTCGCTGCTGACCACTCTGGTGCTTACCGTCTGGTTCGGCATGGACGCCGCCGCCGGCGAAACGCACTACGCCTTCGCCAACCTCGTCGTGATCGACCCGATGGCCAATGTGCTGTCGGCGTTCTGCTCGGCCGGCATGTTCCTGACGCTGGTCTATACGCGCAGCTACCTCGGCGAGCGTGACATGTTCGCGGGCGAGTTCTACATGCTCGCGCTGTTCACGCTGGGCGGGCAGATCGTCATGATCACCGGCAACAACTTCCTGACCCTGTACCTGGGCCTGGAACTGCTGTCGCTGTCGTCCTATGCGCTGGTGGCCCTGCGCCGCGAGTCGCGCGTGACGTCGGAATCGGCAATGAAGTACTTCGTGCTGGGCGCGCTGGCTTCGGGCTTCCTGCTCTACGGCGTGTCGATGATGTACGGCGCCACCGGTTCGCTGAATCTGGGCGAAGTGTTCCGTGCCGTGGAATCGGGCCGTATCAATACGACGATGCTGGCCTTCGGCGTGGTGTTCATCGTCGCCGGCCTGTCGTTCAAGCTCGGCGCCGCGCCGTTCCATATGTGGATTCCGGACATCTACCAGGGTTCGCCGACTGCCGTGACGCTGCTGATCGCGGCCGGCCCGAAGGTCGCCGCCTTCGCGCTGTTCATGCGCGTGCTGGTGGAAGGCCTGCTGCCGCTGGCCAATGACTGGCAGATGATGCTGGTCGTGCTGTCGGTGCTGTCGCTGGCGATCGGTAACCTGACCGCCATTGTCCAGACCAACCTGAAGCGGATGCTGGCGTACTCGACCATCTCGCACATGGGCTTCATCCTGCTGGGCCTGCTGTCCGGCGTGGTGGCGAACAAGACGGATGGTGCCGCCGATGCGTATAGCGCATCGATGTTCTACTCGGTGACGTACATGCTGACCACGCTCGGCACGTTCGGCCTGATCCTGATCCGCACCCGCAAGGGCTTCGAAGCCGAGACGCTTGATGACCTGAAGGGCATGTCGCGCCGCCACCCGTGGTTCGCGCTGCTGATGCTGGTGATGATGTTCTCGATGAGCGGCATCCCGCCGACCGTTGGCTTCTACGCCAAGCTGGCCGTGCTGGAAGCGGTGGTTTCGGCTGGCATGAGCTGGCTGGCGATCGTCGCGGTGCTGTTCTCGTTGATCGGCGCGTTCTACTACCTGCGCGTGATCAAGCTGATGTACTTCGATGCGCCGGTGGGTGAAGAGCCGCTGGAAGCGTCGATTGGCCTGCGCTCGGTGCTGAGCCTGAATGGCCTGGCCATCATCCTGCTGGGCCTGTTCCCGGCGGCGCTGATGAACCTGTGCTACCAGGCGATCCGCGCCACGCTGGCGTCCTGATCGTCACCCATAGAATAGGCACCGGATCATGAGTTCCTCGGCGGGCGGCTGGTTTGTCATCTTGTTGGCACTGGTGTGTGCCAACCTGCCGTTCGTCAACCAGCGCCTGTTCGCGGCGGTGGGCCTCCGCTGGAAGGATGCCCGCAAGCCGCTGTGGGTGCGGGTGGCGGAACTGATCGTGTGGTACGCGGTGGCAGGTGCCGCCGGTTTCGCGGTGGAGGCTGGCCTCGGCAACGCCTTCCCGCAGGGCTGGCAGTTCTACGCCATTACGGCTTGCATGATGCTGGTGTTCGCCTTCCCCGGCTTCACTTGGCAATACCTGGTCAAACATCGCACGGCCTGAAGGCTTGCCCGCGCCCCGGCCGTGCTTTCCTCACCGGAGCGTTCATGACGGACAAGACCCACAAGGCCCCCCCGGCGCCCGCAAGCGGTGCCGACGAGCATCTCAGCGAAACCTGCGTGGCGTCCGCCACCCTCCATCGCGGTAAATTCCTCACCCTCAAGCAAGACATCGTCAGGCTGCCGGACGGCAAGCAAGCCGGCCGCGAGTACGTGCTGCATCCGGGCGCGGTCATGATGATCCCGCTGTTCGACGACGGCACCGTGCTGATGGAACGCCAGTTCCGCTACCCGGTGGGCGAGGTCATGCTCGAGTTTCCGGCCGGCAAGCTGGACCCGGACGAGGGCGCGCTGCGCTGCGGCCAGCGCGAGTTGCTGGAGGAGACCGGCTATACCGCCCAGCGCTGGGACTATCTGACGCGGATTCACCCGGTCATTTCCTACTCTACCGAATTCATCGACCTGTTCCTGGCGCGCGACCTGACGTCCGGCGAATCCAAGCTCGATGACGGCGAATTTCTCGAGACCTTCATCACGCCGGCGGGCCAGGTCATCGACTGGGTCCGGCAGGGCCGGATCACCGACGTCAAGACCATCATCGGCGCGTTCTGGCTCGAAAAGATCCTCTCAGGAACTTGGCAGCCGGGCGAACAATCCGAGCCGCCGTTCCCCGTCAGCCGCGTCGGCTGAATCTGCACATTACTGTTAAGCTTGCGGCGGCTGCGAGCCGGACATCCCGGGGTTTTCCCTTGGTTTTCCTGGTCTGGCGGGCCCGCCTTGGCCGTTTGTGTTTCCAACGCATCCTGCTAGGCGAAACGGTCAGAGAAAAAATTAGCACGACCGTTCACAAAATTTCGATTCACGGCTAATATTTGCCCGACGGGCTGGAAAGATCATGAAGGTGCTCGACCTGCGCTGTGCGCAAGACCATCGTTTCGAGGGCTGGTTCGCCTCGGAGGAAGATGCGCAATCGCAGTTCTCGCGCGACCTCGTCCAATGCCCGGTCTGTGGCGACCACGCGGTCAGTCGTTTGCCGAGCGCGCCGCGCCTGAATCTCTCGGGCGCCATCGCCAGGCAGGAGACACCCAAGCCGGCCAATGCGCCGGGCGCGGTGAATGCCGAAGTCCAGCAAGCGTTGCAGGCAGTGCAGGCGCGCTACCTGTCGGCGGTACGGCAGGTGCTGGCACAGACCGAGGACGTGGGCGACCGCTTTGCCGAGGAGGCGCGGCGCATGCACTACGACGAAGCACCGGAACGCGGCATTCGCGGTTCGGCTTCGGCGGAGGATGTGCAGGCGCTGGCCGAGGAGGGCATCGAGACCTTTCCGCTCATCGTGCCGGACGCATTGAAGCAGACGGCCCACTGAACAAGCATCCTGTGCCCGGTTTTCCCGCGCAGTGATGCGCAGGGATAACAACTCGCCGCGCGCTCAACTAGGGAGCCGGCACCACTGGAGACGGGCATGGATCTCAACTACTCGGCGGCCGACAACGACTTCCGACAGGAAGTGCGTAGCTGGCTCGAAGCCAACCTGCCGGCGCAAATCAGCGAGAAGGTTCTCAATCATCGCCGCCCCAATCGCGATGATTTCAAGACGTGGCACAAGCTGCTGGCCGGCAAGGGCTGGTCGGCCCCGCACTGGCCGGTAGAGTTCGGCGGCACGGGCTGGAATGCTACGCAGCGCCATATCTGGGACGAGGAAAATGCCCGCGTCGGCGCGCCCGGCGTGCTGCCGTTCGGCGTGGCGATGGTCGCGCCCGTGATCATCAAGTACGGCAATGCCGAGCAGAAGTCCTACTATCTGCCGCGTATTCTCGATTGCACCGACTGGTGGTGCCAAGGCTACTCCGAGCCAGGTTCAGGTTCGGACCTCGCATCGCTGAAGACGCGCGCCGAACTGACCTCGGACGGCAAGCACTACATCGTCAACGGCCAGAAGACCTGGACCACGCTCGGCCAGCACGCCGACATGATCTTCTGCCTGGTCCGCACGGATCCCGAAGCCAAGAAGCAGGAGGGCATCTCCTTCCTGCTGATCGACATGAAGACGCCCGGCATCACCGTGCGCCCGATCATCATGCTCGACGAAGAGCATGAGGTGAACGAGGTCTTCTTCGACAACGTAAAGGTACCTGTCGAGAACCGCGTGGGCGAGGAAAACCGCGGCTGGACCTACGCCAAGTACCTGCTCGGCCATGAGCGCACCGGCATTGCCCGCGTGGGCAACTCCAAGCGCGAACTGGGCTTCCTGAAGCGGGTGGCGCGCCAGCAGCAAAAGAATGGCAAGCCGCTGCTGGAAGATCCGGTGTTCGGCGCCAAGGTAGCTGCGCTCGAAATCGAACTGATGGCGCTGGAGTTGACCGTGCTGCGCGTGGTGTCCAGCGAGGCGGCAGGGAAGGGTCCCGGCCCTGAGGCATCGATGCTCAAGATCAAGGGCACCGAGATCCAGCAGATGCTGACCGAACTGATGGTGGAAGCCGTCGGCCCGTACGCACAGCCGTTCGATACGGCCTACCTCGAGTGCGAGCAGCCGCACGCGGTGACCGGTTTCGACGACGCCGCGCCGCTGGCCGCGTACTACTTCAACTATCGCAAGACCTCCATCTACGGCGGGTCCAACGAAATTCAGAAGAACATCATCAGCCAGATGATTCTGGGGCTGTGAGGAGACACGCAACATGAACTTCAATCTCAGCGACGAACAGAAGCAACTGGCCGACGCCGTCCGCCGCTTCATCGACAAGAGCTACGACTTCGAGTCGCGCAAGAAAAACATCAAGGCCGAGGCTGGTTACGGCGAGGGCACCTGGGGCGCGCTGGTCGAACTGGGCCTGACCGCGCTGCCGGTGCCGGAAGCGCAGGGCGGCTTCTCGGGCACGGCCGTCGACATGATGGTGGTGCAGCAGGAACTGGGCCGCGGCCTGGTGGTGGAGCCGTACTTCGCCACCGTGGTGGCTGCGCATGCGCTGAAGCTGGCTGGCGGCCAGGACGCCCTGCTTGAGCAGGTAGCCGGTGGCGAGGTCAAGCTGGCCACGGCGTTCAACGAGCCGCAGTCGCGCTACACGCTGAATGATGTGCGCGTGACGGCCAAGGGCGGCAAGCTCAACGGCCGCAAGGTGGTGGTGATCCACGGTGCGCAGGCCGACAAGCTCGTGGTGTCCGCCCGCACCAGCGGCGCCGATGCCGACACGAACGGCATCTCGCTGTTCCTGGTCGATACGAAGGGCGCCGGCGTGACCGTGACCGACTACCGCACCATCGACAACCTGCGCGCTGCCGACGTGGCCTTCCAGGACGCCCCGGCCACGCTGCTGGGTGCCGAAGGGCAGGGCTGGGACGTGCTCGAATCTACCGCCGACTACGGCGCGGTGCTGCTCTGCGCCGAAGCCGTGGGCGTGATCGACACGCTGAACGCCGCCACGCTCGAATACGCCAAGACGCGCCAGCAGTTCGGCATGCCGATCGCCCGCTTCCAGGCGCTCCAGCACCGCATGGTCGAGATGTTCATCCATGCCGAGCAGGCCCGTTCGATCACGCTGCTGGCTGCGGCCCGCTTCGAGGAGTCGAATCCCGAGGCGCGCCGCCGCTACGTGTCCGCCGCCAAGGCGCGCGTGGGGCAGGCCGCTCGCACGGTTGGCCAGGAAGCGGTGCAGATCCACGGTGGCATGGGCGTGACGGACGAACTGCCGGCCGCGCACATGTTCAAGCGCCTGACGCTGATCAACACCACGTTTGGCGATGTGGACCATCACCTGGGTCGCTTCGCCAGCCAGCCGGGTTTCCAGGCAGCCGCCTGAGGCCCCCGCAGTACAGAAACCGCGCCCGTTGTCCCCGGCGCGGTTTTTTGCTTCTGGTTACGCCATCTACGGAGCGAACATGTCAAAGATGTATTTCGAGGATTACCAGGTCGGCGGCGAGCACCCGCTGGGCAGCTACACGGTCACCGAGGCGGAGATCGTGGCATTTGCCAGCCAGTACGACCCCCAGCCGTTCCATATCGACAAGGACGCGGCCGCCAAGAGCATCTACGGCGGGCTGATCTCGAGCGGTTGGATGACCTGCGCGATCATGATGAAGCTGCTGGTGAAGTCCATGGGCGACCGGAGCAGCAGCATGGGCTCGCCGGGCGTGGACGAGATCCGCTGGATCAAGCCCGTCTATGCTGGCGATACGCTGACGGTCGTGCTGAAGGTGCTGGAGACGCGGCCGTCCTCGTCCAAGCCGGACCGCGGCGTGGTGCTGACCCAGTGGCAGGCCACCAACCAGCATGGCGAGCTGGTTTGCACGGTCAAGGGCATGGGCATGTACGGCCGGCGGCCGGCATAATACGAACCCCGAATCGAGACGACGCAAGAGAGGAGACACCATGCGCACCATCGCATCGCTGGAAGAGCTGGAGGGCCTGCAAGGCCAGGAAGTGGCCGTCAGCGACTGGACCGAGATTACGCAGCAGCAGGTCAACCTGTTTGCCGAAGCCACTGGCGACCATCAGTGGATCCACGTCGACGTGGAGCGCGCCAAGCGCGAGTCCCCGTTCGGCGCCCCGGTTGCCCATGGCTTCCTGACGCTGTCGCTGCTGCCGCAGTTCATGCAGAACGCCATCCATATGGAGGGCGTCAAGATGGGCGTCAACTACGGCCTGAACCGGGTGCGATTCACTTCGCCGGTGCCGGTGGGCAGCCGCCTGCGCGCCCGCGTGAAGCTGCTCAAGGTCGAGCGGCTCGACCCGACGCCCAACGGCCTGATCGGCGCCCAGTCCACCTGGGAGGTGACGGTCGAGCGGGAGGGCAGCGATCGCCCGGTCTGCGTGGCAGAATCGATTAGCCGACGCTACTCCTGAGCGCCAGCCAGTTCCGATCTGAATCGGAAAACGACGAGGGCCGCTAGAACGCGGCCCTCGTCGTTTGTCCAGCGGAATCGTCGAAAAACGATCCATCACGACATGACTGTTTCCTGCGCGCGACACTTTCGGGCGGCCGATGTCATTGTCCGATTTTCCGAACAGTGTTTCCGCACCCCGTGGGTTTACCCCTAATGTTGCGTTGCGGTACAGTCGCGCCCACGATGCTTTATGTTATGCGATATCCGCTCGAAGACCGTGCCCGCTGCGCTGGCGGGGTGGTCGAAACCGGTGGAAATCGCGTGAGCGTCGTGACACAACGCTCGTCCCGGCGGCAGTCTTGAGCCGGGATCGATCGCAGTTCAGGCAGTCGGTTACCTCAGCGCACGCACCGCCCCCTCCGGCATCCCGCGCACGCAGTCGTCAGTTGCTGTCCAGCCGCGTTCATGGCGTTGCCCGGCCGCATGGTCCGCAGGCGCTTGCATCGCCAGTCCCGCAACGCCAGCTTTGGACACGTCCTCCGGTTTTTCCCAGCCCAGCCAGCCAGTTGCCCCGTGCAGCGGATGGCGGTGCCGCGCCTGCATGTCGGGAGCGGCCCAACCAGACCGTCGTGACATGAAAAAACCCATAATGCCGCGCTGGACGCGGTTCCTGCCTAGCCTTGGCTTGCTGTTGCTGGCCGGCTGCAACATGACGCTGCTCGACCCGAAGGGTCAGGTCGGTGTCGACATCAAGGGCATCATCCTGATCGCCACCTGGCTCATGCTGCTGGTGGTGGTGCCGGTGATCGTCCTGACGCTGGTCTTCGCCTGGAAGTACCGCGCCACGAACACGGCTGCCCGGTACGAGCCGGACTGGTCGCACTCGACCAAGATCGAAGTGGTGGTCTGGCTGATCCCCTGCATCATCATCGCGGTGCTGGGCTACATCACCTGGAAGTCGTCGCACGACCTGGACCCCTACAAGCCGCTGGAATCGAACGTCAAGCCGATCACGGTGGAAGCGGTCGCGCTGAACTGGAAATGGCTGTTCATCTATCCGGAACTGAAGATCGCCACGGTCAACCAGCTGGCGCTCCCGGTGGGTACCCCGGTGAACTTCAAGATCACCTCGGATTCGATCATGAATTCGTTCTTCATCCCCCAGCTGGGCAGCCAGGTGTATGCCATGGCCGGGATGGAGACCAAGCTGCACCTCATCGCCAACGAAGCCGGCACGTATGACGGCATGTCCGCCAACTACAGCGGCGGCGGCTTCTCGGGCATGAAATTCAAGGCCATTGCGATGTCGAACTTCGACTTCGACGCGTGGGTGGCCCAGGTGCGCGCTTCTGACCGCCAACTCGCTGCCGCGGACTACAAGGTCCTGGCCAAGCCGAGCGAAGCGGAACCTGTTGCCCTCTACGGCAAGGTCGAAGACGGCCTGTACACCGGCATCCTGCATCAGTACATGGGCGCCGACGGCCGCGCCATGGCCCGCGAGGGCTTCGATGGCGGCCCGGTCTGCACGTCGCGTAACACGCTCGGCGAAGAGCGGGTGTCCATGACCACGCCGGCCAAGCCGGCGCTGGGCGCGCAATCCTAGGAGCAATGATGTTTGGCAAATTGAGTTTGTCGGCGATTCCGTTTCATGAGCCGATCATCATGATCACACTGAGCTGCGTGGCCCTGGGCGGGCTGGCGCTGCTCGGTGGGATTACGTACTTCAAGAAGTGGAACTACCTGTGGAGCGAGTGGATTACGTCCGTCGACCACAAAAAGATCGGCGTGATGTATTCGCTGGTGGCGCTGATCATGCTGCTGCGCGGCTTTGCCGACGCGGTCATGATGCGTACCCAGCTGGCGCTGGCCACCAACGGCGACCCCGGCATCCTGCCCCCTGAGCACTACGACCAGATCTTCACCGCCCACGGCGTGATCATGATCTTCTTCGTGGCCATGCCGCTGATGACGGGCCTGATGAACCTCGTGGTGCCGCTGCAGATCGGCGCGCGCGACGTGGCGTTCCCGTTCCTGAACACGCTGAGCTTCTGGCTGTTCGTGGCCGGCGCGATGCTGGTCAACGTGTCCCTGGGGGTTGGTGAATTCGCACGTACCGGCTGGCTGGCGTATCCGCCGCTGTCGGGCATCGACTACAGCCCTGGCGTAGGGGTGGATTACTACCTCTGGTCCTTGCAGATATCAGGCTTGGGCACGCTGCTGACCGGCGTGAACTTCCTCGTGACCATCCTCAAGATGCGCGCCCCGGGCATGACCCTGATGCGCATGCCGGTGTTCACCTGGACCGTGCTGTGCACCAACGTGCTGATCGTGGCCGCCTTCCCGGTGCTGACGGTGTCGCTGGCGCTGCTGGGCCTGGACCGCTACTTCGGCATGCACTTCTTCACGAACGACGGTGGCGGCAACGCCATGATGTACGTGAACCTGATCTGGATCTGGGGCCACCCCGAGGTGTACATCCTGATCCTGCCGGCGTTCGGCATCTTCTCGGAAATCATCTCGACGTTCTCGGGCAAGAAGCTGTTCGGCTACAAGGGCATGGTCTACGCGACGGCCGCGATCATGGTGCTGTCGTTCCTGGTCTGGCTGCACCACTTCTTCACGATGGGCTCCGGCGCCAACGTGAATGCCTTCTTCGGCATCACCACGATGATCATCTCCATCCCGACCGGGGTGAAGATCTTCAACTGGCTGTTCACGATGTACCGTGGCCGCGTGCAGCTGACGTCGCCGGTGCTGTGGACGCTGGGCTTCATGGTCACCTTCGTGATCGGTGGCATGACCGGCGTGCTGATGGCCGTGCCGGCCGCCGACTTCGTGCTGCATAACAGCCTGTTCCTGATTGCCCACTTCCACAACGTGATCATCGGTGGCGTGCTGTTCGGCTACCTGGCCGGCGTGACCTACTGGTGGCCGAAGGCGTTCGGCTTCAAGCTGGACGAGCGTCTGGGCAAGTGCGCGTTCTGGTGCTGGCTGGTTGGCTTCTACTTCGCGTTCATGCCGCTGTACGTGCTGGGCCTGATGGGCATGACCCGCCGCCTGAACCATACCGACAACCCGGCCTGGACCCCGTTCCTGTACGCGGCCGTGATCGGCGTGGTGTTCATCGCCATGGGTATCGGCTTCCAGGTGCTGCAGATCGTCGTGTCGATCCGCAACCGCAAGGCGCTGGCGGACGTCACGGGCGATCCCTGGGGTGGCCGTACGCTGGAGTGGGCCACGTCGTCGCCGCCCGCGTTCTACAACTTCGCGCACACCCCGGTGGTGCGTGACCTGGACGCGTTTGCCGACATGAAGGCCCGTGGCGAGACCATCCGCACGGACGGCTACGAGCAGATCCACATGCCGAAGAACACCGCTGCAGGCTTCTACATGGGTGCCTTCAGCCTCGCGCTGGGCTTCGCGCTGACCTGGCATATCTGGTGGCTTGCCGCCGTGGGCCTGGTTGGCATGGTGGTGGCGTTCATCCGCCGCGCCAACGACGACCATATCGATTACTACGTGCCGGCCAAGCAGGTCGAGCAGATCGAAACGCTGCACCAGCAGCGCATCGCTACGCAGGGCTGATCATCATGTCGACTGAAGTTCTAGACCGTTTTGGGGCGCAAGCCCCCGCCCACGGCCACGCGCACGATGCCGCGCATGACCACGACCACGCCCATCACGACACCAGCGAGAACACCGTCTTTGGTTTCTGGCTGTACCTGATGAGCGACTGCATCTTGTTCGCGTGCCTGTTCGCCGCCTACGCCGTGCTGCGCGGCGAAGTGGCGGGCGGCCCGTCGGGCAAGGAGCTGTTCGAGCTCAACTTCGTGCTGGTCGAGACGTTCATCCTGCTGTTCTCGTCGATCACGTACGGCTTCGCGATGATCTCGCTGCAGAACCGCAGCAAGGGTCGCGTGCTGATCTGGCTGGGCGTGACGTTCCTGCTGGGCGCCGCGTTCATGTCGATGGAAATCTATGAGTTCCATCACCTGATCCACGAAGGCGCCGGCCCGGGCCGCAGCGCGTTCCTGTCGTCGTTCTTCACGCTCGTGGGCACCCACGGCCTGCACGTGGCCAGCGGCATGGTCTGGATGCTCGTGCTGATGTGGCAGCTGAACAAGAAGGGCATGACCCCGACGATGGAAAAGCGCCTGAACTGCCTGAGCCTGTTCTGGCACTTCTTGGACATCGTCTGGATCGGCGTCTTCACCGTCGTCTACCTGATGGGAGCACTGTAATGGCACAACAACATGCAACGGCCGCCCACGGCGAGTCGCACGGCCACAGCAGCGTCAAGTCGTATGTGATCGGCTTCGTGCTGGCCGTGATCCTGACGGTGATCCCGTTCAAGATCGTGATGGACGGCACGATGGACCGCGGCACCATCCTCTGGATCATCCTCGGCATGGCCGTGGTCCAGATCGTGGTCCACCTGAAGTACTTCCTCCACATGGATGGCTCCAAGGGCCAGCGCTGGAACGTCATGGCGTTCCTGTTCACGCTGCTGATCCTGTTCATCGTGCTGGCCGGTTCGCTCTGGATCATGCACAACATGAATGCCAACATGATGCCGATGATGAAGTAAGCATCGTCAGGCATGCAGCGAAGACGGGGCCCTCGGGCCCCGTTTTTTATTGTCGGCGGTGCGCGATGCACTGTCGCCGGCCCGGATCCTGCACTGATTTGCGGCCATGCACGATGCCGGTGCGGGAGTTGGCGCGCCCCCGCCGGCCCCGGTGACCCGATTGGCACCGGATTGGTGCGACGGGATCACCCGCCGTGACGTTTTCTCCCACCTTTGATCGTTCCCGGCCCGGCAGTCCATGGCACGCTAGTTGCAGAAGGATCACCCGGGGTGCGTAGAGTCCCTGACCACATACGACAAACTGGGAGCTGCAATGAAACGACGTGACATGCTGAAGCTGTCGGCGGTAGCCGCCGCGGCAATGATCGGTACCAGCCCGCTGCTGGCGCAGTCGAAGGATCCGATCAAGGTCGGCATCCTGCATTCGCTGTCGGGCACGATGGCCATCTCCGAGACCTCGCTCAAGGACGTGGCGCTGATGACCATCGACGAGATCAACAAGAGCGGCGGCGTGCTGGGCCGCAAGCTCGAGCCGGTGGTGGTGGACCCCGCCTCCAACTGGCCGCTGTTCGCCGAGAAGGCGCGCCAACTGGTCACGCAGGACAAGGTCGCCGTCACGTTTGGCTGCTGGACCTCGGTATCGCGCAAGTCCGTGCTCCCGGTCTACGAGGAACTGAACTCGCTGCTGTTCTACCCGGTGCAGTACGAGGGCGAGGAAATGTCGAAGAACGTGTTCTACACCGGCGCCGCGCCTAACCAGCAGGCCATCCCGGCTGTGGAATACCTGATGAGCAAGGAAGGCGGTGGCGCCAAGCGCTTCTTCCTGCTCGGCACCGATTACGTGTACCCACGCACGACCAACAAGATCCTGCGCGCGTTCCTGAAGAGCAAGGGCGTGGCCGACAAGGACATCGAGGAGGTCTACACCCCGTTCGGCCATAGCGACTATCAGACCATCGTCGCCAACATCAAGAAGTTCTCGCAGGGCGGCAAGACGGCCGTGATCTCGACGATCAATGGCGACTCCAACGTGCCGTTCTACAAGGAACTGGGCAACGCTGGCCTGAAGGCCAAGGACGTGCCGGTGGTGGCCTTCTCCGTGGGCGAGGAAGAACTGCGCGGCATCGACACCAAGCCGCTGGTCGGCCATCTGGCCGCCTGGAACTACTTCATGTCGGTGAAGAACCCCGAGAACGACGCGTTCAAGAAGCAATGGGCGGCATGGGTCAAGGCCAACAACCTGCCCGGCGGCGACAAGCGCGTGACCAACGACCCGATGGAAGCCACCTACGTCGGCATCCATATGTGGGCGCAGGCGGTCAAGAAGGCCGGCACCACCGATCCGGACAAGGTGCGCCAGGCCATGTACGGCCAGACCTTCAAGTCGCCGGACGGCTTCACGCTGACCATGGGCGAGAACCACCACCTGTACAAGCCGGTGATGATCGGCGAAGTGAAGGGCGACGGCCAGTTCTCCGTGGTGTGGAAGACGGCGAAGCCGGTGCGCGCGCAGCCGTGGAGCCCGTTCATCGCGGGTAACGAAGGCAAGCCGGACAAGGTTGTCGCCGGCCGCTGATCTCCAGCGTACCCATGGTGTTTTGCCCCTCTCCCTTGGGAGAGGGGAGCCCTCCCTCGGTCGTTCCACGCATAAAAGACGCGAACCATCGGGCCATATCAGACGCCAGCCAGCCCTATGCACCGATCTCCATTCCCGTCCGCCTTGCCGTGGCTGCGCGCCATGCTGGCTGCGCTGTTGCTGGCCGCCGCGCCGCTGTGGGCGGCACCGCTCACGCAGGCTGATCTCAAGCCGCTGGTCGAAGACGACTTCGACGCCAAGACTGCCGCGCTCGCCGCGCTGACCCAGGCGCCGCCCGAGCAGGCCGGCCCGATCCTGCGCGCGCTCCAGGACGATGCACTCCAATTTGCGCCATCGGTGGGCATGGTGCGCCAGGATGGCGACAAGACCGTCGATGCCATCACTGGCAAGCCGGTGACCGTGAAGGCCGATGAACTCGAGTCCCTCACGCTGAACAACAGCCTGCGGGCCATCGTCGATAGCGCCGCGAGCAGCCTCCTGCTGCAGTCGCCGGACATCGCGGTGCGTACGCAGGCCATCAACACCTTGTCCGATCAACCCGAGAGCGCCTCGCGCGAAGTCGTGGAAGCGGCCCGCAAGGCCGAGGCCGATGCCGGCCTGCGCGCCCGGCTCGACGTGATCTGGGCCAACACCGTACTGGCGCAGGGCACCGACGCCACGCGCGACGCGCGGCTGGAAGCCATCCGCATCCTCGGCCAGGACAGCAATCCGCAGATCCGCCAGAAGCTGACGCCGCTGGTGGAGCGCGATGAAGCGGGCAAGTTCAAGGAGCCCGACGCCGACGTGCGCGCCGCCGCCCAGCAGGCCATCGACAAGATGCGTGGCGAGCAAGGCCGCGCCGAGCTGCTCGGCAACCTGTTCGCCGGCCTGAGCCTCGGCAGTGTGCTGCTGCTGGCCGCGCTGGGCCTGGCCATCACCTACGGGCTGATCGGCGTCATCAACATGGCGCACGGCGAGTTCCTGATGATCGGCGCCTACGCCACCTACGTGGTGCAGACGCTGTTCCGCGCCTATGCGCCGAATGCGTTCGATTGGTACCTGCTGGCGGCGCTGCCGGCGTCGTTCCTGGCAGCGGGTGTCGTCGGCTTCGCCATCGAGCGGATCGTGCTGCGCCACCTGTACGGCCGCCCGCTCGAGACGCTGCTGGCCACGTTCGGTATCAGCCTGCTGCTGATGCAGGCCGTGCGCACCATCTTCGGCGCCCAGAACGTGGAGGTAGCCAACCCCAACTGGATGAGCGGCGGCGTCACGGCGATGGCCGGCCTCGTGATTCCGTACAACCGCATCGTCATCATCGCCTTCGCGCTGGCCGTGGTGGCCGTGGCGTGGGCGGTGCTGAATCGCACGCGGCTCGGCCTGTTCGTGCGCGCCACCACGCAGAACCGCACCATGGCGGCCTGTGTGGGCGTGCGCACGTGGAAGGTGGATAGCTACGCCTTCGCCTTCGGTGCCGGCATCGCCGGGCTGGGCGGCTGCGCGCTGTCCCAGATCGGCAACGTAGGGCCGGACCTCGGGCAGGCCTACATCATCGATTCGTTCATGGTGGTGGTGCTCGGCGGCGTGGGCCAGCTGGCCGGCACCATCGTCGGCGCCTTCGGGCTCGGCCTCATCAACAAGTTCATCGAGCCGTTCTACGGCGCGGTGCTGGCCAAGATCTTCGTCCTGGTGCTGATCGTGCTGTTTATCCAGAAACGCCCGCAGGGCCTGTTCGCGCTCAAAGGGCGCAGCGCGGAGGCATGACATGCGTAGCTTTCAATCGAAATCCTCGAACGGGGCGCCGTTCCGCCTCTCGGTTCCCGAGCGCCAGCCGCTCTTCTCGCGCAAGGTGTGGCTGGCGCTGGTCATCCTCACGCTGGTGGTCGCGGTCGGCGTGCCGATCTGCGCGCTGGTGATTCCGGAGGGCCACCCGCTTCACCTGTCGGCCTACGCGCTGACGCTGATCGGCAAGATCATGTGCTTCGCGCTGGCGGCCATTGCGCTGGACCTGGTGTGGGGCTACTGCGGCATCCTGAGCCTCGGCCACGGCCTGTTCTTCGCGCTGGGCGGCTATGCGATGGGCATGTACCTGATGCGGTCGATCGGCCGCGAAGGCGTGTACAAGAGCGACCTGCCCGACTTCATGGTGTTCCTCGACTGGAAGGAGCTGCCCTGGTTCTGGCACGGCACCGAGCACCTGCCGTACGCGCTGCTGCTGGTGGTGCTGGTGCCGGGCGTGCTGGCGTGGCTGTTCGGCTTCTTCGCCTTCCGCTCGCGCATCAAGGGCGTGTACCTTTCGATCATCACGCAGGCCATGACCTACGCGGCGATGCTGCTGTTCTTCCGCAACGAGACCGGCTTCGGCGGCAACAACGGCTTCACGGACTTCAAGCGCATCGCCGGCTACGCCGTGGCCGCGCCGGAAACCCGCGCCGCGCTGTTCGTGCTGACCTTCCTGGCGCTGCTGGCCGGGTTCGTGGCGTGCCGCTATATCGTCACGTCCAAGCTGGGCCGGGTGGTCACCGCCGTGCGGGATGCCGAGATGCGCGTGATGTTCTCCGGCTACAACCCGCTCGGCTACAAGCTGTTCGTCTGGACCTTCTCGGCCGTGCTGTGCGGGATTGCCGGCGCGCTTTACGTGCCGCAGGTGGGCATCATCAACCCCGGCGAGATGTCGCCAGCCAACTCCATCGAGATGGCGGTCTGGGTGGCCGTGGGCGGCCGCGGTACGCTGATCGGGCCGATCGTCGGCGCCTTCCTGGTCAACGGCGCCAAGACCATGTTCACGGCCTACTTCGCCGAATACTGGTTGTTCCTGCTCGGCGCGATGTTCGTGCTCGTGACGCTGTATCTGCCCGATGGCGTGGTGGGCCTGTGGCGCCGCCTGCGTGGCAAGCGCACGGCCGCCCAGAAGATCCAGGCGGCCACGGGCGAGCCGGTGAACCCGGCCGCCGTGACACCGCAACAAGGGAGCGAAGCATGAACGCGGCCACTTCGCAACAAGGTGCAAAACACGGCGCGGATCAGGCGGAGAGCGGCGACGCCACCGGCCTGGGCCGCGTGCTGGAGCCCGGCGTCATCGACACCTCGCACGGTCCCATCCTCTACCTGGAGGACCTGACCGTGCAGTTCGACGGCTTCCGCGCCCTGAACAAGCTGTCGCTGTCCATCGATCACGGCGAGCTGCGCTGCGTGATCGGCCCGAACGGCGCTGGCAAGACCACGATGATGGACGTCATCACCGGCAAGACCGGCCCGCGCAACGCCAACGTCAGCGGGCGCGTCTTCCTCGGGCAGTCCATCGATCTGATGCGGATGACCGAGCCGCGCATCGCGCAGGTCGGTATCGGCCGCAAGTTCCAGAAGCCCACGGTCTTCGAGCAGCACGAGGTCTGGGAGAACCTGGAACTGGCGATGAAGGCGGACAAGCGCTGGTGGTCGTCGCTGCGCGCGCGGCTGACCGGCGAGGGCCATCGCCGCATCGAGGAAACGCTGGCGCTGACCGGGCTCGAAGACGAGGCGTATCGCCCGGCCGGCCTGCTGTCCCACGGCCAGAAGCAGCGGCTCGAAATCGGCATGTTGCTGATGCAGCAACCGCAACTGCTGCTGCTCGATGAACCCGTGGCCGGCATGACGGACGAAGAGACGATGCAACTGGCCGGCCTGCTGAACAGCCTGCGCGGCAGTTGCTCGATGATGGTCGTGGAGCACGACATGGAATTCGTGGCGGCGCTGGCCGGCGAGTCCGGCAAGGTTTCGGTGCTGGCCGAAGGCAGCCTGCTGGCCGAAGGCACGCTAGACGCCGTGAAGCGCGACGAGCGCGTGATCGAGTCCTATCTGGGAAGGTAACCATGCTGCAGGTCAATGCACTGAACCAGTTCTACGGCGGCAGCCACATCCTGCGCGACATCTCGTTCGAGGTGCCGAAGGGCAAGCTGACCACGCTGCTCGGCCGCAACGGCGTGGGCAAGAGCACGCTGCTCAAATGCCTGATGGGCGTGGTGCCCACGCGCAGCGGCCACATCAGCTGGGAGGGCAAGGCCCTCGAGAAGAAGGCCCCGTACGAGCGCGTCTCGGCCGGGCTCGCCTACGTGCCGCAGGGCCGCGAGATCTTCCCGCGCCTGACCGTCGAGGAAAACCTGCTGATCGGCGCCGCCAGCCGCGCGCGCCCGAACGGCGTGCCGGACCGGATCTACCAGCTCTTCCCGGTGCTGCGCACCATGCGTTCGCGCCGCGGCGGCGATCTCTCCGGCGGCCAGCAGCAGCAACTGGCCATCGGCCGGGCGCTGATGAGCGAGCCGCAGCTGCTGATCCTCGACGAGCCCACCGAAGGCATCCAGCCGTCCATCATCCAGGACATCGGCCGCGCGCTGCGCCTGCTGGTGGACGAGTTCGGCATGACGGTGCTGCTGGTGGAGCAGTACTACGAATTCGCCCGCCATCTGGCCGATCACTACGTCGTGATGAGCCGGGGCGAGGTGGTGGCCCGGGGCGAGGGCGCCACGATGGAACAGGATGGTGTGCGGGAGCTGATCGCGGTGTAATCTTCGCCCATGCGTCACCCCGATTTCCCCTCCCAACTCGCCATGCCTGCCTGGCATGCCAGCCTGCGCCTGCGCTTTGCCGCGCGCGCGGGCCGCACGGCCTTGGTCGAACGCCGCCATCAGGGGCCGCTGCTGGTGCAGAAGCCGCTGTATCCCGAGGGCGGCATCTGCCACGTGGTGGTGCTGCATCCGCCCGCCGGTGTGGCTGGTGGCGACCGGCTCGACATCGACATCGCCGTGGAAGCCGGCGCCCATGCCGTGCTGGCCACGCCGGGCGCCACCAAATGGTACAAGTCGCTCGGCCGCGAGGCCGCCCAGCAGGTGCGCATCGAGGTGGCCGACGGCGCCCGGCTGGACTGGCTGCCGCAAGAGAACATCGTGTTCGACGATGCACGCGCCCGCATCGCCACGGACGTCGTCGTGGCGCCCACCGGCAGCGCCATCGGCTGGGATGCCGTGGTGCTGGGCCGGCAGGCCTCGGGCGAACGCTGGTCGAGCGGCGCGCTGTGGCTGGACACCCGCGTGGCCGGCCCCGACCGCGCGCTGTGGATCGAGCAATCGCAGGTCGATGCCACCTCGCCGCTGCGCCCCGCCGTGGCGGGCATGGACGGCCTGCACATCCTCGGCACGCTCTGGGCGGTGGGGCAGGGCGCCACGCCGGCGCTGGCCGAAACCCTGGCTGAACAATTACCCTATGTCCCGGACCTGCGCGCCGGCGTAACCTGCCTCGCCGGGTCTGCAGGGCAGTCCATGCTGCTGCTGCGCGTGCTCGGGCGCGACATGGAAGCCGTGCGGCGCGTGATGACCGGCGCCTGGTCCACGCTGCGCGCGCCGATCCATGGCGTGGCGGCCCGGCCGCTGCGCCTCTGGGCCACCTGACAACAAGACAAGCAAAGAACGAGGAACAGAACGATGGAACTGACGCCGCGCGAGAAGGACAAGCTGCTGATCTTCACCGCCGCCCTGCTGGCCGAGCGCCGCCGCGCACGCGGGCTCAAGCTCAACTACCCCGAGGCGGTGGCCCTGATCACCGCCGCGATCATGGAAGGCGCGCGCGACGGCCGCACCGTGGCCGACCTGATGCACGAGGGCACCACCGTGCTGACCCGCGACGACGTCATGGACGGCGTGGCCGAACTGATCCCCGAGATCCAGGTCGAGGCCACCTTCCCGGACGGCACCAAGCTCGTCACCGTGCACCATCCCATCGTCTGACACCCAATTCCACAACAAGAGAGCAACCATGCACCGATTCCTCCATCGCGCCGCCACCGGCGCCGTGCTGACCCTGGCCACCGCCTCCGCCTTCGCCCACCCCGGTCATGACGCCGGCACCGTGGGCGCCAGCCTCTGGGCCGGCGTGCTGCACCCGTTCACCGGCGCCGACCACCTGCTGGCGATGGCGGCCGTGGGCGTGTGGAGCGCGCTCGCCACGAATTCGCGCGGCGCCTTCGGGCAAGGCGCGCCGGCCAAGGCCGACCTGCTGCGCCTGCCGCTGGCCTTCGTCGCCATGATGCTGGTGGGCGCGGCGCTGGGCCTTGCCGGCGTGACGCTGCCGGCCGTGGAGCCGATGATCGCGGTGTCGCTGCTGGTGATCGGCCTGCTGGTGGCCGTGCGGGCGCGGCTGTCGGCCATGGCCGGGATGGCCATCGTCGGCGGCTTCGCGCTGTTCCACGGCTACGCGCACGGCGCCGAGCTGCCGGCCACGGCCGGGGCGATGCCGGCGGTGCTGGCCTATGTGGGCGGCTTCGCCGTGGCGACGATGGCGCTGCACGGCCTGGGCATCGGTGCGGGCCTGTTCCTGCGCCGCCATGCGGGCTGGCTCGCCCGCGTGGCCGGGGCTGGCGTGGCGCTGTACGGCGCCGGCCTGCTGGTCGCCTGAGCGGCGGACGTCACGATCAAGGAGCCTTGCGATGATTCCCGGTGAACTGATGCCGCTCGACGGCGAAATCGAACTGAACGCGGGCCGCGCCACGGTGAGCGTCACGGTGGCCAACACCGGCGACCGCCCCGTGCAGGTGGGTTCGCACTTCCACTTCTACGAAACCAACGCCGCGCTCGACTTCGACCGCGAGGCCGCGCGCGGCTTCCGGCTCGACATCGCGGCAGGCACGGCGGTGCGCTTCGAGCCCGGCCAGTCGCGCACGGTGCAACTGGTGGCGCTCGACGGCGACCGCATCGTCTACGGCTTCAACGGCAAGATCATGGGAGCGCTGTAATGAGCGTGAAAATTTCCAGGCAGGCCTATGCCGAGATGTTCGGCCCCACCACCGGCGACCGCCTGCGGCTGGCCGACACCGGGCTGGTGATCGAAGTCGAACGTGACTACACGATCTACGGCGAGGAAGTGAAGTTCGGCGGCGGCAAGGTGATCCGCGACGGCATGGGTCAGAGCCAGCGCATGGCCAAGGACTGCGTCGACACCGTCATCACCAATGCGCTGATCGTGGACCACTGGGGCATCGTCAAGGCCGACATCGGCCTCAAGCACGGCCGCATTGCGTCGATCGGCAAGGCCGGCAACCCGGACATCCAGCCCGGCGTGACCATCGTCGTGGGACCGGGGACGGAGGTCATCGCGGGCGAGGGCATGATCGTCACCGCCGGCGGCATCGACAGCCACATCCACTTCATCTGCCCGCAGCAGATCGAGGAAGCGCTGATGAGCGGCGTGACGACGATGATCGGCGGCGGCACCGGCCCGGCCACGGGCACCTTCGCCACCACCGTCACGCCGGGGCCGTGGTACATGGAGCGCATGCTCCAGGCGGCCGATGCCTACCCGATGAATATCGGCTTCCTGGGCAAGGGCAACGCCAGCCAGCCCGGGCCGCTGACCGAGCAGGTCGAGGCGGGCGCCATCGGCCTGAAGCTGCACGAGGACTGGGGCACCACGCCGCAGGCCATCGACACCTGCCTGACCGTGGCCGACGCCACCGACACCCAGGTGGCCATCCACACGGACACGCTCAACGAGGGCGGCTTCGTCGAGGCCACCATCGCCGCCTTCAAGGGCCGCACGATCCACACCTACCATACCGAGGGCGCCGGCGGCGGCCACGCGCCGGACATCATCAAGGTCTGCGGCGAGGCCAACGTGCTGCCGTCGTCGACCAATCCCACGCGCCCGTACACCGTCAACACGCTGGACGAGCACCTGGACATGCTGATGGTGTGCCATCACCTGGATCCGGCGATTGCCGAGGATATCGCCTTCGCGGAGTCGCGCATCCGCCGCGAGACCATCGCGGCCGAGGACATCCTGCACGACCTGGGCGCGTTCTCGATGATTTCGAGCGATTCGCAGGCCATGGGGCGCGTGGGCGAGGTCATCATCCGCACCTGGCAGACCGCGCACAAGATGGCGGCGCAGCGCGGCAAGCTGCCCGGCGATCCGCACGACGCGCGCGGCGGCCACGACAACTTCCGCGTGAAGCGCTACATCGCCAAGTACACGATCAACCCGGCGCTGACGCATGGCATCGCGCACGAGGTGGGCTCGATCGAGGTCGGCAAATGGGCGGACCTGGTGCTGTGGAAGCCGGCCTTCTTCGGCGTGAAGCCGAGCCTGATCCTGAAGGGCGGGATGATCGCGGCGGCGGCGATGGGCGACCCCAACGCGTCGATCCCCACGCCCCAGCCGGTGCACTATCGGCCGATGTTCGCCTCGGCGGGCGGGGCGCTGCCGCGCTCGTCGCTGACCTTCGTGTCGCAGGTGGCGCTGGCGGCGGACGTGGGCGGGCGCTACGGGCTGGCCAAGACGCTGACGGCGGTGCGCGGCACGCGCACGGTGAGCAAGCGCGATATGGTCCACAATGACTGGCAACCGAACGTCACCGTGGACCCGGAAACCTACCAGGTGGTGGCCGACGGCCAACTGCTGATGTGCGAACCCGCCACCGTGCTGCCCATGGCGCAGCGCTATTTCCTGTTCTGACGGCCCCGGATTGTGATCAAGATCGACAAACACCTCCCCGCCCCGCACGGCATCGCGCCGGTGCTGGTGCGCCGCGCCCCGAAGCTCGTGCTGCCGTTCGGCGAGCGTAGCAAGAGCCGCCTGCGCGCCGTGCTCGACAACGGGGCGGAAGCAGCGCTGTTCCTGCCGCGCGGCACCGTGCTGCGCGGCGGCGACCTGCTGGTAGCCGAGGACGGTACTTTCGTCGAAGTGCAGGCGGCCCCCGAGTCCGTGCTGCAAGTGACGGCGGCCGACCCGCTGGCCCTGATGCGCGCCGCCTACCACCTGGGCAACCGCCACACCCCGGTGGAAGTCGGCCGCGATTACCTCCGCCTCGAATTCGATGCCGTGCTGGCCGACATGCTGGCCCGCCTCGGCGTGCAGGCCACCCGCGCCGAACTGCCCTTCGAACCCGAAGCCGGCGCCTACGGCGGCGGCCACAAACACGGCCACGACGCGACCTTCGCCGAAGACTACGCAGCGGCGCAGGCGGTGTTCCAGGATCACCATGGGCATTCGCACGGGCATGACCACGGCCACAGCCATGACCACGGGCACGACCACAGTCACGACCATGGTCACGTCCATGACGAGCACTGCGGCCACAAGCACTGAATCGCGATGACGCAGGTTGAGGCGCCTTCCCTCTCCCCCGACCCCTCTCCCGCAAGCGGGAGAGGGGAGCAAGCCGTGGGTGGTCTCCCCTCTCCCTCAGGGAGAGGGGTTGGGGGAGAGGGCCGGCGCGCGCCGAAGCCAACGTTCGTCCGTGCGCTAAGAGCCGGCATGACCGAGGCAGAGCAACGACTGTGGTACCACCTCCGTGCCCACCGTTTCCTGGGCTTGAAGTTCAAACGCCAGGTGCCGCTTGGCCCGTACATCGTCGATTTCGTCTGCATGGAATACAAGCTCGTGCTCGAAGCCGACGGCGGCCAGCACGGAGGCCAATCGGATCGGAAGCGCGACGCGTGGTTTCGCCGCGAGGGCTATGTCGTCCTGCGGTATTGGAACAATGAGGTGCTTCAGCAGACTGAATCCGTGCTGGTGGCCATTCATCAGGCTTTGATCGCCCGCGGATTTGTAGACGCGCCCGCCCTCGCCCCCAACCCCTCTCCCGCAAGCGGGAGAGGGGAGCAGCCCCTCGGCACGGCAAATGCTGTGGGTTGTCTCCCCTCTCCCTCAGGGAGAGGGGCCGGGGGAGAGGGCCGGCGCGTGCCGAAGTCCACTCCGCGCAAACCGCATCCGCACCCATGACCGCGCTCCCCCAATTGATTTCGCTGCTGCATCTGGCGTCGCCGGCGTTGCCGATTGGCGGCTTCAGCTATTCGCAGGGGCTTGAGGCGGCCATCGACTGCGGGCTGGTTAGCGATGCGGCGAGCGCCGAGCGGTGGATCCGGGACAACCTCACGCATGTGCAGGCGCACTGCGAGGCGCCGGTCTGGCTGCTGCTTCATCGTGCCTGGCAGGCGCACGACCTGGCTGCTGTACGGCGTTGGAACGACTGGTTTCACGCCACGCGCGAGACGGCGGAGCTTCGGCTTGAAACCGAGCAGATGGGCTGGTCGCTGTCGAAACTGATCGGCCAGATGGGGTGGGGCGAGGCCGCCATGGCATCGGACTTGTCCGAACTGGCGCCGATCTGCCTGCCCACCGCGTTCACGGCCGCCTGCGTGGCGCTTGGCGTGGATGCGCGCGACGGTCTCGCGGCCTATGCCTTCAACTGGGCCGAAAACCAGGTCGCCGCCGCGCTCAAGGCGGTGCCGCTCGGCCAGGTGGCCGGCCAGCACATCCTGCGCGGGCTGCACCCGGCCGTGCTGGCCGTGGTCGACGAAGCGGCGCAGCGCGCCGACGCCGATCCGCCCCGCCTGTCCACTTTTTCCCCGATGCTGGGCCTGCTCTCCGCACGCCACGAGACGCAGTACTCCCGGCTGTTCCGTTCCTGACCCAGCCACAAACATGACCCGAACCAAGAAAAATCCGCCCCTGCGCGTTGGCGTGGGCGGCCCCGTGGGCTCCGGCAAGACCACGCTGCTGGAAATGCTCTGCAAGGCCATGCGCGACCGCTACGACCTGGTCGCTATTACCAATGACATCTATACGAAGGAAGACCAGCGCCTGCTGACGATCTCCGGCGCGCTGCCGGCGGAGCGGATCATGGGGGTGGAGACAGGCGGCTGCCCGCACACGGCGATCCGCGAGGACGCCTCGATCAACCTCGAGGCCGTGGACCGTATGCTGGCGAAGTTTCCCGATGCCGACATCGTCTTCATCGAGTCTGGCGGCGACAACCTGGCCGCCACCTTCAGCCCGGAATTGTCCGACCTGACGATCTACGTGATCGACGTGGCCGGCGGGGAGAAAATCCCGCGCAAGGGCGGGCCGGGGATCACGAAGTCTGACCTGCTGGTGATCAACAAGACTGACCTCGCGCCGTACGTGGGGGCCTCACTCGAGATCATGGAAGCCGATGCCCGCAAGATGCGCGGGGAGCGGCCGTTCGTGATGGGGAGTGTCAAGGCCGGGCAGGGGCTCGATCAGATCATCGCCTTCATCGAACGCCAGGGCCTGCTGACGGTATAAGGCTCAGCGCGGCTGCTTGCGGGCCAGCGCGCGGGCCACGCCGGCCACCACGTCGCGCTCGAAATCGCTCAGTTCGGCCATGTAGCGCATCGTTGCCTGCACGGCCGGCGAGGTGTCGGCCTGATACGGCGAGCGCGGCGCCTCCACGGGCGCGGCGGCGGTTTCGTGGCGCGAGAAGTCCAACATCTCGGGCGGAGCCACGCCGAGTGTGTCAGCTAGAGTACATATGTTATAAAGAGCCACATTACGTGTGCCGCGTTCGATGCCGCTGAGGTACGATCTTGCCAGACCGCTTTCCAGCGACAGGGCTTCTTGTGACCAGCCGCGCTGCTTGCGCAACCAGGTCAGATGTCGCCCGAACAGCTTGAGAGGGTCGCCTGTCATATGCTGCTTTGTGGATTTTAAGTCGCTCAGAGCCTAAGGGTTTGACCCAAGCGTCACGACAACCTATAGTTCGTCGTTCTATCGGTACCAGATCCGCATCATAAGGGATGTGCCCAAAACGGGTACGGAGCGATGGTATTACCGGACGGCACCTAAGCCGTACCGAAACGGGGCAGTCGCGCAGTGAGGGGGGAGGTCGTCGGGCGGGAGATCCGCGCCGCATCGGGCCTGCCGCCATTGCGCATTCCGTGGGACCCCTGCGTCCCAGGCTCCGTTTTGGGGAATGCCATGCAGATTTTTTCGTTTTTCGACGCCGGGTTGTGCGGTGCAACGCCGCCCCTGCCGGACTCTCCGGACCTGAGCGTCGGTTTACAGTTATGTGTCATTCCGGCAACGGCCGGGCTCGGCCACGCCTGCCACCACGTGTTCCTGCGTGCCGGCGACGTGCAATCCGGCATTGTTTCCGCCCCGTCCGAATGGTGGGCCTGCCTGCGCGGCGGCCTGCGCGTGCTGTCCTCCGGGCAGGAACTGGCCGCGCTGGCCGGAGGCGATGTCTTCACGCCCCAGCCGGGGCAGCCGGTCATGCTCCAGGCCGTGCTGGACAGCGTGCTGGTGCGCACCGTGCCGCAGGCCGGCAGCCGGCCCGGCACGCCGAGTTTTGTCGTGATCGAGCCCGGCGAGCCCGACTGGGCCCAGCAGCTGCACGCGCATGACACGATGTGGGCCACCTGCTATCGCGGCACGTTGTGCCTGCAATGGCGCGCCACGCGCGGCACGGCCGGTGTGCGCACCGTCTACCTGCAGCCGGGCATGGCTTTCGCGCCGGACCGTCACGACGACTACTGCATCGACGCCATGGTGCCCGGCGCGGGTCTGCTGTGCTGCGCGCGCTCGCCAATCTTGGAAGCCGAACCCGTGGTCGCGCTGCCCCGGGCGGCCTGAAGGCTGACCGGGATGCAGGCGATCAGCGGCGCTGGTACTGCGTGGCGCCGAACAGGATCTCGCGCTCCGCGTCGGTCCGCATAGGCTTGCGCTCCTTGGCGAGCACTTCCACGCCACGCTTCACGGCGGGGCGCTCGGCAATCTCGTTGAACCAGCGCTTCAGGTGCGGGTAGTCGTCCAGCTCCACGCCCTGGTTCTGCCAGCTGCGCAGCCACGGGAAGGTGGCGATGTCCGCCACGCTGTAGCTGTCGCCGGCCAGCCAGGCGTGCTGCGACAACTGCTTGTCGATCACGCCGTAGAGCCGCTTGGCCTCGTTGGTGTAGCGGTTCACCGCGTACTCGATCTTCTCCGGCGCGTAGATGCGGAAGTGATGCGCCTGGCCCAGCATCGGCCCCACGCCACCCATCTGGAACATCAGCCACTGCAGGGCCTCGTACTTGCCGCGCACGTCCTCCGGCAGGAACTTGCCGGTCTTGCCGGCCAGGTACAGCAGGATGGCGCCCGATTCGAATAGCGAGATGGGCTGGCCGTCCGGCCCGTCACTGTCGACGATGGCCGGGATCTTGTTGTTCGGGCTGATCTTGAGGAAGGCCTCGCCGAACTGGTCGCCGGCGCCGATGTTGATCGGATGAACCTTGTACTCGAGGCCGCATTCCTCGAGCATGATGTGGACCTTGTGACCGTTGGGCGTGGCCCAGGTGTAGACGTCGATCATGAGGGAGCGCTCTCCTGGCTGCTTCGGAAACTTTCGGAAAATTCCGATGGGGAAGGGGCCCGGCGACCAGCGTCGCCAGGGTCCGAGCGATTAGAGCACAGAAGAAATAAGCCTGCTGGCGGTGCGGTCATCGCGGCGGCTCCCATGAAAAAACGCGCGACCGACAGGCCGCGCGTTTCGGGGAATGACGACTACCAGCGAGGCTCAGGAGCCGCGCGTCACCGGCATCTGGATGCTGTCCGGGTTCAGGCTCATGTGCTTGGCCAGTTCCAGCTTGGCGATGGCGTTGCGGTGCACCTCGTCCGGACCATCGGCCAGGCGCAGCGTGCGCTGGTGCGCCCACCAGTTGGCCAGCGGGAAGTCGCCCGAGACACCCGCGGCGCCATGCACCTGGATCGCCCAGTCGATCACGCGCAGCGCCACATTCGGCGCCACCACCTTGATCATGGCGATCTCGGCCTTGGCTACCTTGTTGCCTACGGTATCCATCATGTAGGCGGCCTTCAGCGTCAGCAGGCGGGCCATCTCGATGTCGCAACGGGCTTCGGCGATGCGCTCCTGCGTCACACCCTGGCGGGCGATCTGCTTGCCGAAGGCCACGCGGTCCAGGCTGCGCTTGCACATCAGTTCCAGCGCGCGCTCGGCCACGCCGATGCTGCGCATGCAGTGGTGGATCCGGCCCGGGCCGAGGCGGCCCTGGGCGATCTCGAAGCCGCGCCCTTCACCCAGCAGGATGTTGGCGGCCGGCACGCGCACGTTCTTGAGTTCGATCTCCATATGGCCGTGCGGCGCATCGTCATAGCCGAACACGGGCAGGAAGCGCTTGATAGTGATGCCCGGGGTGTCCGCCGGCACGACGACCATCGACTGCTGCTCGTGGCGGCCGGCATCGGGATTGGTCTTGCCCATCACGATGTAGACCTTGCAGCGGGGGTCGCCGGCGCCCGACGACCACCACTTGGTGCCGTTGATCACGTAATGGTCGCCGTCGCGCTCGATGCGGCAGCTGATATTGGTGGCGTCCGAGGAGGCCACGTCCGGCTCCGTCATCAGGAAGGCCGAGCGGATCTCGCCGCGCAGCAGCGGTTCCAGCCACTGGTCCTTGAGTTCCTCGGTGGCGTAGCGCTCCAGCGTTTCCATGTTGCCGGTGTCCGGCGCAGCGCAGTTGAACACCTCGGGCGACCAGGGCGCGCGGCCCATGATCTCGCACATCGGTGCGTATTCGAGGTTCGACAGCCCCTCCGGCGCCCGCTTGGAGCGCGGCAGGAACAGGTTCCACAGCCCGGCTTCGCGTGCCAGCGGCTTCAGCTCCTCGACCACCTTGGTGGGAATCCAGGCGTTGCCGGCTTCGCGGTTGGCCTGGATCTCGGCGTAGAAGCGCTTTTCGTTCGGATAGATATGCTTGTCGAAAAAGGCCAGCAGCCGGGCCTGCATGTCCTTGACCTTGGGCGTGTACTCGAATTGCATGGGGTCTCCTCGCTACATTCGGGGGTGTGACGGCAGGCATCGCTTGGGAAGGATGCCGACTGGGGCCTACTCTAGCGGACTGCGCGTAATAAGAAAAATGAATTTTCTGGATTGGACAGTATCAATGTCCTGCATTTTCATGCCAGAATGCCTGCCATGCAGCTATCCCGGATCGACCTCAACCTCTTCGTGGTGTTCGATGCCATCTACAGCGAAGGCAGCATCACCGCAGCCGCGCGTCAGCTCAACCTGACGCAGCCCGCCGTCAGCCACGCGCTGGGGCGGCTTCGCACGCTGTTCGACGATCCGCTGTTCGAGCGGCGCGGGCAGGGCATGGCGCCCACGCCGCTGGCGCGCTCGCTGGCGGGCGAGGTGCGCGGCGCGCTGCAGTCGTTCGCGCGCACGCTGCAGGATACGCCGCACTTCGATCCCACCGCCACCACGCGCCGCTTCACTATCGGCATGCGTGATGCGCTGGAGTCCACGCTGCTGCCGCCGCTGATGGCGCGTGTGACGGCCATGGCACCGCACGTGGAGATCGCGGCGATCCGCTTCGACCGTCGCGAGATGGAGTCCGAACTGCTCGCCGGCACGCTCGATGCGGCCATCGACATCCTGCTGCCGGTGTCCCCGGCGATTCACCATGCCGCGTTCATGTCCGATCCGATGGTGGTGCTGGCGCGGCGCGACCATCCGCTGGTGAAGAAGGAGCTGACGCTGGAGCGCTATCTGGCTGCCGAACATGTGCACGTGTCGTCACGCCGGCGCGGGGCGGGCCTGGAGGACCAGGCGCTGCACCGAATGGGCCTGACCCGCCGCGTGCGGCTGCGCTGCCAGCACTATGCGGCGGCGTGCCGCGTGGTCAGTTGCACGGACCTGCTCGCCACCTTGCCGATGCGCTACGCCCGCATCGCCAACGAACCGTACGCCAACCGGCTGCTGGCATTGCCGTTCAAGGTGCCGGCGCTCGAACTGCATCTTTATTGGCATGCCGGCGGCGAGAACGACGGCGCCAACCGCTGGCTGCGCGAGCAGCTGATGGCGGTGATGACGTCGCTCGGCAATGGCATGGGCGACGGTCCCCCCGCCGACGCGTAACGCGTAACGCGCATTTCCCCCGCGTGCCGCGCGCGCGGGTCACAACGTAAGCCATTGTTAGCAGGCTGGACGGTGCGGGAGGCGCTCCCTAACATCGTCCCGTTCCACCTGCCCCGGACGCCTCATGCCACGCATGACACCGCGCCGCCGCGCGCGCGTCCACACCCAGGCAGCCCCCTCCATCCACGACGACAGATCCGCATTCCGATGCCAGGGAAACACTTGTCTAACGATTTCATGCCCTCCCGCGCGAACGCCTTCGCGCGACCGATCCCGATGGCGATCCTGGCAGCCTGCGCTGCCTTCGCGCTCAGCGCCTGTGGCGGTGGCGGCGATAGCGCCCCCAGCGCGGGCACCAGCGCCGCCCCGGCAGCCGGCGCCGCCAATGCGAGCCAGGCGGCGTCCGGGCAGTCCCCCGCCAACGGCAGCCAGACGGCGACGCTCCCGGCCGGCGCCGACCGCGCCTGCTACACGGTGACCGGCAGCGCGCCGGCGCCGGTCACGGGCAGCGTGAGCCTGCTGCCGGCGCGCGGCACCGGCGTCTCGGGCTATCGCGTGCTGGACGACGCGCGCAGCGCCGGCCTCTGCTACGCCAACTATCGGCGCGAGCAGGTGGGCCTGCCGCCGCTGACCGCGCGCGACGCGCTCAATACCGTCGCCCAGAACCACACCGCCTACATGCTGGCCAACAACCTGCTCACGCACGACGAGCAGTCGGGCAAGTCCGGCTACACGGGCGCCACGCCGAACGACCGCATCCAGGCCGCCTATCCGACCAATGCCACGGCGGAAGTCGTGGCGGCTG
Source organism: Cupriavidus sp. 10L45 (assembly GCF_056395225.1). NCBI lineage: Bacteria > Pseudomonadati > Pseudomonadota > Betaproteobacteria > Burkholderiales > Burkholderiaceae > Cupriavidus > Cupriavidus sp. 10L45. Next base: position 136,336 of record NZ_JBFTJC010000005.1, read on the forward strand.
GCAACAAGTGGACCAGCGCGGCGGGCGCCAACCTGTCGATGGCGCCGAAGGACGCGCTCGTGGCGGACCTCGTCAACGCGCCGTTCCACCGCGCCGCGCTGCTGGGCAGCTACGGCTCGGCCGGCAGCGGGTTTGCGGAAAGCGTGGGCGCCGGCAGCAGCGGCGGCACCTCGGCCAGCTACTACCAGACCATCGACCTCGCCGATGCCAGCAAGGGCGGCGCGGATAACCAGGTGGTGGCGTACCCGTACAGCGGCCAGGCCGATGTGCCGGCGAGCTGGGTCAACAATGAGAGCCCCAACCCGGCGCCTTCGTACACGGGCCAGACCATGGGCTACCCGGTGATGGTGCAGGCCATCAACACGTCGCTGGTGTTCAATGCCGATACGTTCACCATCACCGACGCCGCCGGCACCAACGTGCCCTGCGAGAAGGTGGATGCGCGCACGTCGGGCATGTCGAGCTACGCGCGCGGGCTGGCCATCTGCACGCCGCGCGCGCCGCTGGCCGCCCACACGCGCTACAACGTCACCGTCGGCGGCACGCTGAACGGGCAGGGCGTGAACCTGAACTGGTCGTTCACCACGCTGTGATGGCGAACTGACACTATGTATACGGGGCGGCGCCCGCCGCCTCGTTCCCGTGCCTCCGCGCCGGTCATCCCCGATCGGCCAGTCAGCCGTTTACAAGCGCATTACCGGTCATCTGCGTCTACAATCGCCTCAGCTTCCCCCCAGGAGAGATGGCATGGCTCGCGCAGTGACGAAGACACCGGCAGTTTCCCCGTCAACCCCCTCCTTGCTGTGGCGCGGCACGCTGGCCGTGGCGCTGGCCGCCGTGCTGGCGGGCTGCGGCACCGCCGCCAAGGATGCGGGCACGCCATCGGCATCGGGCACGGCCACGGCCGCGCCGGCCCAGGCGCCGGCGGCTGCCATGCCGCCCGCGCCGGAGGTCTCGTCGGGCTACCGGCCCGACATGACCACCAGCTACGGGCAGAAGCACATGGCCGCCGCGGCCAATCCGCTGGCCACCGAGGCCGGGCGCGAGATCCTGCGCGCGGGCGGCTCGGCCATCGACGCCGCCGTCGCCATGCAGGCCGTGCTGACGCTGGTGGAGCCGCAGGCCACCGGCATCGGCGGTGGCGCCTTCATCATGTACTGGGACGGCAAACGCGTGCAGGCCTTCGATGGGCGCGAGACGGCCCCGGCCGGCGCCACCGAGAACCTGTTCATGCGCGCGGACGGCAAGCCGATGGAATTCTCCGAAGGCCAGATCGGCGGCCGCTCGGTGGGCGTGCCCGGCGTGCTGCGCGCGCTGGAGATGGCGCACCGCCAGCATGGCCGGCTACCCTGGGCGCGACTGTTCCAGCGCGCCATCACGCTGGCCGAGAACGGTTTCCCGATGTCCCAGCGGCTCTACACCCAGGTGGCGGCCGACAAGTTCATGATGGGCTCGTCGGAGATGGCCGGCTACTTCCTCGATACGCAGGGCAAGGCCAAGCCGGTCGGCACCCTCGTCAAGAATCCGCAACTGGCCAAGACGCTGCGCGAGATCGCCAAGGGCGGCCCGAACGTGTTCTATAACGGGCCGATTGCGCAGGACATCGCTGCCAAGGTCAACAGCCATACCAATCCGGGCAGCCTGAGCACGGCCGACCTGAAGGGCTATCGCGCCAAGGAGCGCGTGCCGGTCTGCACGGACTACAAGCGCTGGAAGGTGTGCGGCATGCCGCCGCCGTCGTCGGGCGGCATCGCCATCGCCCAGATCCTGGGCACGCTGGAGGCCCTTGAGAAGCGCGACCCACGCTACGCGCTGGCCAGCCTGAAGCCGCAGCCGGTGAACACCCCGGCGCGTGTGGAAGCCGCGCCGCTGGCCGTGCACGCCATCTCCGAGGCCGACCGCCTGGCCTACGCCGACCGTGGCCTCTACGTGGCCGATGCCGACTTCGTGCCCGTGGATGTGGCCGCGATGGTCAGCCCGGCCTACCTGACCGAGCGCGCCGCGCTGATCGGCGACAAGAGCATGGGCCGCGCCCAGCCGGGCACGCCGCCGGGAGTGAAGGTGGCGTTCGCGCCGGATCGTTCGCCGCCGCGCATCTCCACGTCGCAGATCGTGGCCGTGGACAACCGGGGCGGGGCGTTGTCGATGACGACGACCATCGAGTCGTACTTCGGCTCGCACATCATGGTGCGCGGCTTCATGCTGAACAACGAGATGACCGATTTCTCGTTCACGCCGAGCGAGAACGGCAAGCCGGTGGCCAACCGCGTGCAGCCGGGCAAGCGCCCGCGCTCGTCGATGGCGCCGACGCTGGTGTTCGACCGCCAGAGCGGCAAGCTGGTGGCGGCGCTGGGCTCGCCGGGTGGCTCGCAGATCATCGAGTACGTGTCGAAGACGTTGGTCGGCCTGCTGGACTGGGACATGGACGTGCAGACCGCCGTGGGCATGGGCAACTTCGGCAGCCGCAATGGCCCGACCGAAGTGGAGAAGGGTCTGGTGACGCCGCAACTGGTGGAATCGCTGCGCGGCATGGGCCATCAGGTGGCCGAGATCGAGATGACGAGCGGCACGCAGGCCATCGTGCGCAAGACCCTGCCGAACGGCAAGCCGGGCTGGGCCGGCGGCGCGGACCCGCGCCGTGAAGGGGTGGCGCTGGGGGAGTGATTCAGCCGGATTGATGCTGCAGGAAAGACAAAAAGGGCGCGAAGATATCGCGCCCTTTTTGCTTGCCGCGTTGCAGCGGGGAATGCCGGTGGCGTCAGCCGTCCAGCTTCACGCCTGCGGCCTTCACCACCTGGGCCCAGCGCTTTTCCTCGGTCGAGAAGAACTTGCTGGTTTCCGGCGGCGTCATGGTCACCACTTCGGCGCCCTGGCCGGCCAGTTGCGCGCGGATTTCGGGGGTGCGGATGATGCGGATCAGCTCGCTCGAGAGGCGGGCCACGAGCGCATCCGGCATGCCGGACGGCGCCATCACGCCCTGCCACGTACCCGATTCGAAGTTCGCCACGCCTTGCTCGGCAATCGTCGGCACCTGTCCGACCAGCGCCATGCGCGTGCGCTTGGACACGGCCAGCAGCTTGAGCTTGCCGGCCTGCACCTGCGGATAGGTCGCCAGCATCCCGTTCATCAGCACCTGCGCGGTACCGCCCACGGTGTCGGCAATCGCCTGCGCGCCGCCCTTGTACGGCACGTACTGCCATGCCGCGCCGGTGGCCTGCTGCACCGCCACGCCCGCCAGATGCGGCGCGCTGCCGATGGCCGTCACGGCGAAGTTCAGCGTCTGCTTGTGCGACAGCGCCACCAGTTCCTTGAGGTTGTTGGCGGGCACCGACGGATGCACCACCAGCAGGTGGGGCGAGTAGGCCAGCATCGACACGCCCTTGAGATCTTTCTCAGGGCTGAAGCTCAGCTTGGTGTAGACGGACGGGCTGATGGCCAGCGCGCCCACATCGCACAGCAGCAGCGTGTGGTTGTCCGTGCCGGCCTGCGCCACCATGGCGGCGCCGATGTTGCCGTTGGCGCCCGGACGGTTGTCCACCACCACGGCCTGGCCCAGCGCTTCGCCGAGCGGCTTGCTGATCAGGCGGGCGATGATGTCCGACGAACCGCCGGCGGGGTAGGGCACCACCAGCCGGATCGGCTTGGTCGGCCACTTGTCGGCAGCCCAGGCCGACGCCGGGGCGAGGATGCCAGAGGTGCCGAAGGCGCCCAGTGCGGCCAGGCCCGATGCCTGGCCAAGGAATTGGCGGCGATTGCTCATGCTGTGTCTCCTAATGCTTATCTGCTTATCTGCTTATCGTCTGTTGTCGTACAACATGGCAGCAGTGTAGACGCGATTTAGCCTTTGGTCATCAGGGTTATGGCTAGGGATAGTACTCAGTTGTCTGATGACATGCAGACAATTGCCCCCCCAGAAGGCACATCGCCCCGGCGGTGCGGGGCGATGTCGGGCAGGAAGATGCAGGATCAGGCGCCTGATTTCTGCGCGTAGGCCCAGCCCATTTCGGCCATCGGGCGGGCGCGCTTGCCGGCGTCGGTGGCCTGCGCCGACGACGCCGTGCCATCGACCACGCGCTTCATGATCCCCTGCAGGATGCCCGCGATGCGGAACATGCTGAAGGCGAGGTAGAAATTCCAGTCGCCCGTGATCTGGCGGCCGGTGCGCTGCTCATACAGGCGACGATAGGCGGCTTCATCGGGAATGCCCAGCGCCTGATGGTCGAGCCCGGCGATGCCCCGGAACTGGCCCGGCTGGATATGCCAGCTCATGCAGTGATAGCCGAAGTCAGCCATCGGATGGCCCAGCGTGGACAGCTCCCAGTCGAGCACGGCCAGCACGCGCGGCTCGGTGGGGTGGAACATCAGGTTGTCGAGCCGGTAGTCGCCATGGACGATGGTGGTCAGTTCGTCGGCATCGGCCGGAATGTGATTCGGGAGCCATGCGATGAGCTGGTCCATCGCCGGGATCGATTCGGTCTCGGACAGCTTGTACTGCTTGCTCCAGCGCTCGATCTGGCGCTGGAAGTAGTTGCCCGGCTTGCCGTAGTCGGCCAGCCCGATCGCCTTGTAGTCCACCGAATGCAGCGCAGCGATGACGCGGTTCATCTCGTCGTAGATCGCGCCGCGCTGGGCCGGGGTCATGTCCGGCAGCGCCTGGTCCCACAGCACGCGGCCGCTGACGAACTCCATGATGTAGAACGCGCGGCCGATCACCGACTCGTCCTCGCAGAGCGCGAACATGCGGGCTACGGGCACGTCGGTCTGGGCGAGGGCGGCCATCACGCGGTATTCGCGCTCGATGGCATGCGCCGACGGCAGCAGCTTCGCCTTCGGCCCCGGCTTGGCGCGCATCACATAGGTCTGGCCGGGCGTGATCAGCTTGAACGTGGGGTTCGACTGGCCGCCCTTGAATTGCTCGATGGTCAGCGGGCCGGCAAAGCCCTCCACATGCTGGCGCATCCAGGTCTCGAGCGCGCCCATGTCGAAGCGCTGCTGGTCGGCCACGGGGCGGGTCCCTTCAAAATGCGAAACGTTGCTGCTCATGCTGTCTCCGGTCTGTCTTTTTTATGTGGCGATGGCGTCGGTGCGTGGCGCGGGGGGGACTTCAGCGGTAGTTCGGCTTGCGCTTCTCCAGGAAGGCGCTGATGCCTTCGCCCGCGTCCGGGTGGTGCAGCGCTTTCACGAAGCTGTCGCGCTCGGCGGCCAAGTGCTCGGTCAGCGAGGCGCTGCCGGCGTGGTTGATCAGCGCCTTGATGCCCTGGACCGCGTTCGGCGATTCCTTGGCCAGGTTCTCGGCAATGCGCAGCGCCTCGGTCACGGCCTGCCCCGGCGGCACCACGCGGTTCACGATGCCGAAATGGGCCAGTCGTGCCGGATCGACCGGCTTGCCATCCATCATCATTTCACTGGCGAGCTGGCGCGGCAGCATGCGGGCCAGTTCGTAGGAGCCGCCGCCGTCCGGCGTCAGGCCCACCTTCACATAGGCCATGACGAACTTGGCGTCGCTGGCCGCCACCACGAAATCGCACGCCAGCACCAGCGAGAAGCCCGCGCCGGCGGCGGGGCCTTCCACGGCGGCGATGATCGGCTTGGGGAACGCGTGCAGCGTTTCGATCCAGTGATTGAGGATTTCGATGCTTTTGGCCTGTACCTCGGCCGGCTGGGAGCGGTTGCCGAGCAGGCGGTTCAGGTTGCCGCCGGCGCAGAACACGCCGTCGGCGCCGGTCAGCACCACCGCGCGGATGGTGTTGTCGCGCGCCGCCACTTCCAGCGCCTCCTGGCTTGCCGCGTAGATGTCCGGATGCAGCGCGTTGCGCGCCTCGGGGTTCGAGATGGTCAGGACGAGCGTGGCGTCCACGCGTTGGGAAAGCAGCTGGGCGGTCATGGCGGCCTCTTGATGGGCAATGCGGGAGAAAAAAGCGCCCCGTGTCTCGGCGGGGCGCCCGGGAGGATCAGGCTTCTTCGGTCAGCAGCGACAGGCCCAGGCCGGCCCTACGCCACAGCCACGGGCTCGGGCGGTAGCGCATGTCGCCAGTCAGGCGGTCCAGGTTGCTCAGCACTTCGAGGATCTGCGCGGCGCCAATCGCATCGCCCAGCGCCAGCGGGCCCTTGGGGTAGCCCAGGCCGAGGTTCACGGCGAGGTCGATGTCGGTCGGCGTGGCGATGCGTTGCTGGGCGATGTCGCTGGCGATATTGACGATGCAGCCGATGATGCGCTGGGCGACGAAGCCGGCCGAGTCGCGGATCACGGTGACGGGCACGCCATCGCTGGCGAACAGGCCGTGCGCGGCGTCGCGGGCGGCGGCGCTGGTGGCCGGCGTGGTCATCAGCGTGCGGCGCTTGGTGGCTTCGAACGGCAGCAGCGTGTCGATGGCGACCACGCGGCTGGCATCGAGCCCTTGCTGCAGGGCAGTCGTGGTGGCGTCGAGACCCAGCGGGGTGACCACGATCAGTGCGTCGGCGGACGGGGCGTTGCCGCCTTCCGGCGTGACGCCGAGCGCGGTCAGCAGCTTCACGGTCATCGCATGACCACGCTCATTGGCGCGGCTCACCCACACGCTGGCCGGGCGCGCATCGGGCACCGGCTTGGCGGCAGGCACCTGCTTCTGGCCGTCCGGGTAGGCGTAGAAGCCCGCGCCGGTCTTGCGGCCCAGCAGCCCGCCCGTGTAGCGCAGCGCCGTGATCGGCGACGGGCGGTAGCGCGCTTCCTGATAGAACTGGTTGTAGATCGATTCCATCACCGGGTGCGACACATCGAGCCCGGTCAGGTCCATCAGCTCGAACGGGCCCATGCGGAAACCGGCTTGCTCGCGCATGATGTTGTCGATATCGACGAATTCGGCCACGCCTTCCTGGGCGATCTTCAGCCCTTCGATATTCATGCCACGGCCGGCGTGGTTGACGATGAAGCCGGGCATGTCCTTGCAACGCACCGGCGTGTGACCCATGCGGCGCGACAGTTCCATGAGCTGATCGCCGATGGCGGGGTTGCCCGACAGGCCGTCGATGACCTCCACCACCTTCATCAGCGGCACCGGGTTGAAGAAGTGGTAGCCCACCACGCGGCCCGGGTGCCTGGCGCCCACGGCGATGGCCGTGATCGACAGCGACGAGGTGTTCGACGCGATCACCGCGTCTTCCCGGACGATGGCTTCCAGCTTGGCGATCAGGTCGCGCTTGACCTCGAGCTTCTCCACGATGGCTTCCAGCACCATGTCGCAGCCGGCCAGGTCTTCCAGCGCGTTGCACGGCTTCACGCGGGCCAGCGCGGCCTCGCTGTCGGCGGCGCTGATCTTGCCCTTGTCGGCCAGCTTGGCGAACGTGTCCTGCAGGTACTGGCGCGCGGCGGCCACGGCTTGGGCGTTGACATCGAACAGGTTGACCGTCAGGCCCGCCTGTGCGGCAATCTGGGCAATACCGCGGCCCATGGCGCCCGTGCCGACGATGCCGAGCGTTTGAATAGTGGGTTGGCTCATCGTTCGTCCAAAAAAAGTTGTGGTTAAATTAGCACGATCGTACGATTTCTGCATCTTCCGCGACAGCGGGTAGGCTTACGTGGCGTGCGAAGATCGGCCAGGCGGGGGCGCCTCAAGCGTCCTCGGGTCTACATGGACGCGACCCGGACGATCCATTTCAATAACGGAGAGAGACGACATGCTGAAGCTCTGCGGCTTTGCCGCCAGCAATTACTACAACAAGGTCAAGCTGGCGCTGCTGGAAAAGAACCTGCCATTCGAGGAAGTGCTGGCCTGGATCGGCGAAACCGACCTCGCGGCGACGCCCCTCGGCAAGGTGCCCTACATCATCACCGATTCCGGGCCGCTGTGCGAATCGGAAACCATCGCGGAATACATCGAGGCGACTTATCTCCAGGCGCCGCTGCTGCCGCATGACGCCTACCAGGCGGGCAAGGTGCGCGAACTCGTCACCTTCATGGAGGTATATCTGGAGCTGACGGTGCGCGAGCTGTATCCGGAGGCGTTTTTCGGCGGCAAGGTCAGCGATAACCTCAAGGAGCGCCAGCGCCGCCTGCTGGACCGTTATATCCCCGGTTTCGCCAAGCTGGCGAAATTCTCGCCCTTCGTGGCTGGCGATACCTTCACGCTGGCCGACTGCGCCGCCATCTGCCACCTGCCGCTGGTGTCGTCCTGCACGAAAATCATCTACGGCGAAGATTTGCTGGCGGACCTGCCGGTCAGGGCCTACCTCAAGGCCATGTCCGAGCGGGCGAGCGTGCAGAAGGTCAACGCGGACCGCAAGGCCAATACCGAGCTGATGCTGAGCCGCAACCGGTAAATCGCCGCGATTCACCGGATAGGCTTTGATCAGCATTTTCTGGCGCCCCGCTTGCGGGGCGCTTTGCGTTGGCAGGGCCGATGGTAAATGCGCGGCTCGGGGTTTTCCGAGCACTCACCATTTGGTGCAAATTAATCAGGATTCTTCTATATACGGCCGATTTTTTCGTCGGTTAGATGGCGGCTCATCTAACAACGAAGGGGCACGTATGGCGGGTCAAAAAGGCATCGTTCGCCGGGGCGATACGACGACACACGGCGGCAAGGTATTGGAGGGCGAGCCCACGTTCGTCTTCTACGGGGAACCGGCGGCCGGCGTCGGACACATGGTCTGGTGTCCGCAATGCAAGGGCACCTTCCCGATCATCGAGGGCGATCCCACCTTCCAGGCCATGGGCCGCGCCATGGCGCTCGACGGCATGCTGACCGCGTGCGGCGCCCGGCTGATTTCCTCGATAGGCGCCCAGGCGACGGTCCGGCACCCGGTGAGCGGAACCTCGGCCGACCCGGCGCCCGATGAAGAGGACCGCTACGACGACCGCTACATCCTGCGCGACAGCGCCACCGGCGAGCCGCTGCCCAACACGGAATACGCGGCGGTCCGGGCCGGCGCCGCGCCCGAATTCGGCACAACCGACGCACAAGGCCGCACCCATCTGCTGGCAGCCCAGCAACGCGCCGACAACGTGACGATCTACGTCGAGGGGTGAGCGATGACCGAAACGCTGACCTCTCCGACCACGGGCAAGACGCTGGTGCGCGCCGGCGTCCGGGCGACTACGTTGACAAGGTTTGATGAAGCGAAGCCGATTCCCGTGCAGCGGGAGTTTATTGAGGTGGTGGTGTTTGATTCGAGGTTGCTTAGCCGTGGCTCGCAGTGGGGGCACGCTGCCATCGAAATTGACGGCACCGTCTACAGCCGTGCCCCAATATTATTCTTCAAGGGCGGGTACAGAAAATATCTGATTGGTAACACGAGGCGATGGAGAACCAAGCCAGACGGCACAATCGGAAAGGGCGTATATCGCGATGCCGTCGGGCTGCTGATGTGGGTATCTCTACGAGAGAAGGCCCTCATTAGAGACGAACTGGAAAGACGTGTGGCGGTCAATGCGAAATACTCATTATTCGATAATTCATGCAGCTCCAACGTTGCCGATGTGCTTGAGTTGGCCGGCATCATGGCGCGCGATCCGCGAGCGTTTGGCGAGCTGACACCGGTCATGCCCGCTGAATTACTCGGCGTATTGAAGAAGTCGAATCGTCTCGTCGAGACGCGAAACTATAAAAAGGGGTGGGAAGGTGGCGCGTCGGCAAACTGGTAAAGCCCGTCACTGGTGCGCCGTGGGGCTTGCCTGCATTGTTGGCGGAATGCTCTATGGATACTGGGCGGGCTATCGCATCCCTCTTGGCACTCACGTTGCGACAATACCCATCGAGCTATACGGAGATGCCGCTGGGATGGTTGAGCCCGTCGAATCCGTCATAGGTAAGGTGCAGGCCGGTGAACGCTGCAGGTTTATTCAGGTGACCATTGCGGAGGAAATGATGTTCTCCTACCGGGTGAAGTGTGGGGATTTGGACGGATGGACTGACGCCGGTGGTGCATTTGCGCCGCGGCTAGATCCGTACGAACTGTTCTCACTGAAATAAAGGGGGGGGAAGGTGGCGCGTTGGCAAACTGGTAAGGCGTGGCCATGGTTCGTCGCAGCATTGTTCTGCATCGTCTTGGCTCTGGGATATTGCAGCGGCTACCAAGTACCGATCAGAACGCATGTGGCGACGAAACCCGTCCCCCTCTACGGGAATCCCGAAGGAATGGTGCCTCCAGTTGCCCCCTTGGTTGGGGAAGTCGCACCCGGTGCGCGATGCAGGTTTGTGCAAATCGGCGTTGCAGCGGAAATGATGTACACCTACCGCGTGATATGCGGGGAACTGGATGGTTGGACCGAGGAGGCGTTTGCATTCGAGCCGACTCTGAATTCCTATGAGCCAGTTCAACAGGAAGAATGGAGGGAAGGTGGCACGTCGGCAACTAACCCATGCAGCCCGGGAGCCGACCACGTTCCCGGGCTGCCGGAATCCCTCAAATCTTCGCCAACCGATCCAGCGCCAACTTCAGCGTCTCTTCCTTCTTCGCAAAGCAGAACCGCACCACGCCCGATTCGCGCGGTTGCGAATAGAACGCCGACACTGGAATCGCGGCCACGCCGATCTCGCGCGTCAGCCACATCGAGAAATCGGCTTCGCTCATATCGGAAATCGCCGAATAATCGACGCACTGGAAGTACGTCCCGTCCGAGGGCAGCAGCTTGAAGCGCGTGGAGGCCAGCCCGGTGCGGAAGTAGTCGCGCTTGGCCTGGTAGAAGCCGGCGAGGTCCAGGTAGGGCGCCGGGTCGGCCATGTAGTCGGCCAGCCCGAACTGCACCGGCGTGTTCACCGTGAACACGTTGAACTGGTGGACCTTGCGGAATTCGTTCGACAGCGCAGCCGGCGCGGCCACGTAGCCGATCTTCCAGCCCGTGACGTGATAGGTCTTGCCGAAGCTCGACACCACGAAGCTGCGCCGCGCCAGCTCCGGATGGCGCGAGACCGACTCGTGCCGCTGGCCGTCGTAGACCATGTGCTCGTACACCTCGTCCGAGAGCAGCAGGATGTCCGTGCCGGCTAGCAGATCGGCCAGTTTCTGCATGTCATCGGTACGCCAGATGGTCCCCGTGGGGTTGTGCGGCGTGTTGATGAGGATCATCCGCGTCTTGGGGGTGATGGCGGCGGCGAGCTTGTCGAACGGGGTCCGGAACGCCGGCGCCTCAAGCGTGACGGGCACTGCGACGCCGCCGGCCATTTCGATGGCGGGCAGGTAGCTGTCGTAGCAGGGCTCGAGCACGATCACTTCATCGCCCGGATGCACTGCGCACAGGATCGCCGTCAGGAGGCCCTGCGTGGCGCCGGCCGTGATCGTAATTTCCGTATTCCAGTCGTACGTGTGGTCGTACAGCGTGGCGATCTTGCCGGCGATGGCCTGGCGCAGCGCGGGCACGCCGGCCATTGGTGGGTACTGGTTGTGGCCGGTGCGCATGGCGTGGGCCACGGCATCGACGATGCGCGCGTCGCAGTCGAAATCCGGGAAACCCTGGCCGAGATTGACGGCGTTCTTCTCGGCGGCCAGCGCCGACATCACGGTGAAGATGGTCGTGCCGACCTTGGGCAGGCGCGACAGCGGCGGGGTCAGGGGTGCGAGCGAGGATTCTGCGGACATGGCGCGGGAAGGAGGCAGGTTAGGGCGGCGGGTTCAGGACAAGCGGGTCATTTTAGCGGGGATCGGCGCCGGCAGTGGATGCCTCGGTCGCGGCGGCCAGCCAGGCGGCGAAAGCCGGCGGCGGCAGGATCTCCACGCCGCTCATGCGGCGCAGGCGGCTCCTGAGCTTCAGCACGGCCTTGTCCTTGGAGACCAGCAGCGCGGCGTGCGAGAAATGCGCCAGTTCGATGAACTTCTGGTCGTCGGTGTCGCGGCACTTGGGCAGCCGCACGGCGTCGAAGTCGGTCTGGTCCGGGGCGGGTTCGAGCGTGGCGAGCCGGTCCACCTGGGCCAGCGCGGCATCGATATCGACCGAAAACCGCGCGAATTGCGGGTAGGCCAGTACCCGGCGCAGCTCCTCCCGGCAGTCGGCGCGGATCACCGGGGCGATGGTTCCGGCGTCAAGCGCGGCGCGGATCGGCGCCACGTGGGGGTCCTGGAATACGAGCAAATCGACCCAGATATTGGAGTCGAGGACCACGCGGGGCGGCGGGGCGGCAAAAGCGACGCAAGGGGCGCCGGCGGTGGTGTCTGTGGGCATTCGCTACAATCTGGTCTTTGTTCCTGCCCGCGATTTTGCCATGCTCATCGTTCTGTCTCCTGCCAAGTCGTTGGATTACGAGACGCCCCCGCGCATCAAGACCCACACGATGCCGCGTTTTGTCGACCGTTCCACCACGCTGATCGAGCGCCTGCGCCGGCTGGCGCCGCAGGACGTAGCCGCGCTGATGGACATCTCCGACAAGCTCGCCGTGCTCAACGTCACCCGCTTTGCGGACTGGAGCCCCGAGTTCACGGCGGCCAACAGCAAGCAGGCGGTGCTGGCCTTCAATGGCGATGTTTACGATGGGCTGGACGCGAAATCGCTGTCCACCGATGACCTCGGGTTCGCCCAGAAGCACATTCGCATCTTGTCCGGCCTGTATGGCGTGCTGCGCCCGATGGATTGGATGCAGCCGTACCGGCTGGAAATGGGCACGCGCCTGGACAACGTGGCCGGCAAGGACCTCTATGCGTTCTGGGGCGACGACGTCACGACCCTCCTGAACAAGGACATGGCCGACCTCAAGCACGAGGGCGCGGCCACGCTCGTGAACCTCGCCTCCGAGGAATATTTCAAGGTTGTGCGACCCAAGGTGCTTGCCGCGCGCGTGATCACGCCAGTGTTCGAGGACTGGAAGGGCGGGCGCTACAAGATCATCTCGTTCCACGCCAAGCGCGCCCGGGGCACGATGGCGCGCTATGCGGTGACGCACCGCGTGACCGAGGCCAGCAAGCTCAAGCGGTTTGCCGAAGACGGCTACGCCTACGACAAGGCCGCGTCGGACGACACCCGCTGGGTGTTCCGCCGCCGCCTGGAAGACTGATAAAAGACTGATCGCTGACTGGAGAACCCGATTCCCATGACCTCAGCCCTGCATATCTCCACGCTGTTCGATTCCGGCGCGATCGAAGTCGAGGCGCTGGACCGTGCCGACGATATCCGCCTGCGCATTCGCGCCGACTCCCACGCCGATTTCCGCCAGTGGTTCCATTTCCGGCTGCAAGGGGCGGCGGGGCAGGCGTGCCGGCTCCAATTCGTGAACGCCGGCGAGTGCACCTATCCCGATGGCTGGCGCGACTACCGCGCGGTGGCGTCCTACGACCGCGCGCACTGGTTCCGCGTGCCCACGCGCTATGAGGGCGGCACGCTGACCGTCGAATTCACGCCCGAGCACGACAGCGTGTGGTTGGCCTATTTCGAGCCGTATCCCGAGGAGCGCCACCTGTCGCTGCTGGCCTCGTGCCAGCGCTCGCCGCTGGCGCGGCTGTCGCATCTGGGCAGTACCGTCGATGGCCGCGACCTGACCTGCGTGACCGTGGGCCAGCCGGGGCCAGGCAAGAAGACAGTGTGGATGATCGCCCGCCAGCATCCGGGCGAGAGCATGGCCGAATGGTTCTGCGAAGGCGTGCTGCAGCGGCTGACCGGCACCGGCATGTGGGCCGGCGACCCGGTGGCCCGCAAGCTGCTGGACCGGGCGGTGTTCCACATCGTGCCGAACATGAATCCGGACGGTTCTGCGCGCGGCAACCTGCGTACCAATGCCGCGGGCGCGAACCTGAACCGTGAGTGGATGCAGCCGAGCCTGGAAACCAGCCCCGAGGTATGGCACGTGCGCCGCGCCATCGAGGCCACGGGCGTGGACCTGTTTTTCGACATCCACGGCGACGAAGGGCTGCCCTATAACTTCGTGGCCGGGAGCGAGATGCTGCCGGGCTTCACCGATGCGCAGCGCGAGCAGCAGACGCGCTTTATCGACGCCTTCAAGCGCGCCACGCCGGACTTCCAGGACGTGCACGGCTACGCGGCCAGCAAGTACAACGCGGACGCCCTGAAGCTGGCGTCGAAATACATCGGCCACACCTTCGGGTGCCTGGCGCTGACGCTGGAAATGCCGTTCAAGGACAACGCCGACCTGCCCGATCCCGCGGTGGGATGGAATGGTGCGAAAAGCGGCCTGCTGGGCACGGCGATGCTCCAGGCGGTGCTGGAGTATCTGGAATAAGGCTCAAGGTGTTCCTCCCCTCCCCGCAAGCGGGCGAGGGGAGAACCTCCAGCGCTTACTGCTTCTTCTTCGTCTTGGTTGACGTCTTCGTCGTCGATTTTGTCGACTTCGACGACGATGTCGACGCCTTGGCGCTGCTCTTGCCCTTCTTCTTCGACGTCGTCGTCGGCGTGGCCACGGCCGGCGCGGCGGCTGGCTCGGCGATGACGTCGCCGTTGCTGTCGAGCAGTTCGTAGGCCAGCATCATCCCCTCGTCATACCCACAACGCACCCGCACGGGTTGCCATTGCGCCTCGCCGACACGCTTGTGGGCCGAGGCCGCGAACGTCACCACCGAATTCACCGGCACAGCCTGCTTGCCCTGCGAGAACCGGCCGCTCCACGGCTCCACCGTGGCCTGCCCATTGCTCAGCGCGCCGGTGGGAATCTTGAGCGCGTCGTAGGTGGCCGAGCGCGGCACCACCCAGCTGGCATGCGCGGCGCAATCGGCCACGCTGGCCGTCGCGTTCTCGGTCTTCATCAGCTGTTCGCGCATCCGGGTCCGATACTCGGCCAGGCTCACGCGGCCCTTGTCGGGCAACGTCACGGTCTTGATCGGTGGGTTGGTATTGACGACTGGCGGGGGCTTGACAGTCGGTGTGGCAGAAGCGGGAGCGGTAGCGGCGGGCGTGGTGCCCGGGGCGGCGGCGGTGTCGGTGGCCTCATCGCCCGGTGCGGTGGCGCACCCGGCGAGGGCCAGCGCGCCTGCCACTGCGGCGGTCAGCATGCACAGCCGGCCACCAAACAGTTCGGAAATTCGTCGGATCACGGGATCGTCTTTGCTTGTTCAGCAAGGAGGGTTGGCGAAGGATTGCCATGATAGAGGAAAGCCCCGCGCCAAAGTTCCGAAATGTTGTTACGTTCCGTTCGAATTGCGCGTAACGGCAGCGCAACCGCCGTGATCACGCTGCGTTCATGCGGGATCGGCGTCGTTCCAATATCAGAAAAGGCGCACGCGGCGCAAGTCAGGCGAACCCCGATGCAGTGCACGCGATGGAATGATCCCCGCCCGCGAGCGCGGGCGGGAACGGTCAGGGATGACCTTGGGGAAGACCTCAGGCGGTGCGCGTGAAGCGCAGCAGGTCGTCCATCAGCGCGTTGAGGTCGCGCTTGAGCTTGTCGAAGCCGGCGTTGGGCGCGAGGCCGACTTCATCCATGTACAGCTTGCGATTGATCTCAAGCTGCAGGCTGTTGCGGTTGGCCTGGGGCTGGCCCAGCACCCGCACGATCTCCACGCCCTTGTAGGGGTGGTTGCGCCAGACGTCGTAGCCCATCTCCTTGAGCACGCCTTCCACACGGTCGGTGAAACGCGTGTCGCAGGTGGTGCCGTCACGGTCGCCCACCACGAAATCCGGGTGTTGCAGGCCGGGGTGCTCGGTCGCGTACTGGGCGGCCTCGCTCGGCATGGAATGGCAGTTGATGTGCCAGACCTTGCCGTGGCGCGCCACGCCTTCGTCCGCCAGCCGTTGCAACTGGGCGTAGTAGGGCACGTAGTAGCGGTCGATGCGGGACTGGAGTTCGGCCACGCCGAGCTTGCGGTCGTAGATCGGCTCGCCGGTGTCCAGCACGCGCCAGACCAGGCCCTTGCCGAGGCGGGTCTTGGAAGTTTCCTGCTTGGCGCCGGGCCACGGCGCGTCCAGCAGGACTTCGTCGATCTCGCCCAGGCCGCGGTTGGCGTCGAGGTAGCTGCGCGGGAAGCCGGCGCAGAGCAGCGGGATGCCGCGCCCGGGGGCGTCGGCATAGAGCGCATCCACGAAGGTGTCTTCCGCCTGCCGCAGCAGCGGCAGGGGCAGGTTGCCGGCGTAGCGGAAGTCCGCCGGATACGTGGTGCAGCTGTGCGGGGAATCGAGAAAGAGCGGGCTGCTCTCGCCTTCCGGCATGTGCAGGAAGTACGGGCTTTCCGCGGTCTTTCGGTCTGCTTCAGTCATGCTGTGCCTGGGTTTGTTCCGTGGATTAGTCCAGGGAGATCTTGGCGGCGGCTGCCACGCGCTTGTTCTTGGCCACTTCGGTGGAAATCTGCTTGGCGAACTGCGCCGGGGTGTCGCCCACCGGGGTGGCGCCGAGCTTTTCCAGCTTGGCCTTTACTTCCGGCATCGCCAGCACCTTCACGGCGGCGGCGTTCAGCTTGGCCTGGATGTCGGCGGGCAGCTTGGCCGGGGCGATCAGGCCGAACCATGCCGAGTCGTTCACTTCGCCCAGACCCAGTTCGGCGAAGGTCGGCACGTTCGGCAGGGCAGCCACGCGCTTCGGCGCGGCTACGGCCAGCGCGCGGAGCTTGCCGCCTTCGATGAACGGCAGCGAGGAGGGCAGGTTGTCGAACAGCACCTGGACCTGGCCGGCCAGCGCGTCGTTCAGCGCCGGGCCCACGCCCTTGTACGGCACGTGCAGCAGTTCGGTGTGGCTGCTCATCTTGAACAGTTCGCCCATCATGTGCGAGACGCTGCCGTTGCCGGCCGAGCCATAGGCCATCTTGTTCGGCTCGGCCTTGGCCAGCGCGATGAACGACTTCATGTCGGTGGCCTTCACACCCGGGTGGATGCTCATCACGTTCGGCACCGAAGCCAGGTTCGTGATGGGGGTGAAGTCCTTGGTGGCGTCGTATTGCAGGCGCGGGTACACGGCCGGGTTGATGCCGTGGGTCGAGGCGGTGGCGATGCCGAGCGTGTAGCCGTCCGGCGCGGCCTTGGCGAGGTAGCCCGTGCCGATGCTGCCGCCGGCGCCGCCGCGGTTATCCACGACTACGGCCTGGCCCAGTTGCTGGCCCAGCTTGTCGGCCACGATGCGGGCTACGATGTCGGTGGTGCCACCGGCCGGGAACGGCACGACCAGCGTGATCGGCTTGGTCGGATACGTGCCCTGGGCAAAGGCGGGCAGGGTCAGGCCAGCGGCCGCGAAGGCAGTGGCGGCGGCGATGGCTTGGAGCAGGGGACGGCGTTGCATCAGGTCGATTCCGAGGAGGGAAAGAGGGGGAAGAGGGGGAAGAGATTCGAAAAGAACGGTTTTTCCGATTCTGCGCGTGCGTGCAAGGGACTGGCAAACGAAATAAAATCCCCGGATCATTCCAATTGGTATTGAAGGAGTTAGATTTGGGAGGTGAAGCATGCGCCGCTTATGTCCGTCAATGACGGAGTTGCAGGCCTTCGAAGCGGCGGCGCGCCACAACAGCTTTACCGTCGCCGCACGTGAACTACACGTCACACAAGGGGCCGTGAGCAAGCAGGTGCGCAGCCTGGAGGCGTTTCTGGGCGTGGAATTGTTCGAGCGTGTCCGCCAGCGCCTGATGCTGACCGACGCGGGCGAGCGCTATCTGGAGCGCATCCGCCCCAGCCTCAACGAGATCGAGGCGGCCAGTGTGGAGTTGATCGCGCGACAGGGCCGCGGCGGCATCCTCCACATCGCCAGCATGCCTACGCTCGGCGCCAAGTGGCTGATACCGCGCCTGCCGCAGTTCTTCGCCCGGTATCCGGAAGTCACGCTGGAGTTCGTGCCCCATGCCCAGGGCTACGATTTTTCCCAGCCCGATCTCGATGCGGCGATTCGTTTTGGCGATGGTGTCTGGCCGGGGAGCCTGGCCGACTATATGACCGGGCGCGAGGTGCTGCCAGTCTGCCGGCCCGGCCTGCTGGCCCAGGAGCCCGACGGGGTGGCGCGCACGCCGGCGGTGCTGCTGGGCTACCCGCTGCTGCACCACACCACGGTGCCCGAGGCGTGGCCAGACTGGCTGTCCGAGCTGGGCGTCTCCACTCGCCAGGCCTGGAGCGGCGCGCGCTTCGACCAGTTCTCGCTGCTCACGCAGGCGGCGATGTCGGGGCTGGGCATCGCGCTGATTCCGCGCTGCCTGATCGAGGAGGAGTTGGCCACCGGCACGCTGGTGGTCGCCCATCCCGCGCGCGTGCTGGCGCGGAAAGGCTACTACCTGTGCTACCCGGAACAGAAGGCGCACCTGCCGGCGCTGCAGACGTTCCGGGCGTGGGTGATGGAAGGGGTGGACGTGGTGGCGTGAGGGGAAACGAGGGCCTGAACTACTTCGACAGCACCTTCATCGCCTGTTCCAGCCCGGCCAGCGTCACCGGATACATCCGGTTCTTCATGATCTGGTTGATCACCGTGATGGACTGGCGGTACTGCCACAGCCCCTCCGGCTCCGGATTGAGCCAGACAAAGCGCGGGAACTGCTCGATCATCCGGTTCAGCCACACCGCCCCGGCCTCGGGGTTGTTGTACTCGACCGAGCCGCCCGGCTGAAGAATCTCATAGGGGCTCATCGTGGCATCGCCGACGAAGATCACCTTGTAGTCGGGCGTGTACTTGTGGATCAGGTCCCAGGTGGCGATCTTCTCGGCGTGGCGGCGCCGGTTGTTCTTCCACACGTAGTCGTACAGGCAGTTGTGGAAGTAGTAGTACTCGAGGTGCTTGAACTCGGTCTTGGTGGCCGAGAACAGCTCCTCCACGCGCTTGATGTGGTCGTCCATCGAGCCGCCGACGTCCATCAACATCAGCACCTTGACCTTGTTGTGGCGCTCCGGCCGCAGCTTGATGTCCAGCAGCCCGGCGTTGGCGGCCGTGGAGTGGATGGTGTCGTCGAGGTCCAGTTCGGTGTCGGCCCCCTCGCGCGCGAAGCGGCGGAGGCGGCGCAGCGCCACCTTGATGTTGCGCGTGCCCAGTTCGACCTGGTCGTCGTAGTCCTTGTAGGCGCGCGACTCCCAGACCTTGATCGCGGTACGGTTGCCCTTGGACGGCCCGCCGATGCGGATGCCCTCCGGGTTATAGCCGCCATGGCCGAACGGCGAGGTGCCGCCCGTGCCAATCCACTTGTTGCCGCCCTCGTGCTTTTCCTTCTGCTCTTCCAGCAGCTGCTTCAGGCGTTCCATGAGCTTGTCCAGCCCGCCCATGGCCTCGATCTTGGCTTTTTCCTCGGCGGACAGTTCGCGCTCGAGCGTCTTCTGGAGCCAGTCGAGCGGAATGTCGCTCTTCCAGTCCACCAGACTCTCCACGCCCTTGAAATAGGCGGCGAAGGTCTGGTCGAATTTGTCGAAGTGCTTCTCGTCCTTGACCAGCGTCATGCGCGACAGGTAGTAGAACTCGTCGATCGACGGCGAGATGACCTGCGCGCGCAGGGCCTCCAGCATGGTCAGGTATTCCTTGACCGAGACCGGCAGCTTGGCGTGCCGCAGCGAGAAGAAGAAGTCGATCAGCATCGCATTTCCCTTAATTTCTGGCTGCGATCAGCGCGGCCGCTCGAGCTGGAACTGCAGATGCGCGCGCACGGTGGGCCATTCGCTGGCGATGATGGAGAACACCACCGTGTCGCGCAGCGAGCCGTCCGGCATGCGCGAGTGACTGCGCAGCACGCCATCCTGCTTGGCGCCCAGCCGGGCGATGGCGGCGCGGCTCTGGTGGTTCATCCAGTGCGTGCGGAATTCCACGGCGATGCAGTCGAGCGTCTCGAACGCGTGGCGCAGCAGCATCAGCTTGCATTCAGTGTTGAGCCCGGTGCGTTGCACGCGGCGCGCGTACCAGGTCGAGCCGATTTCCACGCGGCGGTTGGCACCGTCGACATTCATATAGGTGGTCATGCCGGCCAGCCGGCCGGCGGCGTCGCGCACGGCGAACGGCTGCATCAGGTCGCGCGCCTGGAGGTCCAGGCGGCGCCGGATCTCGGCCTCCATGCCTTCGGGCGTCGGCACGCTGGTGTACCAGAGCTGATGCAGTTCGCCATCGGCGGCGGCTTCGCGCAGGCCGGCAGCGTGGTCGGGCGAGAGCGGCTCGAGCGTGGCGTGGCGCCCGGTCAGCGTGACGGGTTGGACGAAAGCCATGCCGATCAGCGGTTCGCGCGGTTCATGAACACCAGGCGCTCGAACAGGTGCACGTCCTGCTCGTTCTTGAGCAGCGCGCCGTGCAGCGGCGGAATCGCGGCCTTGCGGTCGGGGCTGCGCAGCGCCTCGGCGGGAATGTCCTCGGCCATCAGCAGCTTGAGCCAGTCGATCAATTCGGACGTGCTCGGCTTCTTCTTCAGCCCCGGCAGGTTGCGCATCTCGTAGAACGCGTCCAGCGCGGCGGCCACCATCTCGCGCTTGATGCCCGGGTAGTGGACGTCCACGATCTGCTGCATGGTGTCCGCGTCGGGGAACTTGATGTAGTGGAAGAAGCAGCGGCGCAGGAAGGCGTCCGGCAGCTCCTTCTCGTTGTTCGAGGTGATGATGACCATCGGCCGGTGCCTGGCCCGGATCAGCTCGCGCGTCTCGTAGACGTAGAACTCCATGCGGTCCAGTTCGCGCAGCAGGTCGTTCGGGAATTCGATGTCGGCCTTGTCGATCTCGTCGATCAGCAGCACCACGGGCTCGTCGGCCTCGAAAGCCTGCCAGAGCACGCCCTTGACGATGTAGTTGCGGATGTCGTGGACCTTGTCATCGCCGAGCTGGGAGTCGCGCAGGCGCGACACCGCGTCGTACTCGTACAGGCCCTGCTGGGCCTTGGTGGTCGACTTGATGTGCCATTGCAACAACGGCATGCCCAGCGCGGCGGCCACTTCCTCGGCCAGCATGGTTTTGCCGGTGCCCGGCTCGCCCTTGATCAGCAACGGCCGCTGCAGCGTGCGGGCGGCGTTGACGGCCAGCTTCAGGTCATCGGTGGCAACGTACTGGGCGCTACCCTCGAAGCGTGTGGACGGGGACGGATTGGCGTTGGCGGGCGTGGACATGAGGCAACCTGTTTTAGGCGGAATGGGCCAGTATAAAAGCAGAAACCGATTCGCGTTTAGTGGGGGACACCCGGGGCTGGTCGTCTGGACTGCCACGTGCCGCCTGCGGTACAATGCGCCGGTTTGACGCGCCCCCAAAGTCAAGTTCCCACATGCCCGGCAGTCTGCCCGTTGTCATGCAGATCCCCCGGTGCCGGCAACAAGCGCGAGATGGTTGCAGAATGGTGTCAGAGCACCCGCGGCACATCCACAACGCTTTTCCGCGATTGCATCCCCACCCCCGTTCCTAAACCGTCTCCGGCCAGCAGGGCAGGTCACGCACGGTTTAACACTTCCCAATCATCTAAAGACAATGAAAAAGCTCCTCACGATGGTGGTGTTGGGCGCGGCCGCAACGGCTGCGCAGGCCCAGGACGCAAAGGGCAATGTGGACACTGCCAAGGACAAGGTTGCAATGTGCATTGGTTGCCACGGCATTCCGGGCTACCGTGCATCGTTCCCGGAGACATACGAAGTACCGATGCTGGGCGGCCAGACCGCCAAGTACATTGAAAACGCGCTCAAGAGCTATCAGAAGGGCGATCGCAAGCATCCGACGATGCGGGCGATTGCCGCGAGCCTCTCGGACAAGGACATTGCAGACGTGGCGGCCTACTACTCGCAGCAGAAGGCCGATACCAAGAACAACACGCTGAAGTAAGAGGCTCAGAGACATGAAGACGCTGATGACGCTGAACAAGCTCCGATTTGCGGTGGGCGCGCTCGTGCTGGGCGCTGCCACCCTCCCGGCCGCCGCCGCCGACATCGCCGCCGGCAAGGCGCTGGTGGAGAAGGGCGCCTGTGTGGCCTGCCACGGTGCGGGCCTGAACGCCCCGATTACGCCCGACTATCCCAAGCTGGCTGGCCAGCATGCGGACTACCTCTACCACGCGCTGGTGTCCTACCAGATCAGCGGCAACCCGCAGGTGGGTCGTACCAACGCGATCATGGCTGGCCAGGTCAACGCCAACCCGGCCGTGACCGACAAGGCCGGCAAGCCGCGCCCGTTCACGCGCAAGGAGTTGAAGGACATCGCCGCGTATATCGAGTCGCTGCCCGGCGACCTGGTACTGAAGAAGTAAGTCCCCACGCGGGGATGTAAAAAAAGCCGCTTCCGAGGAAGCGGCTTTTTTGTTGCGCCGGCGCTGAAGCTGGAGCGCCCGCAGAGGCTTCAGTTGCCGCTGCCGGTCACCAGGCGGCGCTGCTTCACCGCATTGGCCAGGGTTTCGAGCACGGTCACGGAGTCGTCCCAGCCGATGCAGGCATCGGTCACGGACTGGCCGTAGGTCAGGTTCTCCACCGGGGTGCCCTGCACGTGGTCCTGGCGGCCGCCCACGAGGTGCGACTCCACCATCACGCCGACGATGCGCTGGTCGCCCCCGCCGATCTGGCGGCCGATGTCCTCGCAGACCGGGATCTGGTTCTCGTGCTTCTTGCTGCTGTTGGCGTGCGAGGCATCGACCATCAGCCGCGCGGCAAGACCCGCCTTCGAGATGGCGTCGCACGCTTCCTGCACGCTGGCGGCGTCATAGTTCGGCGTCTTGCCGCCGCGCAGGATGATGTGGCAGTCCTCGTTGCCGGACGTCGACACGATGGCCGAGTGGCCGCCCTTGGTCACCGACAGGAAATGGTGCGGCTGCGAAGCGGCCTTGATCGCATCGACGGCGATCTTGACGTTGCCATCGGTGCCGTTCTTGAAGCCCACCGGGCACGACAGCCCCGACGCCAGCTCGCGGTGCACCTGCGATTCCGTGGTCCGGGCGCCGATCGCGCCCCAGCTGACCAGATCGGCAATGTACTGCGGGCTGATCATGTCGAGGTACTCGGTGCCCGTCGGCACGCCCAGCTCGCTGATGTTCAGCAGCACTTCGCGCGCGGTACGCAGGCCGTCGTTGATCTTGAAGCTGCCGTCCATGTGCGGGTCGTTGATCAGCCCCTTCCAGCCCACCGTGGTGCGCGGCTTCTCGAAATAGACCCGCATCACCACTTCCAGCTCGTTGGCGAAGCGGTCGCGCTGCACCTTGAGCATCTTGGCGTATTCCAGCGCGGCACGGGTGTCGTGGATCGAGCAGGGTCCGATGATGACGATCAGGCGGTCGTCCATGCCGTGCAGGATGCGATGCATGGCCTGGCGGGCACCGTAGATCACGTCGGACGCTGCCTCCGAGCAGGCGAACTCGCGGATCAGGTGCGCGGGCGGCAACAGTTCCTTGAGTTCGCGAATACGCAGGTCGTCGGTGTTCTTCAACATGATGGCTCCGGGTCTTTGTGAGGTCGTTAGTCTGGTGGTGGGTTGCGACGCGGACGTGGCGGGGATAAAAAAAGCCGCCAGGTTCGCTGGCGGCTTTTTCTGAATTTCGGGCTACTTACAACTGTCCCTCTCCATCCGCCAGCGGTGCGAGATCGCTAAAAAAGTAAAAGTAAAACTTGGCGGACATGGCGGTGTTTCGGGTCAGCTTGTGTCGGAATCTGGGTGATGCGTCGAATTTATGCTGTGGTGCGCGATGAAAAGGCATTTAATTGCGCGGCCATCGGTCAAATCATGGCTCGCAATCGCCACACGCCCGACAACGAAGCATCTTTATATCGCTTTTCAAGATCGATGGCAAGCGTCAATCGCGTGGAATCGCAACAGATTTCGCCAAAAAACGGCAGGCCGCCGCCATCGATCCCGGGTCCGTCACAGACTTCAGGCGGTGCCGCCCACGGTCATGTTCTCGATCCGCAGCGTCGGCTGGCCCACGCCCACCGGCACGCTCTGGCCTTCCTTGCCGCACACGCCCACGCCCGAGTCCAGGCGCATGTCGTTGCCGATCATGGTCACGTCCTTGAGCGATTCGGGGCCGTTGCCGACCAGCGTGGCGCCCTTGACCGGCGTGGTGATCTTGCCATCCTCGATCAGGTAGGCCTCGCTGGCCGAGAACACGAACTTGCCGTTGGTGATGTCCACCTGGCCGCCGCCGAAGTTCACCGCGTACAGGCCGCGCTTCACGCTGGCGATGATCTCCGCCGGGTCCTTGTCGCCGTTGAGCATGTAGGTGTTGGTCATGCGCGGCATCGGCAGGGCGGCGTAGCTCTCGCGGCGGGCGTTGCCGGTGACCGGCATCTTCATCAGGCGCGCATTGAGCGTGTCCTGGATGTAGCCGCGCAGGATGCCGTCCTCGATCAGCGTCGTGCATTGCGTCGGGTTGCCCTCGTCGTCGAGGTTCAGCGAACCGCGCCGGTTGGCCAGCGTGCCGTCATCGACGACGGTCACGCCCTTGGCCGCCACGCGCTCGCCCATGCGCCCAGCGAAGGCCGACGAGCCCTTGCGGTTGAAGTCGCCCTCCAGCCCGTGGCCGACGGCCTCGTGCAGCAGCACGCCGGGCCAGCCCGGGCCGAGTACCACGGTCATCGCGCCGGCCGGGGCGGGGCGCGCCTCCAGGTTCACCAGCGCCGACGCCACGGCTTCATCCACATACTTGGCCAGCAGTTCGTCGGTGAAGTAGCCGTAGGCGTAGCGGCCACCGCCGCCCGAGGAACCCACCTCGCGCCGCCCGTTCTGCTCGGCGATCACCGTGACCGACACGCGCACCAGCGGACGCACGTCGGCGGCGATCACGCCGTCGCTGCGTGCCACCAGCACCACGTCATATTCGCCGGCCAGCCCGGCCATGACCTGCACCACGCGCGGGTCCTTGGCGCGCGCCATCTTCTCGATGCGCTCCAGCAGCGCCACCTTCTCGGTGGCGGTCATCGAATCGAGCGGATCGTTCGGCGTATAGAGGTTGCGCCCGGTCTGGGAGGCCAGCGCGCCGGCCACCTTCACGCGGCCGCTGCCGCTCTTGCCGATGGTGCGCGTGGCCGCCGCAGCCTGCGACAGCGCCGGCAGGCTGATGTCGTCCGAATAGGCGAACGCGGTCTTGTCGCCGGATACGGCGCGCACGCCTACGCCCTGGTCGATGCTGAAGCTGCCCGACTTGACGATGCCTTCCTCCAGGCTCCACGCCTCATTGCGCGTGTACTGGAAGTACAGGTCGGCATAGTCGACCTTGTGCGTGAAGATGTCGGCCAGCACGCGCTGGAGCTTGGCCTCGTCGAGCCCATACGGCGCCAGCAGCAGTTGCTGCGCCGTGGCCAGGTTGCGGATTCCGAGATCACCGGCGTTCATGATTGTCCTTTCAGCATTCATTGAAGCCGGCACGGGCCGGCTTCAGATCGTAGTCGTTGGGGTAGATGCTACAGCACCCGATGGCGCAGCGCCGGCAGGTTCTGGCGGACTTCCGCCAGCCGCGCCGGGTCGATCACGCCGGCCACCACGCCTTCGCCCTCGGGTAGCACGCCAAGCACCTCGCCCCACGGATCGACCAGCATCGAGTGGCCCCACGTGCGGCGGCCGTTTTCGTGCTTGCCGCCCTGTGCGGCAGCCAGCACATAGCACTGGTTTTCGATCGCCCGGGCGCGCAGCAGGATCTCCCAGTGCGCCTGGCCCGTGGTGTAGGTGAAGGCGGCCGGCATCAGAATCAAGCTCGTGCCGCCGCCGGCGGCCAGATGGCGGTACAGCTCGGGGAAGCGCAGGTCGTAGCAGACCGACATCGCCACGCGTCCGCACGGCGCCTCGAAGGCCACCGGCTCGGTCCCGGCCAGGATGGTGCGGGACTCGTCGTAGCTTTCGGTGCCCTTGGTAAAGCCGAACAGATGGATCTTGTCGTAGCGCGCCACGCGCTCGCCGCGCGGGTCGAAGGCGAGCGAGGTGTTGTAGACCCGGCCTGCGTCGCCGCAGTGCAGCGGCAGCGTGCCGCCCACCAGCCAGATCCGGTGGCGTCGCGCGGCATCGGCCAGGAATTGCTGCACCGGCCCGTCGCCGTCCTGCTCGCGAATCGCGACCTTGTCGGTCTCCTGCCGGCCCATCATGCCGAAGTACTCGGGCAGCAGCACCAGTTCGGCACCGCCGCGCACGGCTTCGGCGATCAGCGCGTCGGCGCGGACGAGATTGGCATCGAGCGATGTGCCCGTCACGGTCTGCACGGCGGCGACGCGGAACGGGGCCGAAGGTGTGGCGGAAGGTGTGGCTGAAGGCGGGGCGGAAGCGGTCATCGTGGGGCGTCCTGTGTCTGGGCGGCCAGCCGGTTCCTAGCGAAGGAACTCGGTCGCGCGGTCCTGGATCGACGGCTGTCGGGGCTTATTGTCCTCCACTTTCGTGATCTTGGGATCGGCCCACGATCCGGACACGTGATAGTGCAGCGTGAACACCTTGGAGAACTCGTCCGCGAACAGCAACTGGGCGGCCAGCGTGCCGATGCCGAGCACCGGATTGATGAACGCGGCCGCCACCGAGGTAGTCGTGGCGTTGATGCGCGGCACCACCGAGACCTGGAGGTCCTGGGTCTCGCGCAGCAGGTTGGCCGTGCCGCTCATCGACGCCATCATCTGGCTGCTCTTGAGCTGGAATTCGTCGATCTTGCCGACGCCGTTCTCGATCGTGCCGCTGCCGGTCAGGTCGTCGAAGACCACGCCCCGGTTGGACAGGCTGCGGAAATCGAGCGTCGCGAACTTCAGCAGGCTTTGCAGGCTCAGCACGCCCAGCAGGCGCGCGGCGCCCGGCTCCACGCTGAGGATCTGGCCATTTTCCAGTTTCAGCGAGAGCCGGCCGGACAGCGACGGGTAGTCGATCGACAGCGGCGAGCCGCGCCACGCGATGCGGCCTTCGAACGCGCCCTTGCCGTCGCGCAGCGTGTGCGCCATGCCCATGCGGTCCAGTACGTCGCCGGCGTCGCGGATGTCGAGCTTGAAGTTCAGCAGCGTGCGGCGGCCCTCGGTGGGAGAGGCGTTGCCGCTCGCCACGGCATCGCGCAGGCGGCGCGGTACGCGCCAGGTGCCATTGCCGGTCAGCGTGGCGCCCGGCTGTTCGATGGTGAGGTTGTCCAGCGTCCAGACTGGCTCGTTGCCGGCGTGGCTGGTGTGCGCCTTGACTTCCAGCTTGCCGAAGTCCTTGCCGCGCAGGATGAACTTGTCCGCCACGAGGTCCAGGGCGGGCAGTTCCTCGATATTGCGGGCCATGGTGTCGACGGCATGGCCGTCATCGGCGGCTTCGGGGATGTCCAGCCGCGACAGCCGCACGGACAGCGCGCCGGACGGCGTGTTGGCATCGCGCCGCCATTGCGCCGTGCCGGCGATCTGGCGCGAGGTCATCTGCGCGTTCCAGCCGCTGCCTTCGCGGGTGGCGTCGAGCGAGACGTCGTCGAGGCTGCGTCCGAAGGCATCGAGCGCCTTGGCGCGCACGGTCACGCGCTCGGGCAGGAAGGGCGAGTTGCGATCGACGTTGTTCGGGTTGTCGCGGCCCGGCGCGGCCGGCGATGGCGCCGTGTCGCCCAGCGCGTTGCGCCAGGCATCGACGTCGAACCGCTCGGCGGTCAGTGCGGCCGTGACGCCGGTCGCCGGCTGAGGCGCCGGCTGGCCCACGCCGATGCCGCCCGAGATGACCTCCAGGCCCTCGGCGCCGCGCCGCAGGACATAGCGCGCCGCCACCGCGTTGCCAAGTTGCACGGTCAGATCGTCCTGCCCGGCGCGGGCCGCCGCCGTGGCGGGACGCAGGTCGAAACGCAGCGGCATTTCCTGCGCAGCCGTCTTGACCAGCGGCGCCGGCAGGTTCAGCGCCATGCCGACGAGGCTGGAACCCACCTGGATCTGGAGATGCTTGTCGCGGATGCCGATCTCGGCGTTGTAGGCGGTGGCGCCTTCCATATGCGTGCCCGCGCTGCTGCCCGCCGCGGCCAGCGCGTCGCGCAGGCCGGCCGCCGTGGCGGTGCCGCCCACGGTCACGCGCGTGGTGCCGTCGGACTGGGTGCCGCCCCCGATCCGCGTCTCGCCGCCAAGGAAGCGGCCGCGCACGTTATCGAGCCGGAAGCCGTGCTCGTTGAAGGCCACCACGCCGGTCGCGCCGTAGAGCGTGGGCAGTTCCGGGAACAGCGTCACATCGTTGCCGGGGAAGCGGAACTGGCCGTCGACCTTGGTGCCGGCTGCGTGATGCAGCGGCAGGTCGAGTTTCAGCTTCAGGTCGCCCTGACCGGGTGCGTGTGAGTTTTCCGTCACGTTTCCGGTCCAGCCCTTGACCGGGGTATTGGCGATGAAGCGCAGGAAGCTCTGCACCGGCCCGTTGGCCATGCCATCGATCATCAGGTGGCCGTGGTCGCTCAGATCGTCGATGCGGCCGTTGACGTTCTGCAGCACCACGCCCGGCACGCCGCGCACTGCCGCGCGCTTGGCCAGGAAGGTCAGGCTGCCGCGCTCGAACATCACATTGCCCTGGATGTCGGTGAAGTCGGGCCAGGCCGTGCCGGCGTTGGCATTGCTATTTCCGTTGCCATTGGTCTTGCCGTGGCCGTTGCCATTACTGTTGCCGGTCACGCCACCATTCACGTTCGGCCCGGTCTCGTGCGGGGCCACCTGGTAGCTCACGTTCTGCACCGGAATCTCGGCGCGGAAGTCGCCCGCCTTCTGGAACGGGGGATGGAACGGGAAGTGGGCCAGGTCGCCCTTGATCAGGAACTTGGCGCCGGTGGCCTCACCGCCGACCAGCGCGCCGCCCAGGTAATGGCGCGTGCTGGGCAGCGTCAGCGGCAGGTAGCGGACGATGCGGTTGGCCAGGGCGCGGTCCAGTTCGCCCGAAATATCGGCGATGCCGCCATGGCCGTCGCCGCCGGCGTGCCAGCCGCCGCGCACCGTGCCGGCCGTGTCGGCGTTGGCAAAGCGCACGCCATCCGTGTGCACCGCGAGCTTGCCGGACTCCTGCGTCCAGCGGATCTCGCCGCGCAGTTCGTCGAACGGGATGCGCGGCTCCTCGAACACGCCCGGGAACATCAGCGCGGCATCGGTGCTGTCCACGCGCGCGGTGCCCTGGCGGTCATCGAAACTGAAATTGCCCGAAATCTGGGCGAAGCCGGGCGTGCCGGCGCGGGGCAGGCCATCGGCAGCCATGGCCGGCACGGCCGGCTGGCTGTTCACCGAAACCTTGCGCAGCGTGCCCTGCACGGCGTAGTGGGATGCCCCCGGGGCGCGTGACAGCATCCCGGCGCGGTCGCGCGACCACGCCACGTCGAGGTTGTCGATATGGCCGGCCGGCTGGAGCGCGCGCAGTTGGCGTAGCAGCGCGGTGTCCAGCGGCAGGGAGGTGGCGAGCGCGCGCACCGTGTTCAGGTCGAACGTGGGCGCCTTGAGCGCGAACTTGCGCAGTTCGCCCTGGTTGTCGCGGGTCCAGTTCACGGTGACCTTGCGCATGCCTTCGCGCCAGGACGTATCGGCGCTCGAAGGCGGCCCGGCCAGCGGCTCGGGCTGCCAGAGCAGGGTGTCGATGGTCAACTGGTGGTTGCCGGCACGGTCGCCCTTGTGCAGCAGCAGCGCTTGCGCGTTGGCCAGCTTCAGCGGCTCGGCGGCGCCGGCCAGCTGCAGGTCCACGCCCGTGGCGCGCATCCGCATCTGGCTGCCGATCAGGTGGCCTTCGCGGAAATCGACCGACCCGGACGTGCTGAAGACGCCGCTGTCCACGTGGTCGAAGATGGCGAGGTAGCGCTGCACCACCGGCAGCTGCATCTGGCTGAAGTCCCAGTTGGCCTGGCCGGTCCAGTGGCGCCAGTCGCCGGTGGCGCGCAGGTAGTCGTGACGCAGCGCGGCCTGGAAGACCAGTGGCTGGGGCGCCAGCGAGGCGCTGCGTGCCTCCAGCCGGACCGTGTGCTGGGCGCCGTTGCGGTGCGCGGTGAAATGGATGTCGGCCACGTCCAGTTGCGGCAGGCGGGCCTTTTCGTCGAGCCAGCGCAGGTTGCCGCTCATCAGCTCGATATGGCCCTGGGCCAGCAGCCAGTTCAGGAACGGATCGTCATTGGTCGTGGACGGGTGCGCCTCGATCGGCACGCCGGCCACCAGCAGGCGGCCCTCGGGCGTGCGGCGCACGAGCACATCGGTGCGCTCGGCCATCAGGCTGGCGAACTGCAGGGTCAGCGCCGGCACGGAATGCCAGGAGAGCTTGCCGTCGAGGGTGCCGGCGGAGAGCAGCACGCGCTGCTGGCTGTCCACGGCGCGCACGTTGCGCGCGCGGAACGCCGGATGCCAACCGTCCCAGAATGTATCCAGCTCGCCGATGGTCAATTGGGCGGTCAATGCCGCCGAGCCTTGCTGCTCCAGCCACTGGCGCGCAGTATGGGCCTGCGGCCACAGCACGAAGCGGATCAGCAGCACCGCCACCACGGCGAGTGCGGCCAGCGCCAGCACGATGCGCACCAACATCCGCCAGAGCCGGGGCCAGACCGGATGCACGACGCCGGCACACAGCGCGCGCCAGCCGCTATGGGCGGCCGCACGCAGCCGCGCACCCACGCCGGACGCCACGCTGGGCGCGGGTGCGGAGGAGGATTGAGAAGCCTGGGAAGCCTGCCCGGCGGTGGCGGCGGACGCCTCGGCAGCGGCGCTGGCGGACGTTGAACCGTCGGCGGGCGCGGCAGGGGCGGCGGGGCGTCTGGACATGCGCAGATTATCCGACAATACTAGCCGCTCTCCAAAGTGGTCGATAAGGGTGCGTTGTTGCGCCACCGCGTATCGCCACGGCGCCTGCCCGCATTGCAAAGTTACTGGAATGACTGTCCCTGATCCGACGAGTTCCGCCGCGGGCGCCGCCCCGGCTCACCCCCTTCCCACCGAGGCGCCGGATGCGCCGCCTGGACCCATCGGCAACATGGTCGAAGGGGCCTATGCCACGGTGATGGCCAGGGAGTTACCCGCCACGGATTCCAATGCCGCCGGCGAGGGCGACGTATTGTACTCGGGGCAGGCCTCCCATTACGCCCGCCGCGTGCTCCAGGCGCGCCCCGAACTGGCCGCCGTGGTGGCCGATGCCGCCCGGGCGCCCCTGACGCGTGCGTGGATGGAGTCGCGGCTGCAGGCGCTCCACGCCCCGTCCGCCGATGCCGAAGCCGCCGCCGCCCAGGCGCTGCGCCGGCTGCGGGCCGAAGTCATGTGCGTGGTAATCGAGCGCGACCTGCGCGGGCTGGCCCCGCTCGGCGAGATCACGGGGGCGATGACCGACCTCGCCGAACTCGGCATCCAGTTCGGCCTGCGCGTGCTCGGCGACGACCTGGCCGCCACCTACGGCCGGCCCACCGGCGCCCAGAGCGGCGAGGTGCAGGAACTGGTGGTGGTGGGCATGGGCAAGCTGGGCGGGCGCGAACTCAACGTCTCGTCAGATATCGACCTGATCTTTCTTTATGACGAGGATGGCGATACCCAGGGCGGGGCGCGCAGCCTCTCGAACCACGAATATTTCATCCGAGTGGGGCGGCGCCTGATCAACCTGCTGTCCGAGGTGACCGCCGACGGCTACGTGTTCCGCGTGGACATGCGGCTGCGGCCCAATGGCGATGCCGGCCCGCTGGTGTGCAGCCTGGGCATGCTCGAGGAATACCTCGTCGTGCAGGGCCGCGAGTGGGAGCGCTACGCGTGGATCAAGGGCCGCGTGGTGTCCGCGCTGGACACGCCGCACGCCACGCGCACCGCCGCGCTGCTGGGCCGGCTGACCACGCCGTTCGTGTTCCGGCGCTACCTCGACTATGGCGTGATCGCCGCCATCCGCGCGCTGCACGCCCAGATCCGTGCGGAAGCGGCCAAGCGCAGCGGCGGGCTGGCCGGCCACGGCGTGAACCAGCGCTCGTTCAATATCAAGCTCGGGCGCGGCGGCATCCGCGAGATCGAGTTCATGGCGCAGGTGTTCCAGTTGATCCGCGGCGGCCAGGACCCCGCGCTGCGCGTGCGGCCGACGCTCGAAGTCCTCGACGTCGCCGTGGCCCGCAACCTCCTCCCGGCGGGGCAGGCCGAGCAGTTGGCCGATGCCTACCGCTTCCTGCGCCAGCTGGAACACCGCCTGCAATACCGCGACGACGCCCAGACCCACCACCTGCCGACCAGCGAGGATGAACAGCTGGCCGTGGCGCGGATGATGGGCTACGAGGACTGGCCTGCGCTGGTCGCCCAGATGGATGGGCTGATGGCGCCCGTGGCGCAGCAGTTCGAAGCCACTTTCGCCGATCCGTTCAGCGACCCGGACGCGCCGCAGTGCGAGGCGCTCTGGCCCGAGATCGTGCGGGAAGGGCAGGGCTCGCGGCCCACGCAGGACGGTCCGGACGAGACCGATCCCGAGTCCTCGCCATGCCAGCGCCTCCAGGCGGCCGGCTTCAGCGACTGCACCGGCCTCTACGACCGCCTGCGCGCCATCGCCACCTCGGTGCGCTACCGCGCGTTGTCCGAGTCGAGCCGGGCGCGCTTCGACCAACTGGTCAACCGCGCGCTCGACCTCGCCAACAAGCAGGACGATGCCGACAGCACCATCGCCCGTTTCCTCGATTTTCTCGATGCGATCAGTCGGCGAGCCTCGTATCTTTCGCTGCTGTCCGAGTACCCGCAGGCGATGGATCGCGTCGCCCAGACGCTGCATGCTTCGCGCTGGGCGGCGGCCTACCTGACGCGCCATCCGCAACTTCTGGACGAACTGCTCGATAGCGAGGCCCTGGCGAGCGCGCCGGACTGGCCCGCCTTCCGTGCCCGCGTGGCCGAGCGCCTGCAGGTGGCGCACGGGCAGGTCGAGATGCAGATGGACATCCTGCGTCGCGAGCACCATGCCGAGACCTTCCGGATCCTGCTGCAGGACCTGCACGGCCTGCTAACGGTGGAGCAGGTGGCCGACCGTCTCTCCGATCTGGCCGATGCGATGCTCGAAGTCACGCTCGGGGCGGTCTGGGCCCAGTTGGCCACGCGCCACACCGAGACACCGCGCTTCGCGGTCATCGCCTACGGGCGGCTGGGTGGGAAGGAGCTGGGCTATGCGTCCGACCTCGACATCATCTTTCTTTATGACGATGACCACGAGCGCGCGCCTGACGTCTACGCAGCCTACGCTCGCCGCCTGATCACATGGCTCACGAGTCACACGGCGGCCGGGATGCTGTTCGACGTGGACATGCGGCTGCGGCCCAACGGCGCGGCGGGGCTGCTCGTGACGAGCTTCGACGCGTTCCGGCGCTACCAACTGCGCGAGGGCGACAACACGGCCTGGGTCTGGGAGCATCAGGCGCTCACGCGGGCGCGCTGGTGCGCCGGCGACAGCGAGATCGGCGCGCGCTTCGAAGCACTGCGCGAAGAGGTGCTGCGCCAGCCGCGCGACGCCGCCGCGCTGCGCGACGAAATCGTGCAGATGCGTGCCAAGGTGGCCGAGGGCCATCCCAACCCCATGCCGCTGTTCGACCTCAAGCACGACCGGGGCGGCATGGTCGACATCGAATTCACGGTGCAGTACCTCGTGCTGCTGCACAGTGGCGCGCATCCGTCGCTGACCGGGAACAAGGGCAATATCGCGCTGTTGCGCATGGCCGGCGAGTTGGGTTTGATCGACAAGACCGTCGCTGTGGCCGTGGGCGATGCCTACCGGCTATTCCGCGCACGCCAGCACAAGCTGCGGCTCGATGGCCAGGACCAGGCGCGCGTGCCGCCGGCGTCCGTGGCGGAGCAGGCCACGCAGGTGCGAGCCCTGTGGAGCGCAGTCTTCGGTGAGTAGTTCGGCCCCGCCCCAGCCCGACCACGGCTGGCCGGCCATGCTGGCGACCATCGCCGGTGTGGCCGGGGTGGCCGCGCTGTTCACCTTCGTCCCCTGGCTGCACGCCCACGGGCTGTACCTGCGCGATGCCGTGCGGCTGGACGGCCAGTGGTGGCGCCTGGCCACGGCAATGTGGGTCCATCTGGACTGGCGCCACTATCTGGTCGACTTGGCCGCGGCCGCAGGCTTGCTGCTGCTGGCCGGCCGCGCCACCCGCATCCGCGAGATGCTGGCCGTGCTGGTCATCAGCGGGCTGGCCGTGCAGGTGGCCTTGCTAAGAATCCCCTCGGTCGGCTGGTACGGCGGGCTCTCCGGCGCGCTCCACGGCCTGGCCCTCTGGACCGGCCTGCGCCTGCTGCAAGCCCCAGGCGTCTCGCGCGTGATCGGCGTCATCACCTGCCTGGTGGTGATCGGCAAAGTCTGGACCGAGCAGTCCTGGCTCGCCGCTCTCGTCTTCGACCCCTCCTGGGGCTTCAGCATCGTCCGCGCGGCCCACGCAGCCGGCGCAATCGCCGGGCTGGCGTGCTGGGTCCTGCAGGAATGGTGGCGCACGCGGCGCGGGAATGACGCG
Source organism: Cupriavidus sp. 10L45 (assembly GCF_056395225.1). Classification (NCBI taxonomy): domain Bacteria; kingdom Pseudomonadati; phylum Pseudomonadota; class Betaproteobacteria; order Burkholderiales; family Burkholderiaceae; genus Cupriavidus; species Cupriavidus sp. 10L45. The sequence continues at coordinate 170,433 of NZ_JBFTJC010000005.1, forward strand.
GGGCGCTAGCGAACCCGCCGCCGCATCCCAAATCCCACCACCCCAATTCCCAGCAACACCACCGCGCTCCAGGGCGCGATGGCCCCACCGCCACCACCACCGCCTCCGCTATCCGAGGCCACCGGCGCGGGGGCGGGGGTTGCCGTGGCGGCCGGGTTCGCGGCGGCCACCAGCGCGCCGTCGGCGTCCAGCAATCCTGCGCCGCATTTGCCGACGTTGGCACTGGCCGTGCAGTAGGTATTGGCGGGATGGGCGCGCGCGGAGCTTTTCAGGCCAGCGGTGACCTGGGCTGGCGTCAGCGCGCCGTTGACCGCGAACATCATCGATACCACGCCGGAGACCATCGGCGCGGCGAAGCTGGTGCCGGCCGAGTTGCTGATGACGAAGTTGCCGGCGGTGGTCGTGCCGGAATTGCTCAGCGTGCGGATCAGCGACGAGCCGCCGGGCGTGGAGCAGGTGGGTGTGTTGCCGACCATGACCACGCGCGAGTTGCCGCAGCCGCCGCCCGGGGCGCTCAGGGCGACCTGCGGGCCGACGTTGGCGAAGCTGGCGTTCTCGCCATCGTTCGCGTGAGCGGTGACGGCGATGACGCCGGTGCAGTCGGCGGGGGCTTCCACGGCACCGGCCGAATTGCCGGCTGCGGCCACGACCACTACGCCGGCGGCGTTCAGGTCGTTGACGGCCTGCTGTTCGATGGACGAGCAGCTGCCGCCGCCCAGGCTGATATTGACGACCTTGGCGGGCGTCGGATTGGCCGGCACGCCGGGCACGGCGAGCCCGCCGGCCCAGCGCATGCCATCGACCGTATCGGACAACAGCGCGCCGCAGCGGCCCGAGACGCGCACCGGCTGGATCCGCGCGGCCCAGTCCACGCCGGCGATGCCCACGCCGTTGTTGGTCAGCGCGCCCAGCACGCTGGCCACGCGCGTGCCGTGCCACGTGCTGTTGGCCTGTCCGCTGCCGTCCTGACACGTCTGGCCGGCCGGCACGAAATCGCCCGGATCGATCGGATCGCTGTCGCGGCCATCGCCGTCATTGGAGACGGCGGTGGTGCTGATGAAGTCGTAGCCAGGCACGAGCCGGTCGATCAGGTCGGGGTGGGGCAGGTAGCCGGTGTCGACTACGGCCACCACGATGCTGGCGTTGCCGCGCGAGCGGTCCCAGGCGCGTGTGAGGTTGGCGGCGCCCACGACCTGGCTCGGCAGGGCCATATAGGTCTGGGCGCTGGCGAATTCGGGGTCGTTGGGAATGGAGTCGTGCAGGCGCAGCCAGCGGTCGGGCACCGCATCGGCGATGCGCGGGTCCTGGCGCAGCCGCTTCGCCACCGTTTCGGGGTTGTCGCCCTTGGTGTCGGTCACGCTCATCAGTTGCAGCGTGCCCGCCATCGACCGCTTCACGCCGAGCGCCAGGCCCGTGTTGGCCTCCACGTTGCGCATCTGGGTGGACATCTGGGTGGAGGTGGCGGGCTGGCTGCCGTCCCGCCAGCGCACGATGTAGTTGCCCGTGTAGACCGGCGCGGCCCGCGCTCCGGCGGCGCCCTGCGCGGTCGCCGGCAGGCTCCAGCAGGCGGCTACCGCCAGCAGTGCGGCGGACAGCCCTTGGGCGGCGCGACGGCCGCGCTTCAGCGTGTGGTGTGGCATCTACGACTCCTGGGGGCGTTGGTAGTGCGATGCGAACTGCTGAACTGCTGAGCTACAACCTACAGGAAAACGGGCGCTTTATTGCGCAGGCATGTCCCGGCTGGTGGGCATGGTGCGATGCGGCTTGAGCGTGCGGTCCGACGTGGCCGATTCCACGCGCGGCGCGGCCTGGAGCGTGGTCACGGCCTGCTCGAGCGTGATGTCGGGCGCGGCCGTGATGGCGGTGACCAGCCACACGCCACCGGACATCGGCCGCTTCACCACGTACCGCACCGGGCCCTCGATCGTCGCCAGCAGCTTGCCGGCATCCTCGGACACCATCACCTCGGGTGGCGTGAACTTGACGAGGATGTCGCCGATGGCGCGGTCGTCGGTGATGCTGCCGCGCGGCGGGGCGAACGATTTCGACTCCGACGCGCAGCCCGAGACGGCGCCCAGCGATGCCAGCGAAGCAGCGGCGGCCAGCGCCATCGCCAGGACCTTGCGGCGGGGGTGTTGCGGGGACTGACCAGCGGTCATGGGGCGAAGCTCCTGAAATCTGTATCTATATATATAGTGGGATGCGGACGTGGCGACGGTGCGGCTTTAGCCAGCAGCCCGGCGCGGGCGGCGCGAGCCCCCTTCGCGCGGGGTGGTGCTGGCCTGGTTGGCCGCAGGACTCGCGGCCAGTTCCGCAGCGCGTGCCCCTTGCGCCAGCATCTCCTGCGCGTGTTGCGTCGTCGTGGCGGTCACCGTGGCCCCGCCCAGCATGCGCGCGGTCTCGTTGACACGGCCCTCGGTGTCGAGCACGCGGATCCTGGACCGCGTGACGGCGGCCCGGGCCTTCGTGGCGTCGGCCGTCTCCTTGCTGACCAGCAGGTGCGTGCCGGCCTGCGCCGCCACCTGCGGCAGGTGGGTCACGCAGAGCACCTGCCGCGCGCGGCCCAGTTCCTGCAGGCGCCGGCCCACCACCTCGGCCACGGCGCCGCCGATGCCGGTATCCACCTCGTCGAAGATCAGCGTGGGCGTGGGCGCGGCTTCGCTCGTGATGACGGAGATGGCGAGGCTGATCCGCGCCAGTTCGCCGCCGGACGCCACCTTGGCCAGCGGGCGGGCCGTCACGCCGGCATGGCCGGCGACGAGGAATTCCACCTGCTCCAGCCCGTGGCTCTGGCCTTCGGCCTCGTCGAGCGGGTTCAGCGCCACCACGAAGGTGCCGCCGGCCATCGACAAGCCCTGCATGGCGTCCGTGACCGCGCCGGACAACGCCTTGGCAGCGGTCTTGCGTGCGGCGGACAGGTGCCGCGCCAGCGTCAGGTAGGCGGCGCGCGCGGCGGCCTCGCGGGCCAGCACCTTGTTGAGGTCTTGCGCGGACTGCAGGTCGTCGAGTTGCTGGCGGCGGGCCAGTAGTTCGTCCGGCAGTTGCTCCGGCGGCAGGCGATACTTGCGCGCCGCCGTGTGCAGTGCCTGCATGCGCGCTTCCACGGCCTGCAGGCGTTCCGGATCGAGTTCGAGCCGGTCGACGTAGCGCGTCAGCGAATGCGCGGCTTCCTCGACCTGCACCTGCGCCGGTTCCAGCGCGGCGAGCACGTCGCGTAGCGCGGGATCGACATCGGCCAGTTGCTGGATGCGGTGCACCACGCTGTTGAGCACGGACAGCACGGCGCCATCGGCCTCGGACAACGCGTCCAGCGCGGCGCGGCTGCCGTCGATCAGGCCGGCCGCGTGCGAGAGGCGGTTGTATTCGCCCTGGATCTCTTCCCACTCGCCCGCCTGCGGCGCCAGCTTGTCGAGTTCGCCAACCTGCCATTCCAGGCGCTCGCGTTCGAGCTGCATTTCGCGCGATTGCGACTCCACGGCTTCGCGCTGGCGCACGCAGGCGCGCCAGGCCCGCCACGCCTCCGCCACCGCGCCGGCCTGTTCGGTCAGGCCTGCGTGGGCGTCGAACAGGTGGCGCTGGGCGTCCGGGCGGAGCAGTAGCTGATGGGCGTGCTGGCCGTGGATGTCGACAAGCTGGTCGCCCACCTCGCGCAACTGGGTCAGCGTGGCCGCCGTGCCGTTGATGAACGCCTTGCTGCGCCCGCCCGCATCGACGGTGCGGCGCAGCAGCACGGTGCCTTCGCCGTCCAGGCCGGTTTCGTCGCCGGACAGTTCGCGCTCGGCCAGCCAGGCGTCCAGCGCCGCGTGCGTGCCGAAGGTGGCGCTGATGCTTGCGCGGGTGCTGCCTTCGCGCACCACGCCGGCGTCGGCGCGTTCGCCGAGCACCAGGGCCAGTGCATCGATCAGGATGGACTTGCCGGCGCCGGTCTCGCCGGTGAAGACGGTGAAGCCGGTGGTGAAGTCGAGGTCGAGCGTATCGACGATGACGAAATCGCGGATGGACAGGCTGCGGAGCATCGTGGCCTTGGGGGGAGTGGGGGCCGGCTCAGAGCCGGTTGTCCTCGGTCGGGTATTCGTGCCAGTGCAGCTTCTTGCGCAGCGTGGCGTAGTAGTTGTAGCCCACCGGATGCAACAGGGTCACGGTCTTGCTGGAGCGGCGCACGACGATCCGGTCGCCCTGCAGCAGCGAGGTCAGAGACTGCATGTCGAAATTGGCGCTCGCGTCGCGCGCGGTGGCCACCTCGATCGTCACTTCGGCGTCGTGCGGCAGCACGATCGGGCGATTGGACAGCGCGTGCGGAGCAATTGGCACCAGTACCAGCCCAGACAGCGTAGGATGCAGGATCGGTCCGCCGGCGGCCAGCGCGTAGGCGGTGGAACCGGTGGGCGTGGAGACGATCAGGCCGTCCGAACGCTGGTTGTACATGAAATAGCCGTCCACCGAGACGGCCAGCTCGACCATGCCGGAAATGCCCGAGCGGTTGACCACCACGTCGTTGAACGCCAGCGCGGAGAAGATCACGCCGTCGTCACGGATCACGCGGGATTCCAGCAGCATGCGGGTCTCGGCCTCGTAGCGGCCGGCCAGCATCTCGGGCAGGGCGCGCGTCACGTCTTCGAGCGGGATGTCGGTCATGAAGCCCAGCCGGCCATGGTTCACGCCGATCAGCGGCACATTGAGCCCGGCCAGCTGGCGGGCCAGGCCCAGCAGCGTGCCGTCGCCGCCGAGCACCACGGCCACGTCGGCCTCGCGCCCGATCTCGTCGGCCGAGAAGACGGGGTAGCCGGAGAGGCCGGTCGCCTGCGCGGTTTCGCGCTCGAACACCACGTCCTGGCCGTTGCGCGAGATGACGGCGGCCAGTTCCTCGAGCGGGCCCTCGATGCCGGCGGTCGCGTACCGGCCGACCAGGGCAACGGTCTGGAACGCGGCGCGGGGCGCGGCGGCGGGGGCGATGGCTGGGTTCTGGGGGGCAGACATGCCGGGATTAGACCATACCGCCGTGACCATTGTCAGTAGGCGGGCACGCACCGGTGCGAAGCCCGCCCGAACCGGGGAAAGTTGTTTAAAATCGGGGCACTATGGACGAACGTTCGAAAACGCTTCTCAAGACCCTGATCGAGCGCTACATCGCCGAAGGCCAGCCCGTGGGCTCGCGCACCCTGTCCAAGTACTCGGGTCTCGATCTCTCGCCGGCGACCATCCGCAATGTGATGTCCGACCTCGAGGAAATGGGGTTCATCGCCAGCCCGCATACGTCGGCCGGCCGGATTCCCACGCCGCGCGGATACCGGCTGTTTGTCGATTCGATGCTCACGGCGCGCCCGCTGGAGGGCGGCACCATCGAGATGACCGCCGAACTGGCCGCGCTGACCGGCCAGATCCAGGGCCAGCTGGGCGGACAGCAGCTGGGGCCGCAGCGGATGATCACGGCCGCCGCGCATACGCTGTCGAACCTCTCCCGCTTTGCCGGCGTGATCATGACGCCGCGCCGGGGCCAGTCGTTCCGCCAGGTGGAGTTCATGCGCCTGTCGGAGAAGCGCATCCTGCTGATCATCGTCAGCCCCGAGGGCGACGTCCAGAACCGCATCATCCAGACCGAACTGCCGTACACCCCCGCCCAGCTGATCGAGGCGGCCAATTTCTTCAATTCCCACTACGCCGGCATGAGTTTCGATGCCGTGCGCAGCCATCTGCGCGTGGAATTGCAGGACATCCGCCGCGATATGTCAGCGCTGATGCAGGCCGCCGTGGAGGCGGGCAGCAGCGCCATGGCCGAGGATGACGACCAGGTGTTCATCTCCGGCGAGCGCAAGCTGCTCGAGGTGGAAGACCTGTCGTCCAGCATGGACAAGCTGCGCCGGCTGTTCGATGTCTTCGAACACAAGACCAACCTGCTGCAGCTGCTCGATGTCTCGAGCCACGCGCAGGGCGTGCAGATCTTCATCGGCGGCGAAAGCCAGCTCGTGCCGCTCGAAGACATGGCCGTCATTACCGCGCCCTATGGTGTCGATGGGCAGATCGTCGGCACGCTCGGCGTGATCGGCCCGACGCGGATGGCCTATGAACGGGTCATCCCGATCGTCGACATCACCGCGCGGCTGCTCTCGAGCGCGCTCTCCCAGAACTGATGGCAGCTTGCGGGCACGCCACGTGACAGCGCGTGCGTGGCGCCCGCCATTTCCGGAAACCCTATGACGTTCTCGGCAGAACCGGCTTACCAGCATGGCCAGGCGCCCCGCACGGCCATCCTGCTTATCAACCTGGGCACGCCGGATTCGCCCACGCCCAAGGCGGTGGGGCAGTATTTGAAGGCGTTCCTGTCCGACCCCCGTGTGGTCGAGATCCCGCGTCTGGCCTGGCTGCCGATCCTGCACGGGCTGATCCTGCCGTTCCGCTCGCGCGCTTCGGCCATGAAGTACGAATCGATCTGGCTGCGCGAGGCGCACATGACCGGCTCGCCGCTGCTGGTGCACACCGAGCGTCAGGCCCACGCGCTCCAGCAGCACATGCACCGGCTCGGCCACGACGTGACCGTGGCCTGCGCCATGCGCTACGGCAATCCGTCGATTGCTTCGGTTATGGAGGCCCTGCGCCGGCAGGGTACGGAACAAGTGCTGTTATTGCCACTCTATCCGCAGTTTTCCGGGACGACCACGGCCACCGCGTTCGACGAGGTCTTTCGCGTGCTCGCCGGCTGGCGAAATCAGCCGGAATTGAGACTGATAAAGCACTTTCACGATCATCCGGCCTATATTTCGGCCCTGCAGCAGCAGGTGAGCGGTTATTGGGCGCAGCACGGCATGCCGGACTTTGCCCGGGGCGACAAGCTGATCCTGTCCTTCCACGGCCTGCCGCGCCGATTGTTGGATCTGGGGGACCCCTACCATTGCGAATGCCTGAAGACCGGGCGGATGCTGGGCGAGGCGCTCGGCCTGCAAGCGGGTCAGTATCAAGTGACGTTTCAGTCGCGTTTCGGCAAGGCGGAATGGCTCCAGCCCTATACCGCGCCGACGCTGACCGAACTCGGCAAGGTCGGCACGCATCGCGTGGACGTGTTCTGCCCCGGCTTCCCGGCCGATTGCATCGAGACGCTCGAGGAAATCGCCATGGAAGGGCAGTCCGAATTCCGCGTGGCGGGCGGCCAGGAATTCCATTTCATTCCCTGCCTGAATGATGCGGACTACTGGATTGCCGGGCTGGCCGAGATCGCGCTGCAGCATCTGCAAGGTTGGCCATTGCGCCAGCCGCATCCGCACGAGTTGGAAGCGCGGCGCTCGCGGGCGCAGACCCGCGGTGCCGCGGCGTAAGGAATCAAGGAGTTAGACGATGGATGTGGACTTCGAGGCGGGTGCCCGGCAACGCATCGACAAATGGCTGTGGTGCGCCCGGTTCTTCAAGACGCGCTCGCTGGCGGCCGAGGCCGTGGAGCGGGGCCGGGTGGAGGTCAACGGCCAGCCGGTCAAGAATTCACGCGAAGTGAAGCCCGGCGACGCCGTGATGATCGACGCGCACCAGCAGCGTTGGGAGATCGAGGTGAAGGGCGTGGCCGCCTCGCGCGGGTCGGCGCCCGTGGCGCAGACGCTGTATGCAGAAACGCCGGCAAGCCAGGCCCGGCGTCAGGAAGAGGCGGAACGGCGGCGCATGCAGCCTGAGCCGACGGCGCAGCTACAGGGCCGCCCGACCAAGCGCGACCGGCGCCGGATCGACGATTTCAGAAATTAGGGATTCAGCGGTTGTACGGGAAGTACGGAACGATGTAGTGCTTGAACACCGCCTTGCCGCTGCCATACTCGGTTTCACGCGGCGTGAACGCGCCGGAGGCGCAGATGAAGAGTGTCATCACCGACAGCGCGGCGAGTAGGCACACGGTAACAACAGGCAGCTTGTGCATGGCGAACCTTCCGAAGGATGCACCAAAATGATTCACAGCGTGCTCCCGTTATTTTTGTCATTTTTCATTGATAGATCTTAGTCATTGCGTTGCAGCAAAGCAATGAACACCAGATTGCATCAATCACGGCTTTGTAACCGCGTATTTCGGCGTCTCGCCCCCTTCACACTTGAAAAAACGGGGAGTGGCGCCAACTGCGGCTAGACTTGCCGGTTTGGCATCCCGACCCACCCGACGGCCTGCGCCAGGCGGGCCGAGTTTTAGATTTGATACGGATCGACATGGAAGAACAGAACCAGACCCAGACGCCATCCTCAGCTTCGAGCACGCCGCAGGCGGCGGACGATGCCCTGCGCGCCCAGCAGCCTGGCACGGACGCCCCGGCCGGCGATGACGTGGCCCGCCTCACGCAACAGGTGGCCGACCTGGAGGCCAAGGCCAAGGAAAACTACGAGCTGTTCCTGCGCGCCACGGCAGAGGGCGAGAACATCCGCCGCCGGTCGCAGGACGAGGTCAGCAAGGCACACAAGTTCGCGATCGAGAACTTCGCCGACAACCTCGTGCCCGTGATGGACAGCCTGCAGGCTGCGCTGGCCGACAACACCGGCGACCTCAAGAAGCTGCGCGAAGGCGTGGAGCTGACCGCCCGCCAGCTGGCCGCCGCCTTCGAGCGCGGCAAGATCGTCGAGTTGAACCCGGTGGGCGAGAAGTTCGACCCGCATCGTCATCAGGCGATTTCGATGGTGCCGTCCGAGCAGGAGCCCAACACCGTGGTGAACGTGCTCCAGCGCGGCTACATGATTGCCGAGCGCGTGCTGCGCCCGGCACTGGTGACGGTCTCGGCGCCGCGCTAAATCCCGCGCAAGCCGGAAACCCCCAAGCCTGACCCGACGCCCGGTGCCTGAACGCCCGGGCGTTGTTGTTTCCAGGAACCGTGCGATGTCAGACGACGCTCAATCCCCCCATCCCGATCATCTCGATCACCGCGCCTTCGACGCCTTCGCCATGCAGGCTGTCGACGGGAGCACCATCGACGCGGCCATCGCCGCCGCCGGCGAAGACCTGGTCTGCGTGTTCTTCTGGGGCGTGGACTGCTTCAACTGCGAGATGGCCAAGAAGGCGATGCTCGCCAACCCGGACCCGATTCGGGCGCTGAACCTGCGCTGGCTGCACGCCAACGTCTACGAACACCCCGAGCTGGGCAAGCGTTTCGGCCTGCACGGCATTCCGGTGTTCATGTTCTTCCAGCGGGGCAAGAAGCTGGGCCGCGCCACGGGCTGGCACGGCCACGGGCAGTTTGCGTCCGCCGTGGCTAACGCGCGGCTCAAGGCCGAGGGCAAGCCGCTGGCCGGTTGATCAGCGCGACAGCGCGTAGCCGATACGGAACTGCCACGGCGTCTTCTGGTTGTAGTCGAGCAGGCTCTCGCCGTAGCCGTAGAAGTAGCCGGCCATCAGGTATCCCGCCGTGCCCGGCAGCAGCCGCGCGAGCGGGTAGGTGAGCTGCGCGTCGACGCTGCCATAGCCTTTGCGCGTGCCCTTGCGCAGCGTGGCGGCGAACTCCCACGAATCGGGCCGGCCATAGGCCACCAGCAGGTCCATGTAGCCGCGATAGTGGGCGATGTCCTCGTTGTCGCTCTTGCCGACGTAGGCGTACACCTTGGGCGCCACGCGCCAGTGCCAGTCGGTCTGGTCGCCGAAATACATGGTCGGCTTCAGGAACAGCGTGTTGACGCTGCGCGACTGGTCGCCATCGCGCCCGTTCGACTCGTGCTCGAAACCGGTGGCCAGCGAGAGTCGGCTGATCACGCTGTTCTTCACGCCCGTATCGGACAGGTAGTAATAGAGGCTGGGCCGGTAGTTGGTGTCGCGGAACGGGCGCGATTCGTCGTGCAGGTCCCATAGCGAGAACTGCGTGTAGGCGAAGTACAGGTTGTCCAGCACGCTCTTCGAGGTCGGGTTCTCGCCCTCGAACAGGCGGTACTTGAAGCTGATCTGGAACTTGGCGTTGGCGCCGTCGTGGCCGCCGAACATCAGGTACATCGGCTCGTTGAACGAGAGGCGCTGCGCGTCGCGCAGGTCGGCCGGCGAGGGCCCCGGCGTGCCGCCGTTGGCGGCGGTGACGATCGGCGTGACGGGTACGGTTGCCCCATCCGGCTGCGGCGTGCCTTGGGCGGAAGCCAGATCCTTGTGCTCCGTCGCGGCGGTGCCCGGGGCCGTGGCCGCTACGGCGGGTGCAGCGGGGACTTCGCCCGGCAGCGGCGCGCGGTTCAGCGAGACGACGACCGGCGCGGCGTCGATGCCGGCCACGTCGAGCCGCACCTGGCCACGCATGCCGGCCGGCCAGTCGGCGGTATAGGTGATGGTGCGGATGTCGCCGTGGCGCAGGTTCAGCACGGAGGGGCCGCCGCCGGTGCGCTTCATCTCGATCCGCACGGGCGCGGCGAGATCGCCGGTGGCGCTCACCTGGAGCGTATCGGGCACCGCGTAGCGCCGCGTCGACTGGTCGGCGCTGACCAGCAGCGTGAGCGTGAAGGGGCGCGTGCCGTCGATCACGCGCGGCGGTTGCAGCAGCGAGACGGCGGCGTGCGCGGAAATCGGGCCCAACAGGGCGAACGAAAGGAGAGCCGCGCTGCCGAAGCCGGCGCGGCGAGGCACGGAGAGAGACATGGATCGTGCGCGTCGCGTCGGCGCAGGGGCCGGGGACACGTCAGAGTTTGGAATGCCCGACAGCCTAACACGTGGCTCGCGGGCATCTTGTGACGAATTGTTGGTGTGAAAAGTGCGGGGTAAGCCGGTCAGCCGGCAGCGCGGCGGCGGATATTGTCGACGTAGGCCTGCCCATCTGGCGGCATACCGGTGCGCTGTGCATTCCAGAGCATTTCGCCGAGGCATTCCATGATCTGGTGCTGGGCCTCGTGCTGGGAATCGAGTCGCCGCGAAAGTGCCTCATACGCCGCGCGAATGCCGGGCGGCTGATCGATCGACACCTGTTCGGAAATCGACAGGTGCATCGCCAGATGCAGGAACGGATTGGTCTGGCCGCCTTCGGGCGTGTAGTCGCGCGTGAGCGCGCCTTCGGTATCGGTCAGCAGCGGGTGGTATTCGGGATGCTCGTCGATCCAGTCGACGGCAATCACTTCGAGCGGGGTGAGGACATTGCCCGCCACCCGTTTCTGCCACGCGTCGCAGAAGAACCGGCGGACTTCTTCTCTTGAGGGATTGAACATGATGGGCGGTATTGTAAACGAGCCCTCCGAACGCTGCCGGCCGCCCGCCGCGCACAAGTAGAATGCGGGCTTCCTGGTGTCTCCTTCCCGCTTCTTCGCACCGCCCATGACCGCTTCCGCCACCCTCGGCCAGGCCCGCCACACGCTCGCCGGCGTGCTGATGATTGCGCTGTCCGCCAGCGCCTTTGGGGCCATGGCGATCTTCGCGCGCTACGCCTATGCCGCCGGCGCTGATGTCTATGGCCTGCTGGCGGTGCGCTTCGTGCTCGCCGCCGTGGCAATGGCCGTGGTCATGCGCACGCGCGGCATCCGTCTGCCGCCGTGGCGGCGCGTGCTGGCGCTGGCGGCGATGGGCGGCATCGGCTACGTCAGCCAGTCCTACTGCTTCTTCACGGCGCTGAACTACGCGCAGGCCAGCCTCGTGGCGCTGCTGCTCTATCTCTACCCGCTGTTCGTGACGATCCTCGCGGCGATCTTTCTCAAGGAAAAGCTGACCAACGCGGCGGTGATCGCGCTGGTGCTGTGCTCGGTCGGCGCCGGCCTGACAGTGGGCGGCGGGGAGGGCAGCCCGCTCGGCATCGCGCTGGGCGTGGCGGCGGCGGTGATCTACTCGATCTATATCGTGGTGGGCGCGCGCGTGACGGCCGGCGTCAACGCCATCGCCACCACCACGGTCATCTGCACCGCAGCAGCGGTGGTCTACGTGACGGTCGGCATCCTGCGCACTGGCGCCGGCGTGCCGCCGCAGTTCCCGGGCGACGCCGGCGGCTGGCTCGCCTTGATCGCCATCGCGCTGGTCTCCACGGTGCTGGCCATCCTGACCTTCTTCGCGGGCTTGCAGCGGCTGGGCGCTTCCAAGGCGTCGATGCTGTCCACGCTGGAGCCGGTGGTGACGGTGCTGCTGGCGGCAATGTTGCTGGGCGAGCACATTGGCGCCACGCAGGCCATCGGCGGTGGGTTGATCCTGGCCGGGGTGCTGTGGCTCACGCGTCGCGCCAGCGGCACCGCCCAGCCAGACACCGCCGTCGACGAAAGGATTTGAGGAACATCGTGAAAGCCGTTGCTCGGCTTTCCGCGCATCGATCGGTACAATCGCGCTTTCTTTCATCCAGAAACCGGGAAGACGCGCAATGAAATCGATCGATCAGGCAGCAGTCGCACAATTGTTCACCGAAGCCCGCACGCACAACGTGTGGCAGGACAAGCACGTGGACGACGCCCTGCTGCAGCAGATCTATGAAGCGATGAAGTTCGGCCCGACCGCCGCCAACAGCAGCCCGGCCCGCATCGTGTTCGTGAAGTCGGCCGCCGAGAAGGCCCGGCTGCTGGAATGCGTGTCTGCCGGTAACGTCGAGAAGACCCGCTCGGCGCCTGTCACCGCGATCATCGCCTTCGACAACCACTTCCACGACCAACTGCCGAAGCTGTTCCCGCATGCCGACGCCCGCGCGTGGTACGCCGGCAACACCGAAAAGATCGCGCGCGATGCGCTGATGAACAGCTCGCTGCAAGGCGGCTACTTCATCCTGGCCGCCCGCGCGCTGGGCCTGGACTGCGGCCCGATGGGTGGTTTCGATGCCGCCAAGGTCAACGCGGCGTTCTTCCCTGACGGCAAGTGGTCGGTGAACTTCCTCGTGAACCTGGGCTACGGCGACGCTGCCCAGCTGCATCCGCGCGGCCCGCGCCTGTCGTTCGACGAAGCCTGCCGGATCGTCTGATCCCCGCCGGCGCCGGGGCTTACGCCTTCGGCGCCGGGGTTTTCTCGCGGAACTCGCACAGCGGCTCGATGGCGCAATGCCAGCATTCGGGCTTGCGTGCCTTGCACACGTAGCGCCCATGCAGGATCAGCCAGTGGTGCGCGTCGTGCAGGAACTCCTTCGGCACCACCTTGAGCAGCTTCTGCTCGACGATATCCACATTCTTGCCCGGCGCCAGCCCCGTGCGGTTGGAGACGCGGAAGATGTGCGTATCCACGGCGATGGTCGGCTGGCCAAACGCGGTGTTGAGCACCACGTTGGCTGTCTTGCGGCCCACCCCTGGCAGGGCCTCCAGCGCCTCGCGGTCCGGCGGCACGCGTCCGCCATGCCGCTCCACCAGAATCCGGCAGGTCTCCATCACATGCTTGGCCTTGGTCTTGTAGAGGCCGATGGTCTTGATGTAATCGATCAGCCCCGCCTCGCCGAGCGCCAGCATCTGCTGGGGCGAGTGGGCCACCGGGAACAGCAGGCGCGTAGCCTTGTTCACGCCAACATCGGTGGCCTGCGCGGAGAGCAGCACGGCAATCAGCAGCTCGAAGGGCGAGCTGTATTCGAGTTCCGTGGTCGGGGTCGGGTTGACGTCTCGCAGCGTTTCGAAGATCGCGCGGGTCTTGGCGGCGTTCATGCGTCGGGAGTCTTCTTGTTGTTGTCGGGGGTTGCCTGCGTCAGGCCGGCCTTGGCGCGGCGGGCTTCGGCGGCGTCGATCTGGGCCTGCACGGCCGGCGACACATTCTCGGTGTTGCGCGGCGCGGCGGCCGCCTGTTTCTGGCGCGCGCGCTCGATCGCGGCCTGGATGATCGCCTTCTTGCGGTCCTGGGCGGCGCGCTCGGCATCGGAGATGACGGGTTCCGCCTGGAGCGCCTCCAGCTTGGCCGCGGCCTTGGCGGCCAGGCGCGCGTCGTTCTCCTCGCGCTCGCGCACCAGCCGGGCGCGGCGCGCCAGGTAGCGCGTGTGGGCGGCGTCGGCCTGCGCGGGCGACCACGCAGCCCAGCCCGTCTTGTCGCCCGTCACCGGAATCATGTCGATGCAGTCCACCGGGCACGGTGCCACGCAGAGATCACAGCCGGTGCACCAGTCGGGCAGCACGGTGTGCATCTGCTTGGCCGCGCCGGCGATGGCATCGACCGGGCATGCCTGTATACAAAGCGTGCAGCCGATGCAGCGCGATTCGTCGATGCGCGCCACGGCCCGCGACTGCTCCACGCCATGCTCCGGGTCCAGCGCACGCGGCGCCACACCGAGCAGGGCGGACAGCCGCACGATGCCCTCGGCGCCGCCCGGCGGGCAGCGGTTGGGTGTGGCCTCGCCCCGGGCCATGGCCTCGGCGTACGGGCGGCAGCCATCGAACCCGCATTTGGTGCATTGGGTTTGCGGCAGCAGGGCTTCTAGGCGGTCCGCCAGCGTGGCGGCGGCGTTGAGGGTGATGGTCACGACTGCGAGGAACGATGTGAGGGACGACTAACGCTTCTGCACGCCTCTGCGGGCGTGTGCGCGGCAAGGATTATCCCCGATTTCCCGAAACGGCAGAACCGGCGATGATTGGCGCGCCACGCCGTCGCCTCACCCGTTTGGGCGATATGTGGCGGATCTTTGGACGAGGCACGAGCAATATATGCTCGCCCGTGCCATATAATCCCGCGCAACCGACCGACTCCGGAACCCATGTCAAACGAGCCAAAAACCAAGCGGGATCCCGAAGGCACGCGCCGGCGCATCCTGGCCGCCGCCACTGAAGAATTCGCAAAGGGCGGACTGGCCGGCGCACGCGTCGACCAGATCGCCCGGCGGGCCGAGACCAACGAGCGGATGCTCTATTACTACTACGGCAGCAAGGAAGGTCTGTTCCTGGCCGTGCTCGAAAAGCAGTACGCCGAGTTCCGTGCCGCCGAGGAACAGCTTCACGTGACCGATGAAGACCCGGTCGCTGCTGTCCGCACGCTGGCCCGCTTCGTTTGGGACTGGTACTACCAGCACCCCGAGTTCATCCGCCTGGTCAACAGCGAGAACCTGCACGAAGCGCGCCACCTGAAGAAGTCCGCCCAGTTGCACCAGCTGATCAATCCGGTGGTCAACGTGCTGGCAGACATTATCCGGCGCGGCCAGCAGCAGGGCGTGTTCCGCGATAACGTGGACGTACCCCAGTTCTACCTGACCATTTCGGCGCTCGGGTACTACGTGCTGTCCAACCGCTACACCATCAGCGCGGTAATTGGCCGCGACGTGGCTTCGGAAGACGAGCACGCGCGCTTTGCCGAGTTGCACACGGACATGCTGCTGGCCTTCCTGCAGAAGCGCTGAGCGGTTATCCCGGTCGGAAAAACAAAAATGCCCGCGAGATCATCGCGGGCATTTTTGCATTCGGCGTCCGGCTGGCTTCAGCGCGATTTACGGATGAAATCGCGCAGTTCCGGATAAATATTCTCGCGCCAGCGGCGGCCCGAGAAAATCCCGTAGTGGCCGGCCTTCGGCGCGGTGATGTGATGCCGCTTGGCCTTGGGAATGCCGGTGCACAGGTCGTGCGCGGCGGCGGTCTGGCCGGCGCCCGAGATGTCGTCCAGTTCGCCTTCGATGGTCAGCAGGGCCGTGGTCTTGATGTCCTGCGGACGCACCGGCGCGCCGTCGATCTCCCACGTGCCGTTGGCCAGTCGGAACTCCTGGAACACTTCCTTGATGGTGTCGAGGTAGTACTCGGCGGCCATGTCGAGCACGGCGTTGTACTCGTCGTAGAAGCGCACGTGCGCCTCGGCATCGTCGGCATCGCCCTCGACCAGGCTCAGGTAAAAGTCATAGTGCGAGGACAGGTGGCGGTCCGGGTTCATCGCCACGAAGCCGGCATGCTGCAGGAAGCCCGGGTAGACGCGGCGGCCGTGGCCCGGATAGTTCGCCGGCACGGTGTAGATGACGTTGTTCTCGAACCACTCGTACGACTTGTTGGTCGCCAGCGAATTGACCGCCGTGGGACTCTTGCGCGCGTCGATCGGGCCGCCCATCATCGTCATCGTGCAAGGGGTGGTTTCCTTGTTCGACGCCATCAGCGAAATCGCGGCCAGCACCGGCACCGTGGGCTGGCAGACCGAGATCACATGCAGGTTATCCGCGCCGATATGGCGGATGAATTCCTGAATGTAATAAATGTAGTCAGACAGGTGGAACGGGCCGACATCGGACGGGACCATGCGCGCATCGACCCAGTCGGTCACGTAGACCTTGTGGTCTTGCAGCAAGGTGCGCACGGTGTCGCGCAGCAGCGTGGCGTGGTGGCCGGAGAGCGGGGCGCAGACCAGGACGACGGGTTCGTCCTTGAGCAGCTTGATGGTCTCGGGGTCGTCCGCGTAGCGCTTGAAGCGCACCAGCTTGCAGAACGGTTTTTCGAAGACGGTTTGCTCGACGATGGGGATGTCCCGGCCGTTGGAGCGCACCGACTTGATGTCAAACGACGGTTTCTCGTATTCCTTGCCGAGCCGGTAGAGCAGTTCGTAGCCGGCCGCTAGGCGAGGTGCGCCCGGCACCAGGGAAAGAGGACTGAGCGGGTTGGTGAAGGTCTTGGCCGTCGCCTGAGCCCAGGCGGTCAGCGGGTTCAGCATGGAGCGCTGGAATTCGTGCAGTTGGTAAAGCATGCCGGTACCTGTTGCCTTTCTGTCGGGCGTTTGTGCCCGATGGATTATGCCCGCAATCGAACGGTCGTGCTTTGCAGCATACGCTTCCAAGTTACGCCGCCAAGCGGGGAAGACAATAGGACATTGGCTTGAATTCGTGGTGACAGACACCTACAGACACAAAAAGGCGACCGGGAGTGACCTCCCCGTCGCCTTTTATGTGGCACTGCGTCAGAACTGGTGCAAACGGCGTGTTGCTTTTTGGTGCAATGCGCCGAAGCCTTCGTGCTGTGATGCTTAGTACACTGCAGCGATGGCGTTGACCACCGCGTCGATGTTGCGGCTGTTCAGCGCCGCCACGCAGATCCGGCCCGTACCCACGGCGTAGATACCGTGGTCGTTGCGCAGGCGGTCCACCTGGTCAGTGGTCAGGCCCGAGTACGAGAACATGCCGCGCTGGGCCTTCACGAACGAGAAGTCACCCGGCACGCCCTTGGCGGCCAGCTTGTCCACCAGCGCATGGCGCATCAGCTTGATGCGATCCCGCATTTCGCCGAGTTCCTGCTCCCACATGGCGCGCAGCTCGGGGCTGTTCAGCACCGTGGCCACCACCGTGCCGCCGTGCGTGGGCGGGTTGGAGTAGTTCGTGCGGATCACGCGCTTGACCTGCGACATCACGCGCTGGGATTCTTCCTTGCTCGTGGTCACGATCGACAGCGCGCCCACGCGCTCGCCGTACAGCGAGAAGCTCTTCGAGAACGAGCTGGAGACGAAGAACGGCAGGCCGGAATTGGCGAACAGGCGCACGGCGGCGCCGTCCGGGTCGATGCCATCGGCAAAGCCCTGGTAGGCCATGTCCAGGAACGGGATCAGGTTGCGTTCCTTGACCAGTTCCACCACCTGCTTCCACTGGGCTTCCGACAGGTCCACGCCGGTCGGGTTGTGGCAGCAGGCGTGCAGCACGACAATGGTGTTGGCCGCGTAGGACTTCAGCGATTCCACCATGCCGGCGAAGTTCAGGCCATGGCTGGCGGCATCGTAATAGGCGTAGTTCACGACCGGGAAGCCGGCCGATTCAAACAGCGCGCGGTGGTTTTCCCAGCTCGGGTCGCTGATGGCGACCTTGGCATCCGGGTACAGGCGCTTCAGGAAGTCGGCGCCAATCTTCAGGGCGCCGGTGCCACCAAGTGCCTGGGCCGTCACAACGCGGCCTTCGGTGATCAGGGCCGATTCCTTGCCGAACAGCAGGGTCTGCACGGCCTGGTCATAGGCGGCGATGCCTTCGATCGGCAGGTAGCCACGCGGCGTGGCGCTGGCCAGGCGAGCCTTCTCGGCCTCCTGCACGGCGCGCAGGAGGGGAATTTTCCCTTCGTCGGTGAAGTACACGCCAACGCCCAGGTTCACCTTGGTGGTGCGGGTGTCGGCATTGAAGGCTTCATTCAGGCCCAGGATCGGGTCGCGCGGGGCCATCTCGACGGCAGAAAACAAACTCATTTGGATTCTCGTGGTCAGCTGTGTAACAAAACGGAGGGCGTAGAATGCTTCGGGCTGCGCTGGCGGATCGCGTCGATGGCCCTACTGACAGGAACTGACAGTAGCGTGATGCCACAATGCTTGAAGCGGGTCCGCGCAACCCCAAGATTCTAGCGTATCCGCCAGTTTTTCCTCAGGTTTTTCCCTACCCTATGACGAATCTCGCCGAAGTCGCCCCGGTCCTGGACGAAGACAAATTCGTCACCTTTCCGGGCTCCCCGTTCCAGCTCTACCAGCCGTTCCCGCCCGCCGGGGACCAGCCCCAGGCCATCCGCCAGCTTGTGGAGGGCGTCGAGGATGGCCTGTCGTTCCAGACCCTGCTGGGCGTGACCGGGTCCGGCAAGACCTTCACCATGGCCAACGTCATCGCGCGCATGGGGCGGCCGGCCATCGTCTTTGCGCCGAACAAGACACTTGCGGCCCAGTTGTACTCGGAATTCCGCGAGTTTTTCCCGCGCAACGCGGTCGAGTACTTCGTCAGCTACTACGACTACTACCAGCCTGAGGCCTATGTGCCGCAGCGCGACCTGTTCATCGAGAAGGACTCGTCGATCAACGAGCATATCGAGCAGATGCGGCTGTCGGCCACCAAGAGCCTGCTCGAGCGGCGCGACACGATTATCGTGGCGACCGTGTCCGCGATCTACGGGATCGGCAATCCGAGCGAATACCATAAGATGATTCTGACGTTGCGCACCGGCGACAAGCTGAGCCAGCGCGACATCATCGCGCGGCTGATCGCCATGCAGTACACGCGCAACGAGACCGATTTCCAGCGCGGCACGTTCCGCGTGCGCGGCGACACGCTCGACATCTTCCCGGCCGAGCACGCCGAGATGGCCGTGCGCGTGGAGCTGTTCGACGATGAGGTCGACTCGCTCCAGTACTTCGACCCCCTGACCGGGCGCGTGCGTCAGAAGATTCCGCGTTTCACGGTCTACCCGTCGAGCCACTACGTCACGCCGCGCGATACCGTGCTGCGGGCGATCGAGGACATCAAGGTGGAACTGCGCGAGCGGCTCGATTTCTTCTACAAGGAGAATCGTCTCGTGGAGGCGCAACGGCTGGAGCAGCGCACGCGCTTCGACCTGGAAATGCTCTCGGAACTGGGCTTCTGCAAGGGCATCGAGAACTATTCCCGGCACCTTTCCGGCGCCAAGCCGGGCGAGCCGCCGCCGACGCTGGTCGATTACCTGCCGCCGGACGCGCTGATGTTCCTCGACGAGTCTCACGTGCTGATCGGCCAGCTCAACGGCATGTACAACGGCGACCGCGCGCGCAAGACCACGCTCGTCGAGTACGGCTTCCGCATGCCGTCCGCGCTGGACAACCGGCCGCTGAAATTCGACGAATTCGAACGCAAGATGCGCCAGGTGATGTTCGTCTCGGCCACGCCGGCGCAGTTCGAGAAGGACCATGCGGGGCAGGTGGTGGAGCAGGTGGTGCGGCCGACCGGCCTGGTCGACCCGATCATCATGGTGCGCCCGGCCACGACCCAGGTGGACGACCTGCTATCCGAGATCAACATCCGCGTGCAGGCCGGCGATCGCGTGCTGGTGACCACGCTGACCAAGCGGATGGCCGAGCAGCTGACCGAATTCCTGTCCGAGAACGGCGTCAAGGTACGTTATCTGCACTCGGACATCGATACCGTGGAACGCGTGGAGATCATCCGCGACCTGCGTCTTGGCACGTTTGACGTGCTGGTGGGGATCAACCTGCTGCGCGAGGGCCTCGATATTCCCGAGGTGTCGCTGGTGGCCATCCTCGATGCGGACAAGGAGGGCTTCCTGCGCGCCGAGCGCTCGCTGATCCAGACCATCGGCCGCGCCGCCCGGAACGTCAACGGTACCGCCATCCTCTATGCCGACCGCATGACGGATTCGATGAAGCGCGCGATCGACGAGACCGAGCGGCGCCGCATCAAGCAGATCGCGCATAACGAGGCCCATGGCATCACGCCGCGCGGCGTGGTCAAGCGGATCAAGGACATTATCGACGGGGTCTATGACCCGAACGAGGTCCGGGCGGAACTGAGCGCAGCCGCCGAGCGCGCGAAATACGAGGACATGAGCGAGAAGCAGGTCGCGAAGGAGATCAAGCGGCTGGAGAAGCAGATGCTCGACCATGCCAAGAATCTCGAGTTCGAAAAGGCGGCCCAGGTTCGCGACCAACTGGCCAAGCTGCGCGCCCAGGTGTTCGGGGCGAGCGGCGATCACATCCTATAGTGTCTAGGGTGTCCGGGGGCATCCACGCCGGACGGAGCCGGTCAACAACGAGGAGCGCGCCATGGTGACACAGTTCGAATACGGTGGTTACGCGGTGGTGGCGCGGGCAATTCCGCATGCCGGAGGCGGGTTTTCGGGCGTTGTGACGATCGCCGACGCGTTCGGCGAGGTCAGCGGTCCGACATTCGAATCGGAGACCGGCGCGGCGGCCACCCCGGAGGCGGCCCTGGCATTGGCCGAAGCTGCCGCCATGCGCACAATCGATGCCGGCGAGGTGAACTGACCCGGGCCAAGGGTCGCCGGCAGCACAGGAGACAAGACATGGCCTATAGCAGTGAATGGAAAAAGAGGGTTTTCGAGACGCACGAGATCCAGGTGCAGGTGAAACCCCGTTCGTCGATCGAGTGGGAATACACGGTGCGCGTCTGCCGCCCCGGCACCAATATCCGCGCGGCCGGCACGCTGGTGGAAACCGCGCCACCGACGGACCACTTCAAGACACCGGAAGAGGCGGAAGCGGCCGGCTGGGAGAGAGGGCGGGAGCTGGCGGTGCAGTTGGCATAGTGCCGACATCATCGGCAAAGTAAAATCATGCCGATGAAAAAATTCGCCATCCTGATGTGCTGCATGGGCAATATCTGCCGTTCGCCGACGGCGGAAGGCGTGCTGCGCGCCAAGTTGATCGCCGCGGGTCTTGCGGAGCAGGTCGAACTGGATTCCGCCGGTACCCACGACTATCACCTCGGGCGCCCGCCCGATGCCCGCAGCCAGCGCTACGCGCTGCAGCGCGGGTATGACCTGTCCGCGCTGCGGGCGCGCAAGGTGGGGGTGGCGGACTTCCAGCGCTTTGACCTTGTGCTGGCGATGGACCACGCCAATATGTCCACGCTACGCACACTGCATCCCGAAGTCAGCCCGGACAAGCTCCGGCTGCTGATGAGCTTTGCCACCCGGCACCCTGCCGAGGAAGTGCCCGATCCCTATTACGGCGAGGGCGATGGCTTCGAAACCGTGCTCGACTACGTCGAAGACGCCTGCGACGGTGTGGTAGCCATGCTGCGCGAACGGTTGGCGCCCACCCGCTGAGGTCCCCGCCAAGCCCCGCAGCCCCAGGCCGGCACGTTGCCGGCCCTCCAGAGATATCCATGGTTTTTTCCCTGTTCCGCAAATGGCGCAAGTGGCGCGAGTCACGCAATGCGAGCTTGCAGCTCGACGCCATCCTGGCCTCGGCCAATCCCGACGCCTTGCTCGCGGACCGCAACGCCTGGCTCGTCGAGCTGGGCTACTGGCTCCGGCGCGACGGCAGCCTGGCCGTCGATCCCGATCCGGATACCCACCCCGATCAGGCCAACGCCCCGGCGCGCAGCTATCCCGCCCACGTGCGGCTGCGTTACCTGCTCCAGGTGCTGGCGCGGCACCCCGATTGGGCGGATCGCTTCGCGCGCACCATCCGCTCGATCGTCCGTGACAACGATCCCACCTCGCTGTTCTGCGATACCGGCGTGGCCTCCCATCCCGGTTTCTGGGGCGAGATGGTCGATCGGCTCCAGGCGCGCTTCCTGCCGCCGCCGCCCAACCGCAACGACATGGCCGGCCTGTTCGCGCTGGTCTTTGCCGATGAGGCTGATGCGGATTGGGTCGATGGACTCGATGCCGACCTGATCGAGCGCATCGCGTCAGCGCTGCAATCGGGCGCCGGGGGCGATCGCATCCAGCTCGAGGACACGCTGGCCGCAAGCATCCAGGTGCTCGCCAGTCAGGTGCGCGCCACCGGCCTGAGCCAGTCAATTCGTTCGCGTCTGCCCGGCCGCGTGCAGGACACGCCATTTTTCCGGCTCGACATGGCCATCGCGGCGTTGTGCGAAGAGGGGCTGGCCCATGACAACGAGGTCTTCGGCCATCGGCTCAACTATTTCCGCGCGCTGCTCGATGGCTGTCTGGCCGCCGCGCAGCATGTCTATGCCGATCTCGAGGAGAACGGCGTCTCCGTCGAGGTGGTGTTCCAGATCGAGCGCATGAAGGTCCGCCTGGCGCGGATCGACCTGCTGCTCAACGCCTGGGTGGACCCAGGCCGCCACAGCCGCCACGCGCACCTGATGGCCGAGCTGATCCGCTCCACGCAGGCCCGGCGCAGCATCGCGCATCTGGCCGGCTCATCGTTCGCGCAACTGGCGCGCAAGGTGGTGGAGCGGTCCGCCGAGACCGGCGAGCACTACATCACGCGGGACCGTAAGGAGTACGGCGAGCTGCTGCGCGCGGCGGCCGGCGGCGGGCTGGTCACGGTGGTCACGGTCTATCTGAAATTTCTGATCTACGGCCTGCATCTGGACAAGTTCCTGGAGGGCCTGCTGGCCTCGCTGAACTATGCCGGCAGCTTCCTGGCGATCCATTTCGCGCATTTCACGCTGGCCACCAAGCAGCCGGCGATGACCGGCCCGGCGCTGGCGCACCGGCTCGATGGCGTAGGGCGGCCAGAGGGGCGCGAGGCCTTCGTCGACGACACCATCGCGATGATCCGCTCGAACGCGGCGGCGATTTTCGGCAACCTGGCCGTGGTGTTCCCGGTGGCACTGCTGGTGCAGTGGCTGGCCGGAAGGCTGCTCGGCGCCAACCTGATCACGCCGGCCAAGGCCATTGCCACGATCGAATCGTTCTCGATTCTCGGCCCCACGCCGCTCTACGCCGCGTTCACCGGCGTGCTGCTGTGGCTGTCGAGCCTGATCGCCGGCTGGGCGGACAACTGGTTCGCGCTGCACCGCGTGCACGACGTGATGGCCTACCACCGCCGGCTGCGCTACGTGCTGGGGCAGGGCGGGGCGATGAAGCTGGCGGATTTCTGGAAGCGCAATCTGTCGGGCATCGCGGGCAATGTGTCGCTGGGCTTCCTGCTTGGGCTCGGGCCGGAGATCCTGAGCTTCTTTGGACCGCATATGGAAGTGCGCCATGTGACGCTTTCCACCGGTTCCGTGGGCACGGCCATCGGCGTGCTCGGCATGGATGCACTGCGCATGCCGTCGCTCTGGCTGGCCGTGGCCGGTATCGCGCTGATGGGGGTGTTGAACGTGGCAGTCAGCTTTGCGCTGGCCTTCTATATGGCGATGCGGTCGCGCAACCTGCCTCGCGTGGATCGGCGCGAACTCAGTGCGGCGGTGCGCAGGCGCATTGTGCGGCACCCGATGTCGCTGCTGATTCCGCCGCGCGCGGTGCCCGTGGCGGCGCCCGCGCCGGGCGATGCGGCCTGAAAAGCGTCGTGCCGGATACCGTGCACTGCAGCAGGGGTACTTGACTGATTTGGTCGGATAAATTTATACTTGAGCGAAACGATCAAGTATTTCCTTCTCCCCGAGCATCATGAGACTGACCACCAAAGGCCGTTTTGCGGTAACCGCCATGATCGACTTGGCCATGCGCCAGGATCAGGGGCCCGTCACGCTCGCTGGCATCAGCCAGCGCCAGAAAATCTCTCTGTCCTACCTGGAGCAGCTGTTTGGCAAGCTGCGCCGGCACGAGATCGTGGAAAGCGTGCGCGGTCCGGGGGGTGGCTACAGCCTCGCCCGCAAGGCCGAGGACGTCACCGTGGCGGACATCATCATCGCCGTGGACGAGCCACTGGATGCCACGCAGTGCGGCGGGAAGGGCAATTGTAACGGAGATGATGGATCCGGGCGATGCATGACCCACGAGCTGTGGGCCACGCTGAACCAGAAGATGGTCGAGTACCTCGACTCCGTCTCCCTGAAGAACCTCGTTGACCAACAGCGCGCCCGCCAGCCGGCGGTGCTGCACGACATGCGCGAAGACGCCGCGCAGCCCGTGCCGGTGACGCGCAGCAAGGCCGAGAAGCAGGAAAAGCCGGCGCGCCCCCGCGTGGTGAACTCGGTGTTCAGCCTCGCGCAGTCCTGAGCAGATTTCAGATAGTTTGTTTAAACTATCGGTAGACAGTAAGCGATTAGCGGTCCCTATAAGGCAGTCATAACGATGAGCACCCCACATTTCCCCATCTACATGGATTATTCGGCCACGACGCCGGTGGACCCGCGCGTAGCCGACAAGATGATTCCGTACCTGCGCGAGCAGTTCGGCAATCCGGCCTCGCGTAGCCACGCCTATGGCTGGGAAGCCGAGCGCGCGGTCGAAGAAGCGCGTGAGCAGGTGGCCGCGCTGGTGGGCGCCGATCCCCGCGAGATCGTGTGGACGTCGGGCGCAACCGAGTCGAACAACCTGGCCATCAAGGGTGCCGCGAACTTCTACTCGGGCAAGGGCAAGCATCTGATTACGGTGAAGACCGAGCACAAGGCGGTGCTGGACACCACCCGCGAGCTCGAACGCCAGGGCTTCGAGGTGACCTACCTCGACGTCAAGGACGACGGCCTGATCGACATGGACGTGTTCCAGCAGGCGATTCGCCCGGATACGATCCTGGTGTCGGTGATGCTGGTGAACAACGAGATCGGCGTGATCCAGGACGTGGCGCAGATCGGCGAAATTTGCCGCGCCAAGGGCATCATCTTCCATTGCGATGCGGCCCAGGCCACCGGCAAGGTCACCATCGACCTGAACACGCTGAAGTGCGACCTGATGTCGTTCTCGGCCCACAAGACCTACGGCCCGAAGGGCGTGGGCGCGCTGTATGTACGTCGCAAGCCGCGTGTGCGGATTGAGGCGCAAATGCACGGCGGTGGTCACGAGCGCGGCATGCGTTCGGGCACGCTGGCCACGCACCAGATCGTCGGCATGGGCGAAGCGTTCCGCCTGGCCCGCGAGGAAATGGCCACCGAGAACGAACGGATCCGCATGCTGCGTGACCGCCTGTGGCGCGGCCTGTCGGGCATGGAAGAGGTGTACCTGAACGGCTCGCTGGAACACCGCGTGCCGCACAACCTGAACGTGAGCTTCAACTTCGTGGAAGGCGAGTCCCTGATCATGGCGATCAAGGACGTGGCCGTGTCGTCGGGCTCGGCCTGCACGTCGGCCTCGCTGGAGCCGTCGTACGTACTGCGCGCCCTGGGCCGCAACGACGAACTGGCGCACAGCTCCATCCGTTTCACGGTGGGCCGCTTCACCACCGAGCAGGAGATCGACTACACGATCGAACTGCTGAAGAACAAGATCGGCAAGCTGCGCGACCTGTCGCCGCTGTGGGAAATGTTCAAGGACGGTGTCGACCTGAACTCGATCCAKTGGGCCGCCCACTGAGCAGCGCCCAAAACAATAACGACCCCCATTCAAGATTCGTCAGAGGTAGCCAAAATGTCTTACAGCAACAAGGTTCTCGACCACTATGAAAATCCGCGCAACGTCGGTTCGTTCGACAAGAACGACGACGCGGTGGGCACCGGCATGGTCGGCGCTCCGGCCTGCGGCGACGTGATGAAGCTGCAGATCAAGGTGAATGAGGCGGGCGTGATCGAAGACGCCAAGTTCAAGACCTACGGTTGCGGCTCGGCCATCGCGTCGTCGTCGCTGGTGACCGAATGGGTCAAGGGCAAGACCGTCGACCAGGCCCTTGAGATCAAGAACACGCACATCGCCGAGGAACTGGCGCTGCCGCCGGTGAAGATCCACTGCTCGATCCTGGCCGAGGACGCCATCAAGGCGGCGGTCGACGACTACAAGAAGAAGCACGGCGTTCCCGCCGCGCAGCAGGCTGCCTGATCGGCGGACTGGCTTTTTCGTTGGAAACTGCCGCGCCCGGCGCATTGGCCGGACGCGGTGTCTGACAGCAAGGCAACGATGATCACAATGACCGAAAAGGCGGCGAAGCACGTCGCCCGCTACCTGGAACGCCGCGGCAAGGGCGTGGGCCTGCGCGTGGGTGTGAAGACCACCGGCTGCTCCGGCCTGGCTTACAAGCTTGAATACGTGGACGAAGTGCTACCCGAGGACCAGGTCTTCGAGACGCGGGGCCTCAAGGTGATCGTCGACCCGAAAAGTCTGCCGTACATCGACGGCACTGAACTGGACTTCGCACGCGAAGGGTTGAACGAGGGTTTCCGCTTCAACAACCCGAACGTCAAGGACGAGTGCGGCTGCGGCGAGTCGTTCCGGGTCTGATATCCGGCGACGTGCTGAAGTGCGCTGAAGTGCAATGAAGTGCGAAAGGGGGGCGGCGTGGCCGCTCCTTTTTGTTGGGGAAGGTTTTGAAAGACGATTTTTTCTCGCTGTTCGGCTTGCCGGTGCGCTTCGATGTGGATCAGGCATCACTCGATGAAGCCTACCGCACCGTGCAGTCTCAGGCCCATCCGGACCGCTTTGCCAACGCCGGCGACGCCGAGCGGCGCGTGGCGATGCAATGGGCCGCGCACGCCAACGAAGCCTATCGCACGCTGCGCCAGCCGCTGAAACGCGCCATCTACCTGCTCACGCTGCGCGGCGTGGACATCCAGGCGGAGAACAATACCGCCATGGCCCCGGCCTTCCTGATGCAGCAGATGGAATGGCGCGAGGCGCTGCAGGAAGCGGTGGAAGACCGCGCAACGGACCGGCTCGACGGCCTGCTGCGCGACCTGCGCCAGGAACGGCGCGAGCGCCTGGAGGCGCTCGGCGCGCTGCTCGATGCCGGCAGCAATGAGGCAGCCGGCGCTGCGGCGCGGCAATTGATGTTTATCGAGAAGATCGAACACGACGCCAGCGAGGCGATCGACCGGCTGGAAAACTAGGCGAATCGCCAGTCTCCCGGCACGGTCCTCCCCGGCGAAGTCCGGACATCGCCCCACAAGAACACGCGAAGAATCATCATGGCACTGCTCCAGATTTCCGAACCCGGCATGTCGCCGGCCCCGCACCAGCGGCGCCTGGCAGTCGGTATCGACCTTGGCACCACCAACTCGCTGGTGGCTGCCGTGCGCAACAGCATTCCCGAAGTGTTGTCCGACGAGCGCGGCCGTCCGCTGCTGCCCTCGGTCGTGCGCTACCTGCCGGACCGTACGGCCCACATCGGCTATCGCGCGCAGGACGAAGCCGTGCGCGATCCCAAGAACACCATCGTCTCCGTCAAGCGTTTCATGGGCCGTGGCCTGCGCGACGTGGCCAATATCGAGCACAGCCCGTACGACTTCGTCGATGCGCCGGGCATGGTGCAGATCAAGACTGCCGCCGGGGTGAAGAGCCCGGTGGAGGTGTCGGCCGAGATCCTGGCGACGCTGCGTCAGCGCGCCGAGGATTCCCTTGGCGACGATCTCGTCGGCGCCGTGATCACGGTGCCGGCCTATTTCGATGACGCCCAGCGCCAGGCCACCAAGGACGCGGCCCAACTGGCCGGCCTGGAGGTGCTGCGCCTGCTCAACGAGCCGACCGCGGCGGCCATTGCCTACGGCCTCGACAACGCGGCCGAAGGGATTTACGCGGTTTACGATCTCGGCGGCGGCACCTTCGACATCTCCGTGCTCAAGCTGACCAAGGGCGTGTTCGAAGTGATGTCCACCGGCGGTGACTCCGCGCTTGGTGGTGACGATTTCGATCAGCGCCTGCTGTGCTGGATCGTGGAACAGGCCGGCCTGCAGCCGCTGTCCGCCGAAGACACCCGGCTGCTGATGGTGCGCGCCCGTGCCGCCAAGGAAGCCTTGTCCGAGAGCGACAGCACGGTGATCGACGCGGTGCTGGCCAGTGGCGAGATCGTTCACCTGCCGCTGTCCGCCTCGGTTTTCAACGATATTACGAAGCATCTGGTGCAGAAAACGCTGGCGCCGGCGCGCAAGGCGCTGCGCGATGCCGGCGTCGAGACGCAGGACGTGAAGGGCGTCGTGCTGGTGGGCGGTGCCACGCGCATGCCGTCGATCCGCAAGGCTGTGGGCGACTACTTCGGCCAGACGCCGCTGACCAACCTCGATCCGGACAAGGTTGTGGCCCTCGGCGCCGCCATGCAGGCCAACCTGCTGGCCGGCAACCACGCGCCCGGCGAGGACTGGCTGCTGCTCGACGTGATTCCGCTCTCGCTGGGCGTGGAAACGATGGGCGGACTGGTCGAGAAGATCATCCCGCGCAACAGCACGATTCCCGTGGCACGCGCCCAGGAATTCACGACGTTCAAGGACGGCCAGACCGCGATCGCGATCCACGTGCTTCAGGGCGAGCGCGAACTGGCGAGCGATTGCCGCTCGCTGGCGCGCTTCGAGCTGCGCGGCATTCCGCCGATGGTGGCCGGTGCCGCGCGGATCCGCGTGACCTATCAGGTGGATGCCGACGGCCTGCTGTCGGTGGCCGCGCGCGAGATGCACTCGGGCGTGGAGGCGTCAGTCTCGGTCAAGCCGTCCTACGGCCTGGCTGACGACGACATCGCGCGCATGCTGCAGGACAGCTTCCGCGAGGCCGAGCACGACATGAAGACCCGCGCGCTGGCCGAGGAGCGCGTGGAAGCCGAACGGCTGGTGGAAGCCACCACGCGCGCGCTCGAGGTGGACGGCGACCTGCTGACCGCCGAGGAGCGCGCGAGCGTGGAAGTGCTGATGGCCAATGTGCGACAGATTGCAACAGGCGACGACCACCACGCGATCAAGACCGCCGTGGAGCGGTTGTCGCATGGCACGGACGAATTTGCCGCACGCCGCATGGACCGCTCGATCAAGAGCGCGCTGGCGGGGCGCAAGGTGCAGGAGCTCGGCTGAGCCGCACCGAATTGAGAATAGTCATACCAGGACAGACATGGCACAAATCATCGTATTGCCTCACGTGGAACTGTGCCCCGAGGGGGCCGTGTTCGAGGCACCCCAGGGCACCAGCATTTGCGACGCGCTGCTGAGCCAGGGCATCAACATCGAGCACGCCTGCGAGAAGTCTTGCGCCTGCACCACGTGCCACGTGGTAGTGCGCGAAGGCTTCAATTCGCTGGAAGACGCCGAGGAAAAGGAAGAAGACCTGCTCGACAAGGCCTGGGGCCTGGAGCCGAACTCGCGCCTGTCTTGCCAGGCGCTGGTGGCGGACGCGGATCTGACCGTAGAAATTCCAAAATACACGATCAACCACGCCAAGGAAGGCCACTGAGATGAAATGGACTGACACCTTCGACATCGCCGCGGCGCTCTACGACAAGTACCCCGAGGTGGACCCAGTGACGGTCCGCTTCACGCAACTGCGCCAGTGGGTCCTTGAACTGGACGGCTTCGACGACCTGCCCGAGCGCTCGGGTGAGAAGATTCTCGAGGCGATCCAGGCTGCGTGGATCGAGGAAGCGGCGTAAGGCTGCACC
This sequence comes from Cupriavidus sp. 10L45, assembly GCF_056395225.1. Classification (NCBI taxonomy): domain Bacteria; kingdom Pseudomonadati; phylum Pseudomonadota; class Betaproteobacteria; order Burkholderiales; family Burkholderiaceae; genus Cupriavidus; species Cupriavidus sp. 10L45. The sequence continues at coordinate 199,849 of NZ_JBFTJC010000005.1, forward strand.
TATCGTAGATCGATGAAAAACGGCCGCGCTGGCATCCACCAGCGCGGCCGTTTCGCTTTCCCAGGGGAAGCGCTTACCCCCGCTTACCCCGTTACCAGCACGCCACGTTCCATGTGGACACGCTGGCCCACATCGACCCCCGGCGGGTTCTTGTAGGTGAAGGTACGGCGCGTGCCATCGTCCATCTGCACGCTGACGCGGTAGGCCTTGTCCTTGTTCACGTGCTTCTCGACCACGTTGCCGGCGTAACCGCCCGCCGCCGCACCGGCTACTGTGCCGAGAATCCGGCCGTTGCCGCTGCCGATCTGGTTGCCGAGCAGGCCGCCCACCACGGCGCCGCCGACCGCGCCCACGCCGCTGGTGGGCTTCTCCGATTCCACGACGCTCACGGCCGTGACGCGGCCAGCCGTATGGCTGGGCCGGGTGGCGGGACGCTCCTCGGCCTGAGCCTGCTGCGGGGGCGGCTCGTTACGCGCCTGCTGGGATTGTTGGGATTGCTGGGCCTGTTGAGCCTGTTGGGCGTCATAAGCCGGCGGGCGGGTGGTCGAACCCGGCGGGGGGGTAATGGACTGGGTGGCGACCGGGGCCGGGTAGTCGGCTGGCCCCTGGTTCGCCTTCGTGAGCGGCAACACGCCGGTCACGGCCGCCACCGCGGTCAGGCTGGCCACCACTACGGCGACTGCCGCGGCGCCGACCAGCGGGTGCAGGCGGCGCTGGGGCGGCAGCGGCGGGGTGGGCGAATTCGACGGATGGGCGGTAGCGGGAGTGGGGTGCTGCATTTGTTGTTCTCCGGGTGACCGGACTTGCCGGTCGATACCCCAAGTGTGGCCGAATCGCGCCCCGATTGCCGTTCGATTTTGTAAGCATTCGTAGCGCGGAAAACCCTTGTCAATCATGGGTTTGTCGCGCTATCGGAGTGCGTCCTACAGGCGCTCCAGTAACAAATTGGCTCATGGAAGCGGGCGCTCCCTCTAACATTTTCCCTCATCCTCAAGCCCGTAAGTACATGCGAAGGGGTCGTACCATTTGTTCTTTCCATAGTAGACGTAGACCTTATCGCCTCCGTGCGTCCATACCAGTGTTGCCGTCCCGCCGGAATATAGGCTCCACGCCCCGGTACTGCTGTCCCCGAACACGACGGTGCCCGTGGCATAACATGGGGAGTAGTAGTCGTGGAGCACCATGCGCGCCTGGACAGGGTATATCTTGGAAAAGAAGTTCTTTACCTGCGTCACCGTTGGCCGGAATCTCTTGCATAGCTCGGCTGTCCGCGGATCTCCATCTGGTAGCGATTGGCCGACTTCTTCAATCACCACTTTTCTGACATCTCTGGCTGAGCAAAGCGCGGCCGTCATGCACAGCAAAACAAAGGCAGCGGATCTCAAGAGGGGAAGAGTTCTTGATCTCACCATTTTGCGGTCCTCGCTTCGGTCAGGTTCTTGTAGGAAATATCGGGGTGCCGATAGACTTCCCGCGCCGCCACCGCAAAGGTGTCCATGAGCTCTGAGATCAGCCAGTCCAATGAAGAGTTTTGAGCGGCAGTTACATCCTCGTAAACTTCCTTGTTCTTGGGTCCGATGGCCATGCCTACCAGCTCTATGCCTATCGAGTCATGATTGGATGGAAATCGGTTGGGCCATTTTTTCTTTACTTCGTGTCGATGTAGCGCACCAGTTCCGAGCTTGGATATCTTGTCTAGCTCGATGGGAGAGCACTGTTTGGTCAAAATGCAGCGCGACCGGAGTCGTCCGACGTGATTCGTCACTCTCCGCAAGGATGCGGTTTGATAGATGATGCCGTCCTTGTCTATCAAGAAGTGAGCGCCATTGGCCGCAACATCGCCATAGCTGTTAAATGTATGGGACGACTCCGGGGCGCTTGTCTGGTGTACAACGATCCCATTTACGGTATCCATCGGTCCGCGCTCGATCTTCGGGAAAATCTTCACCCTCACTCGCTCCGCGTCGACATGCCCTTGCTTCGTAATAAATAGCATCCTCGCTCCTGGTTAGGTCGCCCTTATCAACTGGGGGCGGCCATCAACCTAGCAGGAGCGAACACAGGGAAACAATCGCTGATTCCTTAAACCGCGGGTACAGAGACGTTCGCATTTCGGTCGCCACAAAGAAAAACCCCACACTCGAAAAAGTGTGGGGTTTGTCAGTGGTCTGCCACCTGCCACGCATGCGGTGGGTTGTCTGGGTGCGTACCTGCGGTTCAGTCCTCGCGGCGCAGGTGCGGGAACAGGATGACGTCGCGGATGTTCGGGCTGTCGGTCAGCAGCATCACCAGACGGTCGATGCCGATGCCGCAGCCACCCGTCGGAGGCATGCCGTACTCGAGCGCGCGGATGTAGTCGGCGTCGAAGTACATCGCTTCCTCGTCGCCGGCGTCCTTCTGCTCCACCTGCTTGCGGAAGCGGTCAGCCTGATCCTCGGCATCGTTCAATTCCGAGAAGCCGTTAGCGATCTCGCGGCCCGTGATGAACAGCTCGAAACGCTCGGTGATGCCCGGCAACGTGTCCGAGGCGCGCGCCAGCGGCGACACTTCGACGGGGTAATCGACGATAAAGGTCGGCTCCCACAGTTGGCTCTCGGCCGTTTCCTCAAACAGCACCAGCTGCAGCGTGCCGAGGCCGGCGTTCAGGAACTGCGGCGCGCTCGTATTCACGCCAAATTTCTTCAGTTCGGTGCGCAGGAAATCGGCATCGGTCAGTTGCGCGTCGGTGTACTCGGGCGCGAACTTCTGGATCGCCTGGCAGATCGTCAGGCGATGGAACGGCTTGGCGAGATCCAACTCGCGGCCCTGGTAGGTCACCGTGGCGCTGCCGCGCGCATCGATGGCCGCCTGGCGGATCAGGTTCTCGGTGAAGTCCATCAGCCAGCGGTAGTCCGTGTAGGCCGCGTAGAACTCCATCATCGTGAACTCGGGGTTGTGGCGCGGGCTCACCCCTTCGTTACGGAAATTACGATTGATCTCGAACACGCGCTCGAAGCCGCCGACGACCAGGCGCTTCAGATACAGCTCGGGCGCGATGCGCAGGAACATCTGCATGTCCAGCGCGTTGTGGTGCGTAATGAAAGGCTTGGCCGCCGCACCGCCCGGAATCGGGTGCAGCATCGGCGTTTCCACTTCCATGAAGCCGGCGTCGGCCATATGGCGGCGCAGCGACGAAATGGCGTTTGTACGAGCCCGGAACGTGGCGCGTGTCTCGGGCGAGACGATCAGGTCCACATAGCGCTGGCGGTACTTGGTCTCCTGGTCGGCCAGGCCGTGGAACTTGTCCGGCAGCGGGCGCAGCGACTTCGACAGCAGGCGTAGTTCGCGCACCTGCACCGACAGCTCACCCTTGTTGGTGCGGAACAGCTCGCCGCGCGCGCTGATGATGTCGCCCAGGTCCCAGTGCTTGAACGCGGCGTAGACGTCTTCGCCCACCTTGTCACGCGTGACGTAGAACTGGATCTGGCCGCTGCCGTCCTGCACGGTCGCAAAGCTGGCCTTGCCCATCACGCGCTTGAGCATCATCCGGCCGGCGATGGCCACTTCCACGGGCTGCGCTTCCAGCGTGGCCTGGTCGGTCTCGCCGTGCTCGGCGTGGAGCGCGGCGGCCTGATGCGTCGGGCGGAAGTCGTTGGGGAAGGCCACGCCTTGCTGGCGCAGGGCCTGCAGTTTCTCGCGCCGCTCCGCGATGATCTTGTTCTCGTCGGCGGCAGGCGTATCGGCGGCTGGGGCGCGGGTCGGTTCGGTCATGATGTGTCGGTGGATCGCTCCGGCTTGGCGCCGGCGCGGTTCGGTTCAGTTCGGTTCAGTAATTGCGGATGTCGTCGAGTTCGGTCTTGCCGAAGTCGGGACGCTCCAGGTAAGCCACGATGCGCCGCGCCGTGTCTTCGGGCGAGGCGAGCTGGTCGTTGGCCTTGAGATCGCGGAAGCGCTGCACGGCCGCGAAGTCCGCACCGCGGATGGTTTCCTGCATGTCGGTATCGACCACGCCCGGCGCCAGCGCCACGGCGCGCACCGCGCGCGGCTCCGGCACGCTCGCGTACTCGGCGTTAACCGAGCGGATGAACATGTCGAGCGCGGCCTTGCCGGCGCAATAGGCGCTCCAGCCCGGCACCGGGTTGCGCGCGGCGCCCGACGAGATCGCCAGCACCTTGCGCGCGCAGTCAAAGCGGGCAGTGTGCTCGATGAACGCGCCTGTCATGGTCATCGGCGTGGCCAGGTTGGTCAGCAGATGGGGGATGAGCGTGGTCTCGTGCAGCGCCGTGATCGGGCCAATCGGCTCTACCACACCGGCATTGAGGATCAGCGTCACGCTGGCCGGGGCATCGTCCACGGCATCAAGCACGCTGCCCAGCCAGCCGGCGGCCGCGCTGGGCTGGGACAGGTCCTGCAGGTGCCAGGCCACCGGCACGCCGCTGGCGGCGATATCCGCCTCCAGTTCGGGGCTGCGGCTGCGCGCCACGCAGATCACCCGGTTGCCCGGTTTCAGCAACGCGCGGGTCAGTGCCGCGCCCAGGCCGCGCGATGCGCCCGTGACGATATAGAGATGGATACCTGCGCTCATGGTGCCCCGGATGTCCTGGTGGTCTTGGTGGTTCGAAGTTGAAGCGGAATGCGTCGAAGTTGGCCGGCGGAAACCGGCGCGCCACCCCGGGGGCGGCGCGCCGGTCTGCTTACAGGCCCTGTTTCAGGCTGGCCTCGATGAACGGATCGAGGTCGCCGTCCAGCACCTTCTGGGTGTTGGACATTTCCACATTGGTGCGCAGGTCCTTGATCCGGCTCTGGTCCAGCACATACGAGCGGATCTGGTGGCCCCAGCCCACATCGGTCTTGCCGGCTTCGAGCTTGTCGGCCTCGGCCTGACGCTTGCGCATCTCATGCTCGTACAGGCGCGACTTCAGCATCGACATGGCCTCGGCACGGTTACGGTGCTGCGAACGGTCGTTCTGGCACTGCACGACGATGCCGGTGGGGATGTGGGTAATCCGCACCGCCGAATCGGTCTTGTTGATGTGCTGCCCGCCCGCGCCCGATGCGCGGTAGGTATCCACGCGCAGGTCGGCCGGATTGACTTCCACCTCGAACGAATCGTCCACCTCGGGGTAAACGAACACCGACGAGAACGACGTATGGCGGCCGCCCGACGAATCGAACGGCGACTTGCGCACCAGGCGGTGCACGCCGGTCTCGGTACGCAGGTAGCCGAACGCGTAGTCGCCCTCGATCTTGATGGTGGCGCTCTTGATGCCGGCCACGTCGCCCTCGGACTCTTCGAGCACCTCGGCCTTGAAGCCCTTGCGCTCGCAGTACTTCAGGTACTGGCGCAGCAGCATCGACGCCCAGTCGCACGCTTCCGTGCCGCCGGCGCCGGCCTGGATGTCGATGAAGGCGTTGGCCTGGTCCATCTCGCCCGAGAACATGCGGCGGAATTCCATGCCGGCCACGATCTCCTCGAAGCCCTTGACGTCGGTTTCGATGGATTCGAGCGTTTCATCGTCGCCTTCCTCGCGCGCGAGCTCGAACAGCTCGTCGGCGCCAGTCAGGTCGTCCGTCAGCTTGCCGAGGACCTGTACCACGGCCTCGAGCGCTTTCTTTTCCTTACCCAGGTCCTGGGCCCGCTTGGGGTTGTTCCAGACCTCGGGGTCTTCCAGCTCGCCGTTGACTTCGTCCAGGCGTCCTACTTTGACATCGTAGTCAAAGATACCCCCGTAGATCTTCCGTCCGGGAACGGAGATCGGAGATGGCACCGGAGATGGCGTTGAGGCGTTCTGCTTCCATGATGTTCCTGCGCTTCCAAAACCTTGAATTATAGCGGATTGGCGCCGTAAATCCCGGGAGGGATCGTCGCGTGTGGCGAACCGTTCGCGATGCGAACGGTCTACCAGGGGATCGCGGCGCCACTTGGCAACACTTCGGCGACAATATCGGTAAATAACAGGAGTGAATTCGGACGCATGACAGCAAGCAACTTCGCCAGACCAGACGTGTCTGCGGCCCGCCGCCGCGCGCTGGGCCGCCTTGGCGCGGCAACGATGGCCACGCTCACGGCCACGCTGCTCGCCGCCTGTGGCACGACCCCGACAGAACCGGCGCCGGACGGCTTCTACCGCGTGGAACGCGGCGACACCATGTACTCGATCGCCCGGCGCAACCGGCGCTCCGTGGCCGAACTGGCCCGCTGGAACGACCTGACGGACACCAACCAGATCGAGGTCGGGCAACTGATCCGGGTGCGGCCGCCAGCCGCGGCGGCGGCAGCGTCGGCATCGGCACCGTCCAAATCATCGGAAAAATCTGAAAATTCGGCCAAACAGGCCGATACCGCGCCATCGCGCCCGCCGGCCAACGCCATCAAGCTGCAATGGCCGGCCGACGGCCGCGTGACGGGCCGCTTCGCCCTGCCGGCCGAGAAGGGCCTGCGGATCGAGGTGCCGGCCAACGGCAAGGTCCGCGCTGCCGCCAGCGGCTGGGCCATCCACGTCGGCACCCTGCGCGGCTACGGCATGCTGGTGATCGTGAAGCACAGCGACGACTGGCTGACCGTGTACGGCAACCTCGACAAACCGCTGGTCAAGGAAGGCGCCCGCATCACCACGGGGCAGGAAATCGGCAGCATGGCCGGCGCGGCCGAGCTGCACTTCGAGTTGCGCGGCAACGGCAAGCCGGTGAATCCAGCCACCTACCTGCCGGCGCGCGGGTAGGGAGATTGCCTGCGGCAGGCTATTGGGCGCCTGGATCTTTCGGTTTGGGCGCCTTGAATGGCTTGATCACGTATTTCTCGCCATGCTTGCGGCAGTCATTGGCGACGGCGCGCCACCAGGCTTCGGTGACGAGGTAGGTGCTGCCGTTGATATCGTCGGGGGTAGGGACGGTGTCCCGGCCCAATTTCAAGGTGCGATTCGCAGCCGTCAACCCGATGTCACGCATATCCCGATACAGATTTCCCCGCCATAGCATGAGGGTTTGCTCCTCGTCCCATAGCACCCAAGCCTGGGACGTGCCGTCTGGCCATTTGTAGCCAACGGCGCAGAAGCGATTGGTTCGACCATTCTTTCCGGAGCTCAATAGAACATGCTTCATGGCGTGGAGTGGCTGTCGATAATAGGGATTCGTTGATACCTTAATTCGGCTGCTCGCCACTTCGGCAATGCCAGGCGGCAGCGGGCCTGCTGCCTGGGTGCTGAGGCAGGCGAAGGCCAGTATCACGGGCAAGATGAATCGTTGCTTCATCGCCTTGCCTCCAGTGCTCCGCTGGTGTTCGGCGTCAATTGAGCCAGGAATGCGTCGGTCAGGGTATAGAAGTCCTGGCCGCCCTTGGCGCGAAACTTGACGAAGTTGTGCCCTGGGCTATCCGAGCCTTCAGTTTTCCATGCGTATAGCTTCTTGGGGCAAGGGTCGGCGCCGGCCTTCGTGCCCTTGGAGACGGCGATAGCATGTTCCACAAAGATCTGATGAGATCTGTAACGATTGTCTGCACCATCGTGCGCCAGATTGAGTATGGCGTTCAGTGTGACGTTCTGCGCTGGAGCCAGTTGTGGAAATTGCTCAAAGCCTTCGACCTGTCGTTGAGCCTTGATCAGCGTGGTCAAAGTGGAGGCGCCCCGAGCGGAGAAGTGTTGCGGCCCCAACTTCAGACGGTTCCGAAGTACGTGCACCATCCACTGCATGCTCTCCAGCGACTCATCCAGGCTCACAAACTTGGGATGGCTCGGGGCGGCGTTCTCGACAATCAACATCCGCGCGAGAATCCCTGCCTCGGTATCCGCTTCCGGGAGCTTGAGTCGCGGCTCAAGCTCCACGGTCAGCCGTGCCGTATTGCTGTCCTTATGTTGCAGTCGCCCCTGTGCGTCTGTTACGTAAGCGTCCAGATGGACGACGCGTCGGCTGACGATGCTGTGATCCTGCACTTCCAGTCGGAGCACCTGCTCGGCTCTTCTGTCATCGACCCTTAGCGGCACGACGCTTAGGACGCTGTCAGTACTCCGGAGAACGAGGTGTTTCCTATGTGGACCGAGTCCGGAAACCTTGAACTGGAGTCGATTCCCCGGAAAGAGGGTGATTTGCGCGCCGAGTGGCGCGCCGTTGCTGCGCAGGAGTTTGGCCATATTGCTTCAACCATGAGGAGGAAGCGGCCATTGTTCAGGCCCGCGACTGCGCGCGTAAATCGTAGAACAGCGGAAATGTGTACCAGTTTTCCGCAGTCCCGCCAGCGTCTGCCGATTTACTGCGCGTGTTCGATCACCAGTTGCACGCGCGTGACCCCGTTGAAGGTGTTGTTGTCCAGCCGGTAGGCCACCGTCGCGCTGGCGCCGTCGAGGGCGTCGGCGTGGTTGAACCAGATCGCGTCGAAGCGCTGGCTGCCGCGCCCCAGTTGCAGCTTCAGATGCTTGCCCTTGAGCACGGTCTGGCGCAGGACATCGAATTCCCCGCAGAACGTGGGGGGCGGGAAGCCCTGGCCCCAGACCTGACCTTCTAGCAATGCGACGAATTCCGGGCTGAAGCACGATTCCTCGATGTCGCCATCGGTCTCGATCACGCGCGCCAGCTGGTCGTCCGTCAGCCATTCGCGGCCAACGGCTTCGAACGCCGACATGAAGGTGTCGAAGTCGGCCGAGCGTACGGTCAGGCCAGCCGCCATCGCATGTCCGCCAAATTTCACGAGCAGGCCGGGGTGCCGCTTCGACACCAGATCGAGCGCATCGCGCAGGTGGAACCCGGGGATCGAGCGGCCCGAGCCCTTGATGTGTTCCTCGTCGCCCGGTGCGAAAGTGATGGTCGGGCGGTGGAATTTCTCCTTGAGCCGCGACGCCACGATGCCGATGACCCCCTGGTGCCAGGTGTCGTTGAACACGCTGAGCGTGTAGCGCGATGCCGGATCCAGTCCCGCCAGCGGCTGTTCCAGGATCTGCAGGGCCTCCTGCTGCATGCCGGCCTCAATATCGCGCCGCTCGCGGTTCATGCCGTCCAGTTCTTGGGCGATTTCCCACGCGCGGTTCGGGTCGTCGGTCAGCAGGCATTCGATGCCGAGCGACATGTCGGCGAGCCGTCCTGCCGCATTGAGCCGGGGACCCAGGCCGAAACCAAGGTCGAACGTATTCGCCCGCGTGGCCTCACGCCCTGCCGCGCGGAACAGCGCCGCCACGCCCGGATGCATGCGCCCGGCGCGCATCCGGCGCAGCCCCTGGGCCACGAGGATGCGGTTGTTGGTGTCCAGCTTCACAACGTCCGCGACGGTACCGAGCGCGACGAGGTCAAGCAGGGTTTGCAGCGGCGGCTGGGTCGCCTGGGTGAACGCGCCGCGCCGGCGCAGCTCCGCACGCAGGGCCAGCAGCACGTAGAACATCACGCCCACGCCCGCCAGGTTCTTGCTCGGGAACTCGCAGCCGGGCTGGTTTGGGTTGACGATGACCGCCGCCTCCGGCAGCTCCGCGCCGGGGAGGTGGTGGTCGGTCACCACCACGTCGATGCCGAGCGCATTGGCCGCCGCCACGCCGTCGACCGATGCAATGCCGTTGTCGACGGTGACGATGACGTCCGGCTGCTGCTGGGCGGCCAGCGCCACGATCTCGGGCGTCAGCCCGTAGCCGTACTCGAAGCGGTTTGGTACGATGAAATCCACGCGCGCGCCGAGCATCCGCAGCCCGCGCACGCCCACGGCGCAGGCCGTGGCGCCGTCGCAGTCGTAGTCGGCCACGATCAGCAGCTTGCGGTTGGCGGCGATGGCATCGGCCAGATACTCGGCCGCGTGGCCGATGCCCTTCATCGTCGTGGGCGGTGTCAGTTCCGGCAGTTCGGTGGCCAGTTCGGACGGATGCAGCACGCCACGCGCCGACAGGATGCGGGCCAGCGTGGGGTGCAGGCCCGACTTGGCCAGCACATCGGCGTGGGGTTCGGAATAAGAGCGGATGGCGATCCGGGTCATGGTCGTTCGTCCAGAAAAGCGGGCGCGAAAGCGGAAAACGCGCGGATCAGGCCACCATGGCCAAGTCGGAAAGCAGGGCGCGCCAGTCGCCGCGCGCGCCCATGCCACGCCAGAACTTGCGCAGGTCGGCACGCCGCACGGTGAACTCGGCGTAGTGGTTGTCGCCGCCCAGCACGAGGGTGACGCCCATGATGCGGCCATCGGCCAAGGCCGCCAGTACCGGGGTGAACCACTCGGCGTCGAGTGCGTGCATGCGCTCAAGCCAGAGGCCCCAGTCCTGGGCGATATGGGCCTCGGTGGCGGTGTCGAGCATCGCCATGACATGGCCGTCGGCTTTCGCAATTTCCTCGAATTTGGCTGGCTGCGGGTCAAGCAGGCTATCGCTGGCGAGGGCCAGGCCAGCCAGGAACGGGTCGTCCGTCAGCACGGCGTCGGCCAGCCGGTTGACGAGGCTCAGCTTGCCCCCGCCGTGGAGCCACACTGAATTGATGGTCAGGCGGCCCTCGGCCTCGCGCGCCTGGTTGACCGGATGGTCGTGCCAGGTCATCTGGATCTCGTTCTGGAGGCGTCGCCAGTCGCGCGCCCGCGCGCCGGCTTGCAGCCAGATGTCGATATTGCGGCCCGTGGCGCGCACCGGCGTGGTGGCTTCCAGCTCGCCGAATACATCGTCGGCCACATACCAGCGGGCGGGGTGGGGCGCGTCCAGCGCAATGCCGGACTCACGGAGCAGGTCGTCGATGGCGGCGCGCAGCGCAGCGGCCTCGTCGGGGCGGATCTCAAGCTGGTCCGGATGCATCAACACAAGGTGATCCCGCGCCGCGTGGATATGAACCGGCTGGAGGCAGGCCCAGCCCTGATCGCCGTTTTCTTCCCGGATCAGGGAGGCGGCAGGCGGCGCCTGGGCGGGGTCCGGCAGGCGGTCCGCGGCACGTTGCCGCAGGTCGGCCAGGCGCATAAAAGGCGCAGTCGGCACCTGCCGGGTGTCCAGGCCGGCCCGGCCGGCCAGCCAGCGCTCCTGCGGCAGGGTGCGCAGGAACGGATCGTCGTGGGTCTCGCGCGGGCCCGGGGCGGCGCGGGTGAGCAACTTTCCGAGCGCCGGCAACTCCAACTGCCGCAGCAGCGCGCTGGAGACGACGTCGTCCGCGGCGTCGTTGCCGGCGCCAGGCGGGACGGAAAAGGGCACAATCAGGGTCAGGTGCGTCATCATGGTTGCCGAGATTGTAAACTTCCGGCTGGCCGGCGCCAGTTTTCCGTCACCCAAGGGGGGCGGATGGCCCGCCGGCGCGACTTCCGAACAACAGGATTCCTCTTGAACTTTCCCTACGAGTGGCAGATCGGCTGGCGATACACCCGCGCAAGCAAGCGCGCCAGCCGCAATACGTTCATTTCGTTCATTTCCATGATCTCGATGTTTGGCATCGCCCTCGGTGTGGCGGCGCTGATTGTCGTGCTGTCGGTCATGAACGGCTTCCAGAAGGAAGTGCGGGACCGCATGCTGTCGGTCCTCGCCCATATCGAGGTCATCGCCCCAGGACCGTTGCCCGACTGGCACAAGACCGCCGCCGAGGCCATGCGGAACAAGGAAGTGGTGGGGGCGGCGCCCTACGTGGCCGCCCAGGCCATGCTCACCCGCGAAGACGCGGTGCGCGGCGTGCTGCTGCGTGGTGTGGATCCTGCCGAGGAGCCGAAGGTCTCCGACGTGGGCAACCAGTTCCGCGCCGGCAGCATGAACGCGCTGGTGCCGGGCGGCTTTGGCATCGCGCTCGGCAATGAACTGGCCAACGCCATGGGCGTGCGCGTCGGCGACAAGGTGACGCTGGTGGCGCCGCAGGGCACCATCACGCCGGCCGGCGTACTGCCGCGGCTCAAGCAGTTCACCGTAGTTGGCGTGTTTTCGTCCGGCCACTACGAGTTCGACAGCGCCCTGGCCCTGATCGACATCGAGGACGCCGAAACACTGTTCCGCCAGTCCGGCCCCACCGGTGTGCGGCTCAAGCTGTCCGACATGCAGCGGGCCCCCCAGGTGGCCCAGGAGCTGGCCGGCACGATGAGCGGCGAGCTGTACCTGCGCGACTGGTCCAAGCAGAACCGCAACTGGTTCGCTGCCGTCCAGACCGAAAAGCGCATGATGTTCATCATCCTGACGCTGATCATTGCCGTGGCGGCGTTCAACCTAGTCTCCACGCTGGTCATGACCGTGACCGACAAGCAGGCCGACATCGCCATCCTGCGCACAATGGGTGCCCAGCCGCGCTCGATCATGAAGATTTTCATCGTCCAGGGCGTGGCGATCGGCTTCATCGGCACCGTCCTCGGCGTGCTCGGCGGCACGCTGATCGCGACCAATATCGACGTAATCGTGCCCTTTATCGAACGGGTGCTGCATGTGCAGTTCCTGCCACGTGATATCTATTTCATTAGCGAACTGCCTTCGGACCCCCGCGTGAACGACATCGCCACCATCGGCATCATCTCCTTCGTGCTGGCCACCCTGGCCACGATCTACCCCAGCTGGCGCGCCGCGCGCGTGAACCCGGCGGAGGCGCTGCGCTATGAGTGACACCTCCCTGCTCCAGGAAGCCGCCGCTCTCCCGGCAGTGCCCGGCCTCGTCGTGCAGGCCGGCACGCCGGTGCTTGTCGCCGAGGGCCTGTCCAAGCGTTTCCGCCAGGGCGGCCTCGACGTGGACGTCCTGCGCGGCGTAGACGTGCGCGTTGACGCTGGCGAGAAGGTTGCCATCGTCGGCGCGTCCGGCTCCGGCAAGTCCACGCTGCTGCACGTGCTGGGAGGGCTGGACAACCCCGACGCCGGCCGCGTTGCACTGCTCGGCAAGCCGTTCACCTCGCTGCGCGAGAGCGAGCGGAATACCGTCCGCAACCGCGCGCTCGGCTTCGTCTACCAATTCCACCACCTGCTGCCCGAATTCACCGCGCTGGACAACGTCGCCATGCCGATGCGCATCCGTGGCCTCAAGGAACGCGAGGCGCGCGCCGCCGCGCAAGCCATGCTCGAGCGCGTGGGCCTGGGCGGGCGGGCAAAGCACCGTCCCGGCGAGCTGTCCGGCGGCGAGCGCCAGCGCGTGGCCGTCGCCCGCGCGCTGGTCGGCCAGCCGGCCTGCGTGCTGGCCGACGAGCCCACCGGCAACCTCGACGACCACACGGCCGGCGGCGTGTACGACCTGATGCTCGAACTGTCGCGTACGCTCGGCACGAGCTTCGTCATCGTCACCCACGACACGGACCTCGCTGGCCGCTGCGACCGCGTGTTGCGCCTGCGCGACGGGCACCTGCACCGCGAACGCTGACCGGACATCGGTCCTCACCCCAACCGACCCACCGCCCCGCGCCCCCACCATGTGGATCGATACCCACTGCCACCTCGACGCCAGCGAGTTCGATAGCGACCGCGCGGGCGTCACGCGCGCGGCGGCCGAGGCTGGCGTCTCGGGCATTGTGCTGCCTGCCGTGGCGGTGTCCAACTTCGATGCCGTGCGCGCGCTGGCCCATGCCGGCACCGAGGCGGACGGCGCCCCCTGTGTCTACGCGCTCGGCATCCATCCCCTCTGCACACCTGGCGCCGGGCAGCAGGATCTGGACGAATTGCGACGCCAGGTAGCCGCGTCGATGGACGATCCGCGCTTCGTCGCCATCGGCGAAATCGGCCTCGATTTCTTCGTCCCGGGTCTGGACGTCGCCCATCAGACGTGGCTCTACACCGAGCAGGTGAAGATCGCGCGCGACTTCGATCTTCCCGTGCTGCTGCACGTGCGCAAGTCGCAGGACCAAGTCTATGCGCAACTGCGCCGCGTGGGCGTGCGGCAGGGCATTGCACACGCCTTCAACGGCAGCCACGAACAGGCGCGCCGCTATGTCGAGCACGGCATGAAGCTCGGCTTCGGCGGCAACCTGACCTTCTCTCGCGCCAAACAGATCCGCCGGCTTGCGGCGGAATTACCGCTCGAGGCCATCGTGCTCGAGACCGACGCGCCCGACATCGCGCCGGCCTGGCTCTCCGACGACCAGTTCGGCGAGCAGCACAAAGCGCGCAACACACCGGGCGAGGTGGTGGGCGTGGCGCGAGTACTCGGCGAACTGCGTGGCGTGCCGGAAGCTGAGCTGGCGCAGGCCATGTGGCGCAACTCGGTGGCGGCGCTGCCGCGTCTGGCGGCGTTTGCAGACATCATGGCGCCGCGCTGAACGCGTGGCAAGACGCCGGCCGCCGTTTTAACAAACTTCCACAAAAACACATCATTCGTTAACGTTTTGGCGCCATCGCGCACAGTACAAATACGCCATCGGAAAGCGTTGTCCCGGAGGTGTGATGCGAGCTGTGCTGATGGCGTTCGTCGCTGGTTGCTGGTGGCTCCAGCAGCAGGCCGTATTGCCGTCGGCGTGGCGGTGGTGGTGGCAGGCGCTGACGGGGGCCATCGGCGTGGCGGCGCTGACGTACGTCGTGCGTTGTCGTCATGGGGATACGCCTGTTGTCAGGCGGTGGATGTGGCGCGCGGCGGTGGTGGCGCTCGCGTGCGCGGCGGGGTTCGGGTGGGCGGCATGGCGCGCCGACAGCAGGATGGTGGACTGGCTGGACCCCGCGCTGGCGGGGCGTGACATCGCGCTGCAGGGCATGGTTGCCGGGCTGCCCGATGCGGCAAGCCAGGGCACGCGCTTCCTGTTCGCGGTAAGCGGGTCGCATGAGGCGCGCCTGCCGCCACGGGTTTTGCTCACCTGGCGCGATCCGCCGGAGGCGTTGCAGCCGGGGCAGCGCTATCGGCTGACGGTCAGGCTGCGGCGGCCACGCGGGCTGGCCAATCCATATGGCTTCGACTACGCGTACTGGCTGTTGGGCGAGGGCATCGGTGCGACGGGCTATGTGCGGGACGGCGAGCCGCAGGCGGAGGCGGGGCCGTTGCCATGGGCGATTCACGTGCAGGCGTGGCGGGCGGGCTTGCGGGACCGGCTTCGTGCGGCGCTGCCGCCGGATGCGCGCTTCGCGGCCGTGCTCGTGGCGCTGGTGATCGGCGACCAGCGCGGTATCGCCACCGAGGACTGGGAGGTGTTTCGACGGACCGGCATCTCCCATCTGGTCAGCATTTCCGGTTTGCACATCACGATGATCTCGGGCGCAGCTGGCGCTTTGGCCCTGGGGTTGTGGCGGAGGTCGTTCGGGCTGGGGCGGCGGCTGCGCCGGCCCTTGCCGCTGATCTGGCCGGCGCAGCAGGCGGCGCTCGTGGTGGCGATACTGACCGCCTTGGGTTATGGACTGATCGCCGGGATGCAGGTGCCGGCGATGCGAACCGTGTGCATGCTCGCCGTGGCGGCGCTGGCATTGTGGAGTGGCCGGGCGCCCCCGGCATCGGTCGTGCTCGCGTGGGCGGCGGGCGTGGCGGTGGCGATTGACCCATGGGCCGTGATGTCGCCCGGTTTCTGGCTGTCATTCGGTGCGGTGGCGGCGATCTTTCTTGCCGCGCGGGAACCGCCGCAGCGGGCTAGGGCAGAGGGGCGGTGGCACAGGGCGAGGGCGGCTGTGGGGGCAACGCTGACGGGCGCCGCACGCACGCAGTGGGCGGTGACAGTCGGGCTCGTGCCGCTGACGCTGCTGCTGTTCGGGCAGGTGTCGGTGGTGTCCTGTCTTGCCAATGCTGTCGCCATTCCGGTGGTGAGCTTGCTCGTCACGCCGTTGGCGCTGGCGGGTGCTGTGCTGCCGGTGATTGTGGCCAGGCCGCTGCTGGCGGTCGCCCATACGACGATGACGTGGTTGTCCGATGCGCTCGCCTGGCTTGCGGCGCCAGCGTGGGCCGTTTGGGAAGCGGCGCAGGCGGGACCCGTCTGGATGGCGTTGGCGTCTGCCGGGGTGGTGTTCGTGTTGATGCCTCGCGAGCGGGCGCCGGATGTTGGGGCGGCAACGCCTTTGCGCGGCGCGCGGCCTGCTCGGCCCGCACGGCGTACGTGTCCGGCGGTGCGCGCACCGCCACGCTGGTGTGGGGCGTTGCTGATGATGCCGATGCTACTGGCGGGCCGGACGCCCGTACCGGAAGGGGAGGTCCGTGTCACGGCGCTCGATGTCGGGCAGGGCACGGCGGTGCTGGTCGAAACCAAGGCGCATGCGCTGCTCTATGACACGGGGCCGGGATACCCGTCAGGGGCCAGTGCCGGCGGGCAAGTTATCGTGCCGTGGCTGCGGGCGATGGGCGTGCGGCGGCTCGATGCGCTGATGGTCAGTCACGAAGATGCGGACCATGCCGGCGGCGTGCGCGAGGTGCTGGCCGCGGTGCCGGTGGGGCGGCGGCTGACGGGGGCGCCGCTCGATCACGGGCTCCTGATCGGATCGGCGCCGACAAAAGGCGGCGTGGCGAGCAATGCTGCGCCATGGCAGCCATGCGAGGCTGGCGCGGCATGGACGTGGAATGGCGTGCGCTTCGTCATCCTGCATCCGTCAGTGTCGGACCTCGGCAGCGCGCGGCTGGCGAGCAATGCACGCAGTTGCGTGTTGCGCGTGGCCACGGCGCACCGCAGCTTGCTGCTGACTGGCGACATTGGCGTGCGCGAGGAACAGGGGTTGATTGCCGCGGTGCCGCCGGAGGATCTGCGTGCCGATGTCCTGCTGGTGCCGCACCATGGCAGCGGCACGTCGTCGGGCGCGGCGTTCCTGCGTGCGGTGCAGCCAGAGGCGGCGGTGTTTCAGCTCGGATATGGCAACCGCTACCGGCATCCGCGCGACGATGTCTGGCGGCGGTATGGGCGCCAAGGCATCGCGCGGTATCGGACGGATGAAACGGGCGCGGTGTCGATCGTCACGGCGGGGCCGCGACTGGCGATTTCGTCATTCCGGCAGCGGGAGCGGCGGTACTGGCGCGATGCACCGGCGGCGCCGCGTTAGGCGTCGGCGCCAGCCCGGGTTGTCTCGGGAGGGCGGGAGGCGTCAGCTGCGCGAACCAGCGCGCGCGGTCTTCGGCGTCTTGGTCGCCGGGGTTTTGGCCGTGCCGCCGGTGCCGCCGATGCGGCGCTCGCGCAGGTGCGCCTTGGCACGTTGCAGGCCGGCCGCGACGGTGTCAGCGCGCTCCAGCGCCACGCCGGCAGCGAGCACGTCGCCGAGTACGAGGTGGCTGATGCGGGAGGTCATTGGCGTGTAGACCTCGCTGTCTTCCTCGACGTCGGAGAACACGCAGACGTCGGCCAGCCGGGCCAGCGGCGAGCCGCTGTGGGTCAGCGCCAGCACGCTTGCGCCGCTGGCGCGGGCGAGCGTGGCGGCGGTCAGCATGTCCCAGGTGCGGCCGCTGTTGGAGACCAGCACCGCCACGTCGCCAGGGCGCAGCAACGCGGCGGACATGCTGAAGACATGCGGGTCCGAGTAGGCCGTGGTGGGAATGCCTAGGCGGAAGAATTTGTGCTGGATATCGAGCGCGACGATGCCGGAGTTGCCGCAGCCATAAAACTCGATGCGGCGCGCGCTGGCCAGCAGGCGGATGCCGTGCTCGATCTGGTCGGCCGACAGCGCGTTGCGGACCGCCATCAGTGTGGCGATGGTGCGGTCGAAGACCTTGCCGGCGATGTCGGCCGGGCGGTCGTCGGCCTCCACGTCCTGGTGGACGAACGGCGTGCCGCCGCCCAGGTTCTGGGCGAACTGGAGTTTGAACTCCTTGAAGCCGTCGTAGCCCAGCGCGGCGCAGAAGCGGGCGATGGTCGGCTGCGAGACGCCGGCGCGTTCGGCCAGTTCGGGCATCGACAGGCGAATCACGCTGGCGCCGTGGCGGGTGACGTAGTCAGCCAGACGGCGTTCGGACGGACGGAGCGTGTCGTAGACGGCAAGGATTCGGTCGCGCATGGTGGTGCGGGTCTCGGTTGGCCATCGGCGTGGCCATTCTGGGGGATTGAAGATGTAGAGATTCTACACAGAATGACATGGGGATCGATCGGGAATCGTGGGCCTGCCCCCTTAGGGCTTTCCCGTATTTGCGTCGACAGCATCATATTTTCGCGAGAAAGCGGCTTCCGGCAGGCGGGAGGCCAAGGCTATAATGTAGAAAATCTACATATCGACGGGCGGTTCTTTGCCCGGCGCTCCCCACGAGGAACATTGTCGCCATGACCCAATCCGTTCACGCCGAGGTGTCGGCCGTTACGCAACGCGTTGTCGAGCGCAGCCGCGCGAGCCGCGCCGCCTATCTGGCGCGCTGCGAGCGGGCACAGCGGGAACTCGGCCCGCTGCGCGGCATGTCGTGCGCGAATCTGGCGCACGGTTACGCCGCGCTGCCGGCCGACGACAAGCTCAAGCTTCGCGTCGAGCACGCCCCGAACCTCGGCATCGTCACCGCGTACAACGACATGCTGTCGGCCCACCAGCCGTACGAGCGGTATCCGAACGTGATTCGCGAGGCGGCGCGAGCGGTGGGTGGCGTGGCCCAGGTGGCGGGCGGCGTGCCGGCGATGTGCGATGGCATCACGCAAGGCAACGCTGGCATGGAGCTGTCGCTGTTCTCGCGCGACGCCATTGCCATGGGTACGGCGGTCGCGCTCTCGCACAACACCTTCGATGCCGCGCTGATGCTCGGCGTGTGCGACAAGATCGTGCCGGGCCTGCTGATGGGGGCGCTCCAGTTCGGCCACCTGCCCATCGTCTTCGTGCCCGCTGGGCCGATGGCGACCGGTCTCTCGAACAAGGAAAAGGCGCGCGTGCGCCAGCTCTACGCCACGGGTCAGGTTGGTCGCGATGTCTTGCTGGAGGCCGAATGCGCCGCCTACCACGGCGCCGGCACCTGCACCTTCTACGGCACGGCCAACAGCAACCAGTTCCTGATGGAAATCATGGGCTTGCACATGCCGGGCTCGGCCTTCGTGCACCCGGACAGCGGACTGCGCGATGCGCTGACGGCGGCCGCGGCACAGCGCGCGCTGGCGCTGATCGCGCGCGGCAACGCGTACACGCCGCTCGCCCAGATCGTGGACGAGCGGGCCATCGTCAACGCCATGGTCGGCCTGCTGGCCACGGGCGGTTCCACGAACCATACGATCCACCTTGTCGCCATGGCGCGTGCCGCCGGCATCGTCATCGACTGGAATGACTTCGACCGCCTGTCGGCGGTCACGCCGCTGCTGGCGCGCGTCTATCCGAACGGCTCGGCCGATGTGAACCACTTCCACGCCGCCGGCGGCGTGGCCTATGTGATTGGCCAACTGCTCGAAGCCGGGTTGCTGCACGAGGACGTCCAGACCGTGATGGGGCAAGGGCTGGCGCGCTACACCGAGGAGCCGGTGATGACCGACGGCGCGCTGCGCTGGCGCGACGGTCCGACCACGAGTGGCGATGCCGCCGTGCTGGCACCGGCGTCGGCGCCGTTCTCGAAGGAGGGCGGGCTGCGCCTGATGGCCGGCAACCTCGGCCGGGGCGTGATCAAGGTGTCGGCCGTGGCCGACGAGCACCGTATCGTGGAGGCCCCGGCCCGCGTGTTCGACTCCCAGGAGGCGCTGCAAGTCGCCTTCGAGGCCGACGAACTGAATCGCGACGTGGTGGCGGTGGTCCGCTTCCAGGGGCCGAACGCCAACGGCATGCCCGAGTTGCACCGCCTCACGCCGGCACTCGGCGCACTGCAGGATGCCGGCCACAAGGTGGCGCTGGTGACCGATGGCCGCATGTCGGGCGCGTCCGGCAAGGTACCGGCGGTGATCCATGTGGGTCCGGAGGCGCTTGTAGGCGGCCCGTTGGCGCGGCTGCGCGATGGCGACCGGATTCGTGTGGATGCCGTAGCCGGCACATTGACCATGGTCGGCGATGCCGCCGCGCACGCCGAATTCGCCGCGCGCATCCCGGCGACCGCGCCGGACGACGATTTTGCGCGCTTCAGCATGGGGCGCGGCCTGTTCGGACTGTTCCGGCGCCATGCCCGGATCGCCGAAGAAGGCGGTAGCGCCCTGGACTTGTCCGAGGCCGACGCCGCGCCCGCTGTCCAAACGGCCGGCGTGGTCGCACAATAGGCGGGCGCCCAACTTGCCCTGCACGCACTTAGTCGTCGTTTAGTCATCGTTTAGTCGTTTTACGATTTTCAGCAATCGCCGCGGCCAGGTATCTCCATGCCGCGGTGCACCTTCGCGCCACGTCTTTCGCGCCCGAAGGCTACCGACAAGGATGGCCCGACCATCCGACCATGATCGACGGAGCAGACATGATCTATATCCTGATGGGCGTTTCCGGCAGCGGGAAAACCACGGTCGGCCAGTTGCTGGCCAGCCAGCTGCATTGCGGCTTCCACGATGCCGACGCCTTCCACAGCGAGGCCAACAAGGCCAAGATGCACAACGGCATTCCGCTGACCGATGAGGACCGCTGGCCCTGGCTGGCCGCGATGCGCGCCGCCATCGACACCGCCCGGGCCGAGGGCCGCACCCACGTTTTCACCTGCTCGGCGCTGCGCCAGACCTACCGCGACCGCCTGACCCCGCCCGACGGCGGTGTGACCTTCGTCTTCATGAAGGGCGACGCCGGCACCATCGGCAGCCGGCTGTCGGCGCGCACGGACCATTTCTTCAACCCGGCGCTGCTGCAAAGCCAGTTCGACACCCTCGAGGAGCCACGCGACGCGCTGGTGCTGGACATCCGCCGCACGCCCGAGGCGCTGGTCCAGGACATCCTGGACAAGTGCCCGCCCGAGTCGGCCGCCTGCTCCGGCAAGCCCGCCGCCTGATCTGAACTGACCTGAAGCCGCCAGCCAGCCCTTGGCGCCGTGCCTTCGGCGGCGCCTGGCTGGCAAGCATCTTGCTAAACCGATTCGCGTGCCGGCGCGCGTGACCCTTGCGGGTTTTGCCGGTGCGGATATGCTGAAAGAGCCAACTCGACAAGGCATCGACAAACGGGCGACCGGGGAGACGGCACGGCACGGTCAGTACGAGGCCGGCGCGGGCGCCCATTTCACGAAGGAGCGGCCATCATGGCGGCGCGGTTTTTCGACGAGATGCTGGAAGGGCGGGAGGACGGAGCAGTGGCGGCCATCGAGGCCGGACAGACGCTGCCGTCAGGGGCGGTCAGGGCCCACTACCGCAATTTTGCGGACTGGATCGGGCGGCAGTCCGGTTCGACGATGGACAACAAACGCGCCGAGGCGGACCTTATCTTCCGGCGCGTGGGCATTACCTTTGCCGTCTACGGCGACAAGGACGAGTCGAACAGCGGCACCGAGCGCACGATTCCGTTCGATGTGATTCCGCGCATATTCCCGGTCAGCGAGTGGGCCACGCTCGAGCGCGGCCTGCGGCAGCGCGTGGCGGCGCTGAACCGGTTCATCCACGATATCTACCACGGCCAGGACATCATCCGCGCCGGCGTGATTCCGCCCGACCAGATCTACAACAACGCCCAATACCGGCCGGAGATGCTCGGCGTGGATGTGCCGCGCGACATTTATGCCCATGTGGCCGGCATCGACGTGGTGCGGGCCGGCGAGGGCGAGTTCTACGTGCTCGAGGACAACCTCCGGGTGCCGTCCGGCGTTTCGTACATGCTGGAAAACCGCAAGATGATGATGCGGTTGTTCCCGGAGCTGTTCGCGCGCAACCGGGTGGCGCCGGTGGCGCACTATCCCGACCTGCTGCTGGACATGCTGCGCAGTGTCTCGCCCCAGAACATCGCCGATCCCACCGTGGTCGTGCTCACGCCGGGCATGTACAACTCGGCGTACTTCGAGCATGCATTCCTGGCTCAACAGATGGGCGTGGAACTGGTGGAGGGCAGCGACCTGTTCGTCGAGGACGAGCACCTATATATGCGGACCACGCAGGGGCCGCAGCGCATCGACGTGATCTACCGGCGCGTGGATGACGACTTCCTTGATCCCCTCGCATTTCGTCCAGATTCGGCGCTCGGTGCGGCCGGGCTGCTGTCGGTCTACCGGGCCGGCAATGTGACGATCAGCAACGCCATCGGCACGGGCGTGGCCGACGACAAGTCGATTTACCCCTACGTGCCGGACATGATCCGCTTCTATCTGGGCGAGGAGGCCATCCTCAACAACGTGCCGACCTATATGTGCCGGCGCCCGGACGATCTCCAGTTCGTGCTCGACCATATGGCCGACCTCGTGGTCAAGGAAACCCACGGCGCGGGCGGCTACGGCATGCTGGTCGGACCGGCGGCCACGCGCGCCGAGATCGACCAGTTCCGCGAGGTGGTGAAATCGCGCCCCGAGCAGTACATCGCCCAGCCGACGCTGGCGCTGTCCACCTGCCCGACCTATGTGGAGTCGGGCATCGCGCCGCGCCATATCGACCTGCGGCCGTTCGTGCTGTCGGGCAAGGAGGTGCGCATGGTGCCGGGCGGGCTGACCCGCGTGGCGCTGCGCGAAGGGTCATTGGTGGTCAACTCCTCTCAGGGGGGCGGCACCAAGGACACCTGGGTGCTGGAGCGCTGAGCCATGGAACACGCCGATCGCCGGGAGAACCCATCATGTTGAGCCGCACCGCCGACCATCTGTTCTGGATGTCCCGCTATACCGAGCGCGCCGAGAACACCGCGCGCATGCTCGATGTCAATTACCAGACCTCGCTGCTGCCGCAGTCCGCCGAAGTGGCCGAGCAGGGCTGGTGGGCGATGCTCGATATTTCCGAGCTGACCCACGCCTTCGACCACAAGTACGGGCTGCTGCACCGCGACGACGTGATCGACTTCATGGTTCGCGACATGACCAATCCGTCGTCGATCATGAGCTGCCTGCGCGCGGCGCGCGAGAACGCCCGCGCGGTGCGCGGCTCGCTGACCACCGAGGTCTGGGAGACGCTGAACACCACCTGGCTGGATGTGCAGCGCATCATTGCCGAGGGTGAGCTGCGCGACGACCCGTCCCGCTTCTTCGAATGGGTCAAGTTCCGCTCGCATCTGGCGCGTGGCGTGCAGTTCGGCACCATGCTCAAGGACGACGCCTTCCACTTCATGCGGCTCGGCACCTTCCTGGAGCGGGCGGACAACACCGCGCGGATCCTCGATGTCAAGTTCCAGGCCTCCGGCCGGCGCGACGAGGACGATCTCGCTTTCCAGGGCGGCCAATCGCAGAGCCAGAGCCAGGGCGGGGGATTCCGGAGTCAGTCCCAATCCCAGTCCCAGGACGGTAGCGGGCAGTCCCAGAGCCAGTTGCAGAACGATGACCTGAACCGCGAGCAGAACGACTTCTATCACTGGGCAGCCGTGCTGCGCTCGGTGTCCGGCTTCGAGGTGTATCGCAAGATCTATCGCGCCGTGATCACGCCGCAACGCGTGGCGGAGCTGTTGATCCTGCGGCCGGACATGCCGCGCTCGCTGGTGTCGAGCATGGACGAGGTGGTCGCCATTCTCGCGCTGGTGGCCAACCAGCAGTCGTCGGAGACGGAGCGCCAGGCTGGTAAACTCCACGCCGACCTGAAATACGCGCGCATCGACGACATCTTCGCCGTTGGCCTGCACGCCTACCTGACCAGCTTCCTGGAGCGCATTGGCGATCTCGGCAACGGCATCAGCCGGGACTTCCTCGTCCCGCTGGCTGCCTGACGAGGTGCCGGGCACGCCACACCGTTGCCGATCGGGCGGGTGGCGGGCCGGGCACCGGTCGCCGCGGCGCGTGCCCTATCGTGAAATACAAGATCCACCACAAGACGGTCTACCGTTACACCGAGCCAGTGCGCCGCAGCGTGCACGAACTGCGGCTCGCGCCGCGTTCGGGGCCGCTTCAGTCCGTGCAGGGCTGGACGCTGTCCGCCCCGGGCAACCTGTCCGAGGCCCGCGACGGCTTTGGCAACATCGTCCATAACTTCACGCTGTCCGGCCCCGCCCAGACGATTTCGATCACGGCGACTGGCGAAGTGGAAGTGATGATTGCGCCGCCAAAAGAAGCGGGGGCGCCCGGCCACCATGGCTTCCACGACCAGCCGGACGCCGGCGAGTCGCGCGTGTCGCCCCTGTACTTTGCCGCCGCCACGCCGCTCACGCAGGCCCCGGCCGCGCTGCGCGCGTTCGCCGCGCCGTTCCTGGCCGCCGGCCACGACGTGCCGGCGTTGCTGGCGCTGGCCGATGGCATCGCGGACCGCGTGCGCTACAGTGCCAACACCACCCACGTCGGTACCAGCGCCGCCGATGCCTTCGCGCTCGGCAGCGGCGTCTGCCAGGACCAGGCGCAGGTGATGGTGGCCGCGTGCCGCGCCTTCGGCATTCCGGCGCGCTATGTCAGTGGTTACTTCTATGACCCGGCCGCCACGTCGATGGCCAGCCACGCCTGGGCCGATGTCTGCCTGGACGCCGCCAGCGCGCTCTGGTGCAGCATCGACGTGACGCACCGTTGCCTGACCGATGGCCGTCACGTACGCCTTGCCGTGGGGCGTGACTACGCCTCGGCCGCACCAATTCGGGGCATTCTGGAGGGCGGGACGGGCGAGACGATGGAAGTCGAGATCGCCATCACCCCGATTCCGCCGATGCCAGCGGTACCGGTCGCTGACTGACCCCACCCCGGGCAGCAATCCTTTCCATCAGACGGCCGTTCGAAGCGACCGATGCCGCCGAGGCGGCTCGCGCCGCGCTAGGGCGCTAGAATGCAAGCTTGCCCCTGAGCGCGCCGCCGAGCCGGCGCGCGGCCAAAACCAACAAGATTCCCATGACGTACTGTGTAGCCATGCGGCTGGATGCCGGCCTGGTATTCCTGTCAGATTCCCGCACCAACGCCGGCGTGGACGCCATTTCCACGGCCCGCAAGATGACCGTGTTCGAAGAGCCGGGCGACCGCGTGATGGTGATGATGACCGCCGGCAACCTCGCGATCAGTCAGTCGGTGCGCCAATGCCTGGCAGAGGGCCGCGACGAGAAGCGCTCGCTGTGGACCGCGCGGGACATGTTCGAGGCCGCTACCATCGTCGGCGACGCCGTGCGCGCCGTGCACAAGCGCGATGCCCATGCGCTGCGCGATGCCGGCATCGAATTCAACGTGAGTCTGGTCTTCGGCGGTCAGATTCGCGGCGAGCGGCCGCGCCTGTTCAATATCTATGCGGCCGGCAACTTCGTCGAATCGACACCGGAAAACTGCTATTTCCAGATTGGCGAGGCCAAGTACGGCAAGCCGATCATCGACCGCGTGGTGTCGCCGTCGCTGCCGCTGGGCGAGGCCGCCAAGTGCGCGCTGATCTCGATGGACTCGACGCTGAAATCGAATATCTCCGTGGGCCTGCCGCTGGACCTGCTGGTCTATGAGGCCGACGCGCTGCGCGTGACTCGCTTCGTCAGTATCGACGAACGCAACGCCTACTTCCGCATGATTCGCGACACGTGGGGCCACCGCCTGCGCCAGGTGTTCGGCGAGATCTGCAACCCCGAGTGGGATGCGGCGGAGCCGGCGGAATTCCCGCTCGCGCGCGATGACGCCGACCGCTGGGGCCAGCCGGTCCGGGCCCGCCGCGAACACTGATCGCCGCTTCCCCGGCATTCCACCCTCCCAAGACGCCGCATGCGCGACATCCTGCTGTTTTCGCACGCCAACGGCTTCCCGGTGCGCACGTATCGGAAGCTGTTCGGTGCACTGGAAGACGATTTCGATATCCGCGCCGTGGAGCGCTACGGCCATGACCCGAAGTACCCGGTCACGCGCGAGTGGCCGCATCTCGTGGAGGAATTGCTAGACGAGCTGGACCGCGCCACGCGTGATGGCACCGAGCGCCCGGTGTGGCTGGTCGGCCATTCGCTGGGCGGCTTCTTGTCCCTGATGGCCGCGCTGCGCCGGCCCGCGCGGGTGCGCGGGGTGGTCATGCTCGACTCGCCGGTGATTGCCGGCTGGCGCGCCGGGCTGCTGCGTTTCTCGCAAATATTCGGCCTCGACGAAAAGCCTGGTCCGGCGGCCGTGACGAAGAACCGCCGCACCCATTGGCCAGACGCCGAGGCAGTGCGTCATCACTTCCTCTCCAAGAAGAATTTCGCGATATGGGACCCCGAGGTCCTGAGCGACTACGCCGAGCATGGCACCGAGCCGACCGGCCACGCTGGCGAGCGGCGGCTGCGCTTCGACCGCGAGGTGGAATACAAGATCTACCGGACCCTGCCGACCAGCCTGGGGCGCAAGGTGTCGCAGGGCGCGCCGGTGCCGGTGGGCTTCGTCGCCGGCACGCGCTCGCGCGAGGTGCGTCAGTGCGGCCTGGGCGCCACGCGCCGGCTGGTGGGCGAGCACCTGCGCTTCATCGAGGGCGGCCATCTTTATCCGATGGAAAAGCCGCTCGAAACCGCCGCGCTGGTGCGTGACCTGATCGGCAAGATCCGGCAGGAATCGCGGTAGACGCCGGTTAGCAGGCGGGCAGGGCGGCGCCCGTGCGGCGCATTGGGCGCAAGGAGGTGCAATGCGGCGCAACCGGGTAGCACCCCGCGGGGTTTCACCCCGGCTGTCACAATTTCCGGGGCCGCGCGGGACGGCCGCTCATGTATAATCCCGATTTCCCCGGCAAGCTCGGTTTATGACCAAATTCGTCTTCGTCACCGGTGGCGTCGTCTCTTCTCTCGGCAAGGGCATCGCTGCTGCTTCGCTCGCGGCCATTCTCGAGTCGCGCGGCCTCAAAGTCACCCTCCTCAAGCTCGATCCCTACATCAACGTCGATCCCGGCACGATGAGCCCCTTCCAGCACGGCGAGGTGTTCGTGACCGAAGATGGCGCGGAAACCGACCTCGACCTGGGCCACTATGAGCGCTTCGTTTCCGCCAAGATGCGGAAATCGAACAACTTCACGACTGGTCAGATCTACGAATCGGTGATCCGCAAGGAACGCCGGGGCGAGTATCTCGGCAAGACCGTGCAGGTCATCCCCCATATCACCAACGAAATCCAGGCATTCGTGGAGCGCGGCGCGGCCGCCTCGCACGAGGGCAAGGCTGACGTGGCGCTGGTGGAAATCGGCGGCACGGTGGGGGATATCGAATCCCTGCCGTTCCTCGAGGCCGCACGCCAGATGAGCCTGCGCATGGGCCGCAACCACTGCGCCTTCGTGCACCTGACGCTGGTGCCGTTCATCGCCAGCGCTGGCGAGCTGAAGACCAAGCCGACCCAGCACTCGGTGCAAAAGCTGCGCGAAATCGGCATTTCGCCGACGGCGCTGCTGTGCCGCGCCGACCGCCCGATTCCGGACGACGAGCGCGCCAAGATCTCGCTGTTCGCCAACATTCCGCAGGAAGCCGTGATCTCGGTCTGGGATGCCGACAGCATCTACAAGATCCCGCAGATGCTCAACGAGCAGGGCCTGGACCGCCTGATCTGCGAGGAACTGCGCCTGGATCCGAAGCCGGCCGACCTGTCGATGTGGCAGAAGCTGGTCAACGCGCAAGAAAACCCCGAGCACGAAATCACGATCGGCATGGTCGGCAAGTACGTCGACCTGACCGAGTCGTACAAGTCGCTGATCGAGGCACTGCGCCACGCCGGCATGCATACCGCCACGCGTGTGAACATCGAGTACATCGATTCCGAGGAACTGGAATCCGGCCATCTGGAAGTGCTCCAGCCGCTGGACGCCATCCTGGTGCCGGGCGGCTTCGGCAAGCGCGGCACGGAAGGCAAGATCCGCGCGATCCAGTACGCCCGCGAGAACAAGGTGCCGTACCTGGGCATCTGCCTGGGCATGCAGCTGGCCGTGATCGAGTTTGCCCGCCACGTGGCGAACATGCCCGATGCCAACTCGACCGAGTTCAACCTCGAGACCGAGCATCCGGTGGTCGCGCTGATCACCGAATGGCTGGACCGCGAAGGCAAGGTCGAGCAGCGCTCGGCCGATTCCGACCTCGGCGGCACGATGCGCCTGGGCGCCCAGCGCGTACCGGTGAAGCCCGGCACCAAGGCCGCCCAGATCTATGGCGAAGAAGTGAACGAGCGCCATCGCCATCGTTACGAAGTCAACAATCACTACGTGCCGCAGCTTGAGGGCGCGGGCATGGTCATTTCGGCCCGTACCCCGACGGAAAACCTGCCGGAGATGATGGAGCTGCCCGAGAGCCTCCACCCGTGGTTCGTCGGCGTGCAGTTCCACCCGGAATTCACGTCCACGCCGCGTGACGGCCATCCGCTGTTCAAGGCCTACGTGGAAGGCGCGCTGGCCAGCCAGCAGCGCAAGGGCAAGTCCGCCTGAGCGCGCCTAGAGAAGGAGCAGCCATGAAACTGTGTGGATTCGATGTCGGCCTCGACCAGCCGTTCTTCCTGATTTCCGGGCCGTGCGTGATCGAGTCCGAGCAGATGGCGCTGGACACGGCCGGCCAGCTCAAGGAAATCACGTCGGCGCTGGGCATTCCGTTCATCTACAAGTCGTCGTTCGACAAGGCCAACCGGTCGTCGGGCAAGTCGTTCCGCGGTCTCGGCATGGAAAAGGGTCTGGAGATCCTGGCCACCGTGAAGCGCGAGATCGGCGTGCCGGTGCTCACGGACATCCACGAGATCGACGAGATCAAGCCCGTCGCTGCCGTGGTGGACGTGCTCCAGACGCCGGCCTTCCTGTGCCGCCAGACTGATTTCATCCATGCCTGCGCGCAGAGCGGCAAGCCGGTGAACATCAAGAAGGGCCAGTTCCTGGCGCCGCACGACATGAAAAATGTGATCGATAAGGCGCGTGAAGCGGCTCGCGAGGCCGGTCTGCCCGACGACGTGTTCATGGCCTGCGAGCGTGGTGTCTCCTTCGGCTACAACAATCTGGTCTCGGACATGCGCTCGCTGGCGATCATGCGCGAGACCGCCGCCCCGGTGGTGTTCGACGCCACGCACTCGGTGCAGTTGCCGGGCGGGCAGGGCACGAGTTCGGGCGGCCAGCGCGAGTTCGTGCCGGTGCTGTCGCGTGCCGCCGTGGCGACCGGCGTGGCCGGCCTGTTCATGGAAACGCACCCGGACCCGAGCAAGGCGATGTCGGACGGCCCTAACGCCGTGCCGCTGTCGCGGATGAAGGAATTGCTGTCGGTCCTCAAGGATCTCGATGCGCTGACCAAGCGCGCCGGCTTCCTCGAAGACAACTTCAGCTGGCCGGCCTGCGCCTGAGCCAGTGTTGGCAATGACCGCCCGCGCCTGTCGCGGGCGGAATCGTTTCCGGCCCGCATGGTCCATCCTGCACCGACCGTGACGCGCCGTATCGAAAGACAATACAAAAGATTCGGAGATCGCCCATGGCCGCCGGCTTTATCATCGCGTACGTCGACGTGACAGACCCCCAGCAATACGAGCAGTACAAGGTGCTTTCCACGCGCGCCATGCAGGCGCACGGCGCCGAGGTGCTCGTGCGCGGTGGCAAGACCGAGCCGCTCGAGGGGGAATGGGCGCCCACGCGCGTCGTGCTGCTGAAATTCCCGAGCTATGAGGCCGCCAAGACCTTCTACGCGAGCGAGGAGTACCTGGCCGCGCGGGAGTCGCGCGCGCGCGCGGCGAAGATGAACATGATCGTTGTCGAGGGCGCCTGACCATCGTCGGCATGATTTGTCACGGTTGGCGGGCATTCTTGCGCAGTCACCAGATTCAACAGTCCAGAGAGGAAATATGAGTGCAATCGTAGATATCATCGGTCGCGAAGTTCTCGACTCGCGTGGCAACCCCACGGTCGAGTGCGACGTGCTGCTGGAATCCGGCGTGATGGGCCGTGCGGCCGTGCCGTCGGGCGCGTCCACGGGTTCGCGGGAGGCCATCGAGCTGCGTGACGGCGACAAGTCGCGCTACCTGGGCAAGGGCGTGCTGAAGGCCGTCGAGCACATCAACACCGAGATCTCCGAAGCCATCATGGGCCTGGACGCCTCCGAGCAGGCGTTCCTGGACCGCACGCTGATCGAGCTGGACGGCACCGAGAACAAGGGCCGCCTGGGCGCCAACGCCATGCTGGCCGTGTCGATGGCCGTGGCCAAGGCCGCTGCCGAGGAAGCCGGCCTGCCGCTGTACCGCTACTTCGGCGGTTCGGGCGCGATGCAGATGCCGGTGCCGATGATGAACATCGTCAACGGTGGCGCGCACGCCAACAACAGCCTGGATATCCAGGAATTCATGATCATGCCGGTCTCGCAGACCAGCTTCCGTGAAGCCCTGCGCTGCGGCGCCGAAGTCTTCCACGCGCTCAAGAAGATCCTGGCCGACAAGGGCATGTCCACGGCCGTGGGCGACGAAGGCGGCTTCGCGCCGAATTTCTCGTCGAACGAGGAATGCCTGAACACGGTGGTGCAGGCCATCGAGAAGGCTGGCTACAAGGCCGGCGAAGACGTGCTGCTGGCGCTGGACTGCGCCGCCACCGAGTTCTACCACGAGGCCGAGGACGTCTACCAGCTGGAAGGCGAAGGCCTGAAGCTGTCGTCGACGCAATTCGCCGACTACCTGGCCAACCTGTGCGACAAGTTCCCGATCGTCTCGATCGAGGACGGCATGGCCGAGGGCGACTGGGAAGGCTGGAAGACGCTGACCGAGAAGCTGGGCGAGCGCATCCAGCTGGTGGGTGACGACCTGTTCGTGACCAACACGAAGATCCTGAAGGAAGGCATCGACAAGGGCATCGGCAACTCGATCCTGATCAAGATCAACCAGATCGGCACGCTGACCGAGACCTTCGCCGCCATCGAGATGGCGAAGCGCGCCGGTTACACGGCCGTGATCTCGCACCGCTCGGGCGAGACCGAGGACAGCACGATTGCCGACATCGCCGTGGGCACCAACGCTGGCCAGATCAAGACCGGCTCGCTGTCGCGTTCGGACCGTATCTCGAAGTACAACCAACTGCTGCGCATCGAGGAAGACCTCGGTGACATCGCTACGTACCCGGGCAAGAGCGCGTTCTACAACCTGCGCTAAGTCCCGAATCTCCCCCTCCCGCCCCGGGAGCGGGGAGATCTCCCCCGCCGCGACACGTTCGTGTTGCAGAGTGTTGCGTTTTTTCAGGCCGATAATTTTGCATTCTTCGGCCGCATAAGGGATCATTGTGGCGGTCGTCAATCTGACGATATCCAATTTGCCCCAATGCGTCTGATTTCCCTGCTGCTGTTCGTGCTGCTGCTCGCCATCCAGTATCCGCTCTGGCTGGGGAAGGGCGGCTGGCTGCGCGTATGGGACCTGAACCGCCAGGTGCAGGAACAGACCACCCACAATCAGGCGCTCAAGCTTCGCAATGCCAAGCTGGAAGGGGAAGTCAGCGACCTCCAGGACGGCACCGGTGCGATCGAGGAACGTGCCCGCTACGAGCTGGGCATGGTGAAGGAGAGCGAGGTGTTCGTGCAGTTCGTGGCCCCGGC
This sequence comes from Cupriavidus sp. 10L45, assembly GCF_056395225.1. Taxonomy (NCBI): domain Bacteria; kingdom Pseudomonadati; phylum Pseudomonadota; class Betaproteobacteria; order Burkholderiales; family Burkholderiaceae; genus Cupriavidus; species Cupriavidus sp. 10L45. Next base: position 230,979 of record NZ_JBFTJC010000005.1, read on the forward strand.
CCCGAAGGTCAGCGCCACGCCGCCGCTACCGCCGCCGCCGAATTCCGTTGCCGGCAAGGGCGGTCACTGAGTCGGCTTCGACGCGTTTATCGGCCTACCACCCATACGGGTAGCCACCCCAGCCGCCACCCCAGTATCCCGGGCTGCTCACGCCCACGCCGCCGCCCCAGCGGCCGCCACCCCACCCACCGTAGTACAGACTCCAGTTCGTGTTCGGATAGGCGTACGCCCATGCCTCGGCCTGCTGCTGCCGGGCGATGGCCGCTTCCTGGTCGCGCAGGATCTGCTGGTTCAGTTGCGTCAGCGACTGGCTTTCCTCGGGCGTGATCGGTGCTGGCGGCACGCCGTTGGGCATCAGCCGGGCCGTGGCCGGCGAGCCGTTGATATCGCGCGGCACGGGAGACGCGCAGCCGGCCAGCAGCGCCATGGCCAGCATCGCCACAGCGCCCGCCGGCCCGAGGCGGGAACAGGAGGAGCGGGGGCGATGGTCGGCTTGCATGGCGGTTGTCCTCAAATCATGGATTCCGGGCGGGGGCGGCTCAGTGTTGCTGGTGCGCGCCGTCGCCGGCACCGGTGGCCACGGGCGCGGTGAACAGTTGGGCGCTGTCCACGGGGTCGAACTCATAGCGCTGGCCGCAGAAGTCGCAGTGGATCTCCACGTGGCCGCGCTCGGCGATGATGCTCTCCACCTCGGCCTGGCCCAGCGACTGGAGCATGCCCGCCACCTTGGCGCGCGAACACGAGCACTGGAAATGCGGCGTCATCGGCTCGAAGACGCGCAGCCCGGTGGCCTGCAGGTCTTCCCAGAACAGGCGGCGCAGCAGCGTGTCCGGCGACTCCACCAGCAACTCCTCGTCCTTGAGCGTGGCGCCGAGCTGGCAGGCGCGGTCCCAGGTGTCGAGGTCCTGCGCGCGGCCAGCCTCGTCAAGTGCCGCGCCGGTCTCGCCCACTTCCATCGTGCCGCCGTACGACGGCAACTTCTGCAGTAGCATGCCGGCCGCCACCTGGTCGTTCGAGGCGAGCCACAGGCGCGTGTCGAGCTGCTCGGACGCCTGCATGTAATGCTCCAGCACCGCGCCGATCGACGACAGCGGGCCGTGCTCGTCCGACAGCGGGACGATGCCCTGATAGGCCTGCTGGCCCGGCAGCTTGTCCTGCGGGTCGAGCGTGATCGCAAAGCGGCCCTGGCCGTGCACGTTCACCATCTGCCTGAGCGTGGCGTCGTCGGCGATCTCGACGTCTTCGGCGATCTTGGCCGTGGCGCGCATCGAGAGGTCCGACAGGCATTCCACCACCAGCATCCGCACCGGGCCGTCGCCATGCAGCTGCATGACGAGTGCCCCGTTGAACTTGAGATTGGCTGACAGCAGCGCCGCCGCCGCCATCATCTCGCCCAGCAGGCGCCGCACCGGCGCCGGATAGGCATGGCGGTTGAGCACCTCTTGCCAGGTGGCCTCCATGCGGACCAGTTCGCCGCGCACCGGGGCGGCGTCGAACAGGAATTTCTGAAGGGTGTCGGGATTCGAGGTTGCGGTCACGTTCGTCATCTATCTAGCGGTAAGGCGCGGGTTGCGGGCGCGCGGGCGGGGCCGCGCGCTGGTATGTCATCAGTCGATGCGCTTCAGGTCGGTCTTGTACATCGCCTGGCGCTTCGCGTAGGTCTCGGCGTTGCGGTAGAGGTTGGCCACGTCGGCATCGGTCAGCTCGCGCACGACCTTGGCCGGCGCGCCCAGGATCAGCGAGCGGTCCGGGAACACCTTGCCCTCGGTCACCACGGCGCCGGCGCCAACCAGGCATTCCTTGCCGATCACGGCGCGGTTCAGTACCACGGCCTGGATGCCGATCAGCGACCCTTCGCCCACGGTGCAGCCGTGCAGCATGGCCTGATGGCCGACGGACACCTTGTCGCCCAGCGTCAGCGGCGCGCCCGGATCGGTATGGAGCACGGAGCCTTCCTGGATGTTGGTGTCTTCGCCCACCACGATCGGTTCGTTGTCGCCACGGATCACCACGCCGGGCCAGGCGCTTGCGCGCGCCTTGAGCGTCACGTTGCCGATGATGGTGGCTTCGACGGCCACGTAGGCATCGCTGTGGATGGTCGGGGCGAGGTCGCCGATCTGGTAAAGCGCCATGGGGTCTCCTGGGTCCTGCCTGAGGCAGTGGGGCTGATGATGCGATCTGAGGTAATTGGGGATGGCCGCCGCGATTAAAAGAGCACTGAAGGGCGCGCGCACCCCGGCGAACCGGCGTGGTGACACGCTGCGACGCTCTACAATGGCGACTCCCCGGAATTTTACGCCTATGCCAGTCACCGCACCCGCCGCCGGACTCGATTTGCCGCATGCCCGCCTGCTACGCCACCGCGCGCTGGAAGTGCTATGCATGACCGATGCCAGGGCGAAGGCCGATGCGGCGCGGGCGCTGTTCGAGGCCGTGGTGGCCGCAGAAACGGCCGGGCAGGGCATCGGCGATACGGATACGGCACTCGCTCCCGCTGCCGGCCTGGCCTTGCCGGGCCGGCCCGCGCGCCCGGAACTGGTGCCGCCCCAGAAGGTGGAGCGCCGCCGCTCCCTGCGCACCCCGGCGGGGCGGGCGGCGATGATTCATGCCCTGTGCCATATCGAATTCAACGCGATCAACCTCGCGCTGGATGCCGCGTGGCGTTTTGCCGGCATGCCGCCGCGTTTCTATCGCGACTGGCTCCAGGTGGCGAGCGAGGAGGCCCTGCATTTCACGCTGCTGGCCGACCATCTGAGCACGCTGGGCGCCGAATATGGCGACTTCCCGGCGCATAACAGCTTGTGGGAGATGTGCGACAAGACCGCCGACGACGTGCTGGCGCGCATGGCGCTGGTGCCGCGCACGCTCGAGGCACGCGGGCTGGACGCCTCGCCGCCGGTGCGGGCGAAGCTGGCCGAGGCCGGCGACGAGGCCGCCGCCGCCATCATCGACATCATTCTGCGCGATGAAGTGGGGCACGTGGCCATCGGCAACCACTGGTATCGGTGGCTGTGCGCGCAGCGCGGGCTGGACCCCGTGCCGACCTACGCGGTGCTGTCCGAGCAGTACCGCGCGCCCCGGCTGCGCGGCCCGTTCAACCTCGAAGCCCGCCGCGCGGCGGGCTTCGACGAGGACGAACTGGCCTGGCTGGAAGCCTCAGCCGGCTGAGGTGGGCGCCGGCGCCCCCCCGGCTGCTTTCGCTTTCTCCTGCTCCTGCAGTCGCAACACCCGCCGCTGGATCTTGCCGGTGGTCGTCATCGGCAGTTGATCGATGAATTCAATCGCCTTGGGATACTCATAGGGGGCTAGCTGTCCCCGAACATGCTGCTGCAATTCGGCGATCAGCGCGGCGTCGTTGTCGAACGAGCGCGCCACGGCCGGGGTCAGTACGATGAACGCCTTGACGATGGCCCCGCGCTCGGGGTCCGGCGACGGCACAACCGCACAGTTCGACACCGCCGGGTGCTTGAGCAGGCAGTTTTCGATCTCGCTCGGCCCGATCCGATAGCCCGACGACTTGAACACGTCGTCCGCCCGGCCCTGATACCAGAGATAACCGTCCGCATCCATGCGGGCAAGGTCGCCTGTGCGGCACCAGCGCAGGCCGTCCAGCTCGGTGTACTTGCCCGCCGTGGCGGCCTCGTTCTTCCAGTAACCGAGGAAGAAGACCGGGTCCGGATGCCCGTGGATGTCGGTAGCGCAGACCGCCACCTCGCCGTCCTCGTCCGGCGCGCAGGGGCGGCCCTCGTCGTCGATCACGGCCACGCGGTGGCCCGGGTAGGGGCGGCCCATCGAGCCCGGCCGCGCCGGCCAGCCGAGGCGGTCGTCGTCATACTGCGCGGTGCAGTTGCCGACGATGTAGTTGATCTCGGTCTGGCCGAACATCTCGTTGACGATGACCCCGAGGGCGTCGCGGCACCACGAGAACACGGTCTCGCCCACGGCCTCGCCGGCACTCATGACCGCGCGCAGCTTCAGCCGGTAGCGCGTGGACGGGTCCGGGCACGCCTTCATCATCTGCTTGAGCGCAGTGGGGAACAGGAAGGTGTTGGTCACGCCATAGCGTTCGAGCAATTCGAAGGCACGTTCGGCGGAGAACCGGCCCTGATAGCCGACGATGGGCTTGCCGAAGTACAGCGCCGGCATCAGCGCATCCCACAGGCCGCCGGTCCAGGCCCAGTCGGCCGGGCTCCAGAACACGTCGTCGTCCTGCGGATACCAGTTCTGCGAGCAGACGAAGCCGGTTAGGTTGCCGATCAGCGCCCGGTGTGGCAGCAGCGCGCCTTTGGGCGGCCCGGTGGTGCCGCTGGTGTAGATCAGCACGGCGGCTTCGTCGGCCTTGGTCTGCTCGGCCGTGAAGGTAGGCAGTTGGGCGGCCAGCAGGGCGTCCCAGTCCAGGTCGCCCCGGCCCGTGGCGGCGCCGGCGCCAATCACGGTGCGCAGGGTGGGGCAGTCCGGGCGGGCGGCGAGCAGGTTGTCGATGGCGGTCTCGTCGGCAATCGCCACGCGGGTTTCGCTGTGGTCGATGCGGTACGAGAGGGCCTCCGGGCCGAACAGCATCGACAGCGGCATGGCCACGGCACCCAGCTGGTAGACCGCCATGCCGGCGATCACGGTCTCGATGCGCTGGGGCATGACGATGGCCACGCGGTCGCCCCGGCCCACGCCCAGCGCGCGCAGCGCGCGGGAGAGCCGGTTGGCCTCGGCCTGGATATGGGCGTAGGTGTAGGCGTCGCGTCGCCCATCCTCGTGCTCGGTGTAGACCGCCACGCGGTCCATGGTGGCCGGGTCTCGGGCCCAGCGGCCGCAGCAGACATCGGCCAGGTTGAAGTGCTCGGGCACGTTCCAGCGGAACGCGTCATGAAGCGCGCGATAGTCATCGCGGCGCGTAGCCGGCAAGGCGGTCATCCGGTTGTCTCCGATGTTTTTGCGGCGTCAGGCCGGGCGGATCGCTATAATCGGCCAGGCGAACGATCGTTCTATTTTTATCCAGGCTGCCGCGCGGCCCCCCATCCGCCGCGCGCCCGAGAAGACCTGGCAATACAGAGACAGAAGGGTAGAGACACCATGACCATCACGGAAACCTCGCGTTCCGAATTTATCACGCTGCGCGGCCTGCGCACGCACGTTCGCCACTGGGGCACGCCCGGCGCGCCCAAGCTGTTCATGCTGCACGGCTGGATGGATGTGGCCGCCTCGTTCCAGTTCCTCGTCGATGCGCTGGAGCGCGACTGGCACGTGATCGCCATGGACTGGCGCGGCTTCGGCGAGACCGACCTGCCGACGCGCTACCCGGGCACCACGTCCTACTGGTTCCCGGACTACGTGGCCGACCTCGAGGCGCTGCTCGATCACTACCAGCCCGAAGGGCAGGTGGATCTGGTGGGCCACAGCATGGGCGCCAACGTGGTCTGTATCTATGCGGGAGTGCGTCCGCAGCGCGTGCGGCGCGTGGTGGATCTGGAGGGCTTCGGCCTGACCCGCACCCGACCGGACCAGGCGCCGGGCCGGCTGGTGCGCTGGCTGGACGAACTGCGCGCGCAGCCGGAGCTGCGCACCTACGAGAGCGAGGCCGCCGTGGCGGCGCGCCTGCAGAAGACCAATCCGCGCCTGCCCGACGATCGCGCCGCCTTCCTGGCCGCGCACTGGTCGCGCCGCAACGCCGAGGGCCGGTGGGAGATCCTGGGCGACGCGGCCCACAAGATGACCAATCCCATGCTGTATCGGATCGACGAAATCATGGCGATCTGGGCCAAGGTGGAAGCCCCGGTGCTACACGTGGAGGCGCGGGACTCCGCCACGCTCCAGCACATCGCCCACAAGCAGCCGCTGGACGAATTCCGAGAGCGCTTCCGCGCCTTCCCGGACTTCCGCGAAGTCACGGTGGATGACGCCGGGCACATGCTCCACCACGACCAGCCGCAGGTGGTGGCGCAGCTGATCGAGGAATTTCTCGCTTGATGACGAGTCGGGATGAAGCCTCACGCGTGCGTGAGCTTCTCCTTGAGCGCGGCGTTGTTGCTGGTGTGCACGTGCACCAGCGACTTCTCCGGCAAGGCGTAGTGGTACGCCTTGCGCAGCGCGAGCGCGGCCTCATGGAAGCCGGAGAGGATCAGCTTTTGCTTGTTCGGATAGAAGCAGATGTCGCCGGCCGCGAAGATGCCGCGGCGCGAGCTTTCATAGGTGGTGGTGTCCACCATGATGCGGCCCGCGCGCATGTCCATGTCCCACTGGGCAATCGGCCCCGGCTCGGACACCAGTCCGTACAGCGCCACGAGTTCGTCGGCGGGCAGCGTCTGCTCGCCGTCGCGGGTCTTGATCGTCGCGGCGGTCAGCCGGTCGGCGTCATCGGTCTGCAGGCCGCCGAGCATACCGACGACGAAGTCCATCTCGCCGGCCGCCACTGCCGCGCGCATCGACGCCACGGTGTGGTCGGCGGCGCGGAAGCCCTCGCGCCGGTGCAGCAGCGTCACGCGCCCGGCCACCTTGCGCAGCGCGAGCGCCCAGTCGAGCGCCGAATCGCCGCCTCCGGCCACGATCACACGGCGGCCGGCAAAGCGCGAGGTGTCGCGCACGGCGTAGTGCAGGTGCCGGTCCTCGAGCGCGGCGGCCTCGGGCAGCGCCACGCGCTGCGGCGCGAAGGCCCCGGCGCCGGCGCAGACCAGCACTGCCGCCACGTCGAAACGCTTGCCGGCGTCGGTGGTCACCAGCAGGCGCGGATGGCCGTCGGCGCTGGCGTGCTCGCTGACGCTGTCGGCGCGCTGGCTGAAGTGCATCGGGAACGCGAACGGCGCGCATTGCTCCATCAGCCGGTCCACGAGGTCCTGCGCCAGGCAGCCCGGCACGGCCGGAATGTCGTAGATCGGCTTCTCGGGGTAGAGCTCGGTGCACTGGCCGCCGGCCCGGTCGAGCACGTCGATCAGCTCGCATTTGAGCCCCAGCACGCCCGCCTGGAACGCGGCGAACAGGCCGACCGGCCCGGCGCCGACGATCAGCACATCGGTCTGCGTGGTTTCTTGGGGAGCGAGCGGGGAGGGCGTGGAAGACATGATCGAGGCAGGTGCGCGGCGGGCGCCAGGTGGCGCGCGGCGCATGGGGGAGCGGAACAAGGCCCCATCATACCTTGCGTGCCTTGGGAATCCGGGCACGCCACCGTTGGCGGCAGGGCTAAAAGACCCTGCCAGGAGTAGAATGAAGACCATGCAAAACCCGCACGCCATCAACGCCGATCTGCACTGCCACTCCACCGTGTCCGACGGGATGCTCGCGCCACGTGACGTGGCCGCGCGCGCCCATGCCGGTGGCGTGGCTTTCTGGGCGTTGACGGACCACGACGAGGTGGGCGGCCAGCGCGAGGCGCGCGACGCCGCCGAGGCACTCGGCATGCGCTATGTGCCTGGCGTGGAGATTTCGGTCACCTGGGCCGGCCAGACCGTGCACATCGTGGGCCTGCAGATCGATCCCTTCCATCCGGGCCTGATCGACGGCCTGGCCCGAACCCGCGACGGCCGCGCCCGGCGCGCCCAGGATATCGGCGAAGCGCTGGCCAAGGTCGGCATCCACGATGCCTACGCCGGCGCGCTGCGCCATGTCGGCAATCCTGACCTGATCTCGCGCACCCATTTCGCGCGTTGGCTGGTGGATGAAGGCTATTGCGCGACCATCAGCGACGTATTTAGCGAATATCTGTCCGATGGCCGCCCCGGCTTCGTGCCGCACCGCTGGTCGAAGCTGTCCGAGGCGATCGGCTGGATCCGTGACGCCGGCGGCGTCGCTGTGATGGCCCACCCGGGCCGCTACAACTACACGGCCACCCAGCACGACGCGCTGTTCGACGAATTCACCCAACTGGGGGGCCGCGCCGTGGAGGTCGTGACCGGCAGCCACACGCCCGACCAGTTCCGCCGCTATGCCGATGTGGCGCGCCACTACGGCCTGTTGGCCTCGCGCGGGTCGGATTTCCATGGTCCCGGCGAGGGCCGGGTCGATATCGGCACGCTGCCGCCGCTGCCATCGGACGTTACCCCGGTCTGGCACGACTGGTAGCCGTCCGCCCGCCCCGCCTTCCGCCCCCGACGATCCCTGAATGTCCCAGTACTTCGAGATTCACCCGGTCAACCCGCAGCTGCGCCTGATCAAGCAAGCCGCGCAGATCCTGCGCCAGGGCGGGCTGATTGCGCTGCCGACGGACTCCAGCTACGCGCTGGCCTGCCCGCTCGACGACAAGACGGCCGTGGAGCGCCTGCGCCGGCTGCGCGGCATCGACGACAAGCACCATCTGACCCTGATGTGCAGCGACCTGTCCGAGTTGGGCAACTTCGCGCGCGTGGATAACCGCCAGTACCGCTGGATCAAGGGCGCCACGCCGGGGCCGTACGTGTTCATCCTCGAGGCGACCAAGGAAGTGCCGCGCCGGCTGTCGCACCCGGCCCGCAAGACCATCGGCGTGCGCGTGCCCGACCATGCTGTGCCGCTGGCGCTGCTGGCCGAACTGGGCCAGCCGATGATCTCGGCCACGCTCCAGATGCCCGGCGATGACGAACCCATGAACGATCCGGCCGAAATCCGCGCCCGGCTGGAGAAACAGCTCGACCTGGTGGTGGACGGCGGCCCGGCGCCGGCGCAGCCGACCACCGTGATCGACCTGAGCGGCGGCGAGCCGGAACTGGTGCGGCTGGGCCGGGGCGATGTGGAACGCTTCGGGCTGTCCGCCACGCTTTGAAAATCGGCCACGCTTTGACACAAACCGGACAGCCTGCGGGCGCCATTGCACGGATAGAATAGGGCACATGGATTCCTCGCTCATCCAGACCGTTGCGGTCTACGCCCTGCCAGTCTTGTTCGCCATCACGCTGCATGAGGCCGCCCACGGCTATGTGGCGCGCTTTTTCGGCGACGACACGGCCTACCGGCTCGGCCGCGTCAGCCTGAACCCGATCCGGCATATCGACCCGATCGGCACGGTGGCGGTGCCGCTGCTGCTGTATTTCCTGACCGCCGGGCAGTTCGTGTTCGGCTTCGCCAAGCCGGTTCCGGTAGTGTTCGGCCACCTGCGCAACCCGCGCTGGCATGGCATGTGGGTGGCCCTGGCCGGCCCGGCCAGCAATCTCGTGCAGGCGTTCATCTGGGCGCTGGTGGTGATCGGGCTGGCCTGGGCGCAGGTCCAGGAGCCGTTCTGGGGCCAGATGGCGCGCGCCGGGGTAATCGTCAACGTGGTCGTGGCCGCCTTCAACCTGTTTCCGATCCCGCCGCTGGACGGCGGGCGCGTGCTGACCGCCTTTCTGCCGCAGCGCGTGGCGGCCGCCGTCAGCCGAATCGAGCCGTATGGCATCTTCGTGGTGCTGGCGCTGGTGGCGGCGGGCGTGATCACGCGGGTCTGGATGCAGCCGGTGATGAGCCTGCTGCTGTCGGTGGTCGAGCTGATGCTCCGGCCGATCATCCTCCTGCTGCAATAAGCCGCCATGACGCTCGCGCACGCGCCACTGGGCGCGCCTTCGTCGTGGGTGACCCGCTGGGCCCACCTGATCCGGCCGGGCGGCCGCGTGCTCGATCTCGCCTGTGGCAGCGGGCGCCACGCGGCCTGGCTGGCGGGGCAGGGGTTTGACGTGCTGGCCGTGGATCGCGACGCCGAGGCCGTGGCGGGGCTGCCCGCCGGCGTGGTGGGCCGGGTGGCCGATCTCGAGCAGGACGGCTGGCCGCTGGGGGACGTGACTGACGGGGCGGACGGGGCGCCGCTGGACGCCATCGTGGTCACCAACTACCTGCACCGCCCCCTCTGGCCGCACCTGCTGGCGGCGCTGGCGCCTGCCGGGGTGCTGATCTATGAAACATTTGCAATTGGTAACGAAACCGTCGGCAAGCCGTCCCGGCCCGACTTCCTGCTGAAATCGGGCGAATTGCTCGACATGGCGCGCGGAACCCTCCGCGTGGTGGGGTACGAGGACGGGGTGGTAGAAGTGCCGAAAACGGCGTTCGTCCAGCGGATTTGTGCCGTGCGCGAGTCCACGGGCGGCGCGCCGGGCACCGCGCCACCGCGCTACAGGCTGCCGGCGCGGCCCTAGGCTGGCCGGTCGGGCGGTGCGCCCGGCCCGTGTCAGCGCGCAGGGCGCTTCACACGTTGAAAATCCTGATGTTTCCCCTCACCCCGGGGGAGTCCGGAGCGGCTGACGGTTCCGGTACAATCCCGGATATTCGATTTCCCGAGTTTCCTTAAGCTATGACACAGATTACCGGCAGCATCGTGGCCATCGTCACCCCGATGCATGAGGATGGCAGCCTGGATTACCCCGCGCTGCGCGCCCTCATCGACTGGCATGCGGCAGAAGGCACCGATGGCATCGTGATTGTGGGCACCACGGGCGAGTCTCCGACCGTCAACGTGGAAGAGCATTGCGAACTGATCCGCGTGGCCGTGGAGCAGTCCAACAAGCGCGTCCCGATCATCGCCGGTACGGGCGGCAATTCCACCAAGGAAGCCATCGAGCTGACCGCCTTCGCCAAGAAGGTCGGTGCCGATGCGTCGCTCCAGGTGGTGCCGTACTACAACAAGCCGACGCAGGAAGGCATCTACCGCCATTTCCGCACGATCGCGGAAGCGGTGGAGCTGCCGGTGCTGCTGTATAACGTGCCGGGCCGTACCGTGGCCGATATGACCAACGACACCATCCTGCGCCTGGCGCAGGTGCCGGGCATCGTCGGCGTGAAGGAGGCCACGGGCAACATCGACCGGGCCGCGCAGCTGATCAAGGATGCGCCGGAACACTTCGCGATCTACAGCGGCGACGACCCCACCGCGGTGGCGCTGATCCTGCTGGGCGGCCACGGCAATATCTCCGTGACGGCCAACGTGGCGCCGCGCAAGATGCACGAGATGTGCGTGGCGGCGCGTAACGGCGATGTGGTGACCGCACGCCGGCTGCATATGGAAATGATCGAGCTGAACCGCGCGATGTTCGTCGAGGCCAACCCGATTCCCGTCAAGTGGGCGCTGCAACAGATGGGCAAGATGGCCGGCGGCATCCGCCTGCCGCTGACCCCGCTGGCCGAAGCGCAGCACGAGACCGTGCGCCGCGCGCTGGCCAACGCCGGCCTGCTCGCCTGACCTTAACCTTACCGGCTGAACCTTGGCGTATCGCCGCCTTCTTGAAACCAGGATTACGTGTCAATGAAACAGAAGCTTAACCGTCGCGGCGCGACGCAAGTCCGCCGTGCCGCCATGGTCGCGCCCGTGCTGGCCCTGACCCTGATCGCCGGCTGCAGCAGCATCAATGAGGCCATGCAGCCGGACAAGATCGACTACAAGTCCCAGGGCAAGAAGACGGCATCGCTGGACATTCCGCCGGACCTGACCAAGCTCGACGGCGAGCGCCGCTACACGGTGCCCGATGCCTCTGGCACGTCCACGCTCTCGAACTACACCCAGGCCAACGCCGGGCGTGCCCGCGAGGCCAGCCCGACCGACAACGTGCTGCCGGGCGCCCAGGGCGTGCGCATGGAACGCGACGGCAACCAGCGCTGGCTCGTGATCAGCAACGGCATGCGTGCCGACCAGCTCTGGCAGACCCTGCGCGGCTTCTGGCAGGAGAGCGGCTTCCTGTTGGTGCAGGACTCGCCCGAGACCGGCATCATGGAAACGGACTGGGCTGAGAACCGCGCCAAGATCCCGCAGGACATCATCCGCAACACCATTGGCAAGGTGTTCGACGGCCTGTACTCGACGTCCGAGCGCGACAAGTTCCGCACGCGCGTGGAGCGGTCGCAGAACGGCCAGCTCGAGGTGTTCATCAGCCATCGCGGTGCGCAGGAACAGCTGACCGGTGTGGACAAGACCAGCACGGTCTGGACGCCGCGCCCGGCCGATCCTGAGCTGGAAGCCGAATTCCTGTCCCGCCTGGCCCAGCGCCTGGGCGTGCAGAAGGAGCAGGCCGACCGCATGGCCAAGAACCCGACGCCGGCCGGCATCGGCACGAATGACGCGGCCGCCAATGCCGCCACGCCAGCGGTGGGCACCGCCGCCGCCACTGGCATCGGCGCCGCTGCAGCCACCGGCGCACCGTCGGCCGACGGCAGCAAGTCGTTTATGTCGCAAGTCAATGGCACGCCGGCGCTGCAATTGCCGGAGCCGTTCGATCGCGCCTGGCGCTCGGTCGGCCTTTCGCTGGATCGCGTGAACTTCACGGTGGAAGATCGTGACCGTGCCCAGGGCCTGTACTACGTGCGCTATGTGGATCCGCGTACCAGCGTGGACGATCGCGGCTTCTTCTCGAAGCTGTTCACGAAGGCGAACGACGGCAAGACGGCCAAGAAGTACCGCGTGGCGCTCAAGGGCAACGGCACGGGCACCACGGTCACCGTGCTGAACGAGGCCGGCCAGCCGGAGAACACCGAAATCGGCAAGAAGATCCTGTCGCTGCTGGACGAGCAACTGCACTGATGGGTCTTTGTCGCAGTCAGACGGTCCCGACGGCTCCTGCCGTCGGGAGCCATCCCGAGCGAGCGCATCGATGATGCGCTTTGCTTTTTTGGGCAGTGGCAGCGAAGGCAACTCGCTGCTGATCGAGGCCGTCGATGGCACCACGGTGACCCGTGTGCTGCTCGACTGCGGGTTCGGCATCCGTGAGACCGCGCGCCGGCTCGAGCGGCTCGGCGTCACGCCGGGCCAGCTCGACGCGGTACTGGTCACGCATGAGCATGGCGACCACGTGGGTTCGGCCTACGCGTTCGCCGCGCGCCACAAGCTTCCGGTTCATACCAGTCACGGCACCTGGCTCGCCACCGCGCACATGCGCGGCGCCGATGTGGCCGATGTGCGCGTGTGCTGCGCCGACCACGCGTTCTCGGTGGGCGGCTTGCAGATTCTGCCGTACACGGTTCCGCACGATGCCCGCGAGCCGCTTCAGTTCGTGCTGACCGATGGCAACGCGCGGCTTGGCGTGCTAACCGATGCCGGCATGGAGACCCCCTACGTCACAGCGCGGCTCGCTGGCGTGGATGCGCTGGTTCTGGAGTGCAACCATGACCGCGAGATGCTGCGGAATTCGGCTTATCCGTATTCGTTGAAACGGCGTATCGGCGGGGATTTCGGGCACCTGGCCAATGAAGTGGCGGCGGCGATCCTGTCGCGGGTGGCGCATGGCGGGCTGTCACGCGTGGTGGCCGCTCATTTGAGTCAACAGAACAACACGCGCGCGCTGGCCTCGGGGGCACTTGCGGCCGTGCTTGGGGTGGCGCCGGAGGAGATCCTGATTGCAGATCAGGAGGAGGGGCTGGGATGGCAACCGGTCCGCGGCATGTGATTCAAGATTATCTGAGGCCGGAACGGTGCTGAAGCCGAGATGATGCGCCGGACTACCGGGCGCGCCGCGAGTAAATCGCGGGCAATAAAAAAGCCGACCCGAAGGTCGGCTTTTTTATCGGAGTAATCCGATTACTGCTTGGCAGCCGGGGCCGAAGCGTCAGCGGCCGGAGCCGATGCGTCAGCAGCCGGGGCAGCGGCCGGAGCCGATGCGTCAGCAGCCGGAGCAGCGGCCGGAGCCGATGCGTCAGCGGCGGGAGCCGTGGCAGCCGGAGCAGCCGTGTCAGCGGCCGGAGCGGCAGCTTCTTCCTTCTTGCCGCAAGCGGCCAGGGCAACAGCTGCCAGCAGGGATGCGATCAGGAGAGACTTCTTCATTTTTCGTCCTTTAACTTTTAATTACTGAAAACAGGCGATGAATAATTACCGGTAATTATCGCTCTTGAACTGCAAATTTGAGGCTCTCCCGGGTGCCGACAATGCAGTGGTACACAGTACTAGCCAGCGGGCGATTATATCCGCGTTTCCCCTGCTTGTGTACAGTCGAAATTTGCTGGTTCTCTTTGTTACGCATTATTACACGCGTACAGGCGCAATCTGCAACCAGCCTTCCAGCGTCCAGTCGTGGAAGGTATCCATCAAGTCGGGCAGAGCGGCGCACGCAGTGACCTCCGCAGCGGTCAGATGACGGTGGTCCGCCAGCCGACGCAGCCATTTCGCCAGCGATGCCGGCGGTTCGTAGGCCTCGCCGTTGAGGAAGAAATGCGTACGGTCATAGAGCGCAATGGAACCCGGAGCAAGGACTACGCCATGCGCCTGGGCCAGCTTCGTGTACTTGCGCAGCGGAATCTCCTCGACCTCGGCGAACATCACCGATTGCTTCGGTTCGGAGAGGTGCGAGCCGAGGAATTCGGACACCATCGCGCCGTTCCATTTCATCGCCTGGAGCCGCTCGGCCACTGCGCGGCCCAGCCCGGCCGGCATCTGCGCGGGATGCGCCGTCGCGGTCTCGTCGGCGTCGGCGTAGCGGCCGTCGAGGCCCTCGTTGCCTTCCACCGTTTCCGATAGCCACGCGAGGAAATGGCCGGCCAGCTCCCGGTAGGCAGGGGCGCGGAAGCCGATAGAAGCGGTCATGCACTCGCCCTCGGCCACCCCGTCGTGCGCGTACTGCGGCGGCAGGTACAGCATGTCGCCGGGTTCCAGCACCCATTCCTCCTCGGTCGTGAAGTCCGACAGGATCTTCAGCGGCATGTCGGGAATCAGGTCGAGCTTGGTTTGTGACGAAATGCGCCAGCGGCGTCGGCCCGATACTTGCAACAGGAAGACATCATAGGAATCGAAGTGCGGACCCACGCCGCCGCCGTCCGTGGCGTAGCTGATCATCACATCGTCGAGCCGCGCGTCGGGCACGAAGCGGAACTGGCTCATCAGGTCGGCCGCGGCCTGGTCGTGCAGGTTGACGCCCTGCACCAGCAGCGTCCACTTGGTGGCCTTGCGCGAAGGGAGGTTGTCCTCGGCAAACGGGCCGTGCTCGAGCTTCCAACGGTTGCGAAAGTACGACACCAGGCGCGACTCCACGTCCTCGCGGTCGGCCAGGTCAAAAAGCGCTTCACGCGACACAGGCGGCACGATTCCGGGCACTGCCTGTCGAATCAGCAAAGGTTTGCGGTGCCAGATCTCGCGCATGAACACGGCGGGTGTCATGCCCCCAAGCAGCGTGAGCGGCGCGTCGGGATCGATGGGGCCCGCAGGCAAGGCCTGCGCGTATAATGCGGAATCGCTCATGGAGTCAAGAATTGAAAATCGCTAAGAACACGGTGGTGTCCGTGGTGTACAAGCTGTCGGACACGCAGGGCAATCTGATCGAAGAGTCGGATGAGCCCATGGTCTATTTGCACGGCGGGTATGATGGCACGTTCCCGAAGATCGAGGAAGCGCTGGACGGCCACGACGCCGGCTTTGAGACCCAGCTGCAGCTGGAACCCGATGAGGCCTTCGGCGACTACGATGCCGACCTCGTGAAGGTGGAGCCGCGCAATCGCTTTCCGGAGCCGCTGGAAGTCGGCATGCAGTTCGAGGGCGTGCCCGAGGACGGCGACGACGAAGACTCCATCATCTACACGATCACTGACGTGGCCGAAGACAAGGTGGTGCTGGACGGCAACCATCCGCTCGCCGGCATGGCGCTGCGTTTCTGGCTGAAAGTGTCGGAAGTGCGCGAGGCGACCAGCGATGAAGTCGAGCACGGCCACGCCCACGGTGCCTCGGGCATCGAAGTGGTGGATGAGGACGAGGACGGCGACGACAGCCCTCGCACGCTCCACTGATCTTCCCAAACAATTGAGCGATGCGTGAGCCCGTCCGCAAGGCGGGCCGCAGTGCTGCGATGGGGTCGTCGCAGGACAACGAAGAAGCCGGCAATTGCCGGCTTTTTCTTTGGGTTTTCGGGCTCGCAGTTCCTTTAATTCCCCGCCGTTTCCGGCTAGTTGCCCTTCACCCCGTCGCGCAGCTTCACCTGGAACACCGCCCGCGAGCCCGGCGACACCGTCAACTCGGTCCAGCGGGAGGGCGATCCCACCGGCAGGGCCACGCGCGTGACATTGGCTATGGACTTGCCCGCCGCGTCCCGCAGCGGCTTGTCCACGCTGAAACCGCTGTCGCTCGCATGGACGAGTAGGACCTGGCCCTTGTACTTGCCGGCCAGTTCGCGCAACTGGCGCTTGAACTCCAGATAGCCATCACGCGCGCCGCGTCGCAGGAAGCCATCGAACAGGGTCGGCTTGCCACGCTTCTCCCAGCCATTGCCGAACATTGGATCGGCATGGCCGACCACCACCACGCCGTCGAGGTCACGCTGCTCGGCCACCGAGAACGCGCGGGAGAGCCACTGCCGATTGGCCTCGCGCCGGTCCTCGAACTCGCCGTTGCGGCCGCCCTCGGTACGATAGTGGTTGTTGTCGCCCGGCAGGTTCATGCCGACGATCAGCACGTTGCCCAGTACCATGCGGGCGTTTTCCCGGTAGCTGCGGAACGTGGCCTGGTCCGACTGGCGCGTAACCGGCAGCGTACGGCGCCCCAGCGTGGCGTCCACCGGGAAGTACAGTTCGCGCAGCCGGTTCAACCGTTCCACCGCGTCGAACTCGCCGTTCACCGGCTTCTGGCATTCGGCCCAGTCGTTCTCGCCCGGCACATAAAGCAGCGGTAGTGGCGCGTCGTCGAGCACGCGCTGGCGCACGTTCAGCACGGCGTCGCCACACGACTCGGTATCGCCCTTGATGCCGCCGGCATGGACGATCAGCGCCACCTGCTGGGTCGACATCAGATCGAATAGTGCGGCCGTGTCGGCCTCGGCCGCCGGCCATTGCGGCACATCGGCGATCAGCGCAATGCGCACGGGCTGCACTGCTGCCGGCGGGGGTGGCGCGACGCGCCCGGTCCGGGCCGCGTGGGCGAGCCCGGGCCCGGCACATGCCGTCCAGCAAACCGCGGCCACCGCCATGTGCCGCCAGACCCGCCGATGTGCCGTCATACGGAGGGCTTGCTCTCCGCCAGCGCCTTGAGCCGGTACAGCGCATCGAGCGCGTCGCGCGGCGTCAGGCTGTCGGGGTCGATGTCAGCCAGCGCGTCGAGCGCCTCCAGGGCGGCCGCATCGACCGGCAACGCTGCGGCCCCGCCTTCCCCGTCCGCCTCCTCATCTTCGTCCGGCGGCGCAGCGGGCGCGGCGAACAGGTCGAGTTGCGGCGTGGGGGTGGCATCGGCGGACTGCTGTTCCAGCCAGGCCAGATGCTTGCGCGCGGCGCGGATCACCGGCTGCGGCACGCCGGCCAGTTGGGCGACCTGCAGGCCATAGCTCTGGCTCGCCGGGCCGTCCTGCACGGCGTGCAGGAACACGATGCCGTCGCCATGTTCCACGGCGGACAGGTGCACGTTGGCCGCCTGCGCGAACTCCTGCGGCAGCTGCGTCAGCTCGAAATAGTGGGTGGCGAACAGCGTGTGGCTGCGGTTGTGCGAGAGCAGGTGGCGGGCGATGGCCCAGGCGAGCGCCAGCCCGTCGAACGTCGAGGTGCCCCGGCCGATCTCGTCCATCAGCACAAGGCTGGACGGCGTGGCGTGGTGCAGGATGCCCGCCGCCTCGGTCATTTCCACCATGAACGTGGAACGGCCGCCGGCAAGATCGTCTGCTGCGCCAATCCGCGTGAAGATGCGGTCGACCGGACCGATCACGGCGCGCCGCGCCGGTACCCAGGCGCCCACACATGCCAGCAGCACGATCAGCGCGGTCTGGCGCATGAACGTCGACTTACCGCCCATGTTCGGGCCGGTGATCAGCAGCAGCTTGCGCGCCTCGGTCAACTGGCAGTCGTTGGGGATGAACTCGGTCGAATCGGCGGCTAGCTGGCCCTCGACCACCGGGTGGCGGCCTTGCACGATGTCGATCACGTTCTCGCTCACGCGCTCGGGCTGGACCCAGTCGAGCGTGCGGGCCCGTTCGGCCAGTGCTGCCAGCACATCGAGCCGCCCCAGCCCGCCCGCCACGCGTTGCAGGGCGGAGATATGCGGCAGCAGGGCCTGGAGCAGCGCTTCGTAGAGAACCTTCTCACGCGCCAGCGCGCGGTCCTGTGCGGACAGCGCCTTGTCCTCGAAGGACTTCAGCTCTGGCGTGATGTAGCGCTCGGCGTTCTTGAGCGTCTGGCGCCGGCGGTAGTCGTCGGGCACCTTGTCCGCCTGGCCGTTCGTCACCTCTATATAGAAGCCATGCACGCGGTTGTACTCCACGCGCAGGTTGGCGATGCCCGTACGGGAGCGCTCGCGTGCCTCGAGGTCGATCAGGAACTGGCCGCAGTTCTCGGAAATGTCTCGTAGTTCGTCCAGATCGGCATCGTAGCCGCGCGCAATCACGCCGCCGTCGCGCAGCACCGTGGACGGTTCCTCGGCGACGGCTCGCACCAGCAGGCCGAGGCAGTCTTCCGGGATTTCGAGGTCGTCGAGGGTCTGCGCCAGCAGCGGGGCGTCGTCGGCCAGCGTCACGGTGGCGCGCACGTCGGGCAGCGCGCGCAGGGTGTCGCGCAGCGACGACAGGTCGCGGGGCCGCGCCGTCAGCAGGGCGAGCCGGGACGTGATGCGCTCGACGTCAGCCAGCCGGCGCAGGTTGGTGCGCAGGGCGTCCGGGTCCTGGGCGATCAGCGCGCCGATGGCCTGCTGGCGCGCACGCGGCAGCGCGGGGTCGCGCAGCGGGTGATGGAGCCAGTGGCGCAGCGCGCGGCTGCCCATCGCCGTGGCGCAGGTGTCGAGCAGCGAGAACAGCGTCGGCGATTCGCCGCCGCGCAGCGTTTCCGTCAGTTCCAGGTTGCGCCGCGTGGCCGAATCGAGGCCCACGAATTCCGATTCGCGTTCGACGGTCACGCCCTGTACATGCCGTAGCGACTGGCCCTGGGTGGCCGCCGCGTAATTCAGCAGCGCGCCGGCCGCGCCAAGCGCCGCGCCGAGGCCCGCGCAGCCGAACGGTTCCAGGCTTGCCACGCCAATCTGCTCGCGCAGCCGGCGCGTGCCGGCATCCTGGTCGAAATGCCACTCCGGCAGCCGGGTACGCGCGCAGGTCAGCGCCGGCAGGTCGATGCCATCGGCAAACAGCAGTTCGGCGGGGCGGATCCGTTCGAGTTCGCGGCCCAGTTGTGCCGCCTCGCACTCCATCAGCCGCAGTTCGCCGCTGGCGAGGTTCAGCCAGGCGAGGCCGGTCTTGCTGATGCCGCGCCGCGTGGTCTGCTGGTGCACGGCCATCAGGAACGTGTCGACCTTGTCCGGCAGCAGCGCGGCGTCGGTCAGCGTGCCCGGCGTGACGATGCGGACCACCTTGCGCTCCACCGGGCCCTTGCTCGTGGCCGGATCGCCGATCTGCTCGCAGATCGCCACCGATTCGCCCAGCTTGACGAGCTTGATCAGGTACTGGTCGACCGAATGGAACGGGATACCGGCCATGCGGATGGGCACGCCGCCGGACTGTCCGCGCGACGTCAACGTGATGTCCAGCAACCGCGCGGCTTTCTCCGCGTCGTCATGGAACAGCTCGTAGAAGTCCCCCATCCGGTAGAACAGCAGCGTGTCCGGATGATCCGCCTTGATGCGGAGGTACTGGATCATCATCGGCGTGTGCTTCTCGGGCGCGCCGCGCTTCGCGGTGGACTTGGTGTCCGGCGCGGCGGTGGTGTCTCCAGGCGCCGCCTCGGCGGACGTGTCTGGCGTGGCAGGCACGTCAGGGGTGGGGCCGAGGGCGTCCCCGGCATCACGATCGGCGGAAAGGGCTTCTACGGACATGCATTCCTCTCGGGCGGCCACGGTGGGTCGCCGGTATATCGATTGCCGTCAGGCGGATTGCCTCCGCCACGGCACAAAGCGGCATTTTACTGCCTGCCCGTGCCCGCACCTTGAGGCAAATTCTGAAAATGCGTGAGAAATGTTCTCAGCGCTGGCCTTCTTGTCGGAAATCACGCCGCGCTCAGCGCGGCAGCATCCGGTGCGTGTGTGCATAGGCACGCAGGATCTCGTTGATGCGCGTCTGCCAGCCGTCGCCGGTGGCCTTGAACGCCTCCACCACGTCGCGGTCCGCGCGCATGTTCAGCGTGACCTTGCGGGCCTCCGGCGGCAGGGCGGGGCGCCCGCGGCGCGGGGCCGGGCGCATTTGCTCGAGCTGCGCGTCGGTCAGCGGCGGGTTGTCGGGGGCGCTGAGTGCGCCGCGCGTGATCGCGGCGTCCTCGGCATCGTCAGGAATGTGGATCGTTTGCTTTGTCGACATAGTTCAAGACCTCTCGGCGGTTTGCCTTGCGCAGGCTGATCACCCGCATCACATTGCCGCGCATCGTGTAGACCATCACGTAGATCCGTTGACCAATCGGACCCACCGCAATCGTGCGGGCCTCGTTGTAGTCGTAGGGGGTGTCGATGACGACCTGCGCGGCGTCCAGATCGAGCATGACTGCCACCTCCAGCGACACGCCATGCTTGAAGCGGTTGACGAGATCCTTGGCGGCATCGAACTCGATGAAGACGGAATTAGTGTATGGACAACAAAGAAACGGGTCAAGATATTTTTTGCCCATGCATAAAATATGGGAATTGTCTGGTGCAACCCATCGTAGGGGCCGGGCAGCCCAAGGTCTTTGGGAGGATTCTGAAAAAACGTCGGCGCGCCTGACGAGAATTGTCAGGCGGCGGATATGTCACGCGGCAAACTGTCACCCACGCCGGTTCGGCGGCGGAATTGCGCCAAATCCTGTCACTTTTGGGGCTTTTCGCGGCTGGCACGTAGTTTGGATAGGAGTAGGCGGTCAACCTGCCGGAATCGCGCGATGCCAAACATCCCAACAGACAACCCCCGACTGCCCCAGCGGCTGCGCCGGGGATTTACGCTGATCGAAATGATGATCGTCGTGGCCGTCATCGGCATCCTTGCCGCGCTGGCGATTCCGGCCTATCAGCAATACATCATCAAGACGCAGATCTCACGCGGGTTCTGGGAGGCCGCGAACTACAAGACGGCCGTGGAGGAGCGCATT
Source organism: Cupriavidus sp. 10L45 (assembly GCF_056395225.1). Taxonomy (NCBI): domain Bacteria; kingdom Pseudomonadati; phylum Pseudomonadota; class Betaproteobacteria; order Burkholderiales; family Burkholderiaceae; genus Cupriavidus; species Cupriavidus sp. 10L45. The sequence continues at coordinate 251,820 of NZ_JBFTJC010000005.1, forward strand.
CACAACGGCGTGTTCGCGTTCCCGGACCCGGTGGGCACGCTTGGCTACGTGCGCTCGACGCTGACGGCGACGGCCGATACCTTCGCGTTCAATGCCGATGGCTCGGGCGCGATCGTCGTGCTGCTCGATGGCGAGGTGCATCCCCTGGTGCGCGGTGCACGGATCACGGTTGGCAGGCTCACGAACGGCGGATGGACCTGTGCCGTGCGCGGCGATGGCCTCACGTCGATGGTGTTGCCGAGCGGTTGCACGCTCGAGAGTTAACGAAAAACAGGCGCCCGGAGGCGCCTGTTGTAGCGTGCAGCGAGCCGCGTGGGTCGCTTAGATCGCGGCGGACGGCTTGGCGTTGTCCAACGAGAAGGGCGACAGCAGACGCACCATCTGCGCGAACGCCTTCGGGTTGCCGGCCAGCACTTCGCCCTGTTCCATTTGGCGCGATTCGCCCGCGTAGTTGCCCACCAGGCCACCAGCCTCGGTGATCAGCAGCATGCCGGCGGCCATGTCCCACGGCTTCAGGCCGCGTTCGAAGAAGCCGTCCAGGCGGCCGCAGGCCACGTAGGCCAGGTCCAGCGCGGCGGCGCCCGGGCGACGCAGGCCGGCGCAGCTACGCGTCATCAGCGCGAACATTTCGAGGTATTCGTCCACGCCTTCCAGGTCGCGGAACGGGAAGCCGGTGCCGATCAGGCAGTCGGCCAGCTTGTCACGGCGGGTCACGCGGATGCGGCGGTTGTTCAGGAACGCGCCGGCGCCCTTGCTGGCGGTGAACAGTTCATCGCGCGTGGGGTCGTAGACCACGGCCTGCACGGGCACGCCCTTGTGCAACTGGCCGATGGAGACCGCGTACTGCGGAAAACCGTGGATGAAGTTGGTGGTGCCGTCCAGCGGGTCGATGACCCACGTGTATTCGGCCTCCGGATCGCCGTCGACCCAGGACTGGCCGGACTCTTCCGCTAGAATGGCGTGCTCGGGATAGGCGGTGCGGATGATCTCGATGATCGCGGCTTCGGCGCTGCGATCGACCTCGGTCACGAAATCGTTGTGTTGCTTGCGCGAAACGCGCACGAGATCGACGTCCATGGACGCGCGGTTGATGATGGAACCCGCCTTGCGGGCCGCCTTGACGGCGATATTGAGCATCGGATGCATGAATCTCTCCAGGCGGCGGGGCAGGGGCGCGCACCGGCACGCCAGGCCTCGCGGCGGCGCGTGCGGGGGGCCCAATAACCGGCCGAACAACACAACGAATTGTAGAAGAACGAGGCACGCCGCCCGGACAACCGGCGCCGCACCCACAAATTTGAAGGCTGCATTGTATAGGAAGCCGGCCCACCGCACGAGCCCGGCTACCTGAACTCCACTGAATGAACAAAGACTCCGCTTCGGAAACCAACAAGACCCTGCCAGACGGATCGACGCCTGTAAGTGATGCGTTGTCCATTTTTCACCGTGTCCGCGTGGTGCTCGTCGAAACCAGCCACCCCGGTAATGTCGGATCGGTCGCGCGGGCGATGAAGACCATGGGCTTTGGCGCGGGGGCCGGCAGCCTTGTGCTGGTGAACCCGCGCGAGCCGGACGTGCTCCATCACCCCGATGCCGTGGCGATGGCCAGCGGCGCTGGCGATGTGCTTGTTGATGCACAAATCGTCCCGGATATCGAATCCGCGTTGGCTGGCGCGGCCTATACCGTGGCGATGACCGCCCGCCAACGCGAGTTCGGCCCGCCGCGCCTGCTGCCGCGCGATGCCGCAGCGCGCGGGTATGAAGTGCTGGCAGCAGCACCCGATGCCGTGATCGCCTTCGTGTTCGGCAACGAGCGCTACGGCCTGCCCAACGACGCGGTGGAGCGCTGCGCCGCCGTGACCCACATTCCGGCGAATCCGGCGTATGCCTCGCTGAACCTCGCCCAGGCGGTGCAGTTGATCACCTATGAGATGCGTCTGGCGCTGTTGGCCGCGCCCGAGGCGCGCCCGGACGCCTCGCGTGATATCGGCTATGCTGGGGAGCCCGCCACGGCCGAGCAGATCGAATCGATGTTCGGTCACCTCCAGGCGGGCCTGGCGGCCATCGGCTTTCTCGATCCGACCAACCCGCGCAAGCTGATGTCGCGTCTGCGGCGCCTGTTCGCGCGGGCCGGGCTGGAGCGCGAGGAGGTCAATATCCTGCGCGGCATTGCCAAGCGGATGATGATCGCGGCGGGCGACCCATCGGACAAGATCGAAACCTCCAAAACGTCCCAACCGTCCAAGACGTCCGATAAGCCCGGCGAGACTGACAAGGAACCGTAAGACTGTGACGACTATCGCGGCAGTGTTGATCCCTGCATCTCTGGCACCCACGCCGGCACGATGTTGAACCCGGGCCCCGCGCAAAGTCCCTGACGACGTCGGGGGCGGCGCCCATGGCCGGGCGGCAGGCTCACAAATCTCTTACACTCCCTGCTCGCGCGCCTGGACGTCCCCCGAGTCCTGTCCCTTGATACTAAAAAAAGCGCTCCGGCCAAACACGGCGCCGGCGACCGCTCACGACACGATAAAGATGTTCACTCGCCTGAAGGAAGATATCGACACGATCATGCTGCGCGATCCCGCCGCGCGCAGCCGTCTGGAAGTGCTGACCTGCTATCCCGGGCTGCACGCCGTGATATTCCACCGCGTGGCCAACGTGTGCTGGCGCGGTGGCCTGCACTGGCTGGGCCGATGGATTTCGCACTGGTCGCGCTTTCTCACCGGCATCGAGATCCATCCGGCGGTCAAGCTGGGCCGGCGCGTGTTCATCGATCACGGCATGGGCGTGGTGATTGGCGAGACCGCCGAGATCGGCGACGACTGCACGATTTACCAGGGCGTGACGCTGGGCGGCACCTCGCTATACAAGGGCCAGAAGCGGCATCCGACGCTGGGCGCGGGCGTGGTGGTCAGCGCCGGGGCCAAGGTGCTGGGCGGCTTCGTTGTGGGTGATGGCGCCCGCGTGGGCTCGAACGCCGTGGTGCTGAAGCCGGTGCCGCCTGGCGCCACGGCCGTGGGCATTCCCGCGCGCATCATCATGCCTGACGCGCCAGCGGCGCAGCAGGGCGCCAAGCAGGAGTTCTCGGCCTACGGCATCACGCCGAACGCGGACGACCCGGTCTCGCTGGCGCTCAAAAGCCTGATCGACAACGCCGCCAAGCAGCATGATCGCATCGAGGCCGTGCTGGCCGCGCTCGACCGTCTTGGCGAGCATCTCGAAAACACACCGAACGACCGCTTCGACGCGAGCGAACTGCGCAAGATGATGAAGTAGGCAACGGATCGCTGCCTCGGTCGACCTAGTCGACCTAGTCGAGTTGGGGCAGCACCGTGAAGCCATCCGCGCCAAGCCGCAGCACGGCCGCGCGCGGATGGCGGCCATCGAGATCCCAGTCGGTCAGCACCCAGCGCACGGTCTCGCCGTGGGCATGGCGCGCGGGCCGGTGGGTATGGCCGTGGATGAGCGTGGCGGCGCCATGGACGTCCAGCAGCGCGGCGACGGCGGCGGGCGTGGCATCGCCGTAGGTGGGTGGGGTGGCGGCCGGATTGGCCAGTTGCCGTGCGCGGCCCGCCTCGCTGTCCGCGCGCAGCCGTTGCGCCACGGCCATGCGTGCCGAGAGCGGCAACGCCAGGAACAGCCGCTGCACCCAGCGCTTGCGCGTCCAGTGGCGGAAGCGCATGTAGCGGACGTCATCGGTACAGAGCATGTCGCCGTGACTCAGGACCACGCGCTGGCCGGCACACTCAATCAGCGTGGGATCGGGCAGCAGCGTGGCGCCGGCAGCCGCCGCGAAGTGCGCGCCGATCAGGAAATCGCGGTTGCCGTGCATCAGGTACACCGACACGCCGGCATCGGCCAGGCGCCGTAGCGACGCAGCCACATCGGCGGCGAACGGCGAGGCCGTTTCTTCGTCGCCGACCCAGAATTCAAAGAAATCGCCAAGGATAAACAGCGCGCGCGCGTCTTGCGCGGCGCGGTCCAGCACGCGCCGGAACGCGGCCAGCGTGCGGGGCATGCCCGGCGTGAGATGGAGGTCGGAAATGAACCACGCCGGCGCCGGCACCTGCAAGGGCAGGGGCGCGGACGCCGGCGGGCGGGGCGTGGCGGTCATGCGCGTCGAGGGTTCGGGATCATGCCGCCAGCGGAGAGCATTAATTGCAACAGGATTGGTGCAAAGACACTTATTCGACCACAACGGCCTTTTCGATCACCACGTCATCCACCGGTACGTCCTGGTGGAAGCCCGAGCTGCCCGTGCGCACGGCCTTGATCTGGTCGACCACTTCGGTGCCTTCCACGACCTTGCCGAACACGGCGTAGCCGAAGCCTTGCGGCGTGGGCGAGCTGAAGTTCAGGAAGTCGTTGTCCACCACGTTGATGAAGAACTGGGCCGTGGCCGAATGCGGCGCGTTGGTGCGGGCCATCGCCACGGTGTACTTGTCGTTCTTCAGGCCGTTGCCGGCTTCGTTCTCGATTGCGGCGTCGGTGTCCTTCTGCTTCATGCCGGGTTCGAAACCGCCGCCCTGGATCATGAAGTTCTTGATCACGCGGTGGAAAACCGTGTTGTCGTAGTGGCCCTTGCGCACGTACGACAGGAAGTTTTCGACCGATTTCGGTGCCTTTTCGGCGTCGAGTTCGATGGTGATGACACCCTGGTTGGTGTGCAGTTGTACCTTGGACATGGCGTTACCTCTGTTCTATGGCGGTTGGTGTTCGGGGTGTTACTTGACGACAGTGGCCGATTCGATCACGACCGGCGCAGCCGGCACGTTGCGCATGGCGCCGTAGGCCGTGGTGGGCATCGACTTGATCTTGTCGATCGTGTCCATGCCTTCCACCACCTTGCCGAAGACGGCGTAGCCGTTGCCATCGGGCTGCGGGTAGTCGAGGTTCGGATTATCCACCACATTGACGAAGAACTGCGCGGTGGCCGAGTTCGGATTGGACGTGCGGGCCATGGCCACGGTGCCGGCCTTGTTCTTCAGGCCGTTCTGCGCTTCGAGCGGAATCGGCGCGCGCGTTGGCTTCTCCTTCATGTCGCGGTCGAAGCCGCCGCCCTGGACCATGAAGCCATTGATCACGCGGTGGAAGATCGTGCCGCCGTAGAAGCCGCTTTTCACGTACTCCATGAAATTGGAGACGGTCTTGGGCGCGGCTTCCGGGTACACCTCGATGGTGAACTTGCCGGCGTTCGTGACGAACTGCACGCGCTCGGTCTTGGGCGCGGCGGCGGCCGGGCTGGCGCCCTGGGCCATCGCGGCCAGTGGAGACAGGGCGGCGGCGGCCATCAGGCCAGCCAGGACGATGCGGCGGGAAACGGTCATGTTCTGGACTCCGTGATGCGGGATTGGGGGCTGGCGGCGCCTGGCAAACGTTCGGAAACGATCGCCGGCGCCCGCAAGCCTGCTAGGGGTGGATGATCAGCGTGCCGCCGGGGCACTGGCCGGCGCAGGCGCTGCCGCAGCCGGGCGTACCTGCTGCAGTGCAGCGGCGGCGCGGGTGTCCTTCGGATTGCGCTTCACGGCCTGGGCGTAGGCCTGTTCGGCCAGGCGCCGGTACACATCGCCCAGATTGCTATAGGCGATGGCATAGTCGGGGCGCGAATCCAGCGCGGCGAGCAGTTCGGCTTCGGCACGCTTCAGGTCGCCGCGCTTGGCGTAGAGCAGGGCGAGGTTGTTGTGCGGCTCGGGCAGCTCGGGGAAGTCCTGGGCCATTTCCGAGAAGGCCTTGATGGCGTCGTCCTCGCGCCCGGCCTGGGCCAGCGACCAGGCACGCTGGAAGCGCGCCTGCGCGTTGCGCGGGTTGGCGGCCAGCACGCGGTCGAAGCCCTCTACGGCGTCGTCGTAGCGCTTGTCCTTCACGGCTTTTTCCGCCGGAACCATGCCGGGGTCCGCCGAGCGGGGGCCAGTACCGGGTGCCGGCGGCGCCTCCAGATACCGCGGGCCCTGCGCGAACGCCGGGGCGGCGAGCAGGGCGCCGGCCATGGCCAGTACGCCCGCCACGGCGCGGAAGGGGCTGGCACGGCGGCCGGCGGCAGGGGCGGGGCGGGAGGTCATGGTCGGGGTGGGCAGAAGCAGGCTCATGTAAGGGCGGTCCGTTATACTCCGCGGCATTCTAGCAAAGCGGCAGGACGTGCAGCACAGGCCGCAGGGCCTTCCGGTAAGATATGGGGCCCGCACGCCGTGGCCCGCATGCTTGTGCGCGTCCGCCGAACGGCGTCCCGCGGTGCCGGTGCGTCCTCCTTCACTCTTCGATCGCTTCATGCAGCAACTGAACATCTACAACACGCTCGCGCGTGAAAAGCAGCCTTTCGTGCCAATCGAACCGGGCAAGGTCCGCATGTATGTGTGCGGCATGACCGTGTACGACTATTGTCACGTCGGCCACGCGCGCGTGATGGTGGTGTTCGACATGGTGCACCGCTGGCTGCGCGCCGCCGGCTATGACGTGACGTACGTGCAGAACATCACGGACATCGACGACAAGATCATCCGCCGGGCGGCCGAGAATGGCGAGACAATTGGCCAGCTGACCACGCGCTTCATCCAGTACATGCACGAGGATGCCGCCGCGCTGGGCATCATCCGCCCCGATCACGAGCCCCGCGCCACCGACTTCGTGCCGCAGATGCTGAACCTGATCGAGAAGCTCGAGGCCAACGGCCTGGCCTACCAGGCGGCCGATGGCGATGTGAACTACTCGGTGCGCAAGTTCCAGGGCTACGGCAAGCTGTCCGGCAAGTCGCTGGAAGACCTGCGCGCCGGTGAGCGCGTGACCGCCAACGACGCCAAGCAGGACCCGCTCGACTTCGTGCTGTGGAAGTCCGCCAAGCCGACCGAGCCGCCCGAGACCAAATGGGACTCGAAGTGGGGCAGCGGCCGGCCGGGCTGGCATATCGAATGCTCGGCCATGAGCTGCACGCTGCTGGGCGAGCATTTCGACATCCACGGCGGCGGCGCCGACCTCCAGTTCCCGCACCACGAGAACGAAATCGCCCAGTCCGAGGGCGCGAGCGGCAAGCCGTTCGTCAATATGTGGATGCATAACGGCTTCGTGCGCGTGAACGACGAAAAGATGTCGAAGTCGCTCGGCAACTTCTTCACGATCCGCGAGGTGCTGAAGGCCTACGACCCGGAAGTCGTGCGCTTCTTCATCCTGCGCGCCCACTACCGCAGCCCGCTGAACTACAGCGACGCCCACCTGGACGACGCCCGCCACGCGCTGACGCGCCTGTACACGGCGCTCAAGGAAACGCAGCCCGGCGGCTGCGCGGTCGATTGGGAGGAGCCGCACGCCAAGCGCTTCGCCGAGGCGATGAACGACGACTTCAACACGCCGATCGCGATGGCGGTGCTGTTTGACCTCGCCAGCGAGGTCAATCGCTCCGGCTCGGCACAGATGGCGCGCCAGCTCAAGTCGCTGGCCGGCACGCTGGGCCTGCTCGAGCGCGATCCGCATACCTTCCTGCAGGGCGGCAAGGTGGCCGATGGCCCCACGGCCGAGCAGATCGAGGAGCGCATCGCTGCGCGCAAGGCCGCCAAGGCCGCGCGCAATTTCGCCGAGGCGGACGGCATTCGTGCCGAACTGCTCGCGGCCGGCGTGGTGCTCGAGGACAAGCCAGGCGGTGCCACCGAGTGGAGGCGTGCTTGAACGCTGCCGCGCGCAAGCCGAAGGTGGCCGGGAAGCCGGCTGCCAAGGTGCCCGGCAAGGTGGCGACCAAGTCGACCAAGGCGGCCGGCAAGGCCGCCAAGCCGGCATTGCCCGAAGCCAAGGCGGTGCCGCTGCCGGTGGAGACGGTCGTCGACGCAGTACGTCCCGCCTATTGGGACGAGGCCTGCGCCGACCTGATGAAGCGCGACCGCATCCTCAAGAAGATGATTCCGACGTATGGCCCCGCGCACCTGATCTCGCGCGGTGATCCATTCGTCACGTTGGCGCGCTCCGTCGTCGGCCAGCAGATCTCGGTGAAGGCCGCGCAGTCGGTCTGGGAGCGCCTGGTCACGATGTGTCCGAAGCTCACGCCGGCCCAGTTCCTGAAGTCCGGCGCCGAGCAGCTCGCTACCTGTGGCCTTTCTCGCCGCAAAGCCGAATACATCATCGATCTGGCTGAACATTTCAAGGCCGGGCGCGTCCATGTGAAAGAGTGGGCAGCGATGGACGACGAGGCGGTGATCGCCGAGTTGATCCAGATCCGCGGCATCGGCCGCTGGACGGCCGAGATGTTCCTGATGTTCAATCTGATGCGGCCGAACGTGCTGCCGCTCGATGATGTCGGATTGATCAACGCGATCTCCGCCAACTACTTTAGTGGCGAACCCGTCACCCGCAGCGAGGCGCGCGAGGTGGCGGCCAACTGGGAACCGTGGCGCACGGTGGCCACGTGGTACATGTGGCGCAGCCTCGACCCCCTACCGGTGACTTACTAGGAACCACGCAGTCCATCAACAGGCAGTGACGGCGTTGATTTTGCGCATAAGTGCTTGAAAATCAACATATCGGGCGGTCGAAACCGGTATTTTTTCCGGTAGAATGCGCCCCTTCACAGACAGGTCCGTGTTTCTATGAAAACCACCTTCCTGGATTTTGAACAGCCGATTGCCGAGCTCGAGGCAAAAATCGAAGAACTGCGCTTTGTGCAGGATGACTCGGCTGTAGATATTTCCGAAGAGATTTCGCGGCTGGCCGGCAAGAGCCAGCAGCTGACCAAAGACATTTACGCCAACCTGACCCCGTGGCAGGTTGCGCAGATCGCCCGCCATCCGCAGCGTCCGTACACGCTGGACTACGTGCGGGAGATCTTCACCGACTTCCATGAACTGCACGGCGACCGCGCTTTCGCGGACGACCTGTCCATCGTCGGCGGCCTGGCCCGCTTCAATGGCCAGGCGTGCATGGTGCTTGGCCACCAGAAGGGCCGTGACACGAAGGAGCGCGCGCTGCGCAACTTCGGCATGTCCAAGCCCGAGGGCTACCGCAAGGCCAAGCGCCTGATGGAGCTGGCGGACAAGTTCGGCCTGCCGATCTTCACCTTCGTCGATACGCCGGGCGCATTCCCGGGCATCGACGCCGAGGAGCGCGGCCAGTCGGAAGCCATCGGTCACAACCTGTTTGTGATGGCCGGCCTGAAGGTGCCCCTGATCGCCACGATCATCGGCGAAGGCGGCTCGGGCGGCGCGCTGGCGATTGCCGTGGGCGACGTGGTGCAGATGCTGCAATTCGCTACCTATGCGGTGATCTCGCCGGAAGGCTGCGCTTCCATCCTCTGGAAGACCGCCGAGAAGGCACCGGAAGCCGCCGAGGCACTGGGCCTGACCGCGCACCGCCTGAAGGCGCTGGGCCTGATCGACAAGATCGTGAGCGAGCCGCTGGGCGGCGCGCATCGCGATCCGAAGAACATGGCGACGATGCTCAAGCGCTCGCTGGCGGAATCGCTGCGCCAGTTCCAGGGCATGAGCGTCAAGGAACTGCAGACACGCCGGCACGAACGGCTGATGGCCTATGGCAAGTTCAAGGAAACCGGCGCCCAGGAATGACGGGCGCGCCGGTGTGGTGCCGTTGACCGCACCCCTGACCGACAAGGTCGCACGGGCTCTCCAGGCCGGTGCGGCCTTTGTTGTTTCTGGCGGCGCGGCGCCGGTCACGGTGGCCGTGGCGCTCTCGGGCGGGCGCGATTCGGTGGCCTTGCTCCATGCCACGCGCGCCGCGGTGGCCCAAGGCACGGCGCTGGCCTCGGCCGTGCGCGTGGTGGCGCTGCACGTCCATCACGGCCTGCAGGCGCCGGCCGACGACTGGGAGCACTTCTGCGCGACGCTGTGCCGCGAGGCGCAGGTGCCGCTGGTCACCGAGCGCGTGACCGTGCAGGCGCTGGCGGGCGAGGGCATCGAGGCCGCCGCGCGCCGGGCCCGGTATGCCGCGCTCGGGCGTATGTGCCGGGCGCACGGCGCCGCGCTGCTGCTGTTCGCCCATCATCGCGACGATCAGGTGGAAACGGTGCTGATGCGGCTGTTCCGCGGCGCTGGCGTGGCTGGTATGGCCGGCATGCCCGCGCGGCGGCCGCTGGACGCGCAGGGCGACGTGCAACTGCTACGGCCCTGGCTCGATGTCTCGCGCGACGAGATCGACGCCTATTGCGCCGCGCACGGGCTGTCGTGGATCGAAGATCCTTCAAATGCCGATACCCGCTTCGTCCGCAATGCCCTGCGCGCACAACTGCCGGCGCTGCGCGAGGCCTTCCCCGCGCTGGTCGAGAACGTGCTCCAGGCCGCCTCGCATTTCGGCCAGGCAGCGGCCATGCTCGACGGGCTCGCGGCCGGTGAGCTGGCCCGTCTCGTCTCGCCGGGGCGCGACGCGGACACCCTTGCTGAACTCGATCTGGCCGGCCTGCGTGCCTTGCCCTCCGGCCACGCCGACGCCGTGCTGCGCCACTGGCTGCGCGACCTCGGCGCGCAACCGCCTTCCACGGCGCGGTTGGCCGCAATGCGGGCACAACTGATCGAGCGTGACGGCGGCGAGCCCGCCATCGCGCATGACGGACTGGTGCTGCGGCGTTTCCGCGACAAGGCGCTGGCCTGCCGCGCGGTGCCGGACGCCGCGCCGGCAGCGTTCGAATTCCTCTGGCACGGCGAGGAACGCATCGTGGTGCCGGCATGGCGGGGTGCATTGCGATTCACGCGCGACGACACCTTCGGCGTGCCGGAAGCGGTGCTGCACGGCCCGCTGCGGCTGGCGGCCCGGCAGGGCGGTGAACGGATCGTGCTGCGGCCCGGCGGCCCGGCGCGCGCGCTCAAGCAGGCCTACCAGGAGGCCGCCGTGCCGGCGTGGCGGCGCGCCTGGCTGCCGCTGCTGTGGAGCGGCGCCCAAGTCGTGCTGGCAGCCGGGCTCGGCATGCATCGCCGCTGGCCGGCCGATGCGCCCCATGCGCCACGCTGGCGCGTGGAGTGGGTGGAACTCGACTAGGCTCCCATCGGGAGCAGGGGCAGCGCCCCGCCACAGCCTTGCCTGACGGCCGGCGATCGTGTATTTTCAAGGGCTTTGCACAATCGCTGGCGTCGACAAGAAGATGGCTCTCATCGTTCACAAATACGGCGGCACTTCGATGGGTTCCACGGAACGCATCAAGAATGTCGCCAAGCGCGTGGCCAAGTGGCACCGCGCCGGTCACCGCGTTGTCGTGGTGCCTTCGGCCATGTCGGGTGAAACCAATCGCCTGCTGGGCCTTGCCAAGGAAATTTCCGCGCAGCCTGACCCGCGTGAACTGGACATGCTGGCCTCCACTGGCGAGCAGGCCAGTGTGGCCCTGCTGGCCATCGCGCTGCACGGCGAAGGCATCAACGCGGTCAGCTACACGGGCTGGCAGGTGCCGGTGAAGACCGATTCGGCCTACACCAAGGCGCGGATCGAGTCGATCGACGACGAGCGCATCCTGGGTGACCTGGACGCCGGCCGCGTGGTCGTGATCACGGGCTTCCAGGGCATCGACGACAGCGGCAACGTCACCACGCTGGGCCGTGGTGGCTCCGATACCTCGGCCGTGGCCATCGCCGCCGCCATCGAGGCTGACGAGTGCCTGATCTATACCGACGTGGACGGCGTGTACACGACCGATCCGCGTGTGGTCGAGGACGCCCGCCGCCTGGACCAGATCACCTTCGAGGAAATGCTGGAAATGGCCAGCCTGGGTTCGAAGGTGCTGCAGATCCGCTCGGTGGAGTTCGCCGGCAAGTACCGCGTGAAGACGCGCGTGCTCTCGTCGCTGACCGACCCCCTGATGCCGCTCGAGCAGGAAATGCACTCGGGCACGCTGATTACTTTTGAGGAAGAGTCTGACATGGAAGCAGCCGTCATCTCCGGCATCGCCTTTGCCCGTGACGAAGCCAAGATCACCGTCCTGGGCGTGCCGGACAAGCCGGGCATCGCCTACCAGATCCTGGGCCCGATCGCCGACGCCAATATCGACGTCGACATGATCATCCAGAACCAGTCCGTGGACGGCAAGACCGACTTCACGTTCACGGTGCCGCGCGGCGAGTACCAGCGCGCGCTGACCATCCTGACCGACAGCGTGAAGGGCCATATCGGCGCCGCCAGCGTGTCCGGCGACCCGAAGGTGTCGAAGGTGTCGGTAGTGGGCGTGGGCATGCGCTCGCACGTGGGCATCGCCAGCAAGATGTTCCGCACGCTGTCGGAAGAAGGCATCAACATCCAGATGATCTCCACCTCGGAAATCAAGATCTCGGTGCTGATCGACGAGAAGTACATGGAGCTGGCCGTGCGCGCGCTCCACAAGGTGTTCGAGCTGGATCAGGCGTGATCTGGTGAGTGTTGTGTCTGGCGGGGTAGGTGTCGCGTTTTTTGCGCGATTGGTCATGGAAATGTCATTGACCAGTTGAGACGACCCCGCTAGAATACGCGCTTCGTTGTGCGGCCTCCCTCGCACAACGCAAGTTTGGGAGACGTGGCCGAGAGGTCGAAGGCACTCCCCTGCTAAGGGAGCATCCGGGCCAAAACCTGGATCGAGGGTTCGAATCCCTCCGTCTCCGCCACTACATCGTAATGGCGGCGAACCCCGGAAGATCGCGGTCTTCCGGGGTTTTGTTTTTTCTGGCGCGGGTTTTTCGGACACGACACTGACGAGGCCGATTCCGCCCGACCCGCTCAAGCGAATCGGGGCGGCCATGCAGACGCGCATGAATCTGGCGGCGGCCTGCGGCGAGGTTTGATGCGGTGCGGCATGCTAGGATGGACGCCTCCGTTTTTCGCGCTGCCCCGCCCCCATGAATACGCTCTACGCGACGCTTGGCGTACCGTCCGATGCTACGCTCGACGAGATCAAGCTCGCCTATCGCCGCGCGGCGATGAAGTGGCATCCGGACCGCAACCCCGGTCGCGAAACCGAGGCGCATGCCGCCTTCCAGCAGATTCGCGATGCCTATTCGATCCTGTCCGATGCCGAGCAGCGACGGGTCTTCGACGACGTCTTCGAACGCGAAACGCGCCGCTGGGAAGCCGAGCATGCGGCCGAGGAAGCCGAGGCGCGCGAGGTGCAGGAAGCGGCCAGGCGTGCGGCACAGGAGCACTACGAGAAGATGGTCGCCGTCGCCATGCGTTTTGCCGACGATGGGCACACCCGCGACGTTCTGTTCGGTGTGCTACTGGGCCGGGATTGCGAGGCGGACCTTGCCGGACGCATTGCCGACAGCGTCTGGGCGCTGCACGAGTCGCGCAAGGCCGCGGACGCAGCCGCCCCGTCACCCGAGGCCGCCCCTGCGGAAGCGGAAAAGCCCGTCAGTGCGTTCGAGACGTTCTGGCAGGGGATGTTCCGGTTCCGCTAGCCGCCCCGCGTCTCACTCGACCTTGATGTTGGCGGTCTTGACGACCTCGCCGTACTTCTTCAGGTCCGCCTGGATCTGCTTGCCAAACGCCTCCGATGAATTGCCGACCGGCACGATGCCCAGCGTGGCGAGCCGTTCGCGCGTCTCGGGCTGGTTGACCACGACGTTCAACTCCTTCGACAGTCGGTCGACGATCTCTTTTGGCGTCTTGGCGGGGGCCAGCAATCCCACCCACGAGTCGTTGACCAGGCCTGTGACGCCGGATTCCTCCAGCGTTGGCACATCCGGCAGCGTCGATACGCGGCTCGCGCCGGAGACTGCAATCGCGGTGGCCTTGCCGGTTTTCACGTATTGCTGCGCGCCGGCCACGGCCGTGTACAGCACCGGCAGCGTACCGCCCACCAGATCCCCCATCGCCTGGCCGCCGCCCTTGTAGGGGATGTGCGTCATCTTCAGGCCGGTGCGAGCCTTGAGCAGCTCGCCGGCCAGGTGCGGCGTGCTGCCGGTGCCGGCACTGCCATATGACAACCCTTCGGGTCGGGTCTGCGAATACGCGACGAGTTCCTTCAGGTTCTTTGCCGGTACGGACGGGTGGGTAATCAGGATCAGCGCCGCATCGCCAATCTTGCCGATGGGCACGAAGTCCTTGACCGGGTCGAACGGCACTTTCGGAAAGACATGCGGATTGATGACGATGGTGCCGTCGAAAGCGAGTAGCAGCGTGTAGCCATCTGGCGCCGACTGGGCCGCCATCGCGCTGCCGATATTTCCCGAGGCACCGGGCTTGTTGTCGACCACGATCTGCTGGCCAAGGCGCTGGCCCAGCCTGTCCGCAATGACGCGCGCGCTGGTATCCGACACGCCGCCCGGCGCGAACGGCACGATCAGCCGGATCGGGCGCGACGGGTACTCTTGCGCGAAGGCGCTGGTGCCAGATAGGGCAGGCGTGGCGACGGCAATGGCGCATAGCGCCTTGACGAGGGTACGGCGGTGCATAGGGTCTCCTCCTGATGCAACAGTGAGTTCGGCGGTATTCGCCTGTTATCTGCAATCTGGTGCTGCGGAACCACGGGTACGGCTTCTGTGCGATCAGACGACGATGGGCGTGGTGGCGCCATCGATCGACAGGATCGCCCCCGAGATGTAGGACGCGCGCGCCGACGCGAGAAACAGCACGGCATCGGCGATCTCTTCGGGCGCGGCAAGCCGCCCGAGCCCGGTGCGTTCGTTGGCCTTGCCGAGGGCCTCGTCGACGGTTGTGCCAGCCAGCTTCGCTTCGGCTTCCAGGCCCTGTTGAAGCCGCTCGGTGCGGGTGGCTGACGGGTTGAGGGCGTTCACCCGCACCCCGGACCGGCCATACGCGCTGGCCAGCCCTGCCGTGGCCAGCATCAGGGCGGCATTGGCGGCGCCGCCAGGCAAATGGGTCGGGCTCGCCACCTTGCCGCCCATGCCGACGACATTGACGATGGCGCCGTGGCCGGCCTGGGCCATCCGCTTGATGACCGGGTCGATGACGTGCATGTAGCTGAAGTACTTCGCGTCCATCGCATCGCGCCACGACTGGGGCGTCAGCTCCGCAGGCGGGGTGCGGCGCGCACCCCCGGCGGACGTGACCAGGATGTCGATCCCGCCCAGTGCGGCGGCTGCGGCGTCGACGGCGTGCGCGGCCTGCGCCGCGTCACTGAGGTCGGCCGCAACCGTGAAGGGATCGGCGCCCGGCGCATCGGCCACCAGTGCGGTCCGTGCGGCGGCGAGATTGGCCTCGCTGCGTCCGATGATCGCGACCTTGGCACCTTCACGCAGGAACGCTTGAGCGCAAGCGAGCCCAATGCCGCGGCTGCCGCCGGTGATCAGTACGCGCTTTTCGGTCAGTTCAAGATTCATGGGGTTTTCCTATTCGGGCTGGATGCCACCGCGTTTGGCCACGTCGGCCCATTTCCGCGTTTCCTTGTCGAGGAAGGCGCGAAACTCCGTCGGTGGGGTCAGGACGATGGTAGCCCCTTGGTCTTTCATCTGCTTGGCGAGTGCTGGGTCCTGCGTGACCTGCTGCAGGTCGTGATGGATCTGTTCCACGATGGCCGGAGACATGCCCGCCGGCCCGAACAGGCCATACCAGTTCAGCGATTCCACGCCATCGAGTCCGGCCTCCTTGAACGTCATCGCATCGGGGAAGAGGGACATGCGCTGATCCGCCGCCACGCCGATCACGCGCAGATTGCCGCTTTGCACGTGGGGCAATGCCGTCAGCACGCTGGTGAATCCGGCGCCGACATGGCCGCCGATGACATCGACCATGATCTGTGCGCCGCCCTTGTAGGACACCGGAATGGTCTTGAGATTGCCCGCCTGGCGCAGCAGCTCGCCGGTCAGTCGCGTCTGGCCTTCCGAATAACCGATGCCGAGCGGCTGGCTACGGGCGGCACTGACGAGGTCGGTCAGCGATTTCGCAGGGTTGGACTTCGATACCACCAGCACCATCGGCGAGATGGCGAGGCGTGTGATGGGGGAGAAGCCACGCACCGTGTCGTAGGGCAGGCTTTTCATCAGCACGGGATTGATCGCGTGCGAGCCCACCACCATCAGCAGCGTGTAGCCGTCCGGGGCGGACTTGTGAACGTGACTGGAGCCGATCACGCCGTTGGCGCCGGGCCGGTTGTCCACCACCACCGACTGCCCCCAACGCTCGGACAGCTTCTGCGCGACCAGGCGGCTGACGATATCGGTGCCGCCACCGGGCGCATAGGGCACGACCAGCGTGACGGTCTTTTCCGGCCACTTCGCGGCGGCGTGGCCAGAAGCCAGCGCGGCGGTACAGGCCATGGCGCCCAGCACGCCTCGAATCCAGCGAATGTTCTTCATCAGGTGTCTCCTTCCTATATGGGTCTTGTCTGACCGGATGCTCGGCGGCATCCGTGTCGGCCTTACGTGCCGCTTTTACCGCGTTGGTTCTGCTGGCGCCGCAGCCATGCGATGGAGCGGCCGCCAAGGGGCCGATCCAGCAGCGATTCGGCGAATGTCACCGCATCGAGCAGTCCGTCGAGCGAAATCCCGGTACGCAGGCCGCACTGCTCGGCCATCAGCACCAGGTCTTCGGTGGCCAGGTTGCCTGCCGCGCCGGGGGCAAACGGACAGCCGCCGATGCCGCCCACGCTGGCGTCGAAGCGGCGCACGCCAGCCTCCAGCGCGGCCCATGCGTTGGCGACGCCCAGGCCGCGCGTGTCATGCAGATGCACGGCCAGCGTGCCGGGGTCGAGTGCTTGTGCCAACGTAGCCATGCGCCATTTGACGGCGGCGGGCGCTGCAGCGCCGATGGTGTCGGCGATGACGATCTCTTCCGCGCCGGCGTCCCGCATGCGGCAGGCCAGACGCAACACCGTATCGAGATCGACCGGGCCTTCGAACGGGCAGTCGAACGCGACCGCCACATAGGCACGCGTGCGCAGGCCGAGTTCGCGCGCCCGCACCAGTGTCTGTTCGCTGACATCGGTGGCCGCGTCCAGCCCCATATTGATGTTGCGCTGGTTCATCGTCTCGGTGGCGGAGAGCACCACCGCGATCTCGGTAGCGCCGGCGCCATGCGCGCGTTCCAGGCCCTTGAGATTCGGCACCAGCGTGGAGAGCCGCAGGTCTGGGCACTGCGCCGCAGCGCGCTGGACCACGTCCGCCGCGTCGGCCATCTGCGGCACGGCCTTCGGTGAGACGAAGCTGGTGGCTTCGACGCTCCGTACGCCGGCACGCGCCAGCAGGCGGATCAGTTCTACCTTGGCATCGGTGGAGATGGCGACGGCCTGGTTCTGCAGCCCGTCGCGCGGTGCGACGTCAGTGATGACGATGTCCGGCGTGGCGTGGCGCTGTGCGTCGCTCATGCCACGGCTCCGGCTTCGCGCAGCCGCGCAATCTGTGCGTCGTCATAGCCCAGCGTGTCGCGCAGCACCGTGGCCGTATGCTCGCCCAGCGCGGGCGGACAGGTATAGGCGGCCGTGGTCACCCCGGAAAGCTTCACCGGATTGCCGGGCATCCGCACGGTCTCGCCGGTCTTCAGGGGCACCTCGACAATCATGTCGCGCGCCTCCACCTGCGGCTCGCGCAACGCATGCGCGAAATCGTTGACGGGCCCACACGGAATGCGCGCCTGCCGCAAACGGGCCAGCCAGTAGGCCGACGACTCGGCGCGCAGTTCGTTGGCGATGATGGCGTCGATCCGCGCCTTGTCGGCATAGCGGCCCGGCTGCTTCAGGTACTCGGGCGCGCGCAGTTCGGGATGATCGATCACGCTCAGGAAGCGTTCGAAGAACGCGTCGCCGATGCAGGCAATGATGATGTGGCCGTCGCTGGTCGGATAGGTGTTGTACGGCACGTGCACGAAATGGCTGTTGCCGATACGTTCGGGCACCAGGCCGGACATCAGGTGCATCGTTGCCATGTAGTTCAGCAGCGAGATCTGGGCGTCCAGCATCGAGATGTCCACGTGCTGGCCCACCCCGGTCTGCTCGCGCGCCGCCAGCGCCGCCAGCACGCCGATGGCGCCGAATACCCCGCCGCCCAGATCCCCAACGGGGATGCCGCTGCGTACCGGCGGGCCATCCGACATGCCGGTGATGGACATGCCGCCACCCATGGCCTGCACCACCTGGTCGAACGCGGGCTGCTGCCGGTCCGGCCCGGTCTGGCCGAAGCCGGTGACGGAGCAGGTGATGATGCGCGGGTTGACCTTGGAGAGCGATGCGTAATCGATACCCAGCCGCTCCGTCACGCCAGCGCTGAAATTGTCGAAGACAACGTCGGCATTGCGCACGAGATCCAGAAACACCGCCCGGCCTGCCTCGGACTTCAGGTCCACGCACACGCTTTCCTTGTTGCGGTTCAGCGTGAGGAAGTACGCACCCATCCCGTCGCGGGCGTAGTCCTCGCTCTCCGCCAGCAATTTGCGCGTGCCCTCTCCGGTGCCGGGGGGCTCCACCTTGATCGTGCGGGCACCCAGGTCGGCCAGCAGCATGGTGCCGTACGGGCCCGAGAGCATATGGGTCAGGTCAAGTACGGTGATGTGTCCTAGCGCCTGCATGGCTTCCTCCGTGTTCGTATGGAGGGTTCAGTGCAATCGGTGTGCCAGTGCCTGAGGAGTTCGCTAAGTAACTGATTCATAACGGAATGGGAGAGGAAGGATGACGTTCCGCATGTTTCATGAAACACTGTTGAGACATTTCATGAAACGGCCGTGAAACGCTCGTGCGATGGTCACGAGAGGCGCCGCAGCGCCCGGAGGCGGCCGACGAGGAGACCCATGCGCAACACTTCCCCTGAGCGCGGCAGCCTGCCGCGGCTTTGTTTTATCAGTTACAAGCACCTCAGCCGCTTCGCCATGACGGTGCTGGACGAGTTCGCCGACCGCGCCACGATAGAGGTGGTCAATGGTTCGTTCGAGGCCGCACTGGACGCCGCGCACGAGCGCCTGCGCGAGGGGGCGGCTGACGTCTTCGTCAGCGCCGGGGCGAACGCCACGATCCTGCGCAACGCGCTCGATGCACCCGTCGCCACCATCAAGCTCAGTGGCTTCGACATCCTGGTGGCGCTCCTGCAGGCACGGCATATTTCGAACCGGGTAGGCGTGGTGATGTACGGCGAGTGCATTCCCGAACTGGATGCGGTCCGCGAGTTGCTCAATATCGAGGTGGCGCAGTACGCGTACCGCACCCCTGACGAGGCACGGCAGTGCTTCGAGCGGCTCGTGCGTGACGGCTATGAGGTGGTGGTGGGTTCCAGCATCGTCATGGAGCTGGCGGAGCAGTACGGCATCCAGGGGCGCCTGGCCTACTCGATCAATGCGGTGCGCCAGGGGATTGAGGACGCCATCGAACTGGCGCGCGTGGCCCGCCTGGAAGCGGGGCGCTATGACCAGCTCAACGGCGTGCTGCACAACCTGCAGGAGGCCGTGCTGGCCGTCGACCGCGACAATCGCGTGATTGCCGTCAACCCGCCGATGGAAATGCTGCTGGGCCGCGTCAAGGCGAGAATGATCGGCCAGCATCTGGAGGACATCGAGCCGGCGCTGTCGCTGCAATCCACGCTGGCCAGCGGCATGCAGGAGCGGGGCAGCGTGTTTCGCTTCGCGCAGCGCGACTGGATCGCCAATCGCACCCCGATCCGCGAGCATGGCGACACGGTGGGCGCGGCCATTACGCTCTATGACGCGCGCAATATCCAGGATGCGGATGCCAGCCTGCGCAGCCAGCAGCGCCGGCATCCGCGCAATGCGCGCAACCGCTTCGACAACCTGATCGGCGCCAGCCCGGCCTTCGAACGCGCCTGCGCGACGGCGCGGCGCTATGCCAGGACGGATCTCACGGTGCTGCTATCTGGCGAGAGCGGGGTGGGCAAGGAGCAGTTTGCGCAAGCGATTCATAACGAGAGCAAGCGCGCCGCCAAGCCGTTCGTCGCCATCAACTGCGCGGCCTTCCCGGAGGCGCTGCTGGAAAGCGAGCTGTTCGGCTACGACGAGGGCGCCTTCACCGGATCGCGCCGTGGGGGCAAGCGCGGGCTGTTCGAATCGGCCCATACCGGTACGCTGTTTCTCGACGAGATTGGCGATATGCCCGTCTCGCTGCAGACGCGGCTGCTGCGCGTGCTGCAGGAGCGCGAGATCCTGCGTCTGGGCGGTGCCATACCGATTCCGGTCGACGTGCGGATTATCGCGGCGACGCATCAGCCGCTGCCGCAGTTGATCGCCTCCAGGCAGTTCCGTCAGGATCTCTACTACCGTATCAACACGCTGCAACTGGCGTTGCCACCGCTGCGCGAGCGCCGCGAGGACATCGCCTTGCTCGCCACATTCCTGCTGCGGCGCTCGCTGGACCGGCTGGACTCGCGCCTCGACGCACCGGCCCTGGTCGCGCGCTTGCTGCCAAGGCTGCAGGCGCACGCCTGGCCGGGCAATATCCGTGAGCTGGAGAATATCTGCGAGCGGATGGCGGTGTTCTTCTCGCAATGGGAGGATCTGGAGCACATTGCGTTCGACGAACTGCATCACGATTGCCCGGAACTGTTCGGGGCGGTCAGCGTCATGGCGCCACCACCCGAGCTTGCGCCGTCATCATCGACCGCGCCCCGTGCACGCGTGCTGGAAGTGCTGGCCGAGTGTGGCGGCAATCGTCAGCAGGCGGCGCAACGGCTGGGCGTGAGCCGCGCGACGTTGTGGCGTTGGGAGAAGGCGGCCACGGCACAGGTTGGATAGGCTCGCTCCGCGCGACGCGATCGATCCAGTGCTGGAGTTTCTCGCGCACATCTGCCAAGATTGCGCCCCCTCTAAGATCACCGGCGAACTCGCGCAGTCTCATGGCCTCAAGCAAAGCTCACCACGCCACCGGATGGGCGGCGGCCGTCATCGCTGCAGTGGTCATCGCGAAGACCGGCAGCGAAGGGTGGGGCTGGGCCAGCATAGCGGGGTTTGTGGCGGCGATGCTGGGCAGCACCGCGCCAGACTGGATGGAAGTGGCATGGTGGTCGAGGTCGCGTCGGCTGTGGATTACCCATCGCACCTGGACGCATTGGGGCATCGCGTGGATTGGCCTCCTGCTATGGGCCTACCACGCGCTGGGCACCCATCCGTTGGCCGCACCCGCATTCGGCTTTGCCTGCGGGGGCGTCATGCACTTGCTGGCCGACTGGCCGAACCCGCTGGGCGTACCGTGGATCGCGGGGCGCCATTCGCTGAACTGGTGGAAGAGCGGGCGGTGCGACCTTCTCATCGTCGCGGCTTCATGGCTGATCGCCCTCGCGGTATCCCGCGAGTTCTGGCTGCATGGCGGCCATCCCCTCGCAATCGTCCGGCATCTGCGGACGCACTTCTGACACGCCGGGACGGTGATCCGGCGCCGCTAGCATCGCCGGAAGATCGCGGTCTTCCTATTCCCTCGGCTGGAAATAAAGATTGATGTGGGCGGGCGCCACGCCGTTGTCGTCGCGCGGCAGCGGGTTGGATCGTGCGACGGCGCGCAGCACGGCGTTGTCCCAGCCGGTGTGTCCGCTCGAGCGGGCCAGCCGGGCCTCCAGCACGGTGCCGTCCGGTGCCAGATGCACTGCGACCACGGCGGTGGGATTGTCGGGCAGGTCTCCATCGAAGAGGATGTTGGGCGTGACCCGGCGTCGCACCTTGTCCGCATAGCCCGGCGACGTGGTGCCGCCTGTGCCGGCACCGTCGCCGGGGCGGCTGCCTGCACCGCTTGCCCTGGCTGTGGCGGCTGCGGTGGCCGCAGCGGCCTGACGCTCGGCGTCGCGGAGGTTTTGCTCACGCTGCTGCGCTTGCGCGGCGGCTTCGAAAGCCTTCGCGGCTTCGGCTGCCCTCGTGGCTTCAAGTGCCTTGGCGGCCTTGGCTGCCGCACGGCGTTTCTCGGCCTGCAAGGCAATGTCGGGCCTGTCTTCCGATTTCAGCTCGGGTTCCAGCTTCCGTTCCAGCTTCCGTTCCGGCTGCGGGACCACCGGCTTCGTCTCGACCACGGTCTGCGGCGGATTTTCGGGGATCGCGTCCCACAACTCGGCTTCCACGCCGACCGGGGTCCGGCTCTGCCAATGGACCGCGTAATAGAGCCACAAGCCCAGCAGCACGTGGATAAACAGGGCCAGCAGGAAGCTCGGCAGGGTTCCCCGTTCCAGTGGCTTTCGACCTGACATGGCATCTCCGCGATTCATGCCCTTGATCTGACCATAGTCCCGCCGTCGGGCGATTTCAACCTGCCCCGGAGGCGCCTTTCCCCTGGCGCTGGATGCGCGCGGCGTCGTTCGCGTCGGACGTGGCAACGTCCAGCCAGCCGGCAATGTGCCGGTCGGGGAGGCGCTTCGGTTCGGCCATGAGCAGATGAGCGATTTCGGATAGGATGCTGCGCGGCGCTGCGCTATTGTCGCGAGCGGCCATGTTGACCCCCGCACACTATTTGATTGATCGCCCCCGCGCACGGCAGTTGCGTCTCCGCAACGCCATCGCCCCCAACCGATGACGAAACTTCTCAAGGAGGACGGCGCGATTGCGCTGGCAGACAGCATCCCCGACGCTGTTTTCCTGGTCGACCAGACCGGGCAGATCCGCTACGCCAACACGGTGTGCGAGGAGATCCTCGGCTACCGGCAGTCCGATCTGGTCGGCCAGCTGGTGCTCGAACTGGTGGTGCCGGCGGACCGGGAGAAGACGCTGCGCGAGGCCGGCCGGGTCCTGGCTGGCAACAAGCGCGTGGGCTTCGAGAATCGCTACCGGCACCGAAACGGTGCGGACGTCCATCTGTCCTGGTCGGCCCAATGGCACGCGGCGCACGAGCTGCGCATCGGCGTGGCCCGGGACGTGACCGCGCAGCGGCAGACGCCGGCCATCCCTCCCCATCCCCCCGACCATGCCAGTCGGCTCGACGCGCTCGCCCCCCACGAACGCAGGGTGCTGAACCTGCTGCTGACCGAAGCCGGCGAGAAGCAGATCGCCGAACAGCTCGGGCTGGCGGTCTCCACCACGCACTCCTACATCACCGGCATCTATCGCAAATTCGGCGTGCGCGGCCGGGCGGGGCTGATGAGCCTGTGGCTGCGGCACCTGCTGCACGACTGACGCCCCGGCAAAAAAACGCCGGCCCGAAGGCCGGCGCAGAGTGATGCCCGGATGTTGCGCGATGTCAGGACGCGCGGCGGCACGTGCCCTGGAGGATGCTGCCGAGCGACAGGTTGAGCCACGCCAGCGAGTCGGTGCCCGTTTTCAGGAAGACATGGGCGAAGGTGGGCGGATCGGCGGCCGGGTCGCCCGGCTCGGCATCCAGGTCGCCATCGGCGGCGATTGCCACACCGTTCAGCGTGACGTCATCCTGGAACCTGTTCAGCATCAGCGGCAGCGTGAGCGCCCTGCTGGCGACGGTGAGCTTGCCACCGGCGACGGTCAGCGTCTCCCGCGCCATTGTGCCGTCCAGTACTGCCGTCGCGCCGTCCACAACGCGGTTGGCGTAAGAGCAGGCCCACGTGCCGTCAAGCTCCCCGGCCACCAGCGCGCGGGCGGGCTGGATGGTCCAGGTGCCGGTGGCGACCGCTCCCGCCTCGGCGTAGTTCATGTCAAAGCGCATGCCGCCGTTCGGGTTGACGAACAGCCGGCCACGGAAGTAGCCGCCGCCGTTCATCACCAGGTCGAATGCACCCGGAAAGCGCGTCTGGTCGGCCAGGGTCAGCTTGCCCAGTTGCGGGGTGGCGCAGGTGACGAGATCCGCGCTGTTGCAAAGCTGCACGTTGCCGTCGGTGTCGAAGCGCATGCCGGCCGGCGTGCTCGCGGGGCCCGCTAGCGGCTTGCCGGTGGCCTGGTCGTAGATGGCGAAGTTCATCAGCACGTTGTAGGTGCCGGCCAGGCTGCTCAGCGCCGGCGGGTCGATGGTGACCGCGCTCGCGGCGATATCGCCGGCCAGCAGGCCCGTGCTGGTGCCCAGCAGGTTCGGCAGGCCGGAGATCTCGCCAACCAGGCCGTCGGCCCCCTGGTGGAAGCTCAGGCCGATGCCCGCCAGCTTGGCGGTCAGGTTGGCCGGGGGCGGGTCCGCGCTATCGGCCACGAGGCCGCTCACGGTGAAATTGCCGTCCGTGTTCGTGTAGTTGCCGATGACCGTGCCGCGCAGGCCGAAGGCCGAATCGATAAAGCTGAGGGTGAGCTTGCCGCGCGACGGGGCGTCCACGGTGAGGGCGATGGTGTCGCCGAAGGACAGCGTGCCCGAGTACTTGACCGGTACTGGCGCCGGCGGCTCGGCGGGAGCCGCCGGCGTCTCTGTTTGCACGGGCGCCTGCCCGTCGCTGCCCCCGCAGCCGGCCAGGGCAGCCCCCACGACCAGCGCGCCCATCAGATATTTCCACTTCAGCATGACTAACCCCTTCTTCCCATTGTTCGTTTGTCTTGTCGACGCCAGACGTAGCTGGCGGCGGGAGCAAACGGTAACAAGGATCCGGGGCGCCTCACCATCCTGCTAATCAGAGGGGCGCTGGTCGAAGGTCGCTGGCTGGGCCGGTTATTCCGCCTCGATCCCGGCCTGCTTCACGACCTTGCCCCACTTCGTCAGGTCGGACTGGATCACCGCCGCGTAGGCTTGCGGCGTGCCGCCCTGCACCTCGATACCCGCCGCTTCCAGCTTGGCGCGCACCTCGGGCAGCTTCAGCGCCGCGTTGATCTCGGTGTTGAGCTTGGCGACGATCTCCTTCGGCGTGCCGGCCGGGGCCAGGAAGCCGCCGTTGGTGTTGGCGTCGTAGCCCTTGAGCCCCTGTTCCTCGGCCGTCGGCACATTGGGCAGGGTCTTGGAGCGATTCCGGGTGGAGACCGCCACGGCGCGCACGTTGCCCGCCTTCACCTGCTCCTGGATGGCGCTGATGGTGTCGATATAGAGCGCCGTGCGGCCGGCCACCAGATCGGGGTGGGCGGCGGACGAGCCCTTGTAGGGCACCAGCAGCACCGGCGCGCCGCTGACCATGCGGAACATCTCGGCGGCCATCTCCTGCGCGCTGCCACGGCCGGACGTGGCCACCTTGGCTTCGCCCGGGTTGGCCTTCATCCACGTCACCAGTTCAGGCATGGTCTTGACCGGCAGCTTCGGGTAGATCGCGAACACCAGCGGAATCTCGTGGGTGTAGACGATGGGCTCGAAGCTCTTCTGCGGGTCCCAGCCGAGGTTCTTGAACAGGAACTTGTTGATGTTGTGGCTGCCGCCCACGATGCCGATGGTGTAGCCGTCCGGCTTGGCGTTGGCCAGCACCGCCGTGCCGAGGTTGTTGGAGGCGCCCGGGCGGTTCTCGACGATGAACGGCTGGCCGAACTTGACCGAGAGCTTCTCGCCCACGACCCGCGCGATCAGGTCGATGCCGCCGCCGGCCGGGGCCGGGACGATGATGGTGACCGGGCGGCTCGGGTAGTTGGGCTGCGCCGAGGCCATCCCCGGCGCCACGATCAGCGTGGTGGACAGCGCAGCGGACAGGCCAAGGGTCTTGATGAAAGGGGTGAATTGCATCGTTGTCTCCGTTCGATTTCTGGTCAACTCTTGTTAACTCTGTGATGTCAGCCGCGCCCGACGAAGGGCATCGCGCTGGCCATGACGGTCATGGTCAGGACGTTGGCCTCAAGCGGCAGCGAGGCCATGTGGCGCACGGCATTGGCGACGTGGGTGGCATCCATCATCGGCTCCGGCGCGGTGGTGCCGTTGGCCTGCAGCACGCCGCGCGTCATGCGTTCGGACAGTTCGGTCAGGGCGTTGCCGATGTCGATCTGGCTGGCCACGATGTGGTAGGCGCGGCCGTCCAGCGCCAGCGCCTTGGTCAGCCCGGTGACGGCATGCTTGCTGGCCGTGTACGGCGCCGTGAACGGGCGCGGCGTGTGCGCGGAGATCGAGCCATTGTTGATGATGCGCCCGCCCTGCGGGGACTGCCGGCGCATCAGGCCGAAGGCGGCCCGCGCGCACAGGAAGACGCCCGTGACGTTGGTGTTGATCACGTTGAACCACTTGTCCAGCGGCAGCTCGTCCATCGGCACGGCCGGGGCGTTGACGCCGGCGTTGTTGAACAGCAGGTCCAGCCGGCCGAACTCGCGCTCGATGGTGTCGAACAGGGCCTGCACGCTGGCCGGGTCGGTCACATCGGTGGGCGCGGCCATGGCGGGCTGGCCGCGTTCGGCGGCCTCGGCGGCCAGCGCCTGCAGCGGCTCGGCACGCCGGCCGGCCAGCACGACGGTCCAGCCGTCATTGAGCAGGGCGATGGCCGTCAGGCGGCCTACGCCGCTGCCGGCGCCGGTGACGAGGGCGATCTTGCGGGGTGCGTTCAAGGGGGTCTCCTATATATATATGGTGGCGGATGGCCTTCAGCGGGCGACGGTCAGCGCTAGCTCGCCGATGCCTGCCGCGCTGGCCTGGATGACATCGCCGGGCTGCAAGGGCCCGACGCCGACCGGCGTACCGGTGAAGATCAGGTCGCCCGGCATCAGCGCCACGGATCGGGACAGCATCGCCACCAGTTCCGGCACCGACCAGAGCAGGCCGGAGAGGTCCGCGCGCTGCCGCTCGACACCGTTCACGGCGAGCTGGATCGTCCCTTCGCGCGGATGGCCGCAAGTCGCTGCGGGCACGAGGGCGCTGCACGGCGCCGAGTGGTCGAAGGCCTTGGCGGGCTCCCAGGGGCCGCCGACGCGCTTGGCTTGCTGCTGCAAGTCGCGCCGGGTCAGGTCCAGCCCGACGGCATAGCCCCAGATGTGCTGCGCCTCGGCCTGCGCCGGGTCGATGTCACGCCCGCCCCGGCCGATGGCCACGACCAGTTCCACCTCGTGGCAGAACTCGGTCGTCTCCGGCGGATAAGGCAGCTCGCCCCGGGCCGGCCCCACGGCGGTCGCCGGCTTCATGAACCAGGCGGGCATCTCGGTGGGCGCCGGCTCCGCCGGGTCCCATCGATAGTTGCGGCCGATGCAGAAGACCCGGGCGATGGGAAACCGCGCCGTGTCACCCGAGACAGGCAGCGAGACCGGCGGGGCAGGTGGGAAGACGAAATCCATCGTGATCGCTCAGGTGGTCAGGCTCATGGCGGGACGCTCGCCCGCCAGGCCTTGCGCCACGCTGTCCAGCACCATCTGCACCATGGCGCCGCGCGTCTCCCAGGTGGCGCTGGCGCGGTGGGCCTGCAGCGTGGTGCGGTCCGACTGGCGCAGCGCCAGCGGCACGCGCGGTTCGTCGACGAACACATCGAGGCCCGCGCCCGCGATACGCCCGGCGGCGATGGCATCGGCCAGATCCGTTTCATTGACCAGCCGGCCGCGCGCCACGTTGATGAGGTAGCCCTGCGGGCCGAGCGCTTCCAGCACGGCGGCATTGATGATGCCCTCGGCCTTGTCGGCGGCGGCGCACAGCACCAGCGCATCGCTCTCGCGGGCCAGATCCAGCAGGTCCGCCACGAAGGTGTGCGGCACGTCGTCCATCGCGCGCAGGTCGGTGTAGCGGATGGGGCAGCCGAAGGCCGCCGCCCGCGTAGCCACGGCGCGGCCGACGCGGCCCATGCCGACGATGCCCACGCGCATGCCGCTGAAGCGGCGCGCCAGCGGGATGGCGCTGGGCTGCGGATGCAGTTCCCACTGGCCGTCCCGCACGAAGCGGTCGCCCGCGCAGATATTGCGGCAGGCGGCAATCAGCAGGCCGATGGCCAGATCGGCCACGTCTTCGGTCAGCGCGCCCAGCGTGGCGGTCACCGCAAGACCGCGTTCGCGGCAGTAGGCCAGGTCCACCGCATCGGTGCCCACGCCATTGATGGCGACCACCTTCAGGGCCGGCAACTGCTCCAGCATCGCCCGCGAAATCCCGGTGTGCCCGCCGGTGATCACCGCCTGGATGGATGCGGCGTGCTCGCGCAGCCAGCCCGCCTGGTCGGCAATCTCGAAGTACTTGTGCACCACGTAGCGGCTGGCCAGTTCGTCATTGGCCGCCGGGATCAGGATCGGGTTCAGCTGGAGGATTTGCGGCTTCATGTGCGTGAGGCTTTGGGTGTTGATGATGGATGCATGGTATGTAATAGTTGATTCACGAGGCAAGATTGATATATAAAATCAATATAAATTCGCACGGGAAGCGTCAACATGGGAACCTGGATATCGATGGATGAGGCGTGCAGCCGACTTGGCGTGCGGCCGCAAACGCTCTATGCCTATGTCAGCCGGGGCAAGCTGGAGGTCATGTCCGATCCCGCCGACACACGGCGCAGCCTCTATCGGGCCGAGGATGTGGCCGGCCTCGCCAGGCGCAAGCAGGCCGGGCGCAAGCACGAGACGCTGGCCACCAACACGCTGTTCGGCGCGGAGCCGAGCATCCCCACCGCGCTCTCGACCTTCGTGCGCGAGCGGCTGTACTACCGGGGGCAGGACGCCGTGACGCTGGCCGGATCCGCCACGCTGGAAGAGGTGGCGCACCTGCTGTGGGACGCCGAGCAGGTCGTCGACTTCTCATCGATGGCCGGCGTCGCCGAGCCCGGGCGCGTGGCGGCCTTCCATACGCTGGCCACGCTGGCGGCCACGGGCCATTCCACGCATGGGCGCATGACGCGGGTGTTGCATCTGGAAGCGCAGGAGTTGGTGGGCCAGCTGGCCAATGCCTTCGGCGCGCAGGCGGGGCAGCAGCCCTTGCACCTCCGCTTTGCGCAGGGGTGGCAGCAATCGCCGAAGGTGGCGGATCTGCTGCGGACCGCGATGGTGCTGCTGGTGGACCATGAGCTGACCAGCTCGGCCTTCGCCACGCGTATCGCGGCATCCACGGGCGCCTCGCTGCCGGCCTGCCTGCTGGCCGGGCTGACCACGCTGTCCGGGCCGTTGCACGGCGATGCGTCCGGCCGCGTCAAGGCGCTGTTCAATGAGGTGGAGCGGCTGGGCGAGGATCAGGTGATTGCCCACTACCTGTCCACCGGGTTGCCGCTGGCCGGGTTCGGCCATCATCTCTATCCCGATGGCGATCCGCGCGCGATGGCGCTGCTGGCCCTGTTCGATCCGCCCGACGTGATCACGCGCTTTATCGAGAAAGCCACCCGGCTGACCGGCCTGCAGCCCAATATCGACGTGGCGCTGGCGGCGCTGTCCATCCACTACCGCCTGCCGGACGACGCCGCGTTCGCCATGTTCGCCACGGCGCGCAGCATCGGCCTGCTGGCACACAGTCTGGAGCAGCTGGGGGTGGGGCAGGTGATCCGCCCGCGCGGGCGCTACATCGGGATCATGCCGTAGCGGGCGGGAAGGTTATCGCTTCGGGTACACCACCTGCCAGTCTTGCTTCATGCTGATGACGGTCCAGTTGCGCGCCTGCGCGGCGTCCAGCGCCTTGTCCAGCTTGCCGATCTTTGACGCGCGGTCGTAGGCGAATTCCCGCTCGGCATCGTCGTGATGGACGAGCACTGCCAGGCGCGGGCCGTCGCCAGTGGTGGTGTATTCCAGCATGTGGAAGTCGCCATCCGAGTTGCCCACGGCCAGGATCGGCCGGCGGCCAATATGGCGATAGATGCCAACCGGCTTGCCCGGGCCATCGTTGATGAACTCGATCTTCGGGTCACGCACCAGCGCCGGCTTGCCGTTCAACGTGCCATAGTGCACCGCCTGCGATGAGCCCACCACCTGCTCGGGCGGAATCCCGTACGCCTGCTCCACCCACGGCCGCATGAACTCGATGGTCCCGCCGGACACGATATAGGTCTTGAACCCGTTCGCGCGCAGGTAGGACAGCAGTTCCAGCTGCGGCTGGTAGACCAGATCGGTGTAGGGCCGGTTGAACTTCGGATGGCGCGCGCTGGCGATCCACGCGCGGATGGTCTTGTCGTAGTCATCCACATTCATGCCGCTGTTGGCGACGGCAATCAACTGCAACAACTGCTTCTCGTTGGCGATCACCTTGGCCATGTCGTTGGCCATCAGGGCCTTGAAGGCGGGGTTGTTGCGCCATTCCGGATGCTGCGGCGCGGCGGCCTTGACCTGATCGAGCAGGAAGAAGAACTGGAAGTAGAGCGGCTGCTCGCTCCACAGCGTGCCGTCATTGTCGAAGGCCGCCACGCGCTGCTCGGTCGGCACGAAGTTAGGCGAGCCCTGGCGGGTCACGTCGGTGACGAATTTGACGATGGCTTGCTTCGCGGGGCCGTCGCGCCAGGAGGGCAGGGCGTCCGTCTGCTGGGCGGAGGGGGTCGCCGAGTTGGCGGCCGGGTCCGCGGGCGCGGTCGAGCATCCGCTCAGTCCCACTCCGGACGCCGCCAGCGCGAGCAGCATGGCGGCGGTGGCGGCGACACGTGGCAGATCGGCTTGGCACCAGCGCGAAGGGAAGCGCATCGAGGTCTCCTGTGATGGATTGGATACATCCCAATATAGGCGGCGCGCGGGCGGGTGTGTAGTTTTTGCCGGTTGGCGGGCGCCACCGGGCCCGTCCCGCCCGGCTGGGCCGTGCGCCGCCGCCGGGTATGAAATTCGCTTCTCTTGATTCCGCTATGTCATGACCGGAGACGCGAAATGACCAAACCAGAGGATGGAAAGCCCGCCGGCAAGCCCACTGAACACGGCGATGCGCACAGTGTCCACCGCCGCAGCGACGGCGGCGTCTGGCCCGATGGCACGCCGCGCGACCCCGCCTCGGGGCCGCCGCACTATGGCGAAGACAACCGCGACCTGAAAAAGCCGCGCGACCACGGCAGCGACTGGGCCACGTCCGACCTCGTGAAGAACGTGCCGGGCAAGGGGCCGGCGCCGGTGGGACACGACCAGCCGAAGAAGTAAATCGACAAACCTGGGGCAGCGATGCGCTGGAGACCTATCTCCCTCCCTCAAGCCTACGGCCTGATGCGCGACAGCGTGACCGCGTGGATGGACGACTACGCGCCCAGCATGGGCGCCGCGCTGGCCTACTACACGGTGTTTTCGATCGCGCCGCTGCTGCTGATCGTGATCTCGGTGGCCGGCATGGTCTTCGGGGCCGAGGCGGCGCGCGGAGCGGTGATGAGCGAATTCTCCGGGCTGATCGGTGCGGAGGGCGCGGAAGCCATCGAGAACATGCTCCTCGCGCTGAGCGACCCCGGTCTCAGCACGCTGACCGCACTGGTCGGCACGGTGACGCTGGCGATTGGCGCCACCACGGTGTTCGCCGAACTCCAGAGCGCGCTGGACCGCATCTGGCAGGTGCCGGAGCGGAGGAAGGCGTCCGGCATTCTCGAACTGCTGCGCTCGCGGCTGCTGTCATTCGGGATGGTGCTTGGCATTGGCTTCCTGCTGATCGTCTCGCTGCTGGCCAGCGCCGGGCTCGCCGCGCTCGGGCGGGTGTGGGGGCCGCTGTTCGAGGGCGAACTGCTCGGCCATGCGCTCGACTTGCTCGTCAGCGTGG
This sequence comes from Cupriavidus sp. 10L45, assembly GCF_056395225.1. Taxonomy (NCBI): domain Bacteria; kingdom Pseudomonadati; phylum Pseudomonadota; class Betaproteobacteria; order Burkholderiales; family Burkholderiaceae; genus Cupriavidus; species Cupriavidus sp. 10L45. Next base: position 283,012 of record NZ_JBFTJC010000005.1, read on the forward strand.
TGCTGGTGACCGTCGTCTTCGCCATGATCTACAAGATCATGCCCCACGCCGCCGTGCGCTGGCCGGACGTCTGGCTCGGCGCCACCGTCACCGCCGTGCTGTTCAGCATCGGCAAGTTCCTGATCGGTCTCTACATCGGCAAGAGCGGCGTGGCGTCCGGCTATGGCGCGGCCGGCTCGCTCGTGGTGCTGCTGATGTGGGTCTACTACTCCGCGCAGATCTTCCTGCTGGGGGCGGAATTTACCTGGCTCTACGCCAACCGCTACGGATCGCTCAAGCACGCCGCGCCGCGCGAGGTGCCGGCGCCATCCGCCACACCGACCCGGGTGCACTGATTCTTCTCCTTGTCAGCCGCTGCGCCGTGCATGACTGCGGCGTGACTGACACCGCAGAGGTCGCGATCATGCAGCCGAAGCGGATCTATACTCGCTGGCCTGAATTGCCAGGGGGCGAAGATGGATGCATCTGCCGAGGTAAGTGGCCTGGACGCATGGTTCCGCCGTCGGGTCAGGCAGCGGCCTGACGCCATCGCGCTGGTCTACGGCGGGCGGCACGTGTCCTATGCCGCGCTCGATGCCCGGGTCGACAGCGTTGCCCGTACGCTCGCCAGCCGGGGCGTGAGGGCGGAGACGCCGGTCGGCATCCTCCTGCCCGCCGGCATCGACCAGACCATCTGCCAGCTTGCCGTGATCCGCGCGGGCGGGAGTTGCCTGCCGCTGGATCCCGATGCGCCCGACGCACGGATTCGGCTGATGCTGGACGACCTCGACGTGCGGATCGCCGTGTCGACGGCCGGTGATCGCGCCCGCCTGGGCGCGGTGGCCGATTGCCTGGCCGATTGCCCGGCCGATTGCCCGGCCGATTACCTGACGCCGGGGGCCGAGGCCGCCGGCAGCATCGCCATGCCGGCAGCGGGTCTCGCGCATCGGACCCATGTCCTCTACACCTCGGGCACCACCGGCCAGCCGAAGGGCGTGGAGATCCTGGCGCGTGGCATTGTGCGGCTGGCCTGGCAACCGCGCTATGTATCGCTGAATGCCGACGACCGGATCGCGGCCATCGCGAATCCCACCTTCGACGCCGCCCTGTTCGAGACCTGGGGGGCGCTGCTGAACGGGGGCACCGTGGTGTTCCTGCCCCGGCAGACCTGTATCGACCCCGCCACTTTCCGGCATAGCCTGCGCGCGCAAGGCGTGACGACGATGTTCATCACCAGCGCGCTGTTCAACCATACCGTGCACGCGTGCCCCGATGCGTTCGCCACGCTGCGTACGCTGCTGGTCGGCGGCGAAGCGCTCAACGCCCAGGCCATTTGCGCGGTATTGCGCAGCGCGCCGCCGGCCCGGCTGCTGAACGCCTACGGCCCGACCGAATGCACGACCTTCGCCACCTGTCACGCCATCACGCTGCATGACGCAGAGACCGGCGCGATCCCGATCGGCCAGGCCATCGACGACACCGTGGTCCATGTGCTCGATGGCGACCGGCAGCCGGTGTCGCCAGGCCAGATCGGCGAGATCCATCTCGGCGGCGCGGGGCTGGCGCGTGGGTACTGGCAGCGTCCTGCGCTGACGCGCGAGCGCTTTGTCGAGGTCGATCACCTGGCCGAAGGCAGGCCGCTGAGGCTGTACCGGACCGGCGATCTCGGCGCGTGGCGGCCGGACGGCACGCTGGCCTTCCATGGCCGGCGCGACAACCAGGTCAAGATTCGCGGCCACCGCATCGAGCTGGAGGAGGTGGAGGCGGTCCTGCGCGAAAGCGGGATGGTGCGCGAGGCTGTGGCCACCGTGCAGCAGACCGCGCTGGGCGACCCGTACCTGCTCGCCTTCATCGTGCCGCAGCTTGGGGAAGCCGGGACGGCGGCGCTGGCTGCGTACGTGTCCCGACGGATGCCGAAGGACATGCGGCCGCGCCTGGTGGGTGTGAACGACCTGCCGATGACGGCCAACGGCAAGGTGGACCGGCGCGCGCTCCGTGACCGGCTCCATGACCCGCTCCATGATCCGCTCCATGATTCGCACCCCCAAGCGATGGCGGTGCGGGGAACCACGGAGGCGATGCTGCGCGATGCCTGGCGGTGCGCGCTCGATCTGGACAGCGTGGCCGACGATGACGACTTCTTCGCGCTCGGCGGCGATTCGCTTCAGGCCGCCAGCCTGATCCTGCTGCTCGGCGAGCGGCTGGGCCGCCCGCTGCCGGTGCAGGCCCTCTACGACGCCCCGACGCCGGCGAAGCTGGCCACCTGGCTCCAGCGCCACGGGCAGGGCGGGGGTGACGAGGCCCAGGCAGGCAGCGGCGCAGCCGAGCGTGCGCGCCTGCTGGCCGATGCCCGGCTGCCCGACGATATCGGCCCCGTGTCCGGTCCCGTATCGGGCCCAGTATTCGGCCCGCCGGCGCCGTGGTGCGGCGCGGGCGGGGGCCGGGTCTTCCTCACCGGCGCGACCGGCTTCCTCGGCGCGTTCCTGCTGCGCGACCTGCTGCGCTGGCCCGGGGTCAGCGAGGTGATTTGTCTGGTACGCGCACCGTCCGATGACGAGGCTGGCCGGCGGCTCCGCGCAAACCTCTGCAAGTACGGTCTCTGGCACGAGGGCTTCACCACGCTGCTGCGGCCACTGGCGGGCGATTTCGCTCTGGGCGACTTCGGTCTCGGCGCAGCGCGCTTCGAGGCATGGGCGAATCGCTGCGACGTGGTGTTCCACCTGGGCGCGCACGTCAACTACATCGAGCCCTACAGCCTGCATCGCGCCGCCAACGTCGCGGGTACGTTGCACGTGCTGCGCTTCGTCGCCAGCGGGCGCGCCAAGGCGCTCCACTACGTGTCCAGCATCGCGGCGTTCGGCCCGGCCGGGCTACTGGCCCCCACCAAGACGCTGTACGAGGATGACGATCTCGCCCGACACCTGCCGGGGCTGATGTTCGACATGGGCTATGCCGCCAGCCAATGGGTGGCTGATCAGTTGGTCACCGCCGCGATCCGGCGGGGCGTGCCGGCGGCGGTGTATCGCCCCGGCTTCATTCTGGGCGACAGCGCCAGCGGGGCGGGCAATCGGAATGATTTCGTCGCGCGGCTGGTGCGGGGCTGCATCGCGATCGGGGCGTATCCGCACCTGCCGCACCAGCGCAAGGAAATCGTTCCGGTCGACTATGTCAGCGCCGCGCTGCTGCGTATCGCCGCCGACGGCAGCAACCTTGGCCGTGCCTACCATCTGGTGCCGCCGCGCGAGGCCGACCAGCCCGACCTGCTCGCGTTCTTCGGCATGCTGCGCGCCTGCGGCTATCCGCTGCAGTCACTGCCGTATGCCGACTGGCTGCAACGGCTGGCAGACTCGGCCGATCTGGCAGGCAATCCGCTGCGGCCGCTGCTGCCGCTGCTGACGGAACCGGTCTACGGCCGGCTCACCCGCTGGGAAGTCTACGAGGGCATGCCGCGCTACGACGCCACGCATACGGCTCGCGCCCTGGCGGTGGCCGGCGGGCTGGCCTTTCCCCGGCTCGATCGCGCGCTGATGGCGCGCTATCTCGACGTCTGGATGGGGCAGCGACCGGTTCCTGACACCCGGTAGCCGGGTGCTGTCCGGTCCACATGCACCATCCCCGCGACTTCGTATTTGGGCATTTCGCATCCGCGTCCTATCGTTAAGTGCCGGCCCCGGCGCAGGACCTGTTCGATGCGGCAGCCCAAGGAGTCGTCATGAGCAAGAAGTCCAGTATCACGACCTATATCGTCATTGCGATGATCCTGGGCGGCGTGGTCGGCTACGCGTGCCACACGGCCTTCCCCGACCCCAAGCTGGCCAAGGACGTGGCCGGCTACATCTCCGTCATCACCGATGTCTTCCTGCGGCTGATCAAGATGATCATCGCGCCGCTGGTCTTCTCCACGCTGGTCATGGGCATCGCCCATATGGGGGACGCCAGCACCGTGGGCCGGGTGGGCGTGAAGGCGCTGGCGTGGTTCATCACGGCCTCGCTGGTGTCGCTGACGCTGGGCCTGATCATGGCCACGGTGCTCCAGCCCGGCATCAACATCGGCCTGCCGCTGCCCGACGTGGGCGCCGCCACCAACCTCAAGACCAACGCCTTCACGCTCAAGGATTTCATCGCGCATCTGGTGCCGAAATCCGTCGCCGAGGCGATGGCCAACAACGAGATCCTGCAGATCGTGGTGTTCTCGATCTTCTTCGGCACGGCGCTGGCGGCACTGGGCGAGCGCGGCGCGCGCATGGCCGGGGTGATCGAAGACCTGGCCCAGGTGATGCTGAAGATCACCGGCGCCGTGATGTGGATGGCGCCGCTGGCCGTGTTCGCGGCGATTGCCTCGACGGTGACCACGCAGGGGCTGGGCATCCTGCTGACCTTCGCCAAGTTCATGGGCAGCTTCTACCTGTCGCTGTTCGTGCTGTGGGCGCTGCTGGCGCTGGCCGGCTGGGTGTTCCTGGGCAGGCGCATCGTCACCCTGATCCGGCTGATCCGGGAGCCGTTCCTGATTTCCTTCTCGACGGCGAGTTCGGAGGCGGCGTATCCGAAGATGCTCGACGCGCTGGACCGCTTCGGCGTCAATCGCAAGATTTCCAGCTTCGTGTTGCCGCTGGGGTACTCCTTCAACCTGGACGGGTCGATGATGTACTGCACGTTCGCCGTGCTGTTCATCGCCCAGGCGTACGACATCCACCTGCCGCTGGCCACCCAGATCACGATGCTGCTGTTGCTGATGCTGACCTCGAAGGGCATGGCGGGGGTGCCGCGTGCGTCACTCGTGGTGATTGCCGCCACGCTGAACCAGTTCAACATCCCCGAGGCGGGGTTGTTGCTGATCATGGGCGTGGACCAGTTCCTCGACATGGGCCGCTCGGCTACCAATGCCGTGGGCAACTCGATTGCCTCGGCCGTGGTGGCGAAGTGGGAAGGGCAGTTGTCGAGCGAATCCACGCTCGGGGATCGGGGCGAGGGCAGCGAGGGCGGCGTGGACCCAGGCGGCGGGCCGCCGCTGCACAAGCCGGGGACCGCACAGGCCTGATGCCATGTCCATCCCCCGTCTTCATTTTCGATCCGGTGGTGCGCCCCGGTGGCTGGCCGGCGCGGCGGCGGCGGCCGTGTGCTGGCTCGCCTGTCTCGGCGCTGCCGTCGCGCAGGACACCGGCGAGCTGAGCGGCACGCTGCGCAAGGCCAAGGACACCGGCAGCCTGATCATCGGCTACCGGGAATCGTCGCTGCCGTTCTCCTACCTGAACCAGGCGCAGCGCCCGATCGGCTATTCCATCGATGTCTGCACGGCCATCGTCCAGACCGCGGCGGCAGAGGTGGGGCGCGACCTCGCCATCCAGTGGGTGCCGGTGACTTCGGAAAACCGCTTCGACGCGGTCACTTCGGGCAAGGTCGATCTCGAATGCGGCTCCACCACGCGCAACGCCGAGCGGCTGAAGATGGTGGCGTTCTCGCCGGTGATCTTTATCGCCGGGACCAAGCTGATGGTGCCGCGCGGCTCGCCGATCAAGACCTTCCGCGACCTCAAGGGCAAGACCGTGGTGGCCACGGCGGGCACGACCAATGCCGATGCGCTGGAGAAGCTTTCCACGCGCTTCGCGCTGAACCTCAAGGTGATCCGGGCGCGCGACCATGCCGATGCCTTCGAGGTACTGCGCCACGGCGGCGCCGATGCCTATGCCGGCGACGACGTACTGCTCTACGGCTTCCTGGCCAAGTCCGGCGCGGGCAAGCAGTTCGATGTGACGCGCGATTTCCTGTCCTACGACCCCTACGGGGTCATGCTGCGCAAGGGCGATCCGCAGTTCGCGGCCGTGGTGGACCGGGCCGTGCGCGACCTGATCACCACGGGCGAACTGGAGCGGCTCTACAAGCAGTGGTTCCTTAGCCGGCTGCCCACCGGGGAGCGGCTGAACATCCCGATGAGTGCACAATTGGAAGACATCATCAGCGCCACCCCACAACAGCCGGATTAGGGCGAGGCATGCCAGTCAACACATAGCGGGTTAGCGTCCGCTCACACCTAAGTACAGTTTTCGATTGTTGCACCGCGATGACGCAAACTGTACTCTTCCGCCCGCAGGTGTTCTGTACGTCCCTCCACTCATCAATCGCGCCTAGTCTGCATCAATCGCTGCGGATGCGCCGACATCACGGATAACCGGGCCGCGCTCCGAGCACTTGATTGCGAGTCGCCCCCCGATGAGTACCCCTACCCCAGAGAAGGGGCATGTTGCCCCCTACACGCACCCGGCCGCCGGCTGGGGCGCCCTGAAGCAAGTCGCAGTCAACCTGATCAAGGAGAAGGTTGGCGGCGGCAAGTACAAGACCCTGTTCAAGCAGAACCAGCCGGACGGCTTCGACTGTCCCGGCTGCGCCTGGCCTGACCGCCAGCATGCCTCGACCTTCGAATTCTGCGAAAACGGCGTCAAGGCCGTGGCCGCTGAGGCCACCAGCAAGCGCGTCACGCCCGAGTTCTTTGCCGATCACACTGTGACGGCGCTGATGGCCCAGTCCGACTTCGAACTCGAACAGCACGGCCGCCTGACCCACCCGATGGTCTACGACGCCGCCACCGACAAATACCAGCCGGTGGCCTGGCAGGACGCGTTCGCGCTGGTCGCCCAGCATCTGAACAGGCTGGACAACCCCGACGCCGCCACGTTCTACACCTCGGGCCGCGCCAGCAACGAGGCCGCGTTCCTGTTCCAGTTGTTCGTGCGGATGGTCGGCACCAACAACTTCCCCGATTGCTCGAACATGTGCCACGAGGCCACCAGCCGTGGCCTGCCGGTAACGGTGGGCGTGGGCAAGGCCACGGTGCTGCTCGACGACTTCCAGCTCACCGACGCCGTCCTCGTCTTTGGACAGAATCCGGCGACGAACCACCCGCGCATGCTGAACGAGCTGCGCGACTGCGCCAAGCGGGGCGCGGCCATCGTGTCGATCAACCCGCTCAAGGAGCGCGGACTTCAGCGTTTTACGAGCCCGCAGCACGTCTCCGAGATGGTGACGGGGCAGAGCACCAAGATTGCGTCGATGTTCGTCCGCCCCAAGCTGGCCGGCGACTTCGCGCTGATCAAGGGCCTCGGCAAGCGCGTGATCGAACTCGATGACGAAGCCATCGCCACGGGCAGCAAGCGCGTGGTGGACGTGGACTTCCTGGCCGAGCACACCGCCGGCTTCGAGGCCTTCGCGGCCGACCTGCGCGCCGAATCGTGGGCCGACATCGTGGCCGAATCGGGCGTCACGCGTGAGGACATCGACGCGCTGGCGGACGTCTACGTCAAGAGCGAGCGCACCATCGCTTGCTGGGGCATGGGCATTACGCAGCACAAGAATTCGGTCAGCACGATCCAGTTGCTGTCCAACGTGATGATGCTGCGCGGCAATATCGGCCGCCCCGGCGCCGGGCTGATGCCGGTGCGCGGGCATTCGAACGTGCAGGGCGACCGCACGATGGGTATCGAGGAACAGCCGGACGACGCCTTCCTGGATCGCCTGGGCGCCGCGTTCGACTTCGAGCCGCCGCGCGCGCACGGCCAGGACGTGGTGGCCGCCATCAACGCGATGCTGGCCGGCAAGGTCAAGGTGTTCATCGGCCTGGGCGGCAATTTCTCGATCGCCACGCCAGACACCCCGCGCACCTGGGAAGCGCTGCGCCAGTGCGACCTGACCGTGAACATCGCGACCAAGCTGAACCGCAGCCACCTCGTGATCGGCAAGGACGCGCTGCTGCTGCCGACCATCGGCCGCACCGAGATCGACCTCCAGAACGGCGTGGCGCAGGGCGTGACCGTCGAGGATTCGGTGTGCATGGTCCATATCTCCTACGGCATGAACAAGCCGGCCTCGCCGGAGCTGCTGTCCGAGACTGCCATCGTGGCCGGCATGGCCGCCGCCACGCTGGGTTCGGAGAAGGTGGACTGGCACTGGTACGCGCAGGACTACGCGCGCATCCGCGATGCCATCGAAAAGGTCATCCCGGGCTTCGAGCGCTATAACGAACGCGTGGCGCAGCCGGGCGGCTTCCACCTGACGCCGGCCTCGCGCAACCGCGTGTGGCGCACCGCGTCCGGCAAGGCCCAGTTCCTGGTCCATGCGATCGACAAGGACACCCCGATCCAGCGCGCTCGCGCCCGCTACGGCGACGACCTGCTGGTGATGATGACCACCCGCTCGCACGACCAGTACAACACCACGATCTACGGGCTGGATGACCGCTATCGCGGCGTGTTCGGCCTGCGCCGGGTGGTGTTCATCAACGCGGCGGACCGCGCGCGGCTGGGGTTTGCCGAGGGCGAGCGCGTGGATATCACCAGTGTCTGGGAGGACGGCGTGACGCGTCATGCCAAGGACTTCCTGCTGGTGGACTACGACATCCCGACCGGCTGCCTGGGCGCTTACTACCCGGAAACCAATCCGCTGGTGCCGCTGGAAAGTATCGGCGACCGCTCGGGCACGCCGACGTCGAAGTCGATCCCGGTGCTGCTGGCCCGGGCCGCCTCGGTGCAAACGTCGGCGCAAGCGGCGGCATGAGCGAAGGGGAACTGGGCTACGCCCAGCGGCAGGTCGCCCGTCACAAGGGCGACGCCCGCACGGTCGACCTGGACTATGTGGCCGAGGAAGTGCCGGTGGCGCTGGTCTACAACGGCATCTCGCATGCCGTGATGATGGCCACGCCGCTGGACCTGGAAGTGTTCGCGGTCGGCTTCTCGCTGACCGAAGGCATCGTGGACAGCATCAAGGAGATCTACGATGTCGAGGTGCAGCCGGCTTGCGGGACCGATGACCTGGATGGCATAAGCGGCATCGAGGTCCGCATCGAAATCAGCCAGCGCGCGTTCATGGCGCTGAAGGACCGCCGCCGCTCGCTGGCCGGCCGCACTGGCTGTGGCGTGTGTGGCGTGGAAAGCCTGCAACTGCTTGACCTCCAGCCCGTGCCGATGCCGGTACCGCGCCACCGCATCGTGCCGTCGCGCGAGGTGATCCAGCGCGCCGCCGCCGGCCTGCCGGCCCACCAGATGCTGATGCGCACCACCGGCGGCGTGCATGCCGCCGCCTGGTGCGGGCCCGATGGCGAGGTGCTCCACGCTTTCGAGGATGTGGGGCGGCACAACGCCATGGACAAGCTGATCGGCCACCTGGCCCGGCGCCGCGTGGTGATGGACGAGGGCTTCGTGTTCCTGTCCAGCCGCGCCAGCTACGAGCTGGTGCGCAAGGCCGCGCGCATGCATATCCAGATGCTGGCGACGATCTCGGCGCCCACCTCGCTCGCCATCCGCATCGCCGAGCAGGCCGGGCTGCGGCTGCTGAGCTTTTGCCGGCAGGACGGCTTCGTCGAGTACACGTCGCCGCCCGGACAATCCCAATCCGTATTACGATCTGAGCCGCTGGCAGCGGCGGCCCAGGTGACCGAATAGGGCAGCCCCCACCCCCGCCAGCGTTCCGATGAACCCTGACGTGGCGAAAGGTTGGCGGTGTGACCCTGTATGAAAAGCTCGCGGCCGAGATCGAGGCGCTGGTGCAGCAAGGCGTGCTGCTGCCCGGCGAGAAGATTCCGTCGGTCCGGCAGGCCGCCCAGCATCATCGCCTGAGCATTACCACGGTCATCCGGGCCTATCTGCTGCTGGAGTCGCGCGGCATGCTGGAGAGCCGGCCGCAGTCCGGCTACTTCGTGCGCGCCCGGCCCGGCGAGCCGGCCATCGACCTCCAGCCGACCCGCCCGGCGGCCCGCCCGTCGCCGGTGGACGTGAGCGCGCTGGTGCTGTCCACGCTGCGCTCGATCCGCGCCGATGACGCCATCCCGCTCGGCTCCCCCTATCCCGACGCCAAGCTGTTCCCGTGGCAGCGGATCATCCAGTACGCCAACGCCATCGGCAAGCGCTACGAGTCGTGGAGCCTGCTGGACGACCTGCCGCCCGGCTCGCCCCAGTTGATCCGCCAGATCACGCGGCGCTACCTGGAAAACGGCCAGGCGGTGGACCCGAACGAGGTGATCGTGACGATTGGCGCCACCGAGGCCATCAACCTGTGCCTGCAGGCGGTGGCCAAGCCGGGCGACACCATCGCCGTGGAATCGCCGACTTACTATGCGATGCTGCACGCCATCGAACGGCTGGGCATGCGCGCCGTGGAGGTCGCGACGGACCCCGTGGAAGGCATCGACGTGCAGGCGCTGGCCCGCCTGTTCGACGAGCGGCCCGTGGCTGCCTGCATGGTCATGCCGAATTTCCAGAATCCGCTCGGCTTCCAGATGTCGGACGAACGCAAGCAGGCACTCGTCAAATTGCTAACCGAGCGCGACATTCCGGTCATCGAGAACGATGTCTATGGCGAGCTGTATTACGGCGATGCGCATCCCAACTCGCTGAAGACCTACGACAAGGCCGGCATCGTGCTGCACTGCTCGTCGTTCTCCAAGACGCTGACCAACGCCTACCGCATCGGCTGGGCGCTGCCGGGGCGCTACCGGGATCAGGTGGAGCGGCTCAAGTTCCTGAACACGCTGACCACGCCGGCGATTCCCCAGCTAGCCATCGCCGAATTCCTGAAGAACGACGGCTACGACTACCACCTGCGGCGCGTGCGCAAGACCTATGCGCAGCAGGCCAATATCATGGCGGCGGCGGTGCGGCGCTTCTTCCCGGCCGGCACGCGGGTGTCGCGGCCGGCCGGCGGCTATGTGCTCTGGGTGGAGTTGCCCGAGGGCGTGGACGCCATGGCGCTGTACCACGCGGCACTGGAGCGGCGGATTACCGTGGCGCCGGGGCACATCTTCTCGCCCGTGCCCACGTACACGCATTACATCCGCCTAAACTACAGCAGCGCATGGTCGGCCGAGGTGGAAGCGGCCGTGGTGACGCTGGGCAAACTGGTGACGTCGCTCGCAGAAGCGGCGCCAGACAAGGAGACAAGCGCATGAACCAAGAAGAAGATACCGGGAACGACGGCGCCGATGCCGATGAGGACACGCTCGATCCGGTACTGGCCGGCATCCTGGCTGCCCTGTGGCAGGCGGCCCGGGAGCCCGGTGGCGGGCCGCTCTCGCTGGCCCGCCTCAGCAAGCGCGCATCAGTGCAGATGAGCGTGCTGCGGCGCGTGCTGACGCAACTGGCCGAGGCGGACCTGGCTGAAGCCGAGATCGACGAGTCAGGCCGGGGCACCGCCCAGCTGACCGCCGAGGGTCGCGCGCTGTGCGACGAGTTGTTCGAGACCCCCGGCGCGCTGCCCGATCTGGATTCGTTAGAGGATCCAGAGGATTCCGATGACGATGAAGACCCGGGCCGGTCAGAGCACCTTCCCCGGATTCATTAGCCCCTGCGGGTCCAGCGCCTGCTTGATGGCGCGCATCATCCCCAGTTCCACCTCGCTCTTGTAGCGCCGGTTCTCCTCGCGCTTGAGCTGGCCCAGGCCATGCTCGGCCGAGATCGACCCATTGTGCGACTGCACGCTGTTGTGGACGATCAGGTTGATGGCGTCCTGATGGATCAGGAACTGCTCGTGATCCACCCCCACCGGCGGCGACACGTTGTAGTGCAGGTTGCCGTCGCCCAGATGCCCGAAGGTGACCATGCGGGCGCCCGGGAAGGCGTCCTGCACCAGCGCGTCCGTGGTCTCGATGAAGTCCGCCACGCGCGAGACCGGCACGGCAATGTCGTGCTTGATGTTCTTGCCTTCCTCGACCTGCGCCATCGGGATGTGCTCGCGCAGGTTCCAGAAATCGCGCGACTGCTGCACGGACTCGGCCACCACGGCGTCCGTGACCACGCCGGCCTCGAAGGCCGCTTCCATCATCGTCTCGAAGATCGCCCGGGCGTGTTCCTCGCCCTCGCTGTCGGACAGCTCCAGCAGCACCAGTTGCGGATGGGCCTCTGTGAAGGGGTAGCGCAGTTGCGGGTAGTGCTTGCGCACGAGGTCCATGCACATCGCGGACATCAGCTCGAAGCCGGTGAGCATGGCGCTGGCGTGGGACTGGGCGATGGCCAGCAGCGCCAGCGCGGCGCGCGGGCTCTGCACAGCCGCCAGCGCCGTCACGCGCGCGCGGGGCAGCGGGTACAGCTTCATGACCGCCGCCGTGATGATGCCGAGCGTGCCTTCAGCGCCGATAAACAGGTCGCGCAGGTCGTAGCCGGTGTTGTCCTTGCGCAGGCCGCGCAGGCCCTCCCAGATTTCGCCCTTGGCCGTTACCACCTCCAGCCCCAGGCACAGTTCGCGCGTGTTGCCGTAGCGCAGCACCGCCGTGCCGCCCGCGTTGGTAGACAGGTTGCCCCCAATCGTGCAGCTGCCCTCGGCCGCCAGGCTCAGCGGGAACAGGCGGCCATGCTCGCGCGCCACGTCCTGCAACTGCTGGAGGATCACGCCGGCTTCGACGGTAATCGTGTTGTTGAGCGGGTCCACATGGCGCACCCGGTTCATCCGTTGCAGCGACAGCACCACCACGCCAGCGGCTGCCGCCGGGCCAGCCTCGGGCGTGGCGCCGCCGCACAGGCCGGTGTTGCCGCCCTGCGGCACCACGGCCAGCTTGTGGGCGTGGCAGGCGTGGACCAGCGCGGCCACTTCCTCGGTGCTGCCGGGGCGCAGCACGGCCACGGCGTCGCCGGTGTAGCGCTGGCGCCAGTCGGTCAGATAAGGGGCCTTGTCGGCGGCCTCGGTCAGCACGTGTTGCGGGCCGACTGCGGCGCGGCAGAGGTCGAGGAACGAATCCAGGTGCGGAGCGGTCATGGTCGGGTGTCGGGGGAGGGGGAGGGGGAGGGGGGCTGGATGGCTTGCTGCCGTGCCCGCGCGCGACGCTTGTACGGGCGCAGATAGAGGATGGTGCTGAAGAAGAACACCAGCGTCAGGGCGACTTCGGCCCAGGCCAGCAGCGACGACGGCGCGCGGTCGCTGGTGGCGCGCACGATGCCTTCGGTGAAATAGAGCAGGATCAGCATCGACGACCACTGCATCGTGTACCGGTTGCGCGCCAGCACGCCGCGCAGCACCGGGAGCAGGAAGACGAACTTGAGGATCAGCCACGAGCCGCCGGGGCGCAGCGGGGCGAGGAACCACTCCCAGGCGATGCACAGCGCCACCAGCGCCAGCAGGCTGGCTACGCTGACGCGCCAGAGCGCCGGGCTGTGGAGGTCGCCGTCACCCTGGCTGCCGTTGCGCGGCGCGGTCATCGTGACCCTCCGGCCAGCTTCAGCGCCGTCTCGGCCAGCCGCCGGCCCATGGCCGTGGCCAGCGCGGCTTCCTGGTCGGTGACCGGGCCGTGGTTGTCCACAAAAGCATGGTGGCTCGGGCCGTAGGGGGTGCCGCCGGCCGTGGTGGTCATCAGGCCGGGCTCCGAATAGGGCAGGCCCATGACCAGCATGCCATGGTGGAACAGCGGCAGCATCATCGACAACAACGTGGTTTCCTGGCCGCCGTGCAGGCTGCCGGTGGCGGTGAATACACAGGCGGGCTTGCCGGACAGTGCGCCGGACAGCCACTGGGCCACGGTGCCATCGAGGAAATATTTCATCGGCGCGGCCATATTGCCGAACCGCGTGGGGCTGCCCAGTGCCAGCCCGGCGCATTCCTCGAGGTCGCGCAGCTCGGCGTACGGGGCGCCTTCGGGCGGGATGTCGGGCGCGGTGGCCTCGCAGACGGTGGACACCGGCGGCACGGTGCGCAGCCGGGCATGAGCGCCGGGCACGCTGTCGATGCCGGTGGCGATCAGGTCGGCGAGTTTGCGGGTGCTGCCGTGACGGCTGTAGTACAGGACCAGGATGGGGAGGGCGGCCAAGGTATCGCGGAGTCGGTGCTCAGTCGTGGATCGGGAGGGGGCGGCCCGGACCGGCACCGCGAAACAATGCGCGTATTATAGTTGTGCCCCGCTATAAGACTCAGGAGCTAGCCCCCGCATGACCGCCGCACGTATCGCCCGCCTGCGCAGGGAGTGGAATTTGCAGAAGGTGCGCGCGCTCGCGCGCTACGCCTTGCGCCGCGCCGGCGAGGACCGCCTGCCCCAGGTGTCCGCCAGCCTGACCTTCACCACCGTGCTGGCCGTGGTGCCGGTGCTGACCGTGGCGTTCGCGCTGCTGGCCGCGTTTCCGGTGTTCCGGGACTTCCGGGGCCAGATCGAGACCTTCCTGTTCCAGAACCTGATTCCGGGCGGCAATGTCAGCGATTCGGTCTCGCGCTACCTCGGCCAGTTCTCCAAGAGCGCGCGCGGGCTGACCGCGCTGGGCCTGGCTGGCCTGATGGTGACGTCGGTGCTGACGATGCTGACCGTGGAGGATGCGCTGAACGCTATCTGGCGCGTCAAGCGGCGCCGGCCGCTGGCGCAACGGGTGCTGGTGTTCTGGGCCGTGCTGACGCTGGGCCCGGTGCTGATCGGCGCCAGCCTCTCGGTCAGCTCCTACCTGATTTCGGTGTCGATGGGCTACGTCGGCTCCATGCCGATGGGCATGGGGCTGATGGTCAGCACCGTGCCGGTGATGCTCTCGGCGCTGGCCTTCGCCTTCCTCTATATGGCCGTGCCGTACGCCTATGTGGACTGGCGCGATGCCATCGTGGCCGGTGTGGTGGCCGCCGTGGCCTTCGAGGTGGCCAAGCGCGTGTTCGGCTACTTCATCACCCATATTCCGACCTACACGGCGGTCTACGGCACCTTCGCGGTCCTGCCGCTGTTCCTGCTGTGGATGTACGTGAGCTGGCTGGTCACGCTGCTCGGGGCGACCATCGCCGCCAACCTGCCCGTGATCCGGGAAGGCCACTGGCGCCGCCGCACCTTCGCCGGCAGCGAGTTCTTCGACGCGCTGGGCATCCTGCTGCTGCTCTACCGCGCCCGCGACGAAGTGCCGCGCAGCGTGGGCGAACTCGACATGGGGCGCAAGCTGCGGATGGAGGCCGACTACCTGGCCAGCCTGCTCGGCAAGCTCAAGACCCTGCACCTCGTGGGCAAGCTCCAGCAAGACCGCGGGCAGGCGCACTGGGCGATGCTTTGCGACCCATCCCAGGTGACGCTGCGCACGCTGTACGACCGCCTTGTGCTGAACCTCGCGCGCCTGCCGCGCACGGCGCTGGCGCACCAGTTGCAAGGCGTGGACCTGCTCCGTTCGATGCTCGACAACCCCCAACTGGACCAACCGCTCGAAGCCGTGTTCCGCCAGCAGTTGCTGACGCCAGCCGCCAACGAGGCGGCGGAGGCCAGTGGCGGCACTGGCGATACCGGAGAGGAGGGGGGCGGCCCGCAGCGCCGCACGCTCGAGGTGGTGCCGCCCGGCTGGCACGGGCAGGTCTGAGCCAGCTGCTAGGTCGGATTCCAGCTAGAACGGAATCCGACCGCGCAGGATGTCCGCGTACATGACCCAGTCGCCCATCAGGCTGTAGAACGGGTGCCGGAACGTGGCGGGCCGGTTCTTCTCGAACCCGAAGTGGCCCACCCAGGCAAACGCATAGCCGGACACCACGGCACCCAGCAGCCACCACGCGTTGCCGGTGACCACCAGCGCCACCAGACAGGCCAGCGCCACCGTCGACCCCACGAAATGGAGGCGGCGGCAGGTACGGTCCCGGTGCTCGTTCAGGTAATACGGATAGAACGCGGCAAAGCTCTCGAATTCGCGGCTGTGGGTTTGCGCCATGGTCGTCTCCGGCATCGGTGTTGTTATGGTTCCAGTCTAGGTGCTCGCCACAACCTTGCGCGCGAAGGCGGCCAGCGTATCGAGCACCTCGTCCGGCTTCTCGCCCATCATCGCGTGGCCGCTTGGCACCGTGACCACAGTGGCGCTGGGCATCCGGCCGGCCAGCGCCTGGGCAGCCTTCGGCGACGTCATCATGTCCTTCGACCCCATCACGAATACCGCCGGGCAGGTCACGGCGGCAGCCGCTTCCTCGCCATGCGCGTAGCCGTTGCAGGCCGAAAAATCGGTGTGGAACACGTGCGCGCCCGGGTTGCGCGCCGCCACGCGCTCCATCAGCCGCTGGCTGCCGCCATGCATCCAGGCGCCGGGCCCGGGCGACGACGGCTTGCTGGCGAGGCTCGAGATCGACCACTGGTTGACCATGGCGATGGCCTCGTCCTCGCGGTGGAGCGCGGCGTCGAGCAGGGCATCGGACACCTTCATCGGATAGGCCGTGGCCAGCAGCCCGATGGCGCGGACGGCTTCCGGGTGACGTGCGGCGCACTCCAGGGCGATCAGTGATCCCATGCTGTGGCCGAAGACCAGGGCCGGCGCCTTGACGCCGGCTGCCGCCACCAGCGCCATGACCCAGTCGGCCATGTCTTCCACGCGGGTCAGCGGGGCGCCCTGACTGCGGTTGTGGCCGGGCAGGTCCACCGCCAGCACGCCAAAGCCATGGCTGGCGAACCAGCGCGTCTGGAGCCCCCAGACGCTGTGGTCGTTCTGCGCGCCGTGCACGAACACGGCGCAGGGCAGGGCGGGATCGAACGGCTTGCCGCCGGTGTAGGCATAGGCCGGATGGCCCGAGACGGTCAGTTCCATCAGGCTTTTCCTCCCATGGCTTTCTCGGCGGCCTTCAGGCCGCGCTTCAGGTCGTCGATCAGGTCATCCGGGTCCTCGAGTCCGATCGACAGCCGGATCGTGCCCTCGCCGATGCCGGCCGCGCGCAGGGCGTCGGCATCCATGCGGAAGTGGGTCGTGGAGGCGGGATGGATTACCAGCGAGCGCGCATCCCCGACGTTGGCAAGGTGCGAGAACAGCGACAGGCTCTCGATAAAGCGCTGCCCGGCCGCGCGGTTCGCCTTGAGGTTGAAGCTGAACACCGCCCCGCAACCGCGCGGCAGCAGCCGCTTGGCCAGCGCGTGGTCGGGGTGGGATTCCAGTTCCGGGTAGGCCACCGACTCGACCATCGCGTGCCCGGCCAGGAACTGCACCACGCGGCGGGTGTTGTCCACGTGCCGGCTCATGCGCAGCGGCAGCGTCTCGATGCCCTGGAGCAGCTGCCACGCCGCCATCGGGTTCATGCAGGCGCCGAAGTCGCGCAGGCCCTCGCGCCGGGCGCGCAGCAGGAACGGCGCCACGGTGCTTTCCTCGGTAAACACCATGTTGTGGAAGCCCGGATAGGGCTCCGACAGCTCGGGAAAACGCCCCGAAGCCTCGAAATCGAACGTGCCGCCCTCGGACAGCACGCCGCCGATCGTCGTGCCATGCCCGCCCAGGAACTTGGTGGCCGAGTGGTACAGCAAGCCGGCGCCATGGTCGAACGGGCGCAGCAGGTAGGGCGTGGTGAACGTGGAGTCGACCAGCAGCGGGATCTTGTGGTCCTGGCCGATCTGCGCCACGGTTTCGATGTCGAGCACGTCGAGGCCCGGATTGCCCAGCGTCTCGCCGAACAGCAGCCGCGTCTCGGGGCGGATGGCGGCGCGCCAGGCGTCCATGTCGCGCGGATTGACGAAGGTGGTCTCGATGCCGAAGCGGCGCAGCGTGTAGTGCAACAGATTGTGCGAGCCGCCATAGAGCGCCGTGGATGCCACGATATGGGAGCCGGCCCCCATCAGCGTGGCCACGGCCAGGTGCAGCGCGGCCTGGCCGGATGCCGTGGCGATGGCCCCGGCGCCGTTCTCCAGGGCCGCCACGCGTTCCTCGAACACCGCCACCGTGGGGTTGCTGATGCGGGAATACACGTGCCCGGCGCGTTCCATATTGAACAGCGACGCGGCATGCTCGCTGTCCCGGAACACGAAGGAGGTGGTCAGGTGGATCGGTGTGGCGCGGGCCCCGGTGGTGGGGTCCGGGGCGGCGCCGGCGTGCAGGGCCAGCGTGTCGAATCGGGTACCGGACATGGTGAGTTCGCTTGTAGTGGCTGTTGTAGGCGGCAGGTTGTCTCCGTCCGGCATCGTAGCACCGTGCGCCGCCCTGGCAATGGGGAGGATTCTGAAAACGCATTGAGACTGGCTGAGACTTGCCGCCTTTACGAGAGACGGCGGTTTGGGTAGGATCGCCGCATCGGCCAACTCTGGCCACAGACCAGAACCAGCCTCGACACCGGGCAGCGGAGACACCACCATGAAAGTCAGCGACATCCTGCAGATCAAGGGCAATACGCTCTACACCGTCACGCCGGATGCGTCCCTGCTGGTGGCCATCAACACCATGGCCGAGCACGACATTGGCTCGCTGGTGGTCATGGAATATGGCGATCTGGTCGGCATGCTGACGTTCCGGGAGCTGATCGAGACGCTGGCGGCCAACCACGGCACGCTCGGCACGCACAGCATCCGCAAGGTCATGGACGACGCGCCGCTGACCTGCACGCCGGAAACGGACGTCAACGAGGTGCGCCGCATGATGCTGGAGCGCCACACCCGCTACCTGCCGGTGCTCGACAACCGCACGCTGATGGGCGTGATCTCGTTCTACGACGTGGCCAAGGCGGTGGTGGAGGAGCAGGGCTTCGAGAACCGCATGCTCAAGGCCTATATCCGCGACTGGCCCGAGGAAAAGACCGACTGAACGCGGTCTGGCCCGGGCTGGCGGGCCCGGCGGCGATTTAACAGAAGTTTTATTGCCTGCACTCCAGACTGTTGGCATGATGGCGGCGAACTGATGCCCCGGCGGGTCCGGGGTCCATGAAGTCCGCCGAGCGGCCTCCGCCCGCTTCCGTCTGCATGAGCCAACACAGCCAGCCAAGCCAGCACAGTCAGTTTCGCCTGTTGCGCGAACGCCGTTTCGCGCCGTTCTTCTGGACCCAGTTTCTCGGGGCCATGAACGACAATGTCTTCAAGGTCGCCTTCACCTCGCTGGTGACCTATCACACGGCCCTGTTCGACGGCGTCGATGCGCGCAGCGCGGCGTTCCTGATCTCGGCCATCTTCATCGCACCCTTCGTCCTGTTTTCCGCCACCAGCGGCCAGATTGCCGACAAGATCGAGAAATCGCGGCTGATCCGGCTCGTGAAGTCGCTCGAGATCGCCATCATGGTGCTGGGGCTGGCCGGCTTTGCCTGGCACAACGCGCCGCTGTTGTACTTCGGTACATTCCTGATGGGCCTGCATTCCACGCTGTTCGGCCCGGTGAAGTTCGCGTACCTGCCGCAGCACCTGGACCAGCAGGAACTGGTGGGCGGCAACGGACTGGTGGAGATGGGTACCTTCGTCGCCATCCTGATCGGCACGCTGATCGGCGGGGAGTTGGCCGGCGTGATGCGCGGCGGCGCCGTGGTGGGGCCGCTCTACGTGGGCATCGCCTGCGTGGTGATCGCCGTAGCGGGGCGGGTGGTGTCGCAGGGCGTGCCGGTTTCGCCGCCGCCCCAGCCGGACCTGCGCATCAACTGGAACCCGCTGACCGAGACGTGGCGCAACCTGATGCTCGCGCGCGAGCGGCGCACGGTATTCCTGAGCCTGCTCGGCATTTCCTGGCTCTGGTTCCTCGGCGCCACCTTCCTGACCGCCTTTTTCAGCTTCGCCCGGGACGTGCTCGGCGGAGACCAGAACGTGGTTACGCTGCTGCTGGCGATGTTCTCGATCGGCATCGGCATCGGCTCCCTGCTGTGCGAGCGGCTGTCCGGCCGCACCGTGGAGATCGGCCTCGTGCCGTTCGGCTCCATCGGCATGACCGTGTTCGCCGTGGACCTGTACCTGGCCAGTAACGGCCAGTCGGCCGGCGCCACGCTGAGCGGCATCGGCGGTTTCCTGGACGATACGCGCCATTGGCGCGTGCTGGTGGACCTGTTCCTGCTGGCCATGTTCGGCGGCTTCTATAGCGTGCCCCTGTATGCGCTGATCCAGAGCCGCTGCTTGCCTACGCACCGGGCGCGGATCATCGCGGCGAACAACATCCTGAACAGCTTCTTCATGATCGCCGCGTCGCTGCTCGGCGTGGGCATGGCGCTGGCCGGCTACAGCATCCCGCAGCTGTTCCTGGTGGTGGGGCTGCTCAATGCCGTGGTGGCCATCTATATCTATACGCTGGTGCCCGAGTTCCTGCTGCGCTTCATCGCCTGGATTCTGGTCCACACCATCTACCGGCTGCGCCGGATCAACGCCGACCGGATTCCCGAGCACGGCCCCGCCGTGCTGGTCTGCAACCACGTGAGCTTTGCCGACGCCGTGGTGCTGATGGCGGCCAGCCCGCGCCCGGTGCGCTTTGTGATGGATCACCGGATCTTCAAGGTGCCGCTGCTGTCGTGGTTCTTCCGGCAGGCCAAGGCGATTCCCATCGCGCCAGCGCACGAGGACCCCAGGATGCTCGAGCGCGCCTACGACGCCGTGGCCGCCGCACTCGAGGACGGCGACCTCGTCTGCATCTTCCCCGAAGGCAAGATCACGGCTACCGGCGACATCAACCCGTTCAAGGGCGGTGTGCAGCAGATCATCCGCCGCACGCCGGTGCCCGTGGTGCCGATGGCGCTGCGCGGGCTGTGGGGCAGCTTTTTCTCTCGCAAGGGCGGAGTGGCCATGTCGCGCCCGTTCCGGCGCGGCATCCTGAGCCGGCTCGAACTCGTGGTGGGGGAACCCGTGGCGCCCGAGGCCGCATCGGCGGAAGGGCTCCAGCAGATGGTGCTGGCCTTGCGGGGCGACTGGAAATAGGCGCAATACGACGACACGACGATACGACGAGCCCAACGACAATGATCACGCTCTATACCTTCGGCCCTGCCTTTGGCCTGCCCGACGCCAGCCCGTTCGTCATGAAGGCCGAACTGCTGCTGAAGCTGGCAGGGCTGCCGTACCGCACCATGCCGGGCAACCTGCGCCGCGCGCCCAAGGGCAAGCTGCCTTACCTCGACGACATGGGGCGCATCGTCGCGGATTCGACGATGATCCGCTGGCATATCGAGAAGACCTATCACGTGGACTTCGACGCGGGGCTGTCCGAGGCCGAGCGCGGGGTGGCCTGGGCCGTGGAAAAGCTGATGGAAGACAACCTCTACTGGGCCGTGGCCCGCGTGCGCTGGCTCGATGACGCCAATTTCGAGCGCGGCCCGGCCCAGTTCTTCCAGCGCGTGCCGGCACCGGTGCGCGGGATCGTGACCACGCTGGTCAAGCGGCGCGTACGCCAGATGCTCTGGGCGCAGGGCCTCGGCCGGCATTCGGACGAGGAGGCCGCAGCCATGGCGATCCACGGCGTGACGGCCATCGCCAACATCCTTGGCGACAAGCCCTACCTGCTGGGCGATGCGCCATGCGGCGCCGACGCCACCTTGTTCGCGTTCAGCGCCAGCCTGCTCAGCCCCGTGTTCGAGACGCCAATCCGTACGGCGGCGTCGGCGCACGCCAATCTGACCGCCTATCTGGCACGGATGCGGGCGCGTTTCTATCCCGATTTCGTCGGCAGCGGGGTGTTCGCGCCCATGTCCGAATCCCCGGCGGCGCCGACAGTGGCCGCCAATGGCCTTACAATGTAGGCCGTCCCCAATTCCAGCGCGGTTTCCATCATGTCCGGCAATACCCTCGGCCTGCTCTTCACAGTCACCACGTTCGGCGAATCGCACGGGCCCGCGATTGGCGCGGTGGTCGACGGCTGCCCGCCGGGCCTTGCCCTGACGGAAGCCGATATCCAGGGCGACCTGGACCGCCGCAAGCCCGGCACCTCGCGCCACGTGACGCAGCGCCAGGAGGCCGATCAGGTGGAAATCCTGTCCGGCGTGTTCGAGGGCAAGACCACGGGCACCCCGATCTGCCTGCTGATCCGCAACACCGACCAGCGCAGCAAGGACTACGGCAATATCGTCGAGACCTTCCGGCCCGGCCACGCCGACTACACCTACTGGCACAAGTACGGCATCCGCGACTATCGTGGCGGTGGCCGTTCGTCGGCGCGGCTGACTGCACCCGTGGTGGCGGCCGCCGCCGTGGCCAAGAAATGGCTGCGCGAACAGTACGGCACCGAGATCCATGGCTACATGTCGCAGCTTGGTGAGGTGGAAGTGCCGTTCCAGGACTGGAAGCACGTGCCCGAGAACCCGTTCTTCTCGCCCAATGCGGACATCGTGCCGGAACTCGAAACCTATATGGATGCCCTGCGCCGCGACGGTGACTCGGTCGGCGCGCGTATCGAGGTGGTGGCCAGCGGCGTGCCGGTTGGTCTGGGCGAGCCGCTATTCGACAAGCTCGACGCGGACATCGCCCACGCGATGATGGGCATCAACGCGGTCAAGGGCGTCGAGATCGGCGCCGGCTTCGCCAGCGTGGCCCAGCGCGGGAGTGTTCATGGCGACGAACTGACCGGCGAGGGCTTCCGGTCGAACAATTCGGGCGGCATGCTCGGCGGCATCTCCACCGGGCAGGACATCACCGTGTCCCTGGCCATCAAGCCGACGTCGAGCATCCGCACGCCGCGCGAGTCGATCGACAAGGCCGGCCAACAGGCGACTGTGGAAACGTTTGGTCGTCATGATCCGTGCGTGGGCATCCGCGCCACGCCGATCGCCGAGGCGATGCTCGCGCTGGTGCTGATGGATCACGCGCTGCGCCACCGCGCCCAGTGCGGCGATGTGCGCGTGGAGACGCCGCGTATCGCGGCACACCTGCCGACCCCCGACAAGTCCTGACTTGGGCCGCGCCCCGGCTGACGCCGCCCCGGAGCGCGCCTTCGTGCCGGGTTCGATCGACCCGGCCACCTATTTCCGCTTTGGGCTGTTCTATCTCGGCTACTACGCCTATGTAGGCGTCATCTCGCCGTACGTCAGCCTGTTCTTCTCGGACCGTGGCTTCTCGCCGGTGCAGATCGGCGTGCTGATGGCGTGCTTCCAGTTGAGCCGCATCGTCGGCCCCTACCTCTGGGGCTGGCTGTCCGATGTCCTCCATACGCGCGTGCGCCTGCTGCGGCTGGCCGCTGTGTCAGCGCTCCTGGCCTTCCTGATGGTGCCCGGCGTGCACAGCTATGGCGGCATGATGGCGATGATGATCGGGCTCAACCTGATCACCAGCGCGATGTCGCCGCTGGGCGATGCGCTGACCATTTCCACGCTGCGCCGTCATGGCGCCTTCGACCACCGCTACGGCCGCGTGCGGATGTTCGGCTCGGTCGGGTTCATCGGCGCGGTGCTGGCTGGCGGCGCGTTGTTCGAGCACTTCGGCATGGTCGCTTTCCCGTGGCTCGCCAGCGCTACGCTGGCGCTGTTCGCCATTGTGGTCATGGGCATGCGCGACGCGCCCGACGAGGGCCCCCGTGTGCGACCGCCGCCCGCGCTGCCGCTGCTGCGGCGGCCGGATGTGGCGTGGTTCCTTGCCTCGGCCTTCCTGATGATGTTCGCGCACGCAGCGCTCTACGTCTTCTATTCGCTCTATCTGGAGCAGCTGGGCTACAGCAAGCTCGCCATCGGCGCGATGTGGACCATCGGCGTGGTCGCGGAGATCGTGTTCTTCTTCTACCAGGGCCGGCTGTTCGCGCGGCTGGCGCTGCGGACGATCCTGGCCGGCACCTTCGTGCTGGCGGCGATTCGCTTCGGCATGACCGGCTACTTCGGTCAGTATGTGTGGCTGATGGCCGTCGTGCAGGTGCTCCACGCCGCGACCTTCGCCGCGCACCACAGCGCCAGCCTCAAGCGACTCCAGCACTGGTTCGCCGGCCCGCTGCAGGGGCGGGGGCAGGCGCTCTACACCGGCATATCGTATGGCGTGGGCGGCACATTGGGCGGATTGGCGATGGGCTGGACCTGGAAGACGCTGACGCCATCGCACACCTTCGGGCTGGCCGCAGCGGCGGCGTTGGCCGGGGCCTGCTGCGCCGCGCTGAGTTTTCGCGGCGAGCGGGCGCCAGCCTGAGCCGGCCCGCGTCCGCCCGAACTTTCAGGCCAGCAACTGCGTGACCCGCTCGGCAATCGCCATCGACGAGGTCAGCCCCGGTGATTCGATCCCGAACAGGTTCACCAGTCCCGGCACACCATGCGTGGCCGGGCCGTCGATGCGGAAATCGGCCGCCACCTCGGTCGGGCCGCTGATTTTCGGGCGGATGCCGGCGTAGCCCGGTTGCAGCGCGCCATCGGCCAGGCCGGGCCAGTAGCGGCGCACCTCGTCATAGAAACTGTCGGCATCGTGCGGCGGCACGCTGTATTCGATCTCGTCGATCCAGCGCACATTGGGGCCAAAGCGCGCCTGCCCGCCCAGATCCAGCGTCAGGTGCACGCCCAGCCCGGCCGCCTCCGGCACGGGATAGATCAGCCGCGAGAACGGCGCGCGTCCTGCCAGCGTGAAGTAGCAGCCCTTGGCGTAGTACTGCTGCGGGATGTGTTCGGCCGGGATGCCGTCGATGCGCCGCGCCAGGTCCGGCGCGGTCAGGCCGGCCGAATTGATCACGGTGCGTGCTAGCAGCGTGGTCGCGCCGTCCTCCGCTTCTACCTCCAGCCGGATACCTTCAGCCGTCACCGCGCCCGTGCGGACCGATGACTGCACGGCCAGCATCGCGCCGGCGTTCTCGGCATCGCCCAGCAGCGCGGTCATCAGGCCATGGCTGTCGATGATGCCGGTGGAGGGCGAGAGCAGCGCGGCATGGCATTCGAGCTGAGGCTCCAGCGCGCGTGCCGCGTCGCGGCTCAGCAGTTGCATGTCGTGCACGCCGTTGGCCTCGGCCTTGGCGCGGATGCCCTCGAGCGTGGCCACCTGCGCGGCGCTCGTCGCCACGATCAGCTTGCCGCAGCGCTGGTGCGGCACGTGGTGGGAGGCGCAGTAGTCGTACAGCATCGCCTTGCCGCGCACGCACAGTTCCGCCTTGAGCGAGCCTTTCGGATAGTAGATGCCGGCATGGATCACCTCGCTGTTGCGCGCGCTGGTGATGGTGCCGAACGCGTTTTCGGCCTCGAGGATGATGACTTCGCGGCCCTGCAGCGCCAGCGCGCGGGCCACGGCCAGCCCGACGACGCCAGCGCCGATCACGACGCAATCTACTTGTTCCATCTGGGGCTCTCCTTGGTGTCTTGTCTCGGAATGTCTTGGAAATCTTCGAATTTCAGGCCAAGCCCATGCGGGCGGCAGCGGCCGTCAGGTGCGCACGGGCCGCGGCGCGCGCGGCGGCCGGGTCGCCGGCGGCGATGGCTTCGACCAGCGCGGCATGCTCGGCATCGGCGGCACGCGGCGTGCCCTGGGTGGCGGTAAGCCTCGCGCTGTTCTCCCACGCATGCTGGCGCGCCACGAGCAACTGCTGGCTCACGAAATCGGTCAGGCCGGTGAAGCAGGGATTGTGCGTGGCGTGGGCGATGGCGTGATGGAAGGCGATGTCAGCCGCCGCTGCGCTCGGGAAATCGGTGGCATGGGCGGCCATCGCGGCCAGCGCGCCCCGGATGGCGGCGAGGTCGGCAGCGGTGCGGCGCATGGCCGCCATCTCGGCGCAGGCGGTCTCCACCACGCGGCGCAGCTCGAACAACTGCGCCAGTGTCGGACCCCCATCAGGCTGGCTCGCCACGCGCCAGACCTGGCCGCCCGGCGTTTCGGATACATAGGCGCCGGAGCCCTTGCGCGTGACGACTACGCCATCTGCCTTCAACAGCGCGATGGCCTCGCGGACGATGGGCCGGCTCACTTCGAAGTTATCGGCCAGCGCCGATTCGGCGGGCAGGCGCGCGCCAGCGGCGAAGCGGCCGGCGGCGATGTCATCGCGCAGCGTCTGGGCGAGGCGACTGGCAAGCGAGGCGGGGCGGGACAGGGGGTCCATTGGAATGGGGGGTGGGCGTAGAAGGTGTCAGGCTGTCTGACAGCTTTCATCGATCCGGCCGATTCTGGCGGGTCAGCCGCCCAGCGTCAAGCCGGGTTTGCGCGAGTTTTACACTTTCTGCCCCGGAGGAGGGGTCAAGCTTGGCGGCCGGCGGTCGATAGTGACTGATTACATCGTGGAGACTCAGGCCATGATCCAACTTTCTCCGCAAGACCTGCCCGTCGGCCAGCCATTGCCCTGGTCGCTACATGACGGCGAAGGCAACCTCGTGCTCGGCAGCGGCAGCGTCATTCCGGACGCGCGTGACCTTGCGCTCGTCTTCCGCCACGGCACGGTCTGCCGTCCCGACGACATGCCGGAAGCCGGCAACGAAGCCGATGGCACCGGCCTGGCACGGCTCGCCGCCGGCCCGCTCGGATTGCAGGTGGGCACGCTGCTGCATGTGAAGACGCCCGGCGACGCCTCGCGCGCCGCCGCCAGCCGCCTGATCGGCTTCATCGATCAGGGCCTGTTCGTGACCTGGCCGACGCTTGGCGGCCGGGATCTGGCCGTGCAGGCCGGCGAAACCGTGCTGCTGCGCGGCTTCTCGGGGCAGGCGATCCACAGTTTCACGTCAACGATCACGGCCGTGTGCCGCAGCCCGTTCCGCTACCTGGTGCTGTCCGCGCCGGCGCAGACCGAGCAGATGCCGGTGCGCAGCGCCGCGCGCGTGCCGACACGGCTGGCCGCGTATCTGGTGGAAAACGGCGTGGGGGAGGTGGATGCGCCGTCGATGGAAGTCGCACCGGACTTGGTCGATACCGACGTGGATACCCATGTCGCCAGCGGCCTGGCGCGGCTTGGCCTGCTGTCCGATCTGAGCACGGGTGGAGCGCTGGTGCAGACCTCGCACCCGGCGCCGCCGGTGGGTCGCAAGGTGCGTTTGAGCTTCCAGCTGCGTACGGCGTCGCTCGACGCCGAAGTCATTGTCGATGGCTGGGTGCGCAGCGCGCCGTCCGCATCGGAGGATGACGAGTTTCCGGCATTTGGCGTCGCCTTCGACGCGCTGGGCGAACGCGAGCTGACCTTGCTCCAGTGCTTCATCTATGAGCAGTTGCTGACCAGCACCCGATTGCAGGTCTGACTGCCGATCGAGCATAAAAAAAGCCGGCCACTGGCCGGCTTTATTCGCTCAGGCGCGCATTCGCTGCGCGCCCTGGCTTACATCCCCACGTAGTTCGGGCCGCCGGGGCCTTCCGGCGTGACCCACACGATGTTCTGCGTCGGGTCCTTGATGTCGCAGGTCTTGCAGTGCACGCAGTTCTGCGCGTTGATCTGCAGGCGCTCCTTGCCTTCATCGTTCTGCACGAACTCGTACACGCCAGCCGGGCAGTAGCGGCTTTCGGGGCCGGCGTACTTTTCCCAGTTGATGTCCACCGGCACGCTCGGGTCCTTGAGCGTCAGGTGGGCCGGCTGGTTTTCCTCGTGGTTCGTGTTGCTGATGAACACCGAGGACAGGCGGTCAAACGTGAGCTTGCCGTCCGGCTTCGGATACTCGATCTTCGGGCAGTCGGCGGCCGGCTTCAGGTAGACGTGGTCCGGCTTCTCGCGGTGGATGGTCCAGGGCGGGTTGCGGATGCCGAGCTTCGGCAGCAGCCATTGCTCGATGCCGGTCATCAGCGTGGCCGTGGTGCGGCCCTTCTTGAACCACTGCTTGAAGTTCTTGGCCTGCAGCAGTTCCTTGTGGAGCCAGCTGGCTTCGAACGCGGCCGGGTAGGCGGTCAGCTCGTCGTGCTGGCGGCCGGCCTGGAGTGCGTCGTAGGCGGCATCGGCGGCCATCATGCCGGTCTTGATCGCGGCGTGGCTGCCCTTGATGCGCGAGGCGTTCAGGTAGCCCGCGTCGCAACCGACCAGCGCGCCGCCCGGGAACACCGTCTTCGGCAGCGACAGCAGGCCGCCGGCCGTGATGGCGCGCGCGCCGTAGCCGATGCGCTTGCCGCCTTCGAAATATTTGCGGATCTCCGGGTGCGTCTTGAAGCGCTGGAATTCCTCGAACGGCGACAGCCACGGGTTGGTGTAGTCGAGACCGACCACGAAGCCCACGGCCACCTTGTTGTCCTCCATGTGATAGAGGAAGGAGCCGCCGTAGGTGGCGGGGTCGAGCGGCCAGCCGGCCGTGTGGATCACCAGGCCCGGCTGGTGCTTGGCCGGATCGATTTCCCAGAGTTCCTTCAGGCCGATACCGTAGCTCTGCGGATCCTTGCCCGCATCGAGCTGGTACTTGGCGATCAGCTGCTTGCCGAGGTGGCCGCGCGCGCCTTCGGCGAAGATCGTGTACTTGGCGTGCAGCTCCATGCCGAGCTGGAAGTTCTCGGTCGGCTCGCCTTCCTTGTTGATGCCGAGGTTGCCGGTGGCCACGCCCTTGACCGAGCCGTCATCGTTATAGAGGACTTCGGCGGCCGGGAAGCCCGGGAAGATCTCCACGCCCAGCGACTCGGCCTGCTGGCCGAGCCAGCGCACGAAGTTCGACAGGCTGACGATGTAGTTGCCTTCGTTATGGAAGCACTCGGGCAGC
Source organism: Cupriavidus sp. 10L45 (assembly GCF_056395225.1). NCBI lineage: Bacteria > Pseudomonadati > Pseudomonadota > Betaproteobacteria > Burkholderiales > Burkholderiaceae > Cupriavidus > Cupriavidus sp. 10L45. Next base: position 311,131 of record NZ_JBFTJC010000005.1, read on the forward strand.
AGCGGAGCGCCCTTGGAGCCGGTGTCGTTGAGGAACAGGAACTTGTCCTCGGTGACGGGCTGGTTCAGCGGTGCGCCCAGTTCCTTCCAGTTCGGGAACAGCTCGTTGAGCGCGCGCGGGTCCATGATGGCGCCCGAGAGAATGTGCGCGCCCGGCTCGGAGCCTTTCTCCAGCACGCATACGTTGACGTCGCCGCCTTTTTCCGCCGCCAGCTGCTTCAGGCGGATGGCTGTGGCCAGACCGCCAGGACCGCCGCCGACGATGACGACGTCGTACTCCATGGCTTCGCGTGGGCCGAATTGCTCCAGGAGCTGTTGCTGATCCATTGTCTCTAACCCTCTGTTTCTTCTGGGCGGCAATACTGCCGCGAGCTTGCAGCCCGTGGTCCGGCGATGCGGCGGGGGAGCTGCGGTTGTGGAGATCTGTGAGGGCCCCGGTGAGGATCTAGGCGTTTTTCCTCTTTCCCTTTAGGGGCCAAGTTCTTAGAATCTCCGGCATTGTCCGGGACTCGACACCCTCAGGCAAGATATTTTTTGGAACGACCGTTCTTTTTTTTGGTATGCTGCCTTTCGCCCAGCAGATGGGGGCTGGCGGCACGCATCGGGCCCCGGCCGGATGCCTCCACACCGAGGTAATTATGGGTTTGTCGATCAATCTGGAAGGCAAGGTCGCGCTGGTGACCGGTGCCTCGAGCGGGCTGGGTACGCGCTTCGCCAATGTTCTGGCCTCCGCTGGCGCCAAGGTGGTACTGGCCTCGCGCCGTACCGAGCGACTCAAGGAGTTGCGTGCCTCGATCGAGGCCGATGGTGGCAGTGCCCACGTGGTGCGGCTCGACGTGACCGACCCGGACAGCATCCGCGCCGCTGTGGCGCATGCCGAGACCGAGGCGGGCGCCATCGATATCCTCGTCAACAATTCGGGCGTCTCCACCACGCAGAAGCTCACCGACGTGACGGCCGAGGACTTCGATTTCGTCTTCGACACCAACACGCGCGGCGCGTTCTTCGTGGCCCAGGAAGTGGCCAAGCGCATGATCGCGCGGGCCAAGGGCGCCGAGAAACAGGGCAATCCGCTGCCGCAGGCGCGCATCGTCAATATCGCGTCGGTGGCTGGGCTGAAGGTGCTGTCGCAGATCGGCGTGTACTGCATGAGCAAGGCCGCCGTGGTCCATATGACCAAGGCGATGGCGCTGGAATGGGCGCGCCATGGCATCAACACCAATGCGATCTGCCCCGGCTACATCGACACCGCCATCAACCATCATCACTGGGAAAGCGATGCGGGCCAGAAGCTGATCCAGATGCTGCCGCGCAAGCGGCTGGGCCAGCCCGAGGACCTCGACGGCCTGCTGTTGCTGCTGGCGTCCGATGCCTCGCGCTTCATCAACGGGGCGGTGGTCACGGCGGACGACGGCATGGTCTGAGCAGGATCTGAAGCAAGCCGTCAACGACAGGAATTGCCGAATACCGCACAATCCTGATGCCGGCCCCGCAACGCGCCACAAGCGCGGCGGGGCGGGCGCGTGGCCGAGCAGGGCTTATCCGGTCCCCTGCGCGTCTAAAGTTGTGCCGCGAGAGGCCAGAGTTGGCATAATCGCCGCTGGTTTCGAATGAAGTCCTTACATAAATAATCAGAAATATGCCGTAGTGGCCGCAATGGCCCGAGCGGCCCGGACCGGAGGCCGGGGGAGATGGTGCAAGACAATGAGGCACGGCGCGACGCCGTGCCGCAACACGTCGTGGATTCGGTGATCATTCCCGAAGCCGCCGACGAAGCCCGCGACACTGAATTCCGCATTTCGCCGCGCATCGAGGACTGGATTGGTGTGATCGTCATGGTGCTGCTGGTGGCCATCACGTTCGCCAACGTGGTGGTCCGCTACTTCACCGACGAATCCTTCGCCTGGACCGAGGAGTTCTCGGTCTTCCTGATGATCGTGCTGGCGCTGGTGGCCGGCAGCGCCGCCGTGGCGCGCGACCGCAATATCCGCATCGAGTTCTTCTTCGAACGGGGCAGCGCTGCGCGGCAGAAGCGGCTGGCCATCGTCTCCGCGCTGGGCGTGGCGGTGATGTTCCTGGCGCTGGCGGTGCTCGGCGTGCGGATTACCTGGGACGAATACGCGTTCGGCGAGACCTCGCCCGGCATTGGCGTGCCGAGCTGGTGGTACTCGATCTGGCTCCCGCTGTTTTCCGTGGCGATCGTGCTGCGCGCGCTGGCGCTGGCCTGGCGCAATGTCCGTGCGCTGCGGGCGCTGAGCGAGCAGGGCGGGGAGGGCGTGCAATGACGCTCGTCGCCATTATCCTGTTCGTGGTCTTTATCGGCCTGATGCTGCTGGGCGTGCCGATCGGCGTGTCGTTGGGGCTGGGCGGGTTGGTTGCCATCGGCCTGTCCAACCTCGATACGCAGATGTTCGGCCTGCTGGCCGTGCCGCAGAACTTCTACGCCGGCCTGGCCAAATATCCGCTGCTGGCGATTCCGATGTTCGTGCTGGTGGGGTCGATCTTCGACCGCTCCGGCGTGGCGGCGCGGCTGGTCACCTTCGCGATTGCGGTCGTGGGACGTGGCCCGGGCATGCTGCCGCTGGTGGCGATTCTCGTGGCGATGTTCCTCGGCGGCATCTCGGGCTCCGGTCCGGCCAACGCGGCGGCCGTGGGTGGCGTGATGATCGCGGCGATGTCGCGCGCGGGCTATCCGCCGGCGTACAGCGCGTCCGTGGTGGGCGCGGCGGCGGCTACCGACATCCTGATCCCGCCATCCGTCGCCTTCATTATCTATAGCGTGCTGGTGCCGGGCGCCTCGGTGCCGGCGCTGTTCGCGGCGGGCCTGATCCCCGGCGTGCTGGCTGGCGTGGCGCTGATCGTGCCGGCCGTGTGGCTGGCGCGCAAGCACAATATGGGGCAGATCGAGGCCGCGCTGCCGCGTCCGCCGTTCTGGAAGAGCCTGCGCGAGGCGGCGTGGGGCCTGGTAGCGCCGTTCCTGATCCTCGGCGGCATGCGTGCCGGCTGGTTCACCCCGACCGAGGCCGCCGTGGTGGCCGTGGTCTACGGGCTGTTCGTCGGCATGGTGATCTACCGCAGCATCGGCCTGCGCGACCTGTTCGTGATCTTCCAGGAAGCGGCCGAGACCTCGGCGGTGATCCTGCTCGTGGTGGCGCTGGCCGGCATCTTCGCCTACGCGCTGTCCACGCTCGGCGTGATCGACCCGCTGGCCCATGCCATCGCCAATTCCGGTTTGGGCGAATACGGCGTGCTGGCGCTGATCGTGCTGCTGCTGATGACGGTGGGCATGTTCCTGGATGGCATCTCGATTTTCCTGATCTTCGTGCCGCTGCTGCTGCCGATCTCGAATGCCTTCCACTGGAATCCGGTGTGGTTCGGGGTGGTGCTGACGCTCAAGGTGGCGCTGGGCCAGTTCACCCCGCCGCTGGCCGTGAACCTGATGGTGTCGTGCCGGATCGCCCGCGTGCGCATGGAGGAAACCGTGCCCTGGGTGATCTGGATGCTGCTGGCCATGTTCATCGCCATGCTGATGGTGCTGGCCTATCCGCCGCTGGCCACGTGGCTGCCCGACTACCTGGGCTATTGATCGAAATCAAACTAGAAACTGACGAGGAGATTCCCGCATGAAACGCCGTGCCCTGATGTTGTCCGTAGCCGCCACGATTGCCGCCGCCGCCCTGGCGCCGGCCGGTGCAATGGCCCAGAGCTACAAGTCCGAGTACAAGATGTCGCTGGTGCTGGGCCCCGCGTTCCCGTGGGGCAAGGGCGGCGAGATCTGGGCTGACCTGGTGCGCCAGCGCACCAGCGGTCGCATCAATATCAAGCTGTATCCGGGCACGTCGCTGGTGGCCGGCGACCAGACGCGCGAGTTCTCCGCCATCCGCCAGGGCGTAATCGACATGGCCGTGGGCTCCACGATCAATTGGTCGCCGCAGGTGAAGGAGCTGAACCTGTTCTCGCTGCCGTTCCTGATGCCCGACTACAAGGCGCTGGACGCGCTGACGCAGGGCGAAGTCGGCAAGTCGATGTTCGCCACGCTGGAAAAGGCCGGCGTGGTGCCGCTGGCCTGGGGCGAGAACGGCTTCCGCGAGGTGTCCAACTCGAAGCGCGAAATCCGCAAGCCGGAAGACCTCAAGGGCCTGAAGCTGCGCGTGGTGGGCTCGCCGCTGTACATCGAGACCTTCAACGCGCTGGGCGCCAACCCCACGCAGATGAGCTGGGCCGATGCGCAGCCGGCGATGGCCTCGGGCGCAGTGGACGGCCAGGAGAACCCGCAAAGCGTGTTCGCCGCCGCCAAGCTGTACACGGTGGGCCAGAAGTACGTGACCACCTGGGGCTACGTGGCCGATCCGCTGATCTTCGTGGTCAACAAGCAGATCTGGGAATCGTGGACCCCGGCTGACCGCGAAATCGTGAAGCAGGCCGCCATCGACGCCGGCAAGCAGGAAATCGCGCTGGCCCGCAAGGGCCTGGTGGAATCCGGCGCGCCGGCGTGGAAGGAGATGGAGCAGCATGGCGTGAAGGTGACGCAGCTGAGCCCGGCCGAGCACGACGCGTTCCGCAAGGCCACGGTCAAGGTCTACGACAAGTGGAAGAAGCAGATTGGCTCGGACCTCGTCGCCAAGGCGGAAACGGCGATTTCCAAGCGATAAACGATAGCGTCCGGGATTTGCGATGAAACACGTCTTCACCTACGTCATGCCCATCCGCTGGGGCGACATGGACGCCATGGGCCATGTCAACAACACGGTCTACTTCCAGTACCTGGAGCAGGCGCGGATCGAATGGTTCCGGTCGATTGGCCGGAACGGCAAGGATGAGAACGGCCAGGGGCCGGTCATCATCAACGCGCACATGACGTTTTTGAAGCAGTTGCGATTCCCGGGCGACATCGAGCTGCGCGTCTATGCGGGCCAGGTTGGCCGCACGAGCTTCGAGACGCGTATCGAGATCCGCCGCACGGACCTGCCCGACGTGATCTGGGCCGAGGGCGGCGCCAAGGTGGTGTGGAGCGACTACGCGGCGGAGAAGTCCGTGCCGGTGCCCGAGGCCATCCGGGCGCTGATCGCCTGATCCGGCGGGGGGGCAACGCCCCTCAGTGGTTCACCAGCCGCTGTACCAGGTCCACCGCTGTGTGGGCGCCGTATTTCTTCATCAGCCGGGCACGGTAGATGTCCACCGTGCGCGGGCTGATCGACAGCAGCTTGCCGATTTCCTTGCTGGTCTTGCCGTCCACCAGCTGCGCGGCGATGTCCCGCTCGCGCGCGGTCAGATCGGCCGTGACCGGCCGCTTCTGCGACAAATCCTCGAAGGTCCAGATCCCCGCCCCCAGCGGCTCGTGCCGATCCAGCGCGCGGCCGGTGACATGGCACCAGAACAGTTCCCCGTCGGCCCGCTTCATGATCCGTTCGTCCGAATACATGCCCTTGGTGTTCATGATCGGCACGATGCGGGCGCCGGTGCGCTCGAACTCGTCGGCGGTGGGGTAGAGCACCTGGAAGGACTCGCCCACCAGCGCGTCGCGCGTGGTGTGGAAGATCCGGCAGACCTCGTCGTTACAGTCCTCGATCACGCGCGCGCGGGACAGCACCAGCCCCACCGGGGCGAGCTGGAAAGCGGTCTGGTAGTCGATGGGGGGCATTGTCCCTTATGTACTTTTACGTAATGGCGCTGCCGGCACCCGTTGACGTATGCTTGCGGTCGGCAGCGGACGCCAGCCAGTCACCCGGCTGACAGCCGATTGTACCGTTACAATTTCCCGGCGTGGCGCATGGCGCCCGTGGGACCAAAATGCCGAGGGACCGCCCCCATCCGGGGAGAATCCCCGCCGGACTACCGAGGAAGGAGCAAACATGAACAAGGTCTACGCCAGTGCCGCGGAGGCGCTCGCGGGCGTCGTGCGCGACGGCCAGACGATCGCCGTGGGCGGTTTCGGCCTGTGCGGCATCCCCGAGGCGCTGATCGGCGCCCTGCGCGACAGCGGCGCCAAGCAACTCACTTGCATCTCGAACAACGCCGGCGTGGACGGCTTCGGCCTGGGCCTGCTGCTGGCCACGCGCCAGATCAGCAAGATGATCTCGTCGTACGTGGGCGAGAACAAGGAGTTCGAGCGCCAGTACCTGGCCGGCGAACTCGAGCTGGAATTCACGCCGCAGGGCACCCTGGCCGAGAAGCTGCGCGCCGGCGGCGCCGGCATCCCCGCCTTCTTCACCAAGACCGGCGTGGGCACCATCGTGGCCGACGGCAAGGAAATCCGCGAATTCGACGGCCAGCAGTACGTCATGGAGCGTTCGCTGACCGCCGACGTGGCTCTGGTCAAGGCCTACAAGGCCGACAAGGCCGGCAACCTGGTCTTCCGCCGCACCGCGCGCAACTTCAACCCGATGTGCGCGATGGCCGGCAAGATCACCGTGGCCGAGGTCGAGGAAATCGTCGAAGTGGGCGAGATCGATCCGGACGACGTGCACCTCGCGGGCATCTTCGTGCAGCGCCTGGTGCTGAACGCCACCCCCGAGAAACGCATCGAACAGCGCACCGTGCGTGCCAAGTAAGGAGAGACATCATGGCATGGACACGTGACGAAATGGCCGCGCGCGCGGCCCGCGAACTCCAGGACGGGTTCTACGTGAACCTCGGCATCGGCCTGCCGACGCTGGTGGCCAACCACGTGCCGGAAGGCATGGAGGTCTGGCTCCAGTCCGAGAACGGCCTGCTCGGTATCGGCCCGTTCCCGACCGAGGACGAAGTGGACGCCGACATGATCAACGCCGGCAAGCAGACCGTGACGACGCTGGCGGGCTCGTCGATCTTCTCGTCGGCGGACTCGTTCGCGATGATCCGCGGCGGCCACATCAACCTGGCCATCCTCGGCGCGATGCAGGTGAGCCAGCACGGCGACCTGGCCAACTGGATGATCCCGGGCAAGATGGTCAAGGGCATGGGTGGCGCGATGGACCTCGTGGCCGGCGTCGGCCGCGTGGTGGTCCTGATGGAACACACCGCCAAGAAGAAGGACGGCACCGAGGACATCAAGATCATGGCCGACTGCAACCTGCCGCTGACCGGCGTGGGCGTGGTCAACCGCATCATCACCGACCTCGGCGTGATCGACGTGACCTCCGATGGCCTGAAGCTCGTGGAAACGGCGCCCGGCGTCAGCCGCGAGGAAATCCAGGCGAAGACGGGCGCGACGCTGCTGTAAGCGAATCACTTGCCGCAAAAACAAAAACCCCCGCCAGCGCAAGCCGGCGGGGGTTTTTGTGTCTTGGGGCGGGGGCCGGGTCGGCCTTACTGCGCCACCCAGCCGCCATCCATGTTCCAGATCGCGCCGCGCACCTGGCGGGCGGCCTCGCTGGAGAGGAACACGGCCAGCGCGCCCAGTTCCTCCGGCGTTACGAACTGGCCGGACGGCTGCTTTTCGATCACCAGTTCGCGCTTGGCCTGCTCGATCGGAATGCCCTCGCGCTCCGCGCGCGCTTCCACCTGTTTCTGGACCAGCGGCGTCAGCACCCAGCCCGGGCAGATCGCGTTGGCCGTCACGCCGGTCTGCGCGGTTTCCAGCGCTGTAACCTTGGTGAAACCGACGATGCCGTGCTTGGCGGCCACATAGGCGGACTTTTCCGCCGACGCCACCAGCCCGTGCGTGGAAGCCACGTTGATGATCCGCCCCCAGTTCTTGGCCTTCATCGACGGCAGCGCGAGCCGCGTCGTGTGGAAGGCCGAGGTCAGGTTGATGGCGATGATTGCGTCCCACTTGTCCGTCGGAAATTCTTCAATTTTCGCGACAAACTGGATGCCCGCGTTGTTGACGAGGATGTCCACGCCGCCGAAGTCGCGCTCGGCGTAGCGCATCATGTCCTCGATCTCGGCCGCCTTGCTCATGTCCGCGCCGTGGTAGCCCACCTGGATGCCGCTGCCCGCGCGCGCGATCTCCGCCTTTGCGCCGTCCGCGTCACCAAAACCGTTGGCGATGATGTTGGCGCCCTGCGCCGCCAGTGCCTGCGCGATGCCGAGTCCGATCCCACTGGTCGAGCCAGTCACCAGTGCCGTCTTGCCTTTGAGCATGTAAGCCTCCGTCGGGAGTAGGGGGGTGATGTGCTGTGGCATTGTACTCGCAGGGCGTACAATCCTGCTTTGCCCAAACGCCCGGAATCTTCCGGAGCGGGGTCGTAATTTGCTGAGAATTGCGGCCAGCATTTGCCCCCGAAACGTAGTCCCCACTCTCGCAGGGAGTTCAGATGTCTTCCAGCCCGCGCCTCGGCTTCGTTCAGTGCATCAGTCCCGCCGGCCTGCATCGCATGGCCTATCACGAGTGGGGCGACCCGGCCAATCCGCGCGTGCTGATGTGCGTGCATGGACTGACCCGCACCGGGCGCGACTTCGATACCGTGGCGCGCGCGCTGTCTGGCGACTATCGCGTGATCTGCCCCGATGTGGCGGGACGCGGGCGCTCCGAATGGCTGGCCGATCCGCGCCGCTACATCGTGCCGCAATATGTCTCGGACATGGTCACGCTGATCGCCCGGCTCAACGTGGAGCAGGTGGACTGGTTCGGCACGTCGATGGGCGGGCTGATCGGCATGGGGCTGGCGAGCCTGCCCAAGTCGCCGATCCGCAAGCTGCTGCTCAATGACGTCGGCCCCCGGCTGGCCCCGCAGGCGGTGGAGCGCATCGGCGCCTACCTCGGGCTGCCGGTGCGGTTCAAGACCTTCGAGGAAGGGCTGGCTTATCTCCAGACCATCAGCGCCTCGTTCGGCCGCCACACGCCCGAGCAGTGGCGCGAGCTGAACGGCGCGATCCTGAAGCCGGTGCAGGCCGCAGAGGGCATGGARTGGGGYTTGCATTACGATCCCGCGCTGGCGGTGCCGTTCAAGGAGACCACGCCGGAGATGGTGCTGGCCGGCGAGGCCGCGCTCTGGATGATGTTCGAGGCCATCCAGGGCCCGACGCTGGTGGTGCGCGGCGCGCAGTCCGACCTCCTGCTGCGCGAGACCATGGCCGAGATGCAGGCACGTGGCAAACAGGTTTCCACGGTGGAAGTCCCCGATGTGGGGCATGCGCCGACATTTATCGATCCGGCCCAGGTAGCCATCGCCCGGGACTTCTTCCTGGGCACGTGAGGCCGAGCCGGATCCTATCCCGAACTTAATGGAATTGCGATGAGTACCAATGCCCTGAAGCGCGCCCACGTGGGCGCGCGCCTCTCCGAGTACGCGGTCTACAACGGTGTGGTCTATCTGGCTGGCCAGGTGCCGGAAGTGGACCCCAAGGCGGACCTGCGCGGCCAGACGCGCGAGGTGCTGGGCCATATCGACCGCCTGCTGGCCGAGGCCGGCAGCGACAAGACGCGCATCCTGTCGTGCCAGATCTTCCTGACCGACGTGACCCGCATCGGCGAGATGAACGAGGTCTGGGACGCCTGGGTGCCGCAGGGCAACACGCCGCCCCGCGCCACCGTCGAGGCGAAGCTGGGCAACCCAGACTACCTGATCGAAGTGGTGGTGACGGCCGCCCTGAATTGATGGTGGATGGTTTGACATGGTGACGTCCACCGATCTCACGAGCCAGGTCGCCGGCGTGCCCGATGCCGGGCTGGTCGAGCGCGCGCTGGCTTTCGTGCGCGAGACCGCCGACGGGGCGACGCCCGCGATGCTGCCCACCGGCGAGACCGTCCTGTCTCACGCCGAGGGGATGCTGCGCATCCTCGACGGCCTGCGCGTGGATGACGCCGCGCGCGCCGCGGCCTGCCTGTTCGCGATGGCGGCCTTCGTGCCGGACACCGAGCCCGAGATCGAGCCGCGTTTTGGCGAGGAAGTCGCGCGGCTGGTGAAGGGCGTGCGACAACTGTTGCGCATCGGCGCCATCGCGGTGTCGCAGACCGATGTCTCGGAATCGTCGAAATCCGAAGTCGCCGCCCGCCAGGAGCAGGTGGAGGCGCTGCGCAAGATGCTGCTGGCCTTCGCCCAGGACATCCGCGTGGTGCTGGTGCGGCTGGCCTCGCGGCTCCAGACGCTGCGCTGGCTCGCGCAGACCAAGAACATGCCGCTGCCGGGCGTGGCGCGCGAGACGCTGGACATCTACGCGCCACTGGCCAACCGGCTCGGGATCTGGCAGATGAAGTGGGAGTTGGAGGACCTTGCTTTCCGCTTCGAACAGCCCGATACCTACAAGCGCATCGCAAAACTGCTAGACGAGAAGCGGATCGAGCGCGAGAGCTATATCTCGCAGGCGATCGAGCGGCTGCAGTCGGAACTGGCCTCGGCCGGCATCCCCGCCGAGGTCACCGGCCGGCCCAAGCACATCTACAGCATCTGGAAGAAGATGYGCGGCAAGGAACTCGATTTTGCCGATTTGTACGATGTGCGCGCGTTCCGCGTGATCGTGGATGACATCAAGGATTGCTACACGGTCCTCGGCATCGTCCACCATATCTGGCAGCCGATTCCGCGCGAGTTCGACGACTATATTTCCCGACCGAAGTCCAACGGCTACAAGTCCCTGCACACGGTGGTCATCGGCGACGATGGCCGCGCGTTCGAGGTGCAGATCCGCACGCAGGAGATGCACCACTTCGCCGAATACGGCGTGGCGGCGCACTGGCGCTACAAGGAAGCCGGCAGCAAGGGCTACAGCGGACAGTTCTCGGCCAGCGAACGCTACGACGAGAAGATCGCGTGGCTGCGCCAGTTGCTGGCGTGGAAGGACGATGCCGACCACTCGGTCGCGCACGAGGATTCGCCGTGGGAGCAACTCAAGCATGCGGCCATCGACGACCATATCTATGTGCTGACCCCGCAGGCGCGCGTGGTGGCGATGCCGCAGGGCGCTACGCCGGTGGACTTCGCCTATTACCTGCATAGCGATCTCGGCCACCGCTGCCGTGGCGCGCGCGTGGACGGGGCGATGGTGCCGCTGAACACGCCGCTACGGAACGGGCAGACCGTGGAGATCGTGGCGGTGAAGCAGGGCGGGCCGTCGCGCGACTGGCTCAACACGGAACTTGGCTATCTTGCGAGTAGCCGGGCGCGGTCCAAGGTGCGCGCGTGGTTCAACGCGCTGGACTCACAGGAGACCATCGCGCAGGGCCGGGCGCTGATCGAAAAAACCCTGCAGCGCGAGGGCAAGACGGCTGTCAACCTCGACGACCTGGCCAGCCGGCTCAGCTTCAAGACGCCGGAGGACCTGTTCGCGGCGGTGGCGAAGGAGGAGTTCAGCCTGCGTCACGTGGAGCATGCGCTGCGGCACCCGGAGGGCGAGGCCCAGCCGCAATTCAACGAGGAAGAGGCCGTCACCAAGAAGAGCCGCGCGACCAGCGTGGCGCGCGGCGCCAAGAGCGGCGTGCTGGTGGTGGGGGTGGATTCGCTGATGACGCAGATGTCGCGCTGCTGCAAGCCGGCGCCGCCGGACGAGATTGTCGGATTCGTCACGCGCGGGCGCGGCGTGTCGATCCATCGCCGCAATTGCCATACGTTCCAGCAGTTGTCGTCGCGCGCGCCCGAGCGCGTGATCCAGACGGAATGGGGCAAGCGCAGCGATGCCGTGTACCCGGTGGACATCCACGTGGAAGCGGTGGACCGCCAGGGCCTGCTGCGCGATATCTCCGAAGTGCTGTCACGCGAGAAGATCAACGTCACCGGCGTGAAGACGCTTTCGAGCAAGGGCGTGGCGAAGATGCAGTTCACGGCCGAGGTCTCGGAAGCCACGCAGCTGCAACGTGCGCTTTCCATCATCGAAGATGTACAAGGGGTGTTGCAGGCGAAAAGAAAGTGATGCTATACTTGCGGCTTCGCTAGGCTCGTAGCTCAGCTGGTTAGAGCACCACCTTGACATGGTGGGGGTCGTTGGTTCGAGTCCAATCGAGCCTACCAACGAATTGCAGTAAAGCAGTAAAAATACGTATTACCCCGTCGGCATCGAAGGCTGGCGTGACGGCAGATCCGATCGACTTCTACAGGCACGGAAACGCATCATGAACAAGACAACTCGAACTACTACCGCTGGTTAGCGACAGTAGTCGAGGTGCGCCTTCGCCCCGGGGTGATCCGGGTAGATTGAGAAAAACGCGGCCTTGGCCGCGTTTTTTTTTCGTCTGTCGTTCGCCAGCGGCCTGATAAGCTGCCGCATCGTCCGCGATGCGCGGCAAGAAACAAATGGTGGCTGGCTTCGCCGCTGCCGCAGACTTTGACTTTGATCCGCCCGCCAAGGCGCAGAATGCCGGCGAGCGGACCCCTCAAAAGGTGCAAGATGATCGCAATCACGCTGCCGGACGGTTCCCGTCGCGAGTTCCCCGGCCCCGTCACGGTGGCCGAAGTGGCCCAGAGCATCGGCTCGGGCCTGGCCAAGGCGGCACTCGCCGGCAAGGTCGATGGCCAGCTCGTCGATACGAGCTACCGGATCGACCGTGACGCCGCGCTCGCCATCGTCACGGACAAGGACGCCGATGGCGTCGACGTGATCCGCCACTCGACGGCTCACTTGCTGGCCTACGCCGTCAAGGAGCTGTATCCCGAGGCGCAGGTGACGATCGGCCCGGTCATCGACAACGGTTTCTACTACGACTTCGCCTACAAGCGCCCCTTCACGCCCGAAGACCTCGTCGCCATCGAGAAGAAGATGACGGAACTGGCCCGCAAGGACGAGAAAGTCACGCGCGAAGTGTGGAACCGCGACGAGGCGGTGGCGCTGTTCGAGTCGATGGGCGAGAAGTACAAGGCCGAGATCATCGCGTCGATTCCGGCGGATCAGGAAATCGGCCTCTATCGCGAAGGCAATTTCGTCGATCTGTGCCGCGGCCCGCACGTGCCGTCCACGGGCAAGCTCAAGGTCTTCAAGCTGATGAAGGTGGCCGGTGCCTACTGGCGCGGCGATTCGAACAACGAGATGCTCCAGCGCGTCTACGGCACGGCCTGGGCGAAGAAGGAAGACCAGGACGCCTACCTGACGATGCTGGAAGAGGCCGAGAAGCGCGATCACCGCAAGCTTGGCAAGCTGCTCGACCTGTTCCACCTGCAGGAGGAAGCGCCGGGCATGGTGTTCTGGCACCCGAAGGGCTGGCAGGTCTGGCAGGCCGTGGAGCAGTACATGCGCGGCCGCCTGGGCGAGGCCAAGTACGAAGAAGTCCGCACGCCGCAGGTGATGGATCGTTCGCTCTGGGAAAAGTCCGGCCACTGGCAGAACTACAAGGAGAACATGTTCGTCACGGAATCGGAGAAGCGCGACTACGCGATCAAGCCGATGAACTGCCCCGGACATGTGCAGATCTTCAACCACGGGCTGCGTTCGTACCGTGACCTGCCGCTGCGCCTGGCTGAGTTCGGCGCCTGCCATCGCAACGAGCCGTCGGGTGCGCTGCACGGGCTGATGCGCGTGCGCGGCTTTGTGCAGGATGATGCGCACATCTTCTGCACGGAAGCGCAGATCGTGGAAGAGGCGAAGGCGTTCAACGAACTCGCGTTCTCGATCTATGACGATTTCGGCTTCAAGGACGTGGCGGTCAAGCTGTCGCTGCGCCCGCCCCAGCGCGCCGGTTCGGACGAGATCTGGGATCACGCCGAGGAAGGCCTGCGCCTGGCGCTGCGTGCCTGCGGCGTGGAGTGGGAAGAGCTGCCGGGTGAGGGCGCCTTCTACGGCCCGAAGGTCGAATACCACATCAAGGACGCCATCGGCCGCTCGTGGCAGTGCGGCACGCTGCAGCTGGATCTGGTGCTGCCGGAGCGGCTGGGTGCTGAATACGTCGCCGAGGACAACTCGCGCAAGCGTCCGGTCATGCTCCACCGCGCCATTCTCGGTTCGTTCGAGCGCTTCCTGGGCATCCTGCTCGAAAACCATGCGGGTGCCTTGCCCGCCTGGCTCGCGCCCGAGCAGGTGGTGGTCCTGAATATTGCCGATTCGCAGTCGGAATATGCCGAAAGCGTCGTGCAACTCTTGCAAAAACAAGGGTTTAGGGCCAAGGCCGATTTGCGTAACGAGAAAATTACGTATAAAATCCGCGAGCATTCTCTCCAGAAGATTCCCTACCTGCTGGTAGTGGGCGAAAAGGAGAAGGATGCCAGTCAAGTGGCCGTGCGTGCCCGTGGCAACGTGGATCTGGGTGTGATGCCCGTCTCCGCGTTTGTGGAACGTCTCCAACAGGACGTTGCCAACAAGGCCTGAGGGTGCTGAGCACGGCTTGTTTTTTTGTCTTCTTGAGGTAACGGAACATCGCTACAGACAAAGGTCACCGTATCAACCGTGAGATCAGCGCGCCGGAACTGCGCCTGGTAGGGGTTGATAACGAGCAGCTCGGCATCGTCAAGTTCATGGACGCATTGCGCCTGGCCGAGGACAAGGACTTGGATCTCGTGGAAATCGCGCCCAACGCGGCTCCACCCGTGGCCCGCATCATGGACTACGGCAAGTTCAAGTATGAGGAAGCCAAGCGCGCCCATGACGCCAAGCTCAAGCAGAAGATCATCCAGGTCAAGGAAGTGAAGTTCCGCCCTGGCACGGATGATGGCGACTACAACGTCAAGCTGCGCAACCTGAAGCGTTTCCTGGAAGATGGTGACAAGACCAAGATCACGCTGCGTTTCCGCGGCCGTGAGATGGCCCACCAGGAAATCGGTGCGCGCGTGCTGGAGCGTCTGAAGGCGGACCTGGAGGAGTTGGGTCAGGTCGAGCAGATGCCGAAGATGGAAGGCCGCCAGATGGTGATGGTGCTGGCCCCCAAGAAGAAGAAGTAATTCTCGCGCGGGGCGACGGCCGGGGTGCCAGGTGCATCCCGGCGTCGTGCTGCGCGGAAAACAGTATGCGGTCCCCGTGGCTGCGTACAAAAACAAGTGGATGCGGGTCTTGCAAGCGTCGGCGTGAGCCGTCCACCTGCATGCATGTCATAGAGCTGGAGTTTTTCATGCCTAAGATGAAGACCAAGAAAAGCGCCTCCAAGCGCTTTACGGCGCGCCCGAACGGTTCGTTCAAGCGCGGCCAGGCCTTCAAGCGTCACATCCTGACCAAGAAGACCACCAAGAACAAGCGTCAACTGCGCGGCACCCAGGACGTCCATGAGACGAACCTGAAGTCGGTTCGCGCGATGATGCCCTACGCATAACCCAACGACAACGAAAGGAGTAATACATGCCTCGAGTCAAACGTGGGGTCACTGCACGGGCCCGTCACAAGAAAGTCATCGACGCTGCCAAGGGTTACCGCGGCCGTCGCAATAACGTCTATCGTATCGCCAAGCAGGCGGTCATGCGTGCTGGCCAGTACGCATACCGCGATCGTCGCAACAAGAAGCGCGTGTTCCGCGCGCTCTGGATTGCACGTATCAACGCGGCAACGCGTGAGCATGGCCTGACCTACAGCGTGTTCATGAACGGCCTGAAGAAGGCTTCGATTGAACTGGACCGCAAGGTGCTGTCGGACATGGCTATCCACGACAAGCCTGCCTTTGCCGCCATCGTCAACCAGGTGAAAGCCTCCGTTGCCTGATGCCGGCTGCGGAAGCGCCCCAGGGCGCTTCCCGGCAAGCGCCGACCGCCAGGTCTGCTGAAACGGGGCTCCTCACCGAGCCCCGTTTTCATTTCGAATGCCGTGTCATGCGCACTGAAACGGCACCCGAAATGAGATACCGCACACAGTGCTAACCCTTTCCACGATTGCCGTCATGTCCCTGGATCTGGATCAAATCGTCGCCGATGCACAGGCCGCCTTCGCCGCCGCCAACGACAACGCCACGCTGGAAAATGAAAAGGCCCGCTTCCTGGGCAAGACCGGGGCGCTGACCGAGCTGCTCAAGGGCCTGGGCAAGCTCGACCCCGAGGCGCGCAAGACCGAAGGCGCGCGTATCAACCAGATCAAGCAGCAGGTGGAAGGTGCGCTGCAAGCGCGCCGCCAGGCGCTGGCTGATGCGCTGATGAACGCGCGTCTGGCCGCCGAGGCCATCGACGTGACGCTGCCCGGCCGCGCCACGTCGCGCGGCAGCCTGCATCCGGTCATGCGCACGTGGGAGCGCGTGGAGCAGATCTTCGGCTCCATCGGCTTCGACGTGGCGGATGGTCCCGAGATCGAGACCGACTGGATGAACTTCACCGCGCTGAACAACCCGGACAACCATCCGGCCCGTTCGATGCAGGACACGTTCTATGTGGACGGCCGCGACAGCGACGACAAGCTGCTGCTCCTGCGCACGCACACCAGCCCGATGCAGGTGCGCTACGCCCGCATGCACGTGCAGAAGTACGCCGGCAAGGACATGCCGCCGATCAAGGTGATCTGCCCGGGCCGCACCTACCGCGTGGACAGCGACGCTACGCACTCGCCGATGTTCAACCAGGTGGAAGGACTGTGGATTGGCGAGCATGTGAGCTTTGCCGACCTGAAGGGCGTCTACACCGATTTCCTGCGCAAGTTCTTCGAGCGCGATGACATCCAGGTGCGCTTCCGCCCGTCGTACTTCCCGTTCACCGAGCCGTCGGCGGAAATCGACATGGCCTTCGGCAGCGGCCGCTGGCTGGAGATCTCGGGCTCGGGCCAGGTACATCCGAACGTGCTGCGCAACATGGGCCTCGACCCCGAGCGCTATATCGGCTTCGCGTTCGGCTCCGGCCTCGAGCGCCTGACGATGCTGCGCTATGGCATCAACGACCTGCGGCTGTTCTTCGAAGGCGACGTGCGCTTCCTGCGCCAGTTCGCCTGACCTGTCCCAGGCCGCATCGCCCATCGTCACAGAACATCACAGAATACCTACCGGATCAGAAGCGCCATGCAATTCTCGGAATCCTGGCTTCGTACTTTCGCCAATCCTGAAAAGATCTCGACCGACGCGCTGTCGCACAGCCTGACCATGGCCGGGCTCGAGGTGGAAGAGGTTGGCCCCGTCGCGCCGCCGTTCAGCAAGATCGTCGTGGCCCGTGTGCTGGCCACCGAGCGCCATCCCAACGCCGACCGTCTCAATGTCTGCCAGGTCGATGCCGGCACCGGCGAGACGCTCCAGATCGTCTGCGGCGCGCCCAACGTCAAGCCCGGCATCCTGGTGCCGTGCGCGATGGTCGGCGCCGTGCTGCCGCCGGCGGAAGCGGGCGGCGCGCCGTTCGAGATCAAGATCGGCAAGCTGCGTGGCGTGGAAAGCTACGGCATGTTGTGCTCGGCGCGCGAGCTGAAGCTGTCCGAGGATCACGGCGGCCTGATGGTCCTGCCGGACGACGCCCCGGTCGGCCAGGATATTCGTCAGTATCTGGATCTGGACGATCAGATTTTCACGATCAAGCTGACGCCGAACAAGGCGGACTGCCTGTCGATCCACGGCGTGGCGCGTGAAGTTTCCGCGCTGACCGGCGCCGCGCTGACGCTGCCGGACATGAAGCCGGTGACCGTCACGCTCGCCGACAAGCTGCCGGTGAAGATCTCGGCGCCGGACCTCTGCGGCCGCTTCTCGGGCCGTGTGATCCGCGGTGTGAACGCGCGTGCCGCCACCCCCGCGTGGATGGTGCAGCGCCTGGAGCGCTCGGGCCAGCGCAGCATCTCGGCGCTGGTGGACATCTCCAACTATGTGATGCTGGAGCTGGGCCGTCCGAGCCACGTGTTCGATCTCGACAAGATCCACGGCGGGCTGGACGTACGCTGGGGCCGCAAGGGCGAGCAGCTCAAGCTGCTGAACGGCAACACGGTCGACGTGGACGAGCAGGTGGGCGTGATCGCCGACGACAAGGAGATCGAGAGCCTGGCCGGCATCATGGGCGGTGACAGCACCGCCGTGTCGCTGGACACGACCAACATCTACCTGGAAGCCGCATTCTGGTGGCCGAACGCCATCCAGGGCCGCGCGCGCCGCTACAACTTCTCGACCGATGCCGCACACCGCTTCGAACGCGGCGTGGACTACGCCACGACGGTAGAGCACATCGAGCGCATTACCGCGCTGATCCTCGACATCTGCGGCGGCCAGGCCGGCCCGGTGGACGATCAGGTCGTGAACCTGCCCGAGCGCAAGCCGGTGAGCCTGCGCGTGGCGCGTGCCGAGCGCGTGCTGGGCATCGAACTGTCTTCGGCCGCCATCGCCGACGTGTTCCAGCGCCTGAACCTGCCGTTCACGCGCTCGGAAGGCGCCGAGGGCGAGGTGTTCGCCGTCACGCCGCCGAGCTACCGCTTCGACATCGAGATCGAGGAAGACCTGATCGAGGAAGTGGCGCGCATCTATGGCTTCGAGCGGATTCCCACGCTGCCGCCGATCGCCGAGAGCGAGATGCGTCCGACCAACGAGGCACGCCGCTCTACCCATGTGGTGCGTCACGCGCTGGCCGCCCGCGACTACCAGGAGGTGATCAACTTCGCCTTCGTGGAAGAGAAGTGGGAGCGTGACTTCGCCAGCAACGACAACCCGATCCGCCTGCTGAACCCGATCGCGAGCCAGCTGGCCGTGATGCGTTCGACGCTGCTTGGCGGGCTGGTGGACAAGGTCCGTTACAACCTCAACCGCAAGGCCGCGCGCGTGCGCCTGTTCGAAGTGGGCCGCGTGTTCCATCGCGACGGCAACGTGACGGATGGCGGCCTGACCGTGGCTGGCTATCACCAGCCGATGGTGGCCGCCGGCATCGCCTACGGCCCGGCATTCGACGAGCAGTGGGGTATCGCCACGCGTCCGGTGGACTTCTTCGATGTGAAGGGCGACGTGGAGTCGCTGTTCCATCCGCGTACGGCGCGTTTCGAGCCGGTGGCGCATCCCGCGCTGCATCCGGGCCGCGCCGCGCGTGTGATCGTGGACGGCAAGCCGGTTGGCGTGGTGGGCGAGCTGCACCCACGCTGGCTCCAGGAATACGAGCTGACGCAAGCGCCCGTGGCCTTCGAGCTGGACCTTGATGCCCTGCGCGACGTCGGTCTGCCGGCGTACACAGAGATCTCGAAGTTCCCGGCCGCCGTGCGCGACCTGGCCGTGGTGGTCAAGCAGTCGGTGCGCGTGCAGGACCTGCTCGATGCGATGCGCGCGGCGCTGGACCAAGGCGGTTTTGGCCACTACGTGCAGAGCCTGGTGCTGTTCGACGAGTTCCGTCCGAAGGCGGCTTCGGCCGCCATCGGGGCTGACGAGAAAAGCCTTGCGTTCCGTGTGACGTTGCAAGATACTGGGGCGACCCTCCAGGACGAGACGGTCGACAGCGCGGTGCGCTGTATGATCGATGCGCTGGCAGCGGGCTTCTCGGCCCGTCTGCGCGGATAGGTCGCTGAAACCTGGGGCGTCCGGGCACAGCTCCCGGGCGGATCGCCAGACAGACCTCAGAAGAGCGATCAAGAATGAACGATCGAGACGCGAATTCCATGAATGCTGCAGACCTGGGCGAGGTCAGCGACCGGCACGCCGCCTCACTGGACGACGCATCGCCGGAAGCCCGCGCGACCGAAGTGCCCACCCTCACGAAGGCCGAACTTGCAGAGATGCTGTTCGACCAGGTTGGCCTGAACAAACGTGAATCCAAGGACATGGTCGAAGCCTTCTTCGACGTGATTCGTGAAGCCTTGGAACATGGTGACAGCGTCAAGCTGTCCGGCTTCGGCAACTTCCAGTTGCGCGACAAGCCGCAGCGTCCAGGCCGCAACCCCAAGACGGGCGAAATCATCCCCATCACCGCGCGCCGCGTGGTGACGTTCCACGCCAGCCAGAAACTCAAGGGCCTGGTCGAGGAGCGCGCCGATCTGGCTGTGCCGGGCTGACGGTCCGCTGCTGGGAGTTTTCCGCTGGCGTTTCGCGCTGGCGCCTCCCGGCGCGTCGCGGCTGTCCGACACGCCACGCCACGCCTCCTGCCTCGAACGGTGGATTGCCCACGGCACTTGCAGTCTGTATCCTGCAATGCTCGCGCGCATGTCGCGCCAACCGAGTCGCGCCTTTCGGCCTGACGCCTGACTTCCCATCGCATGTCGGAAAAATCCAGCGAGCGCGTTGCGCTGCCGCCGATTCCCGCAAAACGCTACTTCACGATTGGCGAAGTGAGCGAGCTTTGCGCCGTCAAGCCGCACGTGCTGCGGTACTGGGAACAGGAGTTCACCCAGCTCAAGCCGGTGAAGCGGCGCGGCAATCGACGTTACTATCAGCATCACGAAGTGCTGCTGATCCGGCGTATCCGCGAGTTGCTGTACGAGCAGGGATTCACCATCAACGGGGCGCGCAACCGCCTCGACGATGGTCGCCATCATGGCCTCGGCGCGCCGCTGGAGGAGGGCGAGACCGAGTCGGTGGTGCCGGTCGCCACGGCGCCTGTGCTGTCGGTCGACCTCAATACTTTGCGCGGCGAGCTGGTGGCAGTGCAAAACCTGCTGGCGCAATTGAAAGAGATCGCGCGGCATGGATAATTTTGCAATGCGCCGTGCCAATGACTAGCCACCGATCGATTGTTGCTGATATAATCTTTTGCTTCGGGGCGTAGCGCAGCCTGGTAGCGTACCTGCATGGGGTGCAGGTGGTCGGAGGTTCAAATCCTCTCGCCCCGACCAGACAAGGAACCCGCTTGGTGTCAAAACCAAGCGGGTTTTTCTTTGGCATTGCGCACGGGTTTCGCGCCCGGCGCTTGATGCGTCGCAAAACTTCTTTACATTTCCTGCGTTCCCTCACGCGGCATCGTGGCCTAGCCTAGGACGATGATTTGAAACGCAGGGTGAGTCATGAGTTGGCGTGATGTTTTCCTGATCGGCACCGGCTGGGTCGGTGCCTGTATGGCGGTTGGCTGGCTGCTGACCACGGTGGTGAAACTCCTCGAATGAACGGCGCGTTCCGTACGTAATCCCCCGACGAAGAAACGCCGCCCGATTTTCTCGGCGCGGCGTTTTTCATTATGGGTTGCGGCGGCGCCGTTTGAATGCACCGTGCAGGTCGCTTTGGTATAACCTGAAATCAGGGAACCTCCGATTCTCCTGCGCGTCTCGCCATAGGAGAGCATCGCTGCGGGAGGGCGCGATGGGGCAACGTGAACTCAGGGCCTGCTGGTTTGGCGCGGGCGTGTTGGTCGGCGCGATGGCCGCGAGCCTGTGCGCGATGCGCGCCATGTCTCGCGCACGGACCGATGTGTCCGCGAATTTGTCTCCGGATGTCTCGGCGGATGTCTCGCCGGCTGCCTCGCCCGTCGAGGATGCCGCCCGGGCACCGTCCGCGGCGCCGGAGAGCGGCGCGGACATGTTCGAATACCGCGGCTTCGTGGTGCACCTGTTCTGGCAGGCGCTCGCTCCGGCACGGTACAAGGCCTGGTGCGATATCTGGGAGGCCGGCGCGATAGTGCAGGAGGCGGGCGGTCCGCCGGCCACGTATCCGACCGCTGCCGAGGCACGCATGGCGGCCGGCGCCTGGGCACGGCACTGGGTCCAGAACAACGGCTGATGTCGCAGATTCGGTAAAACGAAGCACGCTTCGTGGCCTGATCGATCCCAATCTATTCTCAACATAACGCCGCTGTGACGCCCGCTATCCCGCCAAGGTAGGGGCCAAATGGCGGCCCTGCATGGTGTGACGCGACAGACACACGTGTTACGATTTGCAGCGTCTTTTGGAGTCCGTGATGTTTGTATGTCAGAACCAACCCTGTGGTGCGCGCTGGAAGCCCGCCGAGGTGGTGATCAAGAACGAGGGGCAGGGCCCCATCTTCCGCTGCCCGCTCTGCGGCGCGCGCAACCGCCTGATGGCCTCGCATCGTGCGGACGGCAGCATCGACTACAAGCAACTCCGGCGCGAAGCCTCGGGCGCGGATGCCGCGCCGCCGAAAGCTCGACGGAGCTGATCGACGTAAAGGGGGTCGACGCGCATGGCGAAAAGCAAGACGCCTCAAGCCGGCGACTGTGGGACCGTTAAGACGGAGATGGACATCAGCGACTTATCCCACGACGCCGCCTCCAATGCCGAGCTCATTGGATGGTCAGGTGCATCCCCACAAGTGATTGCCCGCGTGCTCAATGCCGCGCTGGCCGCGCAGGACCTGTCCGGCTTCGCCGCATTGCTGTCCGACATTGCGCGCGACCGCGGCCTGAAGGGGGCGCGCGGCACGCACCAGTCGATCTACGACATGCCGTACGCGAGCTTGCTGCCGCGTCAGAAGCACCTGCTGGCCGATGCGTTCGACCTCTTCCTCCGCCTGGGTCTGGAGTTCCGCGCGCGCGGCGACGGCAGCGACGACCTTGACGGCGCCGAAGACGACGACCTGCCCGCGCTGCGCGACATGGACGACGATGACGATGTCATCGACATCGACGAGCGCTGACGGCTAGCCACTAGCCGTCGCTAGCCGTCAATCAGCGCCCGCCGCCTGGGGCCGGTCAGGCGCGCTCCAGCAAGCCGATTTCCTTCACCGCAACGGACAGCATCGACAACGCCGAGGCCCCCGTGGCGCCCGACGCGCGCTGGTCGGCCAGCATCTGTGCGAAGCGGTCCAGCGCCACCTGTCGGCTCTTGCGCCAGTCCTCGATCAGCGCCGGGGCGTCCTCCACCTCGCGCGACTGGCCCAGCACGCTGGTCGTCAGCGCGCGCTTGAGCCGCCCCAGGTCTTCCAGCGTGGTCGTGCGGGCGAGCAGGTCCCAGTGTGTGTCCGCCGGCAGTGAGAACGCGCGCTCGCGCAGCCATCCGAAATTGAGTTCCGAATCGAGGGCGAAGTAGACCGCTGCCACGGTGTCCAGGCTGCGCTGGCAGGCGGCTGCAACCTCGGCCACGTCGAGCGCGGCCGCAGCCGCATCGCTGGCGGCCACGCGCAGGGCGAGGTCGTCGTCCACACCGGCTTCGATCAGCGTCATCGCCCGCTCAGCCATGGCCTCTGCGCCCTCGGGCGGCAGCAGCTTGGGCAGTTGCGGCGTGAGCCAGCGCGCGGCTTCGACGAAGCGCGTCGCGCCGGGCTCTACCGTGCCGCCGCCGCGCAGGTAGCGCACGAACCAGAGCGTGGCGCGCTCGAGCAGCC
Source organism: Cupriavidus sp. 10L45 (assembly GCF_056395225.1). Classification (NCBI taxonomy): domain Bacteria; kingdom Pseudomonadati; phylum Pseudomonadota; class Betaproteobacteria; order Burkholderiales; family Burkholderiaceae; genus Cupriavidus; species Cupriavidus sp. 10L45. Next base: position 334,025 of record NZ_JBFTJC010000005.1, read on the forward strand.
GCGCCAGCGCGCCGAACATCTGCGCCTGGATGGCGTCGTCCACGCGGTTGTCGAAGGCGTCGATGCGCGCCCAGATCCCGGACAGCCCGAACACGTCACGCGCCAGCAGGCAGGCGCGCACGATATCGGCCGGACGCCCGTCGGTCTCCTCCATCAGATGATGGACGAAGGTAGGCCCGACGCGGTTCACGAGGATGTTGGTCAGGTGCGTGGCGAGGATTTCGCGCCGCAGCGGATGCCGCTGCATCGGCTCGGCATGGCGCACGCGCAGCGGCTCGGGGAAGTAGTCGGCCAACAGCGTCGAGACGAGCGCGTCCTCGGGCAGGTCCGAGACCAGCAGCTCGTCGTACAACCACATCTTGCTATAGGCCAGCAGCACCGCACGCTCGGGCGACGTCAGCCCCGCGCCGAGTGCCTTGCGTTCGGCGATCTCGTCCTCGGGCGGCAGGAATTCGAGCGGACGGTTGAGCCGGCCCGCGCGCTCGAGCCAGCGGATCAGCCGCGCCTCGGCGTCGAGCAGTTCCGTGGCCTGACGGCCCGCCACGGAGAGCGCCTGGGTCTGGTAGTAGTTGTCCTGGAGCACCAGCAGGCCCACCTCGTCGGTCATCTCGGCCAGCAGCGTATTGCGCTGCTTGATGGTCATCTCGCCGTCGGCCATCACGATGCCTAGCAGAATCTTGATATTGACCTCGTGATCGGAGCAATCGACGCCGGCCGAATTGTCGATGGCATCGGTATTGATCCGGCCCCCCTTGCGCGCGAACTCGATGCGGCCAAGCTGGGTGAAGCCGAGATTGCCGCCTTCGCCCACCACCTTGCAGCGCAGTTCGGCGCCGTTCACGCGCACCGCATCGTTGGTGCGGTCGCCGGCTTGCTGATGGGTCTCGGACGCAGCCTTGACGTAGGTGCCGATGCCGCCGTTGTAGAGCAGGTCGACGGGCGCCATCAGCAGCGCGTGGATCAGGTCCGCCGGCGACAGCGTGCTGGTCGTGATCCCCAGCGCCGCCTGCACCTGGGGCGTGAGCGCGATGGTCTTGGCCGTGCGCGGATAGATGCCGCCGCCGGCCGAGATCAGCGCGGTGTCGTAGTCGGCCCAGCTCGAACGGGGCAGGGCGAACAGCCGCGCGCGCTCGGCCAGGCTCCTGGCGCAGTCGGGGTCCGGGTCGAGGAAGATGTGCCGATGGTCGAACGCGGCCAGCAGCTTGATGTGCGGAGAAAGCAGCATGCCGTTGCCGAACACGTCGCCGGACATGTCACCGATGCCCACTACCGTGAACGGCGTGGTCTGGATATCAACGCCCATCTCGCGGAAATGGCGCTTCACGCTCTCCCACGCGCCGCGCGCGGTGATCGCCATCTTCTTGTGGTCGTAGCCGACCGAGCCGCCCGACGCGAAGGCGTCGTCGAGCCAGAAGCGGTACTCGCCCGAGATGGCGTTGGCGTAGTCGGAGAACGTCGCGGTGCCCTTGTCGGCGGCCACCACGAGGTAGGGGTCCGATTCGTCGTGGCGCACCACTTCGGGCGGCGGCACGATGTCGCCGGAGACGAGGTTGTCGGTCAGGTCGAGCAGCCCGCGCAGGAAGGTCTGGTAGCAGGCCACGCCTTCGGCCAGATAGGCGTCGCGGTCGGTGGCGGGCGGCGGGCGCTTGACCACGAAGCCGCCTTTCGAGCCCACCGGCACGATCACCACGTTCTTCACCATCTGCGCCTTCATCAGGCCCAGCACCTCGGTGCGGAAGTCCTCGCGCCGGTCCGACCAGCGCAGCCCGCCCCGGGCCACCCGGCCGCCGCGCAGATGCACCCCCTCCACGCGCGGCGAGTAGACCCAGATCTCGAACATCGGCCGTGGCTCGGGCAGGCCCTGCACCAGCGCCGGATTGAACTTGAATGAGACGTAGGGGCGCGGCTGGCCCTCCGCGTCGCGGTGGAAGTAGTTGGTCCGCACCGTGGCCGCGATCACGTTCAGGAACAGGCGCAGGATGCGGTCCTCGTCGAGGTTGGGCACCTTGTCTAGCGCGGCGTCGATCTCGGCCAGCAGGCGCTGGGTGCGCGTCTCGTCACCCGGCGTGGCCACGGCAGGGTCGAAGCGGGCCACGAACAGCGCCACCAGCAGCGCGGCGATATTCGGATTGCTGGTCAGCGCGCGCTCGATATAGGCATTGCTGAAGGTCGAGCCCACTTGCCGCAGGTACTTGGCAAACGCGCGCAGGATGGTCACGTCGCGCGCGGCCAGCCCGGCGCGTAGGACGAGCCGATTGAAATCGTCGTTTTCGATCTCGCCGTTCCAGGCCCGCGCGAAGGCGTCCTCGAACAGCGGCTTCACGCGCTCGATCTCCACGTCCAGAGGGCGGCCCTCGGGGTCAGCGGCAATCTCCAGGCCGAAGTCGTGGATCCACACCGGCGCGCCGGCATCGGGCTCGATCAGGTAGGGGCGCTCCTCGTCCACGCGCACGCCCAGGTGTTCGAGCATCGGCAGGCTCAGGGACAGCGCGATGGGCTCCCCGGCGCGGAAGACCTTGAAGCGGAACGCGCCCGGCGCGGCCTCGATGGGCCGGTACAGGTTCATGGCGAGGCCGCTCGGGTGCTGGCGCGCGTGCTCCATCAGCTCGATGTCGCGCACGGCGGTGCGGGCAGCGTAGTCCTCGCGGTAGCCGGCGGGGAAGGCGTCGCAGTAGCGGCGCAGCAGCACGATGCCTTGTTCCTCGCCCCGGCTGACGTGGAGCGCGGTGGCCAGGTCGTCCTGCCAGCGGCGCGTGGCCTGCACGATGCGCTCTTCCAGCTCGCGGGTGTCCACCTCGGGCATGGTGCCCGGCTCGCCACGCACGGTGAGCTGGATGCGCGCCAGCGGGGATTCGGACAGCAGCGGCGTGAACTCGCAGCTGGTGCCATGGAACGCCTCCACCAGCAGCTTCTGGATGCGCTGGCGCAGGTCGGTGTTGTACTTGTCGCGCGGCACGAAGACCAGGCACGAGATAAATCGGTCGAAGCGGTCGCGCCGCACGAACAGCCGGATGCGCTGGTGCTCCTGCAGCCGCAGGATGCCGATGGCGATCTCGAACAGCTCGTCCTCGTCGGCCTGGAACAGGTCATCGCGCGGATATTGCTCGAGGATGGTGACCAGCGACTTGTACAGGTGGCCCTTGGTCAGGAAACCGGCGCGCGCCAGGATGTTGGCGCACTTGCGCCGCGCCAGCGGAATCTCGCTGGTGCTGACCATATAGGCCGTGGACGTGTACAGCCCCACGAAGCGCCGTTCGCCGAACAGCTTGCCGTTGGCGTCGAGCAGCTTCACGCCCACATAGTCGAGATAGCCGGGCCGATGGACGGTCGCGCGCGAGTTGGCCTTGGTCAGGAAGATTGGCGAGGCCCCTTCGATGACGCTCGCGGCGGCGGCGGGCAGCGGGGTCAGGTCGTCCTCGCCCGGATCGCGCAGCGCTTCGCGCAGGATGCCCGCGCCCGAGCCCGGCACGCCGCGCAGGAAGTACTGGCCGTCGCGTGGCACCAGCTCGTAGTCGCGCTGGCCGAGGAAGGTGAAATGGTCGTCGAGCAGCCATTCGAGGAAGGCGCGGGCCTCCACCGATTCCGGGCTCGCGGCGTCCGGCGCGCGGCCCATGCTGGCGACGGTGTCCTCGGCCACCTGCTGCATGCGCGGCCAGTCTTCCACGGCGGCGCGCACATCGCCGAGGATGCGGGCGATGCCGGCGCGCAGCGTTTCCAGCCGGGCGCCTTCGCCGGTGCGGTCCACCTCGAAATGCATGAACGATTCGAGCCGGCAGGTGGTGTTGCCGGCCGGGCCGGCGTCGTTCCGCCCGCCCAGGCCCACCCGCAGGATCGTGCCCTTGGCATCGCGGCAGATGTTGAAGACCGGGTGGATGGTCGAATGGAGCGTCAGGCCGAGCCGGTTGATCTCCATCGTGATCGAATCGACGAGGAACGGCATGTCGTCGTTGACGATCTCGATGATCGTATGGTCGGAGTGCCAGCCGTGTTCCTCGAGCTTCGGGTTGTAGACCCGCACGCGCGCGGTGCCCGGCACGAACTTCTGGGCGGTCTGCCAATGGGCCATGATCGCGCCGTAGAGGTCCGCCACGTTGCGTGCGAGCAGGTCCTCGGCATCGGCCAGGTCGTAGTAGTGGCGCAGCAGGGGTTCCAGCACCTCGAACGTGGCGGCGGGGAGCCGCTCGCGCGCGAGCGCGACGAGGTCATCCAGCAACTGCGCGACTTTTTCTTCGTTTTCCGGAGGCATGGCATCTCCTCGGCGTGTGCCGGTGCATGCTCATACTGTAGGAAAGTTTTGACCTGCCCGGGTGACAAAACACGTCAGCGGGCAGGTTGAGACGGGCGAGGCGCCCGGGGATCAGATGAAGCGCAAGCGGGTCAGGCGGCCACGGCGCGCAGCGCGGCGCGGCCGACCTCGGGCGGTACGACCACGGAGCTTTCGGAGCGCTCCCATGCGGCATTGCGGCGATGGCGCTCGGCATGGTCCTGCAGCGTGCCGGTCATGCGATGCAGCAGGCCGGTCAGCGCCACGCGCTCCTCGGCATTGAACTGGCCCACCGAGACCGAGTGCAGGGCCTTCACGCCCTGGCCGGCACGGTCCAGCCGCGCGGCGGCGCTGGCCGCAATGCGCGGGGCGCCATTGGCCTCGAACGCCAGCCAGCCTTCCTCGCGCAACTCGTTGAGCAGCCGTTCGGTCTGGGCCACGTCCATGAACACGGCGGCCGACAACGGCAATCCGCGGCGGAAGGTGCCGGTGTGGATGGCGCGCAGCAACAGCCATTTCGGATAGGTCAGCCCCGAGACAGACAAGGTCTGTTCGAGGGCGGCTTGCCACGCGGTCACGGCGTCGACAAGCGCGAGCACGATCGGCTCATTGATTTCGAGTGCTTTCGGCTGCATTGGCTCAGGTCTCCCAATCTGGGTTTGCCGCCTGCTTGCATCGTCTGTGCATGGGCCGGTGCATTGGCCGGCCCGGGCGGCACCGCTGCCTGCCTCTGATAGTGGGCGGGTCATCCGGTAGGCGAGACACTATCAGTAATGTATGGACATGGGTGTGACAGATCGGGTAAGTCCTAATCAGCCTTTTGCACGAGGTGCCGTGCGCACCTCGTGGCGGGGGCGTGTGGCCCCAAAAACAAAACAGCCCGCGACATGCGCGGGCTGCTTTCGCAAAACGACGACCTGGGTCGCTTACTGCTTCTTGGCGCCGTCGGTGTAGACGTCAGGCTTGCCGGACTTCGCACCATCGGTGTACGGGTCAGCCTTGCCGACCTTGGCGCCGTCCGTGTACGGATCGGCCTTCTTCGGGGCGAGATCGGTCTGCGTGGACTTCTTCGCGCCGTCGGTGTACGGGTCGAACTTGCCGGACTTGGCCGTGTTGGCGTGCGGGCTGGCCTTCTTGGTATGGCTGCCGCTGTGGATGTCGCCACCGTCCGTGTAGTTCTTCTGTGCGTGCGCCAGTTGCATGGTGCCCAGGCTGGCCAGCGCAGCAATGATCAGGGTCGGTACGGTCTTCTTCAGCATCTTCAATCCTCGCAGGTAATGCGCCATATCCGGGAATTCGTCGGAGGTCGTCAGATTCCGTACAGATACAGCAGATGAGAAAAATGGCTTTGTTACTACTGTACCGGGGTGCGCGTGCAGCAGCCAGCAATTTTGTAGATCCTGCGCTCGGGCGATGCTGCCGCCACACCACGGTGGCGGCAGGGGAGGCAGGTATTACTCCAGCGTGATGTTCTGGTCCACCGCGATCTTCTTGCGGAGGTCCAGTTCGCGCTTGATCTGGGCGGCGTACTGCTGCGAGGTGTTGCCGTCCGGATAGGCGCCGCTGTCATGCAGGCGCTTCTTCACGGCGGGGTCCTGAAGTGCCTTGATCGCCGCATCGTGGATCTTGGCGACGATGGCCGGCGGCGTGCCGGCCGGTGCCACCAGCCCGTACCAGGCCATGTTGTTCATGTCCTTCATGCCTTCCTCTGCGAAGGTGGGCACGTCAGGCAGGCCTTCCACGCGCTTGGGCGCGGCGACCGCCAGCGCGCGCAGGCGGCTGGACTGGATGAAGGGCATCGACGACGGCAGGTTGTCGAACTGGGCGTTGACCTGGCCGGCCAGCGTGTCGTTCAGGGCGGGGCCCGATCCACGGTAAGGAATGTGGACCATATCGGCCTTGGTGATGTACTTGAACAGCTCGCCATCGAGGTGCGAAATGCTGCCCTTGCCGGCCGAGGCGTAGCTGTACTTGCCCGGGTTGGCCTTCAGCAGTGCGACGAATTCCTTGAGATTCTTCGCCGGCACCTTGGGGTTCACGGTCAGCACGTTCGGCACGTTCACCAGGTTGGTGATCGGCGCGAAGTCCTTGATCGGATCGTACGGATTCTTGGCGTTGGTGGCCGGGTTGGTCGCCATCGTGCTCACGGTGGCGATGCCGAGCGTGTAGCCGTCCGGCGCGGACTTGGCCAGCGCGTCGGCGCCGATTGCGCCGCCGCCACCGCCACGGTTCTCCACCACCACGGGCTGGCCCAGCTCGCGGCCCAGTGCGTCGGACACGGCGCGGCCGACGATGTCGGTGGTGCCGCCCGCCGCGAACGGTACGATCAGGCGGATCGGCTTGTTGGGATACGCCTGCGCGTGGGCGATGCCCGCTTGTGCCAGGCCCAGCATGGCCAGGGCGACGGCCGCGCCCGCTTTCAGAACTGCTTTCAAGAGATGCCTCCGGTATTGTCTAGTTCCGCAATACGGAACTTCGTTCCGTGATGTGCGTTGACAGGCATTCAACCCTGAAAGGGTTCTGCAGGGAAATCGGTGAGAACCCGGTGGCGGGCGGGAAAGTGCGGCGCAATGCCGCTGAGGCGAAGCAAAAACGTCGATGCAAAGCAAAAAGCCCGGAACCTTGTGGATTCCGGGCTTTTCTGAATTCGCTGGTGGGGCGTGAGTGACTCGAACACTCGACCTACGGATTAAGAGTCCGCTGCTCTACCAACTGAGCTAACGCCCCAACGAAGAAAAAGATTGTAGCAAGGTACCGAATACGACGCAAGCCCCTCGGCGCATTTTTTTGCACCGCAATGCCAGCGGATTACAATGCGCGCACTTCGGCTTCCGGGCATCTCCATGCACGCGCGCGTTCTGCGGTATTTCGACGAGGTGGTCCGGCGCGGCTCCATCCGCCGCGCGGCCGAGCATCTGCATGTGGCGCCGACGGCCATCAATCGCCAGATCCTCGATCTGGAGGCCGAACTGGGCGCGCCGCTGTTCGAGCGCATCCACAAACGCCTGCACCTGACGCCGCTGGGCGAGATGGTGCTCGCCCATGTGCGCCAGACGCTACGCGAGCACGACGCGCTCCAGGCGCGCATCGCCGAGATCAAGGGCGCGCGGCGCGGCATGGTTACCGTGGCCACCACCTCCGGGCTGGCCGGCGCGCTGATGCCCTCGCTCGTCCACGACTTCCGCCAGCAGCATCCGGGCATCGCCGTGCGCGTGGCGGACCTGCCGGTGGACGGCATCGTCGCCGCGGTGGAGCAGGGCGATGCTGACCTCGGGCTCGGCTACGACCTGCCCGAAGTGGCCGCCTTCCGCGTGGCCGCGAGCCGTGACTGGTCGATTGGCGCGGTGGTCGCGCCCGGTCATCCGCTGGCCGCGCAGCCCTCCGCGCTGCTCGCCGAGGTGGCCGGCTATCCGTTGATCCTGCCCGCGCCGACACTGTCGATCCGCGCCTTGGTGGACGACGCCTTCGCCCGCCAATCGATCGACGTCACACCCGCTGTGGAATCGACCTCGGTGGTGCTGATCCAGCGCCTGGCGGCGGCCGGCGGCGGCGTGGCGCTACTCAATCCGCTTGATGTGATGGAAGACCGCGCGCGCGGCGCGCTGGTTTTCGTACCGTTGCGCGATGGGGGCCTGCAGCGCCAGACTCTGCGGCTGGTGGCGCGGGCGCGCGGGCCGATGAGCGCGGCGGGCGAGTTGATGGCGCAGGCCATCGGCGCAGCGCTGGACGGGTTGTTCCGCTGACTTGGTGGGCTCTTGCGCGGCGACCTGTCCACAAATTGTGGACACCTACGTCGAAATTTGACGCTTTGGCGCGCTGGGTGGCGCCAGTAGACTCCGGGGTGTCCGCAACTTCGATACACCTACGCCATGACCCTGATCCTCCAGCACGCCGATGTCCTCGTGACCATGGACACGCAACGCCGCGAAATCGCGGACGGCGCGCTGGTCGCCAACGGCCCCGCCATCGAGTGGGTCGGCCCCACCGCGGATCTCCCGGAAGCCTGGCGGCGCATGGCCGACGAAGGCCGCGCCGAAGTCATCGATATGCGCGGCCACGTGGTTATGCCGGGGCTGGTGAATACGCACCATCACATGTACCAGAGCCTGACGCGCGCCGTGCCGGCCGCGCAGGATGCCGAGCTGTTCTCGTGGCTGACCAATCTCTACATGCTGTGGTCGCACCTCACGCCGGAGATGATCCGCGTATCCACGCAGACGGCGATGGCCGAGCTGATGCTGTCCGGCTGCACGACGACGAGCGATCACCTCTACCTGTATCCGAACGGGTCGCGGCTGGATGATTCGATCGAGGCGGCGCAGCAGATGGGCATGCGCTTCCACGCGGCGCGCGGCTCGATGAGCGTCGGGCGCAGCCAGGGTGGCTTGCCGCCGGACGTGGTGGTGGAGTCGGAAACCGCCATCCTGCGCGACAGCCAGCGGCTGGTGGAGCAGTATCACGACGATTCCCGCCACGCCATGCTGCGCATGGTGCTGGCGCCGTGCTCGCCGTTCTCGGTCTCGCGTGACCTGATGCGCGAGTCGGCGGTCATGGCGCGCCACTACGGCGTCTCCCTGCACACCCACCTGGCCGAGAACGACAACGACATCGCCTATTCGCGCGAGAAATTCGGCCTCACGCCGGCGCAGTACGCCGAGGAGCTGGGCTGGGTCGGTCACGATGTCTGGCACGCGCACTGCGTGAAGCTGGACGACGAGGGCGTGGCGCTGTTCGCGCGCACCGGCACGGGCGTGGCCCATTGCCCGTGTTCGAACATGCGGCTGGCGTCCGGCATCGCGCCGATCCGCCGGATGCGGGATGCCGGCGTGCCGGTGAGCCTGGGCGTGGACGGCAGTGCATCGAACGATGGCGCCCATATGCTGGGCGAGGCGCGCCAGGCCATGCTGCTGCAGCGCGTGGGCTTCGGCCCGGCGGCGATGAGCGCGCGCGAGGCGCTGGAGATTGCCACCCTCGGCGGCGCGCGGGTGCTGAACCGTGACGATATCGGCGCGCTGGCCCCGGGCATGTCGGCGGACATCGTCGCCTTCGACATGTCGGGCGTGGGCTACGCGGGCGCCGGGCATGATCCGGTGGCGGCACTGGTCTTCTGCACGCCGGGCAATGTGGCCACGAGCATCATCAACGGCCGCGTGGTGGTGCGCGACGGCGAACTGCTGACGGCCGACCTGCCCGTGGTGCTTGGCGATCACCGCCGGCTGGCGCGCACGCTGTTCGAGCGGGCGGCCGGCGCGGATTGATGCAGGCGGACCAAGAATAAGAAAAGCCCGGAATCATTGCTGATTCCGGGCTTTTTGAATTCGCTGGTGGGGCGTGAGTGACTCGAACACTCGACCTACGGATTAAGAGTCCGCTGCTCTACCAACTGAGCTAACGCCCCAACGAAGACCGAGATTTTATCACCGTTTTCAGCGTTGTCAAATATTCCATGCATGGCCCCGCGCCAGTGGCGCTCACGGCATTGTCATGTCGCCGTGCGACCCTGTTGCGCTCGGCGCCATGCCGACGGAACTTGCATCCCGTCGCGCTGGTCAGTGAGACGAATCGCATTCACATGGCACAGTGCAGGGGATCGCAGACGATTGGCGTCGAGCCATGTTAGGATGCTTCTCCACTTGCATATGGAGGGCTGTGATGATGGAAATCAAATTCCAAGAGCAAGATCGCTACGACATCAATAATGAGGGCCTGCTGTTCCACGCGATTGTCGATGGTGAGCAAGTGACCTGCGTGGTGACACGCGAGGCACTGTGGGAAGGCTTCAGTGCCGACCAGGTGCTGTCGCTGGAAGAGGCGTTCCGCGCCGGTCGCGAGACCATCGAGCGCGCCGCCGTGGTACTGATCGAGCAGGGCGTGCCCCAGCCGGTCGTGGTGAAGCGCGCCCACGTGGCACCAGTCTGATGGCGTCGGCAACGGCGTCCGTGTAAGGCGACGGCAGCAACCCTCCGCCGCCGGTTTCGGCACGGTTTCCCTACCGGCCGACCGGCGCACATTCTGGCTACATCCCTTAGTTTTCTACGTTTTCCCTACCGGTTCAGGGCCTAGGTCTTGGCGGTTTCCTGCGTGCCGGTCTCCGGTGCGTGAGCCGCTTCGGCATCTGCTGGCACTGGTGCGGGCGCTTCCGCGCCGCCGGGCTGCTGTGCGCATTCCTCGAAGATGCGCACGTGGCATTGCGCGCAGATTTCCGGGGAGAGTTGCCGAACGATCGTGTGCAGCGCCTGCCGCTTGGTCTGGAAGATGTGGTCGCGCCCGAGCTTGTCGGTGAAGCCGGTCTGCTCCCACGTCTCCAGCACCTGCGTGCGCGGACGGTGGAAGTAGAGGTCGCCGCCGGCCGCGCGCCGCTCGGCCAGTTCCGTCTCCCACATCTCGGCGCCGGCCAGGTCGATGAAGTTCATGCTCTTGGTCATCGCCAGCAGGCGCGTCTGGCCGGGGTTGACCGTGCGCAGCCAGTGCAGCCGGTCCGTCACGTACTGCACCGCGCCGAAGTAGATCGCGCCTTCCATGCGTAGCAGCTTCAGCTGCGGGCATTCGGGCTGCGGGCGACGGAGTTCGTCGAGCGGGGTGAAGCGGCGGCCGGGATCGTCTGCGTCGGGCACGAGGCTACGCACGGCCGGACGCGAGGTGCGGTACAGGTAGGCCACCAGCGACAGGATGGTGCCGAGCAGCACCGCCATCTCCAGCCGGATCACCAGCGTAGCGGCGAAGGTGCCCACCGCGATGGCGAACTCCGTGCGCGAGAGGTCGGCGATGCGCCGCAGCCGTGCCAGGTCCAGCAGGCCCCAGGCCACCAGCAGCAGCATTGCTGCGATGGCCGCCAGCGGGATCTGCGCCAGCAGCGGGGCGCTGACCATGACCAGCACCACCAGCAGCACCGCCGAGAACACGCTGGCCAGCGGCGTCTGCGCGCCGGCCTCGAAGTTCGGCATCGACCGGTTCAGCGAGCCGCACGAGATATAGCTGGAAAACAATCCGCCCGCGATATTGGAGAGCCCCTGGCCGATGAACTCGCGGTTGGCATCCACATGCTGGCCCGAGCGCGCCGCAACAGCCTTGGCGATCGAGATCGACTGCCCGAGCGCGACGATGGTCAGTGCGGCGGCAATGCCGAGCAGGTCCGGCACGGTACGCCAGTTGATGTCCGGCACCTGGAAGGGCGGCAACGCCGACGGAATCGGCCCGACCACGTTCACATGGTGCGCGCCGTCCCAGTGGTTGAGCGCCAGCGCCACGCCGAAGCCGCCCACCAGCCCGATCAGCATGAACGGCAGCCGGCGCGAGATGCGCCGCACCACCAGCGTGACCGCCAGCGTGACCGCGCCGACAATCACGGCGCTCCAGTTGATCGTGGCGGCATTCTCGAACAGGAAGCGGACCACGCCGAACGCGCTGGTGCCGGTGGGCACCGCCAGCCCGAACAGGTCCTTCAAGGCATAGAGTCCGATCAGCGTGGCCGCGCCGCAGGTGAAGCCGAGCAGCACCGACGGCGAGATGAAGTTGGCCAGCGACCCCAGCCGCAGGGCGCCCACCGCCAGCTGCAACACCCCGACGAGGATCGTCACGGCCAGCGCCAGCGCGATATAGGCTGGGCTGCCGACGAACGCCACCGGACTCAGCATGGCGAACAGCGCCAGCGAGTTGGCATTGGTCGGCCCCGACATCACATGCCAGCTCGAACCGAACAGCGCCGCGACGATGCACGGCACCACGGCGGTATAGATGCCGTACTGCGGTGGCAGGCCGGCCAGCGTGGCAAACGCCACGCCCTGCGGCAGCACCAGCACGGCGCCGAGCAGCCCGGCGATGAGATCGGCGCGCAGCGCGGCCCGCGTTACGCGGTGGCGCCATGGGAACAGCCGGAGCAGGCGATTGCCGGCATCCGCCGCCGGTTTAGGGGATGGCGGGGATGGTGGGGAAAGCGGGGGCGCAGTCATCCGACGATGATGCCGCAGCCGCGCCGTTCAGTCGAGTTTCAGCGTGGCCACGACCGGCGTATGGTCCGACGGCTGCTCCCAGCGGCGCGGCTCCTTGTCGATGCCACAAGTCGTGCAGGCCGCCGCCAGCGCGGGAGACAGCAGGATGTGGTCGATGCGCAGGCCCGCGTTGCGGCGGAAGCCCATCATCCGGTAGTCCCACCAGGAGAACATCTTCTCCGGTTGTTCGAACAGGCGGAACGAATCGACCAGGCCCATCGCGATCAGCGCCTTGAAGGCGTCGCGCTCCTGGGGCGAGACCAGGTTCTGGCCCTCCCACTTGGCGGGGTCGTGCACGTCACGGTCTTCCGGGGCGATGTTGAAATCGCCGAGCAGCGCCAGCTTGGGGTAGCGCGTCATTTCCTCGCGCAGCCACCCGGTGATGGCCTGGAGCCAGTCGAGCTTGTAGACGAACTTGTCCGAATCGAGCGCCTGGCCGTTGGGGAAGTAGGCGCTGATCAGGCGCACGTCGCCATAGGTGGCGGCTACCACGCGCTGTTGGGCGTCCTCGTAGCCGGGGATGTTGCGCACCACGTCGGCGGCGGCCGGCATGGTGCCGTCACGGGCGACGATCGCCACGCCGTTGTACGTCTTCTGGCCCGTGTAGACGCTATGGAAGCCAGCCGCCTCGAGTTCGGCCAGCGGGTACTTGTCGTCGGGCAGCTTGAGTTCCTGGAGGCAGAGCGCGTCGATGGGCGTGCCGGCGGCGTCCTGCGCGGCAAGCCATTGCAGCACCTGGGGCAGGCGCACCTTGAGGGAGTTGACGTTCCAGGAGGCGATTCTCATCGTTGTTCGGTGTGGAGTGTTCTTATTAGTCGGGGAGGGAGGCTCATTCGCCCAAACCGCCACCCAGCAGGTCGCCCTGATCGAGGATGGCGTAGGCGATTTCCGGATGGGCGTCCATGCAGCGGCGAATCGCGGCGGGAATATTCTGGCGGGTCTTGCGGCACAGGCCCGGGCGGTCGGCCAGTTCGATGCGGAAGCCGCGCGTCGTGCGGACTTCGTTCGCGCTCGGCGTGATGGTCACCTCGATGCCAAGCAATTCGGCCATGCGGGCTTCCATGTGCCGCAGTTCCTCGAGCGAGGTGAGCTGCTCCAGCCGTGCCACGAGCTTCTTTTCCTCCTGCTGCGTCAGCCGCAGGATGCGATGGTCGGCCTGGGGATCGTCAAGCAAGACCTCCCGGTTGCAGACGCAAGCGCCCGGCGGACATTCCTGACGAATTGGGAAAGGAAAGTCCATGAGCCGGGCGCCTGGTCAGCGAAGCGGGAAGTAAATGTGACGATTACGCCGCCATGCCTCCGTGACGCAGCAGCGCGTCGATCTGCGGGGCGCGGCCACGGAAGGCCACGAACGATTCCATCGCCGGGCGGCTGCCGCCCACCGACAGGATCTCGCGCCGATACCGCTCGCCAGTGGCCGAATCGAGCACGCTGCCGGACAGCTGTCCGGCTTCCTCGAACGCGGCGTAGACATCGGCGGACAGCACTTCGGCCCACTTGTAGCTGTAGTAGCCCGCCGCGTAGCCGCCCGCGAAGATGTGGCTGAACGTGTTCGGCCAGCGCGACAGCGGCGACTGCGGCACCACGTGCTTGCTGTCGTTGATCTCGCGCGACAGTTCCAGCACCGAGGTCTGGCCCTGCGGGTCATAGTCGGTGTGCAGGTGCATGTCGTACGATGAGTAGACGATCTGGCGCAGCGTCATCATGCCGTTCTGGAAGTTCTTGGCGGCCAGCATCTTGTCGAACAGCGCGCGCGGCAGCGGGGCGCCGGTCTCGACGTGGGCGGTCATCTTCGCCAGCACCTCGTATTCCCAGCAGAAGTTCTCCATGAACTGCGACGGCAGTTCCACGGCATCCCACTCCACGCCGTTGATGCCGGACACGCCGAGGTCGCCCACCTGCGTCAGCATGTGGTGCAGGCCGTGGCCGAACTCGTGGAACAGCGTGATGACCTCGTCGTGCGTGAACAGCGCCGGCTTGCCGCCCACGGGCGCCGTGAAGTTGCAGGTCAGGTACGCCACCGGGGTCTGCACGGTGCCGTTGTCGCGTTCCTTGCGGCCGCGCGCATCGTCCATCCAGGCGCCACCGCGCTTGCCTTCGCGTGCGTAGAGGTCGATGTAGAACTGGGCGAGCAGGGCGCCCTGCGGCGACACTACGCGGTAGAAGCGCACGTCCTTGTGCCAGGTCTGGGCTTCGTCCGGGCGGATGCTGACCGAGAACAGCTTCTCGACCACGCCGAACAGCCCTTCGAGCACCTTCGGCTCCTGGAAATACTGCTTCACTTCGTCGTCCGAGAACGAATAGCGCTGCTGGCGCAGCTTCTCGGACGCGTAGGCCACGTCCCACGGCTTCAGTTCGTCCAGACCCAGCTCGGCGGCGGAGAACTGGCGCAGCTCTGCCCAGTCGCGCTCGGCGTAGGGGCGCGCCTTGACGGCCAGTTCGTCGAGGAACTTGAGCACGTCGGCCGGCGACTCGGCCATCTTCGGCACGAGCGAGACCTCGCCGTAGTTGTTGTAGCCAAGCATCTGCGCTTCCTCGCGGCGCAGCGTCAGCTGCTCGCGCATGTTGGCGGTGTTGTCCCAGTCGGCCTGCCCGCTGCCGTACTGCGCACCGAGTTCCGAGGCGCGCGTCACGCTCGCTTCGTACATGGTCTGGCGCAGCGCGCGGTCATCGGCATATTGCAGCACCGGGTAGTACGACGGGAAGTGCAGGGTGAACTTCCAGCCGGCCTTCTCGTCCTTCTGCGCGGCGATGGCGGCGGCTTCCTTCGCATCGGCGGGAATGCCGGCCAGGCGCGCCTCGTCTTCTATATAGAGGGCGTAGGCATTGGTGGCGTCGAGCACGTGGTCCGAGAAGGCCTTGGAAAGCTGGGCCTGCTGCTCCTGGATCTCGGCGAAGCGCGGCTTGCGGTCTTCGGGCAGCTCGGCGCCGCCGAGGCGGAAGCCGCGCAGCTCGTTTTCGAGCAGTTGCTTGCGCGCCGGCGTCAGGCCCGCGAACTCGGGGCCGGTGGCCACGGCCTTGTACTTCTCGAACAGCGCGAGGTTCTGGCCCAGCGACGACCAGAACTCGGTCATGCGGGGCAGGTTGTCGGTGTGGACCTTGCGCAGTTCGGGCGTGTCCGCCACGGCGCTCAGGTGGCCCACCACGCCCCAGGCGCGGCCGAGCGGCTCGGTGGCGGCCTCGAGGGCTTCCACGGCGCTGGTCCAGGTGGCCGGGGTGGCCGGGTCTTCGGCGCGGGCCACGCCAGCCTGGGCGTCGGCCAGTAGCACGTCCAGCGCCGGGCTGATGTGCTCGGGACGAATCTCGGCAAAGCGGGGCAGGTCGGTAAAGTCGAGCAGGGGATTGGTAGCGCGGTCGTTGTTCACGGTCATGGCGGTTCTCGGTTGGCGAGCCTCGGTCTTTATACGTTCACACGTGCAAAGATGAGGCGTCTGCGCGGAAATTTCCAGTTCGACTTTCCTATCGGGCCGATTGGGGGCCGATCAGGCCCGGCGGCCGGCGGATTACAGGCCGGCTTCGCGCTCGGCGGCTTCGAGGGTGTTGATCAGCAGCATCGTGATCGTCATCGGCCCCACACCGCCCGGCACCGGGGTGATGTGGCCGGCCACCTCGCGCACGCCGGCGAAGTCCACGTCGCCGCACAGCTTGCCGGCATCGTCACGGTTCATGCCGACGTCGATGACCACGGCGCCCGGCTTGACCATATCGGCGGTGATGATGTTGCGGCGGCCCACGGCGGCCACGATCACATCGGCCTCGCGCGTATGGGCGGCCAGGTCGCGCGTCTTGCTGTTGCAGATCGTTACGGTTGCGCCGGCCTGGAGCAGCAGCATGGCCATCGGCTTGCCGACGATGTTCGAGGCGCCCACCACCACGGCACGCGCGCCGCGCAGCGGGTACTGGATCGATTCCAGCATCTTCATGCACCCATAGGGCGTGCACGGGCGGAACAACGGGGCGCCGGTCATCAGCGCGCCGGCGTTGGCCACGTGGAAGCCATCCACGTCCTTTTCCGGGGCGATGGCTTCGAGCACCTTGTGGCTGTCGATGTGCTTCGGCAGCGGCAGTTGCACCAGGATGCCGTGGATCTTCGGGTCGTCGTTCAGTTCGTCGATGCGCGCCAGCAGGTCGGCTTCGGACAGATCGACCGGATAGCGGTCCAGCGACGAATGGAAACCGTTGTCCTCGCAAGCCTTGACCTTGTTGCGCACATAGACCTGGCTGGCGGAATCCTCGCCCACAAGCACCACGGCGAGGCCGGGCTGGTGACCCTTCTCGGTCAGGCGGGCGGCGCGCTGGGCGGCTTCGGTACGGATTTGTTTGGCAAGGGCGTTGCCGTCGATCAGTTGGGCGGGCATGGGATTCTGCGGGAGAGGCTGGGAAGTCGGGGCAGGCGGCGCGCGCGGGGCGGCGGCGTCGCGGACAAAGCCGGATTATAAGGGTTCGGCGCCCATCGGCGGGCAGTTGGCGCGGTGCAAGCTGCTCGGACGGGACAGTTTGTGGCACACCCAGTTCGGCATGATTGTGCTGTTTGCATTACTTTTTCCGCCAACCTCCTGATCGACGATCCATAAAAAAACGGCGCCTTTGCGCCGTTTTTTCCCCGTCCATCCAGCCGATCAGCTGTTGCGCGACAGTGCCAGTCGCAGCAGATCCGCCACGGTGTTCACGTTGAGCTTTTCCATGATGTTGGCGCGGTGCGCCTCCACCGTCTTGATGGAAATGCCCAGGTCGTCGGCGATCTGCTTGTTCAGGCGGCCGGCCACGATGCGCTCCAGCACCTGCTGCTCGCGCGTGGTCAGCTTGCCCAGCAGGTCCTTGGCGGCGCGCTGCTCGCGGGCGGCCGAATGGTCCGTTCGGGCCTTCTGGAGCATGCGCTCCACCAGCGCGCGCAGCTCGGATTCGTCGAACGGCTTCTCGATGAAGTCGATCGCGCCGCGCTTCATCGTGGACACGGCCATCGGCACGTCGCCGTGGCCGGTGATGAACACGATGGGAATGTCGATGTGCTCGGCCAGCATGCGTTCCTGCAGTTCCGGGCCGCTCATGCCGGGCATGCGCACGTCCAGGATCAGGCAGGACACCTGGCCGGCATCGTAGGCGGACAGGAACTGCTCGGCGCTGTTGAAGCTGCGCACCTGGTAGCCATTGCCCTCCAGCAGCCAGGTCAGCGAGTCGCGCATGGCTTCATCGTCATCGACGATGAACACGGTCTCGCCACGATGCGGAGTGGGACTGGGCGTTGCGGTCATGAAGTCTCCTGGGGCAAATTCGTTAACGACCAAGTCGTTTGCAACTAAGTGTAACCGTCTGGCGGCGTGCGCAACACTATCCGGTCGAGTGGCAGATCTGCGGCGACCCACCCAAGCCCCGCGGCGGAAGGTCTCATCGCGTCTGTCTCGCCGGGGTGCCCGGGCTTATTGCTCGGGGAGCGCAGGCTGCAGCGGCAGCGTGATTTTAAACGTACAGCCGATCCCGTCCACATTGTTTTCCACCCAGAGCCGGCCCTGGTGGGATTCAATGATCGAGCGGCAGATGTTCAGGCCCATGCCCATGCCGTCGGACTTGGTGCTGAAGAACGGCTCGAACAGGCGCTCCTTGGTGGTTTCGTCCACGCCCGGGCCCTGGTCGATCACGTCGATGCAGACGCACTGGCCGAACTCCACCGGCTCGATGCGCGCATGCAGGCGCACCACGCCGGCGGCGCGCATGGCAGGCAGCCCGGCCATGGCCTCCACGGCGTTCTTGAGCAGGTTCACCAGCACCTGCTCGATCAGCACGGGGTCCACGTACAGCAGCAGCGGGGGGGCAGGCAGGCGGGTGAGGATGGTCACGCGGCGGCGCGTGGCTTCCAGGTCGGCCAGGCCCACGGCGTCCGCCACGATATCGTGGAGGGATGCCTCGCGCCGCTGCGGCTGGCTGCGCTTCACGAACCCCCGGATGCGGCTGATGATGGTGCCCGCCCGCACGGCCTGCGCCGACGTCTTTTCGAGCACCGGAATCAGGTCTTCGGGCGTGCTGCGCCCCGAATGGAGCCGCGCCACGGCACCCATGCAGTAGTTATTGATGGCCGCCAGCGGCTGGTTCAGCTCGTGCGCCAGCGACGACGCCATCTCGCCCATCGTGGTCAGCCGGCTGGTGAACTGGAGCCGTTCCTCGTGCTGGCGCGCCATTTCCTCGGCGGCCTTGCGCACCGTGATGTCGGTGGCGATCTGCATCTGCGCCAGGTGGCCGTCCACCCACTGGATATAGCGGCGGCGCACTTCGAACCATTTCTGCATGTCTGGCACGAAGACCTCGCGCGCGTCGGACGCGTACGGCATCAGCTCCGAGGCCGGCAGGCCGGCGTACGCGTCGACAAAGTCAGTGTTGTCGCTCGACATCTGCTCGCGGTCGAAGTCGTCGCCGGCCAGTTTCAGGTGCCCCTCGGCCTCCCAGCCGAACAGCTGCCGGTAATAGCGGTTGGCGAACAGCAGCTCGGCCTTGTCGGTGGCCAGCACGGACACGGCGGCGTCCAGGCTTTCCAGCACGGTCGTGAAGCGGTCGTGTGCGGCGGCCAGTTCCTCGCGGGCGCGCTTGGGCTCGGTGATGTCCGTCATCGAACTCATCCAGCCCGTATGGCGGCCCCGGCCGTCTACTAGTGGCGAGACGTACATCCGCGCGAAGAAGCTGCTGCCGTCGCGGCGCATCACGCGCATCTCGTAGCCGGTGGCGGGCGACTTGCCCTGCAGCGTCAGGTCGATCTGCTTCTGCATCTCCTGCTGGTCGTTGGGCGGCCAGTAGGGGAACGGCGGCACGCGGCCGACCAGGGCGCCCTCGGACCAGCCCGTCATGCGGCAGAAGGCGGGATTCACATAGGTGATGCGGCCGTTCAGGTCGAGCGCGCGCAGGCCGATCAGCATCGAGTTTTCCATCGCCCGGCGGAACGAGGTCTCGGCCAGCAGG
Organism: Cupriavidus sp. 10L45; assembly: GCF_056395225.1. Taxonomy (NCBI): domain Bacteria; kingdom Pseudomonadati; phylum Pseudomonadota; class Betaproteobacteria; order Burkholderiales; family Burkholderiaceae; genus Cupriavidus; species Cupriavidus sp. 10L45. Next base: position 353,222 of record NZ_JBFTJC010000005.1, read on the forward strand.
GCGCGCTGCGCCTCGGAGCGGCGGCTGGTGTGCCGCCACATGCTCCACAGGCTCCAGAGCAGGAAGCAGGACAGCCCCACCACCAGCCACAGCAGCATGTTGTTAGGCAGGTTCGATGGCGGCGGGTAGGCATCCGCGCGCAGCGAGAGCGAGTGTCCAGGTGGATCAAGCAGCACTTCGTACGACAGCGCATTGCCCGGCACGGGCCGCAGCGACGTGCTCGCGCGCGTCTGGTTGTTCTTGTCGATGAGCGAGAAGCGGTAGCGCTCCGTCAGCTCGGGCGGCAGCAGGTGGGTCAGGATGCCGTTGATCGAATAGAGCGCGCCGAGGGTGCCGAGGAACTCGTTGTCCCGCACGATCGGCACTTCCATCAGCATGAAGCTGTCGCCGCGGTCGTTCATCAGCGGGCGGGAGTAGACCACGCGCTGCGTCTCGCGGGCGGCGTCGAAGGTGTCGAGGACTTCCGGCTCCAGCGGATGGTCGACGGTCTCCCGCAACCGGCCGGCAAACTCCGACGTGGACGGCAGCGACCAGCGGCCGCGCCGCGTGGCATCGAGCCAGTTCACAAAGACGATTTCCGGGTTCTCTCGCAAGATTTCCTGCGCGGCCGTGCGATAGGCTCCCTGGTCGAGCTGCGCGGCGGCGATGTCGCGCGCCAGCGAGGCCAGCTGGTCCTGGTTGCTCAGCAGGGAGAGCCGCACGCGCTGCTGCGCCCAGGCGGCGTCGCGGTACAGGGCGTCGCGCTGCTGCTGGCGCTCCGTCTCGTGCAGCGACCACAGGATGACGCCCATCGCCACGGTGAAGAGCACAATCGCCACGAGCGGGATGAACATGAACCAGCTCGTCGCCACGAGGTTGCGCCAGCGCAGCCACCAGAGCCGGCGCGGCGCGGCGGCGAAGGGGCCGTCGGCTTCGTGGGCGTCGGCGGCGTCGTGCGCCACGTCGTCATGGGGATCGCCGTCGCGTCCGGCGTGGGCCGCGTGCTGGGCGGCATGGTGCGCGGCGGCAGACGCTTCCACCGTGGCCGGGGTCACGGCCCCGGAGGGATTTGGGGGAAGCATGGCCGTGCGCAGGCCGGAGAGGAGTCGTTGGAGGAACTGCATAAGGGATTGACGGCTGACCGGCCAGTGTATAGGGATTATTGCGGTGCGTCGCTTGGGGAAAGCGCCTATGCGGCACCTGCTCAAGTTTGCGCGGATCGTGCCCCGGGCAGGGCTGGCGAGGAAGCGGCGTCCGATCAATGCGCGGGCGACATCGGCCTGCGGCGCGCGCGCTCTGGTGCACCGCCGCAATATTTCACATTATAAGAAACGAATCCGTAATCTGAAAATTTCGCTTGTCAGCCTCTGCTGTGCTTCCATAGAATCGCTTCGACCAGACAATGCGGGCGGATCTCGTGCGCTCGCCAGGAATTCACCAGGAGACAGTCTCATGTCAGCCGTACCAGAGCAGATTCTCGGCGCGAGCAGCGCCAACGACGCCGATCCCCAGGAAACGCATGAATGGCTGGATGCCCTGCAGGGCGTGCTGGCGGCCGAAGGTGCGGAACGCGCCGCTTTCCTGATCGAAAAGCAGATCGAATATGCACGCGTGAACGGCGTGACCCAGCCGTTCCACGCCGAGACGCAGTACATCAACACCATTCCGGTGGAGCAGCAGGCCCGCATTCCAGGCGACCAGGATATCGAGCACCGCATCCGCTCGTACACGCGCTGGAACGCGATGGCCATGGTGCTGCGCGCCAACAAGCACACCAACGTGGGCGGCCATATCTCGTCGTTCGCGTCGGCCGCCACGCTTTATGACGTCGGCTACAACCACTTCTGGCGCGCCCCGTCCGAGCAGAGCGGCGGCGACCTCGTCTTCGTGCAGGGCCACTCGGCGCCGGGCGTGTACTCGCGCGCCTTCCTGCTGGGCCGCCTGACCCCCGAGCAACTCGACAACTTCCGCCAGGAAGTGGACGGCAAGGGCATCTCGTCCTACCCGCACCCGTGGCTGATGCCGGACTTCTGGCAGTTCCCGACCGTCTCGATGGGCCTGGGCCCGATCATGGCGATCTACCAGGCGCGCTTCATGAAGTACCTGGATAGCCGCGGCCTGGCCAAGGCCGGCGACCGCAAGGTCTGGGCCTTCCTGGGTGACGGCGAGACCGACGAGCCGGAATCGCTCGGCGCGATCGGCATGGCCGGCCGCGAGAAGCTGGACAACCTCGTCTTCGTGATCAACTGCAACCTGCAGCGCCTGGACGGTCCGGTGCGCGGCAACGGCAAGATCATCCAGGAACTGGAATCGGAATTCCGCGGTTCGGGCTGGAACGTGATCAAGGTGGTCTGGGGCAGCCGCTGGGACCAGCTCCTGGCACGCGACACCAAGGGCCTGCTGATGAAACGCATGATGGAATGCGTGGACGGCGAGTACCAGACCTTCAAGGCCAAGGACGGCGCCTACGTGCGCGAGTTCTTCTTCAACACGCCGGAGCTGAAGGCCATGGTGGCCGACTGGTCCGACGACGACATCTGGCGCCTGAACCGTGGCGGCCATGACCCGCACAAGATCTACGCCGCCTACAAGGCCGCCAGCGAGCACAAGGGCCAGCCGACGCTGATCCTGGCCAAGACCATCAAGGGCTATGGCATGGGCGATGCCGGCCAGGCCATGAACGTGGCCCACCAGCAGAAGAAGATGCCGGTGGACGCGATCCGCAAGTTCCGCGACCAGTTCAACATCCCGGTGACGGACGACAAGATCGAGGACGTGCCGTACCTGACCTTCGAGGATGGCTCGAAGGAACTCGAATACATGCGCGCCCGCCGCATGGAACTGGGCGGCTACCTGCCCAGCCGCCGCCTGAAGGCGGAAGCGCTGCCGGTGCCCGAGCTGGCCGCGTTCGACGCGCTGCTCAAGGCCACCGGCGAAGGCCGCGAGGTCTCGACGACCATGGCCTTCGTGCGGATCCTGAACACGCTGCTCAAGGACAAGAAGATTGGCAAGCACGTGGTGCCCATCGTGCCCGATGAGTCGCGCACGTTCGGCATGGAAGGGCTGTTCCGCCAGGTCGGCATCTGGAACCAGGAAGGCCAGAAGTACGTGCCGCAGGATCACGACCAGCTGATGTTCTACAAGGAATCGCAGACTGGCCAGGTGCTGCAGGAAGGCATCAACGAAGCCGGCGCCATGTGCGACTGGATTGCTGCCGCCACGTCGTACTCGACGCACGGCGTGCAGATGATCCCGTTCTACATCTACTACTCGATGTTCGGCATCCAGCGTATCGGCGACCTGTGCTGGGCCGCTGCCGACATGCGCTCGCGCGGCTTCCTGCTGGGCGGTACCTCGGGCCGGACCACGCTGAACGGCGAGGGCCTGCAACACGAGGACGGCCATTCGCACGTGTTCCACGCCGTGATCCCGAACTGCATCTCGTATGACCCGACGTTCCAGTACGAACTGGCCGTGATCATGCAGGACGGCATGCGCCGCATGTACGCCGAACAGGAAGACGTCTATTACTACCTGACGGTGATGAACGAGAACTACGAGCACCCGGAAATGCCGGCTGGCGTGGAACGCGACATCGTCCAGGGCATGTACCAGTTCCGCAAGGGCGTGGAGAACAGCAACGCGCCGCGCGTGCAGTTGCTGGGTTCGGGCACGATCTTCCGCGAGGTGATCGCCGCCGCCGAGCTGCTCAAGAAGGACTGGGGCGTCGAGTCGGACCTGTGGAGCTGCCCGAGCTTCACCGAGCTGGCCCGCGAAGGCAATGCCGCCGAGCGCCACAACCTGCTGCACCCCACCGAGACGCCGCGCGAGTCGTTCGTCGCCCAGAAGCTCAAGGGCGTGCGCGGCCCGGTCATCGCCTCCACGGACTACATCCGCGCGTTCGCCGAGCAGATCCGTCCGTTCGTGCCGCGCCGCTATGTGGTGCTGGGCACCGACGGCTTCGGCCGCTCGGATACCCGCGAGAAGCTGCGCCACTTCTTCGAGGTGGATCGCCACTGGGTCACGCTGGCCGCGCTGAAGGCGCTGGCCGACGAAGGCGCGATCGGTCGTGAAAAGGTCGCCGAGGCGATCAAGAAGTACAACCTCGACCCGAGCAAGCCGAACCCGATGTCGGTCTGATTCCCGGACTTACACGCCTGAACCCCCCCGCAGTGCGGCACCCGCCGCGCCGCGGGCGCCCCCGGCTGGCCCGGCGGCGCCTTGCGGCGTGGCAACGTGACAGAAGCGTGAGGCGAGAGTAACCTCGCCGAGCGTTTGTCGTGTGTAGACGCGAGTGCCGGCTGCCCAGGAGAGACACTGAATGAGTCAAGCGATTGAAATCAAGGTGCCGGATATCGGCGACTATGACGCCGTACCCGTCATCGAAGTGCACGTGAAGCCGGGCGATACCATCAACGCGGAAGACGCGCTGGTGACGCTGGAGTCGGACAAGGCGACCATGGACGTGCCCAGCCCGCAGGCCGGCACCGTCAAGGAAGTCCGCATCAAGGTGGGCGACAACGTGGCCGAAGGCTCGGTGCTGGTGATGCTGGAGCCGGCAGGTGCCGGCGCCGCCGCGCCTGCCCCGGCTCCGGCCGCCGCCCCGGCACCGGCTCCCGCGGCGGCTCCGGCCCCCGCACCCGCGCCCGCAGCGGCCCCGGCGCCTGCGCCGGCTGCCGGCGGTGGCGGTATCGTGGAAGTCAAGGTGCCGGACATCGGCGACTACGACGCCGTGCCGGTGATCGACATCCACGTGAAGGTGGGCGACACGATCAACGCGGAAGACGCGCTGGTCACGCTGGAATCGGACAAGGCGACCATGGACGTGCCGAGCCCGCAGGCCGGCACCGTCAAGGAAATCAAGATCAAGGTGGGCGACAACGTGGCCGAAGGCACGCTGATCGTGGTGCTGGAAGCCGCTGGCGCTGCCGGCGCTGCGGCGGCTCCGGCCGCCGCCCCGGCTCCGGCCCCGGCTGCTGCTGCCCCGGCCCCGACGCCCGCCGCGGCTTCGGCGCCGGCTCCCGCCCCGGCCAGCTCGGCACCCGCCCCGGCCGCCCAGGGCGTGACCGGCAAGGCCGCCCACGCCAGCCCGTCCGTGCGCAAGTTCGCGCGTGAACTGGGCGTGGAAGTGTCGCGCGTGCCCGGTACCGGTCCGAAGGGCCGTATCACGCAGGAAGACGTGCAGGGCTTCGTCAAGGGCGTGATGAGCGGCTCGACCGCCGCGCCGGCCGCAGCGGCTGCCGCTGGTGGCTCGGGCGTCGGCCTGGACCTGCTGCCGTGGCCGAAGGTGGACTTCACGCGCTTTGGCGAAGTGGAGAACAAGCCGCTTTCGCGCATCAAGAAGATCTCGGGCGCCAACCTGCATCGCAACTGGGTCATGATCCCGCACGTCACGAACTGCGACGAAGCGGACATCACCGACCTCGAAGCCTTCCGCGTGCAGCTGAACAAGGAAAACGAGAAGTCGGGCGTCAAGGTAACCATGCTGGCCTTCATGATCAAGGCCACCGTCGCGGCGCTGAAGAAGTTCCCGAACTTCAATGCCTCGCTGGACGGCGACAACCTGGTGCTGAAGAAGTACTTCAACATCGGGTTTGCGGCGGACACCCCGAACGGCCTGGTCGTGCCGGTCATCAAGAACGCGGACCGCAAGGGCGTGCTCGAGATCAGCCAGGAAATGGGCGAACTCGCCAAGCTGGCGCGCGACGGCAAGCTGAAGCCGGACCAGATGCAGGGCGGCTGCTTCTCGATCTCGTCGCTGGGCGGCCTGGGCGGCACCTACTTCACGCCGATCATCAACGCGCCGGAAGTGGCCATCATGGGCGTGTGCAAGTCGTACATGAAGCCGGTCTGGGACGGCAAGCAGTTCGCGCCGCGCCTGACGCTGCCGCTGTCGCTGTCGTGGGACCACCGCGTCATCGACGGCGCCGAGGCGGCCCGCTTCAACACGTACTTCGCCCAGCTGCTGGCGGACTTCCGCCGGATTCTGCTGTAAGCACGGCCCACGCGCGCGCCGGCGGCCTCGGTTGCCGGCGCGCGGGCCTGTACGAACTGCAAGGGGCGAACCATGACGACATGCGTAGTCGTAAGGAAGGGCGCCGAGGTAGCCATCGCGGCAGACGCGCTGGTTACGTTCGGCGACACGCGGCTGTCGCGTGCCTACGAGCGCAACCAGAAGGTGTTCCCGGTGGGCGAGAGCTTCGTCGCGCTGGCCGGCACCACCGCCCACTTTCCGGTGATGCGGGCGCTGCTGACCGGCATGGGCGACGAATGCCGCCTGCTGACCCGCGACGATGTGTTCCGGACCTTCCTCAAGGTGCATGAAAAGCTCAAGACCGAGTACTTTATCAACACCAAGGAAGACGAGGACGATCCGTACGAGTCGTCGCAGATCGTCTGCCTGATCGCCAATCCGGGCGGCATCTTCGGCGTCTATTCCTACCGCGAGGTGTTCGCGTTCGACCGCTTCTGGGGCATTGGCTCGGGGCGCAACTATGCGCTCGGGGCCATGCACGCGGTCTACGACCGGCCCGGCATCGGCGCCGGGGAGATCGCGCGGATCGGCGTGGACGCAGGCGTGGAGTTCGACAAGAGTTCGGCAGGTCCCATCGACGTGCATACCGTGCGGCTGCAGGCGCAGCCGGCACCCGCGCCAGTACCGGATGGTTCAAACGGTGAGAACGACGCGGATGGCGGGGCGGCAACCAACAACGACGGCGCGGCCTGAGCCCCAGGCGGGCAGGGCGCGCATCCCAGGAGGAAAAGTATGAGTGTGATCGAAGTCAAGGTGCCGGATATCGGCGATTTCGACGCGGTGGAAGTGATCGAAGTACTGGTCAAGGCCGGCGATACGGTCGAGGAAGAGCAGTCGCTGATCGTGCTGGAGTCCGACAAGGCCAGCATGGACGTGCCGTCGTCGTCGGCCGGCAAGATCGTGGACTTGAAGGTCAAGGTGGGCGACAAGGTGGCCAAGGGCACGGTGATCTGCACCGTGGAAGCCGGCGCCGCTGCTGCCGCTGCCCCGGCACCTGCCGCCGCTCCCGCACCGGCTGCTGCCGCCGCTGCACCGAAGGCCGCTCCGGCCCCGGCGCCGGCCGCCGCCACGCATGCGGGCAGCGCCGACATCCAGTGCGACATGCTCGTGCTCGGCGCCGGCCCCGGCGGCTACTCGGCCGCGTTCCGCTCGGCGGACCTCGGCATGAACACCGTGCTGGTGGAGCGCTACGGCTCGCTCGGCGGCGTCTGCCTGAACGTGGGCTGCATCCCGTCGAAGGCGCTGCTGCACAACGTGGCCGTGATCGACGAAGCCAAGGCGCTGGCCGCGCACGGCATCCTGTTCGGCGAAGCCAAGATCGACCTGGACGGCCTGCGCCACTACAAGGAAACCGTGGTCGGCAAGCTGACCGGCGGCCTGGCCGGCATGGCCAAGGCCCGCAAGGTGCAGGTGGTGCGCGGCATCGGCACGTTCCTGGATCCGCATCACCTCGAAGTGCAGGAAACCGAAGGTGACGCCAAGGCCCCGACCGGCAAGAAGACGGTGATCCGCTTCGAGAAGGCGATCATTGCCGCCGGCAGCCAGGCTGTGAAGCTGCCGTTCGTGCCGGAGGACCCGCGCATTGTCGATTCGACTGGCGCGCTGGAACTGCCGGACATCCCCAACAAGATGCTGGTGATTGGCGGCGGCATCATCGGGCTGGAAATGGCCACGGTGTACAGCACGCTCGGCGCGCGCATCGACGTGGTGGAAATGCTCGACGGCCTGATGCAGGGCGCGGATCGCGACCTCGTCAAGGTCTGGGACAAGATGAACAAGCATCGCTTCGACAACGTGATGCTGAAGACCAAGACGGTGGGCGTGGAAGCCAAGCCGGATGGCATCTACGTGAAGTTCGAGGGCGAGGCCGCGCCGGCCGAACCGCAGCGCTACGACCTGGTGCTGGTGTCCGTCGGCCGTGTGCCGAACGGCAAGAAGATCGGCGCCGAGAAGGCTGGCGTGACGGTGACGGACCGCGGCTTTATCGAGGTCGATAACCAGCTCCGCACGAACGTGCCGCATATCTTCGCCATCGGCGACATCGTCGGCCAGCCGATGCTCGCCCACAAGGCGGTGCACGAGGCACACGTGGCTGCCGAAGCCGCGCATGGCGAGAAGGCGTACTTCGACGTCAAGCAGATCCCGTCGGTGGCCTACACCGATCCGGAAGTGGCCTGGGCCGGCCTGACCGAGGAGCAGTGCAAGGCGCAGGGCATCAAGTACGGTAAGGGCACGTTCCCGTGGGCCGCCTCGGGCCGCGCCATCGCCAATGGCCGCGACGAGGGCTTCACCAAGCTGATCTTCGACGAGGAAACGCACCGGATCATCGGCGGCGGTATCGTGGGCACCCATGCGGGCGACCTGATCAGCGAAGTGTGCCTGGCCATCGAGATGGGCGCCGACGCCGTGGATATCGGCAAGACGATTCACCCGCACCCGACGCTGGGCGAGTCGATCGGCATGGCTGCCGAGATCTACGAAGGCGTCTGCACCGACGTGCCGCCGCCGCGCAAGCGCTAAGCTTCAGCCGCAACGAGAAAACCCGCCGCGATGGCGGGTTTTCTTTTGGATCGAAATTTAGCAATTAACCGCCAGGAAGGGCCGCCGACTGCCTGCCGCAAGCGGGTAGGGCTGGCAGCGGAGGGGTTGTCTATCCGGCATGGCGCTCCCGGGGCCGATCTCCTAGCATCGTTGGGTGAACACGATGCGGAAGACACACCTGCTTGCCGCCGCGCTGTGCCTGGTATTCCTGCCCGGCGCGGCCTGGGCGCAGTTCGAAGAACCGGGCGCCAGGCCGACCATGGGCCAGTCGGGCAAGGACGTGATCTGGATTCCGACGCCCCAGCCGCTGGTGAACCAGATGCTCGACATGGCGAAGCTGACGCCCCAGGATCGGCTCGTCGATCTGGGTTCCGGCGATGGCCGCCTGGTCATTACCGCCGCCAAGCGAGGCGCCACCGCGCGTGGCATCGAATTCAACAACGAACTGGTCGAGCTGTCCCGACGCACCGCCCAGGCCGAAGGCGTGGCCAGTCGCGCCACCTTCGAGCGGGGGGACATCTTCAAGTCGGATTTTTCCGATGCCACGGTCGTCACGCTGTTCCTGCTGCCAAGCGTGAACCTGCGTCTCCGTCCCACGTTGCTGGGGATGCGGGCCGGCACGCGCATCGTCTCGAACTCGTTCGATATGGCGGACTGGCGGCCGGACGAGTACGTGCCGAGCGTCGAGGCCTGCCCGGGGCCGTGCGGCGTCTACCTGTGGCTGGTGCCGGCGAGGGTGGCGGGGATATGGGCGATGGGGAACAAGCTGCTGGTGCTGTCGCAGACGTTCCAGAAGCTGGAAGGCGTGATGCGCGAAGGCGAGCGGTCGACGCCGATCTGGGACGGCCGCTTGCGCGGCACGGAGATCGTCTTCACCATCGACGACGAGCGCTACGTCGGCCACGTGGATGGCCGCGAGATGCGGGGCACCATCGAGGGTGGCGAGCCGTGGCGCGCCACGTTCCTCAAACCATAGAGACGAAAAAAAACCCGGCCCCTCGTCAGAGGGGCCGGGTTCTTGCCAACCCGTCGCAGCGGCCGGAGCCGATGCGCGGGGCGGGCGAGGGCGCTACCGCTCAGGCGGTGGCAGCCGGCTTCTTGGCAGCCGTGCGGGCCGTGGCCGAGGCTTGCTGAGCAGCCTTGGTTGCGGCGGTGGCGGCAGCCTGGAAGTTGGTTTCGGCCATTTCCACGGCTTGCTTCGTGGCCTTCTGGACCGACTCGTACGCGTTGTTGGCGGCCGAGATGGCCGACTTCACGATGGCGACGGTCGATTCCGAACCGGCCGGGGCGTTCTTGGCGAAGTTCTCGACGAGCGCTTGCACGTTCTTCGTGCCTTCGGCCAGTTGGGCTTCGGCCACCTTGGTGAACTCGCTCTGCGTTTCCGAGGCGATTTCATACAGGTGACGCGAGTACGCCAGGGTCTTTTCGGCAACCGGCTGCACCAGCGAAGCCTGGATGGCCAGCAGTTCCTGGGCATCCTTAGCGGACAGGGCCTTCTTGGCGTTGTCGACGTTTTCGGCAAAGGTGGCCTTGACCACTTGCAGGTTCAGTTCGACAAGCTTTTCAACGCCTTCGAATGCTTTGGTGGTCAGACCGAACAGGGTTTCCAGATTGGCTTTTTGTGCGGCTGCAACTTGTTCCGGGGTCAGGATCATTGCTGGTCTCCAGTGGTGAACTTCAAGGTCAAGCAAAATAGAAATTAAGCCGCCCGAATGTCAAAGCCATGAACGCGATGTCCTGGCCAGCCCGAGCGATATATTGGTGTGCGGTCGAATCGGACCTCGTAAAAAGCTTTGATGCGCCGCAACAATTCCTATTCTAAGGGCAGAAAAAAGCCTGTCAAGCAGTTTTGCTGCACTGCACAAGAAATAGCAGACATTGAGCAGACATATGCGTCGTAATGACCACGTATAGGGCGCCAGGCAAGGGTTTATCCCGATGCGGTCACCATGATGCAACGCGGGGAAGGTCTGCTGTTTGATACGTTTTCACGCAATGCGGAACGCGGTGCTACCATCGCAGACTGCCCGGTCGGTAAATGGTCACGCACCGTCACTTCCCGGGAATTTCCCGCCCGATCCTCGCCCGATCCGCCCCGATGCAAGCTTTTTACGCCGATCACTTCGTCCTGCCGCTGCCGCCCGGCCATCGCTTCCCGATGCGCAAGTACAGCATGCTGCGAGACGCCGTGGTGCGTGAGGTGCCGGGCCTGACCCTGCACGAGGCGCCCCGCGCCGACGACGCGGCGCTGGCACTGGCCCATACCGCCGACTACATCGCCGATGTCTCCTCCGGCCGGCTCGATGCCGCCCGTCAGCGCGAGATCGGCTTCCCGTGGTCGCACGAGATGGTGGAGCGCTCGCGGCGCTCGGCCGGCGCGACGATGGCCGCCTGCCGCAGCGCGCTGACGGAGGGCATCGCGGTCAACCTCGCCGGCGGTACCCATCATGCCTATGCCGACAAGGGCGGCGGCTTCTGTGTGTTCAACGATGCCGCCATCGCCGCGCGCCAGATGCAGCGCGAAGGGCGCGTAAGCCGCGTGGCGGTGATCGACCTCGACGTGCATCAGGGCAACGGCACGGCGTCGATCCTGCGCGACGACCCGAGCGTGTTCACGCTGTCGCTCCATGGCGAGAAAAACTACCCGTTCCGGAAGGAGGCGAGCGACCTCGACGTCGGCCTGCCGGACGGCTGTGACGACGACACCTACGCGGCTGCGCTGGCTGGCGCGCTGGACACGCTCTACGCGCGCTTCGATCCCGAATTGCTGATTTACCTCGCCGGCGCCGATCCCCATGAGGGCGACCGCCTGGGCCGGCTGCGCCTGACCTTGGCCGGCCTGGCCCGGCGCGACACGCTCGTGTTCGAATCCGCGCTCGCGCGGCGCCTGCCGATGGCCGTGGCAATGGCCGGCGGCTACGGCAACCAGATCGAGGACACCGTGGCCGTGCACACCCAGACCGTGCGGCTGGCCGCGCGCCACCACCAGCGCTACGGCGCCGGGGCGACCGCCGCTGCGGCGGCAGCTTTTTGAGATCGCAACAAATCCCAACAACAACGCCGATGCCGATGAAGCCACAACCGGACACCCGCAGCGCCTACGCGCATTTCCAGCCGATCACCACGCGCTGGATGGACAACGATGTCTATGGCCACGTGAACAACGTTGTTTACTACAGTTATTTCGATACCGTCGTGAACACCTACCTGATCCGCGCGGGCGTGCTGGACATCGAGGCGGGAGAGACCATCGGGCTGGTAATCGAGACGCAATGCAACTATTTCTCGTCGCTGTCGTTCCCGGACACCGTCGTGGCCGGCCTGCGCGTGGCGCGGTTGGGCAACTCGAGCGTGCGCTACGAGGTGGGCCTGTTCTGCAACGACGATGAGGTGGCCGCTGCGCAGGGCCACTTCGTCCACGTCTATGTGGATCGCGCGACACGCCGCCCGGCAGCGCTACCGCCCGCATTGCGCCAGGCGCTGACGCCGCTGCTGCGGCCGAGCGCGGCGTGATCAATAAAACACAATAACCCGGAGACCTTCGAAGCATGTCCAACCATGGCGCTGCCCCCCGCGACACCCTTGAAGTCACCTCCGCCACCGGCGATACGTCCGTGACCGATTCCGCGGCGATCGTCGATCGCGCCATCACCACGCGCCGCTCGATCCGGGCGTTCCTGGATACGCCAGTACCGCGCGAGACCGTCGAGGACATCCTCGCCGTGGCCAGCCGCGCGCCGTCCGGCACCAACACCCAGCCGTGGCGGGTCTACGTGCTCGCGGGCGACGCCAAGGCGCGGCTCTGCGCCGATGTGCTGGCCGCCTATGACGACCCGGAGCGCGACACCAAGTACCGCGAGGAGTATCCGTACTATCCGCGCGAGTGGGTCAACCCGTACCTGGCGCGCCGCCGCAAGGTGGGCTGGGACCTGTACGGCCTGCTGGAGATCAGCCGGGAAGACAAGGCGCGCATGCACGAGCAGCACGCCCGCAACTTCCGTTTCTTCGATGCGCCGGTCGGCCTGATCTTCACGATCGACCGAATCATGGAGCAGGGCAGCTGGCTCGACTACGGCATGTTCCTGCAAAGCATCATGGTGGCTGCGCGCGCCCGCGGGCTAGACACCTGCCCCCAGGCGGCGTTCACGCAATTCCACGGCGTCCTGGCCAGCCAACTGCAGCTGACCGAGAACGAGATGGTGGTGTGCGGCATGTCGCTGGGCTACGCCGACCCGGAGGCGACGGCCAATCAATTGGTCACGGAGCGTGAACCGGTGAGCGGGTTCGCGCGTTTCCTCTCATGACTTCGCGCCGGATTGAGGTTTCCCCTGATGAGGTTTTCACAAAAGCCACCGATATTGATGTTAGGGAAACTGTTTCTTATCTAGGTGCGAAGCGTTGTGCGCAGTTGTCGACAAACAAGTGCAAACGACAATCGCTGGCGCGAGAAATGGCCAATACGGCACATTTCCCGTAATGTGGAATTGTTTGCGAATCGAACTTTAAAGAGCCTTCGTAAGTCTTTAATCTTGCTAACAATTTCTTTATTTCCTAAACTAGCGCCATTCCACCAAATGCCGCGCTGAACAGATCATGTTCCGGTCCCAATCCTTTATTTCCCGACTCTTCAGCATGCCCCTGACCGCCATCGCCACTTCGGCGCTGGTGTCGGTGTCCATGCTGGCCGCGCCGGTGACGTACGCAGCGACGAAGTCGACTGCGACGAAAACCTCGGCCAAAAAGCAGGTAACTGCTTCCAAATCCACTAAAAAGGTCGCAGCCGCGAGCGAGAAACCCTCGTCATCGCGGAAGGTGATCGTGCTGCGCCACGGCAAGAAGACCGTCGTGGCCAGTCGAGCGCAGCCGGTTCGCGCGGCCTTCGTGCCGTCGAAACCGACGCTCGCAGAGTCCATGGGCCTGCGCGATACGGAAGACGCGCTCGCGCTGCGTTCCTCCGTGGCGCTGGTGCTGGACCAGAACACGAACGAAGTCCTGTTCCAGAAAAATCCGACGGCGGTGCTGCCGATCGCCTCGATCACCAAGCTGATGACGGCGCTGGTGGTCATGGACTCGCACCTGCCGATGGACGAAGTGCTGACGGTGAGCGAGGAAGATCGCGACACCGAGAAGCACAGCAGCTCGCGCCTGCGCTTTGGCACGCAGCTGACCCGCCATGAAATGATGCTGCTGGCGCTGATGTCGTCGGAAAACCGTGCCGCTTCGGTGCTGGGCCGCAGCTACCCGGGCGGCCTGCCGGCGTTTGTGGGCGCGATGAACCGCAAGGCGCGCGAACTCGGCATGAACGACAGCCACTTCGTCGATTCGAGCGGCCTGTCGAGCAGCAATGTGTCGAGCGCGATGGACCTGGCCCGCCTGGTCAACGCCGCTTACCGCAACCCGACCATCCGCGAATTCTCGACCCAGACCGAGCATGAAGTGAACGTGCTGGGCCGTCCGCTCCATTACGTGAGCACCAACCGCCTCGTGCGCGGCGGCAACTGGGAGATCGGCCTGCAGAAGACCGGTTTCATCTCGGAAGCCGGCCAGTGCCTGGTGATGCAGGCCCGTGTGAACGATCGCAACGTGGTGATGGTGTTCCTGGACTCCGTGGGCAAGCTGTCGCGCTTTGCCGATGCCACGCGCGTGCGCACGTGGCTTGAGCACCAGCCGTCGGTGCAGGGTCCGCAACGGCCGTTCCCCAACTCCCCAAACCTTACGCAGGGTCCTAGCGCGCCGCACGCGGCGCACGCGATCCTGGCCTCGCAGCAGGCACGCGGCACCTGATTCAGGTAGCCGCCGCCAATTGAAAACGCGCCGCGGGGCAGCCCGTCGGCGCGTTTCTTTTTGGGCGATACGCGCGTGAGGCGCGCTCGTGGCGCGATCAGGCCGACACGGCGTCCGCCACGTAGCCCATGCCGCGCGAGATCTGCAGCGCGGTGTCCCTGAGGTTCTGCAGCCAGCTGTCCTGCAGGCGGTCTGCCGGCGCGGACAGCGACAGCCCGGCCACCAGCCGGCGCGAGTCGTCATAGATGCCGGCCGCGATGCAGCGCACGCCCAGCTCCAGTTCCTCGTTGTCGCGCGCATAGCCGTTGGTGCGCACCCAGCTCAGTTCGCGCTCCAGCTTGGCGATGTCCGTGATCGACGTGCCCGTATGCCCGGCCAGCCCGGTGCGCGTGGCATAGCTGCGCACGCGCCCGGCCTCGTCGGCAGCCAGGAACAGCTTGCCGACCGAGGTCAGGTGCAGCGGGGCGCGGCCGCCGATGGCGCGCACCACCTGCATGCCCGAGCGCTCGCTGTAGGCGCGCTCGATATAAACGATCTCATCGCCCTGACGCACCGACAGGTTCACGGTCTGCCCGGTGACGCGGTGCAGCGCGCGCATCGGTGCGAGTGCGGCATCACGCACAGAGAGCCGCGCCTTTACGAGATTCCCGAGTTCCAGCAAGCGCATGCCGAGCCGATAGCTGCCGGGGTCCGAGCGATCCACGAAACGGCACGCCACCATGTCATTGAGAATGCGGTGCGCCGTGGACGGATGCAGGCCGGTGGCCAGCGACAACTCCTTGAGACTGACGGGATCCGCGTGTTGGGCGAGCGCATCCAGCAACGTCATCATGCGTTCGATGACCTGGATCGAGGTCTTGCCGGGTGCCTTGTCTGCTTCTGCCATAGGAGGAAATGTTGCCGTGCGGCAAATTAAGCGTTTGCCTGATTCTATCTCGCATTGTGAAAATTTCAATAGGTGAAATGCAATTACCGAGATTCCCTTCCAGTGGTGGCGCCGCTTTCGCATGAGCGGCATTGCGCGCGGAGATGAACAAGTTTGCGGCGCGTGCTGCCCGCAGCGGCGCGGTGGGGGCGCATAATTGCGAGGTTTCGGGTCTGGATAAAAGGAAGCGATGCGAATCGGACTGTTCGCCACCTGTCTGGTGGACCTCATGCGCCCGGAGATCGGGTTTTCGGTGCTGAAGCTGCTGGAATCGGCGGGTTATGAGGTCATGGTGCCCGAGGCGCAGACCTGCTGCGGGCAGCCCGCGTACAACTCGGGCGAGCGCGCCGTCTCGCGCGATCTGGCCGAAAAATTCCTGCGTGAGTTCGAGATGTTCGACTACGTGGTGATCCCCTCCGGTTCCTGCGGCGGCATGGTCCGCGCGCACTACCAGGACCTGCTGCGCGACGACCCCGAACTCCACGGCCGTTACGAGCGCCTGCGCGAACGCGTCTACGAACTGACCGATTTCCTGGTCAACGTGGCCAAGATCGAGACCGTCGACTCGGCATTTTCCGGCCACGTCACCTATCACGACTCCTGCTCCGGTCTGCGCGAACTCGGCGTCAAGCAGCAGCCGCGCGCGCTGCTCGGCAAGCTGCCCGGCGTGCAGTTGACCGAGATGAAGGATTGCGAGGCCTGCTGCGGCTTCGGCGGCACGTTCTCGGTGAAATACGGCAATATCTCGACGGCCATCGTCGACGAGAAATGCGCCAACATCCAGGCCAGCGGCGCTGATGCCGTGGTGCTGGGCGACCTTGGCTGCATGCTCAATATCGAAGGCCGGCTGCGCCGGTCCGGCGATACGCGCACCCGCGTGCTGCACATCGCGCAGGTCCTGGCGGGCGACGCCTGATCGATCGAACCTCGGCAAAATACGATGCAAGTCCACAGCATGGAATTCAAGGCGCGGGCCGGGCAGAAGCTCGCCGACCAGCGCCTCCAGCAGAACCTCAAGAAACTGTCGACGAAGTTCGTGACCGCGCGGGCCGATGCGATCCGCGACATCGACTTCGACGCCACGCGCGCCGCGCTCAAGGAGCGCCGCAACCGCGCGCTGGAAAACCTCGACGTCTGGCTCGCCAAGTTTGAAGAAAACGCGACCAAGCGCGGCGCCACGGTGCTGTTCGCCGAGACCACTGCCGACGCAGCCCGTCTGGTGGCCGAAATCGCGCAGAAGCATGGCGTGAAGAAGGTCATCAAGAGCAAGTCGATGGTGACCGAGGAGATGCGCCTGAACCAGGTGCTGGGCGAGATGGGCGTGCAGAGCATCGAGACCGATCTGGGCGAGTACATCCTCCAGATCAACGATGCCGAGCCGCCGTCGCACATCATCGCGCCCGTGATCCACAAGGACAAGGACGAGATTGCCGACCTGTTCGCCAAGGTGCACCACAAGCCGCGCCTGACCGACATCCCGCAGATGACCCGCGAGGCGCGCGAGGTGCTGCGCCCCGAGTTCCTGTCCGCGGACATGGGCGTGACGGGCGGCAACTTCATCATCGCCGAGACCGGCTCGGTGGCCGTGGTGACCAACGAGGGCAACGAGGGCATGTGCACGGTCATGCCGCGCGTGCACGTGGCCGTTACCGGCATCGAGAAGGTGCTGCCGACGCTGGAGGACCTGGCCACGGTGATGCGGCTGCTGCCGCGCTCGGCCACCGGGCAGGCGATCTCCAACTACTTTTCGCTGCTGACGGGCCCGCGCGCCGAGGGCGAGCGCGACGGCCCCGAGCATATGTACTTCGTGATCGTCGATGGCGGCCGGAGTGGCCTGATCGGCGGCGAATTCCAGGAGATGCTGCGCTGCATCCGCTGCGGCGCCTGCATGAACCACTGCCCGGTGTACCAGAAGATCGGCGGCCATGCCTATGGCTGGGTCTACCCGGGACCGATGGGCAGCGTGCTGACGCCAAGTTATGTCGGCCTCGCCAATGCCATCGATCTGCCGCAGGCCGCCACACTTTGCGGCGAGTGCAACAGAGTGTGTCCCGCCTCGATCCCGCTGTCCGACCTGCTGCGCAAGCTGCGCGAGAAGCAGATGGAACGCGGCCTGCGCCCGTGGCAGGAGCGCCTGTCGCTGCAGGTCTGGGGCTATGTGGCGCGCCGCCCGGCGCTCTACGCCTTCGCCACGCGCATGGGCGCGCGTCTGCTGGCGCGGATGGGGGGCCGGAATCGGCTGATTGCCAGCCTGCCGATGGCGGGCAAGGGCTGGACCGACTCGCGTGACATGCCCGCGCCGAGCGGCCGGACCTTCCGCGAGTTGTACAAGGAGAGGAGGGCGCGCGCATGAGTACGCACCAGGACAACCAGCGCGCGCTGAACGCGATGCGCGAGGCTTTGGCCAGCCATGTGGCCGGCACCATGCCGGTGGCGGACCTCGTCGGCGCATGGCGAGCGGCGGCCACGTCGCTGACGCTGCCGCCGGTATTCGGTCAGGCGATGGAGGAGTTGCTGCGCCGCCTGGAGATGTCGGCGGTGTTCGCGCAGGATAGCTGCTCGTTCTCGAGCACGGCCGTCACGGACCAGCTCAAACGCTGGCTGGACAAGGCCGAGGCGTCGTAAGCGTCGTAAGCGTCGTAAACGACAACGGCCGGGGAGCGCCCCCGGCCGTTATTCCATCCCGTTCGACTTAGCTCAGCAGCAGCGCGTCGTCATCCAGCTGCTCGTGCCGGGTCTGCTCGAACATCCGCAGCAGGTCGGGCACGTCGAGGCCCTTGCGTTGGTCGCCCGACACATCGAGCACCACCTGCCCCTGGTGCAGCATCACCGTGCGATCACCGTAGTCCAGCGCCTGGCGCATCGAGTGCGTCACCATCATCGTCGTCAGCTTGCTTTCCGAGACGATGCGCGCGGTCAGTTCCAGCACGAAGGCGGCGGTTTTCGGGTCCAGCGCGGCCGTGTGCTCGTCGAGCAGCAGGATGCGCGACGGCTGGAGCGACGCCATCAGCAGGCTCACCGCCTGCCGCTGGCCGCCGGACAGCAGGCCGATCCGGTCCGTCAGACGATTCTCCAGCCCGAGGTTCAGCAGCCGCAGCTTGTCGCGGAACAGCTCGCGCGACGCCTTGTTCAGCGCCGGGCGGAAGCTGCGCCGCGAGCCGCGCGCCATGGCCAGCGCCATGTTTTCCTCGATGGTCAGCGCCTCGCAGGTGCCGGCCATCGGGTCCTGGAACACGCGGGCCACCAGATGGGCGCGGTCCCAGGCGGGCTGCCGGGTCACGTCGATGTCGTCGATGGTGATGCGGCCGCTATCCACCATCTGGTCGCCGCTGACGGCGTTCAGGAAGGTGGACTTGCCGGCGCCGTTGGAGCCGATCACGGCCACGAACTGGCCGCTCGGGATCTCCAGGTTCAGGCCGCGCAGCGCGCGGTTCTCGATCGGCGTGCCGGGGTTGAAGGTCAGCTTCAGGTCTTGTGCGCGCAACATCTCAGGCACCTCCGTTCTTGCGGCCAAACAGCTTCTTGCGCGTCGCCGGCAGCACCAGCGCCAGCGTCACCAGCGCCGCCGTCACCAGATTCAGATCCTGCGCCTTGAGGCCAATGAACTCCGTGTTCAGCGCCAGCGCGATGAAGAATCGGTACAGGATGGCGCCCAGCACCACGGCCAGCGTCACATAGACCAGACGCCGCGCCGGCAGGATGGTCTCGCCGATGATCACGGCGGCCAGGCCGATCACGATGGTGCCGATGCCCATCGAGATGTCGGACCCGCCCTGGGTTTGCGCGAACAGCGCGCCGGCCAGCGCCACCAGCCCGTTGGAGAGCGCCATGCCGGCCAGCGTGGCACGGCCCGTAGGCACGCCCTGCGACCGCGCCATGCGCGGATTGGCACCGGTGGCGCGCATCGCCAGGCCCAGTTGCGATGAGAAGAACCAGTCCAGGCCGACCTTCGCCACGATCACCACCACCAGCAGCACCAGCGGGCGCAGCAGGTAGTCGGGCAGCCACTCGGGCTGGAGCACCGTGAACAGGGTCGGCTCGGTAATCAGCGGCACATTCGGGCGACCCATGATGCGCAGGTTGACCGAGTACAGCGCGATCATCATCAGGATACTGGCCAGCAGGTCCATGATCTTGAGCCGTACGTTGAGCCAGCCGGTGATCCAGCCGGCCACCGCGCCGGCCGCGATGGCGGCGAGCGTGGCCAGGAAGGGGTCCTGGCCGGCGGAGATCAGCGTGGCCGCCACGGCGCCGCCGAGCGGAAAGCTGCCATCGACGGTGAGATCGGGGAAGTTGAGGATGCGGAACGAGATCAGCACCCCGAGGGCCACGAGGCTGAAGATCAGGCCGATCTCCAGGGCGCCCATAAGGGAAAAGAGGGACATGGGGAAATCCTGTTGCGGGGGACCGGCCGGGCTGTCGCGCGGCGGGTAGGCGGCGCGTGCGCTGCGGTCCGGAGGCCCCGGCCGGCCGGATAGGCCGGGCCGGGGCCGGAGAGCGTCAGGCCGCGCAACCCCTCGGGGGCGGCGCGGCCCGTTGCGGGTCTTACTTGATGACGGTCTTGGCTTCCTTGACCAGTTCCGGCGCCAGCGTCACGCCTTGCTTGGCGGCGGCGCTGGTGTTCACGAACAGTTCGAGGTTGTCCGAGGTCTGCGAGGCAATCGCGCCGGGCTTCTCGCCCTTCAGGATGCGCACGACGACCTTGCCGGTCTGGTGGCCCAGGTCGCTGTAGTTGATGCCCAGCGCGGCCACGGCGCCACGCTTCACGCTGTCCGTGTCAGCGGCCACCAGCGGAATCTTCGACTCGTTGGCCACCTTCACCAGCGCCTCGTAGGCCGAAACCACGTTGTTGTCGGTGTTCGTATAGATCACATCGACCTTGCCGATCAGGCTCTTGGCAGCCGGGCCGATGTCCACGGTACGCGGCGCGGCGGCTTCCTTGAGCGTCAGGCCCTGCTTGGCCAGCAGTTCCTTCAGTTCCTTGACCACCACCACCGAGTTGGCTTCACCGGGGTTGTAGACCATGCCGACGGTCTTGACCTTGGGCACCACGCGCTGGATCAGGGCCACCTGCTTGTCCAGCGGCAGCTTGTCCGAGACCCCGGTCACGTTGGTGCCAGTAGCGCCCCAGCCCTTGACCAGCTGGGCGGCCACGGGATCCGTCACGCCCGAATACACCACCGGCACCGTCTTGGTGGCGGCCACCACGGCCTGTGCGGACGGCGTGGCGATGGCGACGATCGCGTTCGGCTGGTCGCCGACGAACTTCCGGGCGATCTGCGCGGCCGTGCCGGTGTTGCCCTGCGCGCTCTGGTATTCCCACTTCAGGTTCTTGTCGGCGTCGTAGCCGGCAGCCTTCAGTTCGGCGCGCACGCCGTCGCGGATGGCGTCGAGTGCCGGGTGATCGACAATCGACAGCACTTTCACGGTCTGGGCCTGCACGGCGCCGCCGTACAGCACGGACAGGGCGACCACGCCGCCGAGAATCGTTTGGGTGGATGCCTTGAGGCGCGACTGAAGACGCTGCATGTAATTGTTCTCCCCCGAGGGTTCGGTACTTTGGAAGCCTGCGAGGATACCATTTTCGGGGCTCTCGCGGCTCCCTTTTAGTGCACCGGTCGGCCATATCCTGCTGTTAAACGCCTCGGGGGGCAAGGCGTGCCGCAAATTATTGCGCCAGAAAGCCGATTATCGAGAATGTGTTGCGGTGCAGCATCCTCAGCCGGCAACGGGGTGGCGCAACGCGGCGGCACAGTCACGCACCAGGGAGGGGCCGCGATAGATCAGGCCGCTGTAGACCTGGACCAACTGCGCGCCGGCATCGATCTTCGCGCGCGCGTCGGCGCCGCTGAAGATGCCACCCACGCCGACGATCGGCAGGGCATCGCCCACCACGGCGCGCAGGGCGCGCACCACGCGGGTGGAGGATTCGAAGACCGGACGTCCCGAGAGGCCGCCCGCTTCCTCGGCATGGGGCAGGCCCTGGACCGCCTCGCGCGAAATCGTGGTGTTGGTGGCAATCACCCCGTCGATGCCGTGCCGCACGAGCGCATCGCCGATATTGCCGATCTGGTCGTCGTCGAGGTCCGGGGCAATCTTCAGGGCCAACGGCACGTAGCGCTTGTGCTGCTCGGCCAGGCGCTGCTGGGCGGTCTTCAGCGTGGAGAGCAGGCTGTCCAGCTCGCTGGCGCCCTGCAACTGGCGCAGGTTCTTGGTATTCGGCGACGAGATGTTCACCGTCACATAGCTCGCGTGCGGATAGACGCGCTCGAGGCAGTAGAGGTAGTCGTCAGCCGCGCGCTCGATCGGCGTATCGGCGTTCTTGCCGATATTGAGACCCAGCACGCCACCCTCGGCCTTCCAGCGCGACGCCTGGACGTTGGCCACGAAGGCATCCACGCCGCCATTGTTGAAGCCCATGCGGTTGATCAGCGCATCGGCCTGCGGCAGCCGGAACATGCGCGGACGCGGGTTGCCGGGCTGCGCGCGCGGCGTGACCGTGCCCACCTCGATAAAACCGAAGCCGAACGCGGCAAGGCCGTCGATGTACGCGCCATCCTTGTCGAGACCGGCCGCCAGCCCCACGGGGTTCGGGAAGCGCACGCCCATGACGGTGCGCGGATCGGCGGCGATGGTGTTGCCAAGGCAGCCGGCCAGGCCCATGCGCTGCGCGCGCATGAGGTTGTTCAGCGTGAAATGGTGGGCATCCTCCGCATCCATGGAGAACAGGGCGGGGCGAAACAGGGGATAGAGCGCGTTGAGCACGGGGAGGGGGCGCGGCCGGGGCCGGCGCGAAGTCGGTACCAGGGCGGCATTGTAGCGTGCGGCAGGCGCTACTCCTGGGCGGGCCCCGGTTGGGGTGGGGCGGCTGACGTGGTGACGGGCGCGGTGGCCTCGTCGTCGAACGGATGCCACTGATTGCCCGTGAGCACCTGGAGCGGCCGGAAGCGCGCCTTGTAGGCCATCTTGCGGCTGTCGGCGATCCAGTAACCCAGGTAGAGGTGCGGCAGGCCCAGCTCGCGGGTCTGGTTGATCTGCCAGAGGATGTTGTAGGTGCCGTAGCTCGCGCCGACGGCCATCGGGTCATAGAAGGTGTAGACCGACGACAGGCCGTCATCGAGCACATCGATCATGCTGACCATGCGCAGGCGGCCCGCCTCGGGCGAGCCCGGCGGTTCGCGGAACTCCACCAGCCGCGAGTTCACGCGGCTTTGCAGCAGGAACTGCTCGTACTGGTCCCGGCTGTCCTGATCCATGCCGCCGCCTGCGTGGCGCATCGACTGATAGAGCAAATACAGCGCGTAATGCTCCTCGACGTAGGTCAGCGGCGCCACCAGCGCCTGCAGGTTCTCGTGCTGGCGCCAGGCGCGGCGCTGGCTGCGGTCCGGACGGAACTGGTCCACCAGCACGCGGCACGGCGTGCAGGCGCGGCATTCGTCGCAATAGGGGCGATAGGTGAAGATGCCGCTGCGGCGGAAGCCGGCGCGCACCAGCCGGGAGTAGACATCGGCATTGATCAGGTGCGCGGGCGTGGCCACCTGCGAGCGCGCCATGCGGCCATCGAGATAGCTGCAAGCATAGGGCGCCGTTGCGTAAAACTGCAACGCGGAGAGCGGAAGTTCCTTCAGCTTGCTCATGGCTCGCTCATGACAAAAAGACGGAGGCGGCGGACACCGCGTGGCAGCATCCTGTCTGGCAGTCTATCAGAGCAAGCCGGGCGGCGTGTGCAACGCGGTGCAGATCCGCTGGCGTTGCAATGATGGGGCGAAGGTCATATACTGGCCACACCGCTTGAGAGGCGTCCCACTTATGGCAATCAGAGCCGGACAGTCGTGTCTCTCAGGCGGTTTTTCTTTTGTGCGCCACCGTCATGGTGGGCATGTCGCCACGTTCGCTGGCCCCCTCCCAAAGCAGTAGCCCCTTCGCGCGCCACACGCGCTCGAAATCCCTGTCTTCCTTCGCATAGATGCTCGCGAGCTCGTTGCAACGGGCGCGGCCGATTTGCTTGTCCGCATGCAGGATGGCAACGAGCGGGCCCAGATGAATGGTGTCGAAGGACAGCACTACCGCGTTCACATCATGCGGACGGGTGTGTGACCTGAAGATCGCCTTGGGTGCCAGCAGGGTGCCATATATCCCTTCCAGAAATCGCCGCGGCACGTTGTGCCGGAACAGCATTTTCTCGACATTGGCGACCTTCACGGCCAGCGGAAGGTCCGGGAAGCCAAGCTCCAGATAGCGGCGCGGCGTGTTGCCGAGCCGGATGGCGAGCCCCATTACCGTGTTGGCCTTGTCGGTCAGCAGCGTGGCACAGGTGGTCTTGAGAACGAGATCGTAATTGGGGTCTTTCATCCGGCAGGTGAACGGCAAGACACGCGAAGTAGCGAGTGTCTGCCCACCTGCCTTCAGGCGGATTTGCGCTGCGTCAAATAGCTGGCGCCCAGCGCGCCAGTACCGACTTGTCAAACTGCCACGGCGCGATGTCGGGCTGGGCGGTGGCGGCCCGGACGTGGGCGACGAAGTCCGCGCGCGGGATCGGGCTGGCGCCGAGGGAGGCCAGGTGGTCAGTTTCCTGCTGGCAGTCGATCATCGTCACGCCGTGCTGGTCGAGGAAGGCACAGAGTGCGGCCAGGGCGATCTTGGAGGCGTCCGTGCGCTGCGCGAACATCGACTCGCCATAGAACATGCGGCCCAGCGCCACGCCGTAGAGGCCGCCCACACGCTCGCCCTGGTACCAGCTTTCCACGGAGTGGGCGCGGCCGGCGCGGTGCAGGGCGCCGTAGGCGTTGACGATGTCGTCGGTGATCCACGTGCCGAACTGGCCGTCGCGCGCGGTCATGGCGCAGGTGCGCATCACGGCGATGAAATCGTCGTCAACGCGGATTTCCCAGTCCGGGTCACGCAGGGTGCGGCGCAGCGTCTTGCGCAGGGTGGCCGAGACCTTGAGCGCCTGCGGAGCCAGCACCATGCGCGGGTCGGTGCTCCACCAGAGCACCGGCTGTCCTTCGGAATACCAGGGGAAGATGCCTTGCCGGTAGGCCAGCAGCAGCCGCTGCGGCGAGAGTTCGCGACTGGCGGCGAGCAGGCCGGGCGCATCGCTGGCCGGGCCGAGCGCCCGCTCGACAGGCGGAAACGGGTCCTGTGGGTCCAGCCAGGTGATCATGGGGCGGGCAGGGCGTTGCCCGCGTTCAGGGGGTAACGGGCGGTGTGGCGGGCGACGTGGCCGGTGACACCTCGGTCGCCGGCAGCGGCGTGGCACGGCTGGTCAGCGGCCGCATCGGCTTGTCGATGTCCAGGCTGTGCAGCCGGAAGCTGCCATCGGCGATCCGGCCCGCCGCGCGGTCGGCGAAGAAGCAGCGCAGCGTGTGGATGACGGTGGGGAAGGCCAGGTCGTCCCAGGGCACATCGGCTTCATCGACCAGCTTGACCTCGAGGCTTTCCTCGCCCGGGGCGATGTCCAGGTCCTGCAGCGTCGCCAGGTAGAACAGGTGCACCTGGTGCACGTGCGGCACGTTGAGAATCGAGAACAGTTCGCCCACTTCCACGCGGGCGCCGGCTTCCTCGAGGGTCTCGCGCGAGGCGGCCTGGGCCGTGGTCTCGGCAATCTCCATGAAGCCGGCCGGCAGCGTCCAGAACCCGTAGCGGGGCTCGATGGCGCGCTTGCAGATCAGGATCTTGTCTTCCCAGACGGGGATCGTGCCCACGACGTTGCGGGGATTGACATAGTGGATGGTGCCGCAGCCGTCGCATACGCTGCGCGGGCGATTGTCGCCTTCGGGTACGCGCAGGACAACCGCATGACCACAGTTCGAGCAGAATTTCATGAGGGGCGTCCGGGAGGAATGGCGCCAAGTGTATCACCGCGCCGCCCGGCCGCTGCGGGCGCGATGTGCGCTCCTGGGGCGCACATCGCGCTGCCTCGGAGGGAGGTGGCTACTTGCGCTGAGTTGCCTTCGCGCCCCCCGTCGCGCCCGGGCTGGCGGTCGGCACCCAGTCCTCGGGGCGGTCTGGCGGCACGATGTCCGCCTTGCCCTTCCTGGGGTCCGGCAGGTTGACCGGCGCGGGCCGGTCGTTGCGGTGGCCCTTGGCGCCGTGTGCCGGCTTCTGGGCCGCCGGCTTGGCTGCGGTGGCCGAGGTTTCGGCGAGGGCCGCGCCGCCCGCCAGCGTGGCACAGGCCGCCGTGCAAGCCGCCGCCCAGATCGCCATCGATTTCGCGCTACGCATGGTCATGTTGGGTTCTCCTTCCGTTGCGTGTGAGAAGCACCCTACGGACCTCGGGCGTCCGCCGCCATGGATTGACCTGGCGATGTGATGCAAGGTGCATCCTCGGCGCCATGAACATGATCGACATCAAGTCTGTGGCGATTACGCCCCCTGCGACCTCGCCTGAACGGACCGCGATGCCTACCATCGGCCGCTCCTTTCCAACGCGGAGCAGAAAGATGAGAACAAGACACGTGGTGCGGTTGAGCGCAACCGCCCTGGCCCTGGCCATGTTCGTGGGGACGAGCATCCCCGCCATGGCCGTGACGGCGGCGAAGGAGAATGCCGCCACCCGCAGCAAGCCCCGGCCCAATCCCTTCCTCGCTGCAGAGGCGTACGCGGTGACCCATTTCGACCCCGCTCAGACCGATGTGATGCCTTACGCGCTCCCGCGCGGCACCTTCCATGTCGATCTGCGCAAGGCCCCACGCGTGCAGGCCGGGCCGATCAGCATCATGACCCTGGCCACGCCGTCGCCGCGCTATATGTGGGCGGCTTCGTCGGGCGGGGTTTCCTATGTGGATGTCAGCGATGGCGGCTGGCGTGAGGTGGCCAGGCTGCCCGATCCAGACGCGAAGCCGCTGCCCGCCGGCCTGCTCGACAAGATCCTCGCCGAACCGCTGGACGATGTCGCGCGCGTGGAGAAGGCGGTCAAGACCGACCTGGCGCTCGACCGCAAACGGATCAGCGCCAACATCTACGTGGTGTCCGGCAAGGATGGCGTGCTGTATGCGACCAATCGCTCCGCGGTCCGCGCCTATGGACTGGTCGATCCGAAGCGCCCGGAAGCGGGCATCAAGCTATTGCGGACGATCGATCTCAAGGATCGCCTGACGGCGGTGGAGAATGCCGGCGGCGTGATGCTGAACATGACATATGACGGCCATCTGGTGGTGGGCGCCGCGCAGTCCATCCGCGTGCTCGACCGCGACTTCAAGCCCGTCGGCGATGCGTTCCAGTTCCCGGAAGGCGAGATCGTCTCCAACGCGATGGCGGTCGACGAGAAGAACGGCATCTATATCGCCTCCGACAAGGTGATGCGCAAGCTTGTGTGGACCGGGAAGACGCTCTCCCGCGATGCCGCGCACGGCGCCTGGGAATCGGCCTATGACTCGGGCCAGACGCCGATGCCCAGCGTGAAGTTCGGCAATGGCACGGGCTCCACGCCGACCCTGATGGGCTTCGGCGACGATGCGGACAAGCTGGTGGTCATCACCGACGGCTCTGACCGCATGAAGCTGGTGGCCTTCTGGCGCGACGAGATCCCGGCCGGCTTCACGCAGCGGCCCGGCACGAAGTCGAACCGCATCGCCGATCAGATTCAGGTCACCTGCGGGCTGCCCGCCAGCACGCCCTACGTCCAGTCCGAGCAATCGGTGGTGGCGCTGGGCTATGGCGCGTTCGTCGTGAACAACATCCGGCCGAAGGGTGTGGCGGATCGACTGGTCGATGTGCTTGCGGGCGGCCCGGCGCTGACGCCGGCGGCGGGCGCGGAGCGCTTCGAGTGGGATACGAAGACCAAGGCGTGGCGCTCGGTGTGGACGCGCAACGATGTGGTGTCCACGAGCATGGTGCCGACCGTGAGCGGTCCGTCGCGGATCGTGTTCGTGAACGGCTATACCAAGGCGGACGGCTGGGAAGTGACTGGCATGGACTGGGAAACCGGCAAGACAGTCCATCGCTCGATCTTCGGTCAGGACAATCTGGGTAACGGCGCCTATGCACTGATCCAGTCCTTGCCGAATGGCGACCTGCTGTTCAACAGCATCGGCGGCCCGACGCGTGTGAAGTACCAAGCGACCGCCAAGTAAGAGCGGCGGCCGGAAAACAAAAAACCCGCCTGATTGGGCGGGTTTTCTTGTTGCAGCGTGTTCTGCTGCGTATTCGTTCCGGCGGTTGGTTGCGGGGGCAGGATTTGAACCTGCGACCTTCGGGTTATGAGCCCGACGAGCTGCCAGACTGCTCCACCCCGCGTCCGTCGAAGCTGAGAGTATATGACAACCGTTTGCGCAATGCAACACCTTTGCCTCTCGCTTCTGATGAGTGCCGTGCAACCGGCACCCATCTTCCAGTTAGAGCACGCGAAGGGGGCCGTGGTTCAGGTCGATTTCGGGGTTTCGGTTGTGCGCTGCCACAGCGTCGCTTCGAACTCGAAGCTGTCGCGCTGCTGCAGGTCGTCGCGTTGCCAGATCACGCGGTCGGGGCGCACGGTCAGCATCCACGTGGTGGTGGCGAGCGGGTTCGGCTGGTCGAACGCGCGTGGCGTCAGCACCGCTGCGCACGGGCCGCGCTCGGGGTCGCGCACGGAGGTGTAGCGGATCAGGCCCAGCCCGGCTTCTCGCGCCAGACGGCCGAAGTCCTGGCAGGGCGCGTGGTCGTCGGGATCGGTCCAGCGCGGGTCATCGTGGAACGGGGCGGCGTCCAGCGCCACGCCGTCGGTCTTCACGCTGACCTGGAACAGCGTCTGCGCGCGGGCGTCGATGCGGGGCAGCGCGGGGCTGTCGAGCAGAAAGCGCCAGCGCCAGTAGCCCAGTTCGGCACAGGCTGTGCGAATGGCGTCGGCGCCATAGAACACGCCCGGGTCCTGTCCGCCGCGAAAGCGCGAGCCCCAGGGCGAGGGGGGATATCGGAAGGGCGTGAAGATCAGATAGTGGAGGTGGCGCGCGTCGGGGGGTACTGCGGGTTTGCCGGCGTCGAGCACGGCTTCGAGCACGGCCTGTTCCTCGAGGCTGTCCACCAGGGGCATGGTCGAGACCACATGCTGGGCCTCCACCGCCCGCCACAGTTTGAGCGCGAACGGCTTGCGCTCAGATGCGACCGCGGGTGGCGTCCAGGTAGTGAACGACACGTACGAGCCCTTCAGTCGTGCGAATCAGCTCGAGCGGCTTGCCGCCAAGCGAGAGGTTGTCATGGGTGAGCCACAGCCGCGCCTGCTCGTCGTGGCCGAGGATGGCATCGAGCGAGCGGAACAGGCGCACGAACAGCACGCCGAACTCCCACTCCTTGCGGTGCGCATCGAGCACATAGCCGCCGGACGCCATGCGCGAGACCGACGCCGTGCTGATGCCGAGCACGCTGGCCACGATGGCCTGGCTGATGCCAAGAAAGCCGGCCGCGCGCATCACGGCCTTGGTGAGCGTGGCGCCGGGGTTCACGCCGCCGGCGGGCTCGGTGTCCGGAATCTGATGAGATTGCATCGCCTTTGCTCCTTTCTTGGGAAACATTATAGGCGGTGTATTTCAGAAGGAAAGGCCGTGACATAGGCTGTGAAGTGCCTAATACGTCTCAATGTGGAGCCGTCCCTCCGCGCGCAGCGTGGCCTCCAGGTCCGTCCAGGACTGGCCCGCCGCCGCGCAGACCTCGCCGAAGGCGGCCAGCACGCCTTCCTCCATCCCCTTCAGGCCGCAGATGTACACATGGCCATGGGGGTCGGCAAGCAGCGCGGCCACCTGCGGGCTGGCTTCGCGGATCGCATCCTGCACATAGCGGCGCGGCATCTCGGCATCGCGCGAGAAGGCGAAGTGAATGTCGAGGAAGTCCTTGGGCAGCTTCAGCAGCGGGCCGAAATAGGGCAGTTCACGCTGGTTGCGCGCGCCGAAGAACAGCAGGCGGCGCCCATCGAAACTCGCCATATTGCGACGCATCCGCTCGGTCATCGCCCGCATCGGTGCGGAGCCGGTGCCCGTGCAGATCATCATCACGCTGGCCTCGCGATGGTTGGGCATCAGGAAAGTACTACCGAAGGGGCCGACGACCTGCACCGTGTCGCCCTTGGCCAGGTCGCACAGGAAGTTCGACGCCACGCCGCGTACCGGCTGCCCGTCGTGGTCCTGGTCCACGCGCTTCACGGTCAGCGCGAGGTTGTTGTAGCCGGGGCGCTCGCCGTCGCGCGGGCTGGCCACCGAGTACATGCGGATGTAGTGCGGCTTGCCCGACGCATCGGTGCCGGGCGGCACGATGCCGATGGCCTGCCCCTCCAGCACCGGGAAGAACTGGTTGCCGAAGTCGAGCACGATGTGATGGATGTCGCTCGACGCCTCTTCGGCCGTCAGCCGATAGTTGCCGGCCACCGTGGCCGACACCGGCGCGCGCACACCGTGCAGGTTGATATAGGGATGCGCGGCCGACCACGGCGCCTTGGGCGAGGTATGCCGGCTGGTTTCCACGGCCTGCACGTCGGTGGCGGGCGCCTTGCCAGTGCCGGCGGCGGCCTGGGCCAGGGCCTCGGCGGCCGTGGCGGTGGCGGACGTCGCCGCGTCGATCTCGGCCTCGGGCAGCGGCACCTGGGCTGGCAGCTCGTCCCAGAGCAGTTGGGCGTCGATCGGATAGGCCTCGCCGCGCAGCATCGTGCGCCAGTTGTCGATGGCGCCCGTGGGGCAGGGCGACAGGCACGCGTTGCAGCCGTTGCAAACCTCGGCCTTGACCACGTAGTTGCGGTCGTCGTGGGTGATGGCGTCGATCGGGCAGGTGTCTTCGCAGGTGTTGCAGCGAATGCAGATTTCCGGATCGATCAGGTGCTGCTTGATGATGTCGGGGGCGCCCATGTCGGCCTCTTATCCAGTGATTCAGCGATCTAGTTGAAACGGACGTATTCGAAATCCACCGGCTGGCGGTTCACGCCCACCGCCGGCGGGGCGATCCAGTTGGCGTAGCGGCCCGGCTCCACCACGCGGCCCATCAGCGAGGCCACGAAGGCGCGGTCCGCGTCGGTGGCCAGCCAGGTGTCCGCGTTGGCCTGCCAGGCGGCTTCGCTCAGCACCTCGCCGGTCGGCGAGACATGCACATTGGCGAAGGTGCCGATCTTACGGTTGAACGCCTTGTGCGGCACGGTCAGCCGGAACGGAATGCCGGCCTTCTCGATCACCTTGTTCCAGCGCGCCACGCCGCCGACCGAATCCTTGATGTAGTCGTCGCGCAGCACCTCGTTCAGGGCGTTGAGCATCGGCACCTCGCGCTCGGCCAGCTTGCCGTCGCGCACGTCGAGGATCCGGTACACGTCGCCCTTGAGCACGTGGTCGTCGCCGCGCTTGCCTTCCTCGAAGCGGCCCTTCAGCCCGGCGCTGTAGAAGGTGGCCGCGTTGGAGGACTGGTCGGCGCCGAACAGGTCGATCGTCACGCTGTAGTGGAAGTTCAGGTAGCGCTGGATGGTCTCCAGGTCGATCACGCCGGCGGCGCGCACGTCGGCCGGGTCCTGGATGTCGCGCTCGCGCATGACCTCGCAGGTACGCTGGATCACGCGCGAGACGCCGCTTTCGCCCACGAACATGTGATGGGCTTCCTCGGTCAGCATGAAGCGCGTGGTGCGCGCCAGCGGGTCGAAGCCGGACTCGGCCAGCGCGCAGAGCTGGAATTTGCCGTCGCGGTCCGTGAAATAGGTGAACATGAAGAAGGCGAGCCAGTCCGGCGTGCGCTCGTTGAAGGCGCCCAGGATGCGCGGATTGTCCTCGTCGCCCGAGCGGCGGCCCAGCAGCGCCTCGGCTTCCTCGCGGCCGTCGCGGCCGAAGTGGCGGTGCAGCAGGTAGACCATCGCCCAGAGGTGGCGGCCTTCCTCCACATTGACCTGGAACAGGTTGCGCAGGTCATAGAGCGACGGCGCGGTCAGGCCCAGGTGGCGCTGCTGCTCCACGGACGCCGGCTCGGTATCGCCCTGCGTGACGATGATGCGGCGCAGATTGGCGCGGTGTTCGCCCGGCACTTCCTGCCACGCGGCCTGCCCCTTGTGCTCGCCGAAGTGGATCTTGCGCTCGGCGTCCGCCGGTTGCAGGAAGATGCCCCAGCGGTAGTCGGGCATCTTCACATGGTCGAAGTGAGCCCAGCCGGACGGGTCCACCGAGACCGCCGTGCGCAGGTAGACATCGTAATTGTGCGAGCCATCGGGGCCCATGTCGCGCCACCAGTCGAGGAAGGCGGGCTGCCAGTGCTCCAGCGCGCGCTGCAGGGCGCGGTCATCGGAGAGGTTCACGTTGTTCGGAATCTTCTGGCTGTAGTCGATGCTCATGGCCGGGGTCTCCTTGGGTCTGGTTGTCGTTCGGTCGAAGGGGGCGGTCAGACCCGGTCCCAGTCGAAGCGTGCCTTGTTGCCGGTGCCGAATACCTTGAGCGCGCCTTGCTCGCCCACGGCGTTGGGTCGATTGAAGATCCAGTTCTGCCAGGCGGTGAGCCGGCCGAAGATGCGTGTTTCCATGGTCTCGCGCGGGCCGAAGCGCAGGTTGGCTTCCAGGCCGGTGAGGGCGTCGGGGGAGAGGCTCGCGCGTTCCTCCAGCGCGATGCGGATCTCGTCTTCCCAGTCGATGTCGTCCGGCGCGGCCGTCACCAGCCCCAGCGCCTCGGCCTGCGCGCCGTCCAGCGGCTGGCCGACTTGAGCGCTCACGGCCTCGATGGCGGCGGTGTCTTCATAGAAGCGCGCGGCGAGCCGCGAGAGGCCGTTCGGCATCGGATATCGCCCGAAATTGGCGTCATGGGCGACCAGGCGCGGGGCGGTGTCGGGATCATCCGGCAGTTGGAGCATGTAGCTGCGGTCGGCGGCCAGCGCCAGTTCGAGCAGCGTGCCGGCGAAGCAGGAGGTCGGCTCGATCAGCGCGAACAGGCTGCGCGACGAGACGTCCAGCCGCGCCAGCGTCCGGCGCAGCATGCCGATGGTCTCGCGCACGAACCAGTGGCTGGCGTGGGCCTCCATCAGCGTATCGGCGGCCAGCACCTCGGCCGCATCGCCCTCGGTCTTGAGGATCCACATGCCGATGTCGAGATGATTGGTGCGCAGCGTGAGGATGGCGTCATCGAGTTCGCGCGCCATCTTGAGCGGCCACCACTGGGCGCCGGCGGCCAGGATGGCGTCGAGGTCGCGCGGCTGGTCGGCGGCGGGTGCCGAGACCGTCAGCGTGGCGCGGCGCGCCGTGGTGTCGATTTCCACGCGCACGGTGTCGTAGCGGTAGCCATCGGCGTTGTCTTGTCGGTCGAGGGGCGTCAGCGTCACGCCCTTGGCGTCGGCGGGGCGGTCGCTCTGGGCGGCCAGCGCCTGCGCCCGCTCGCGCACGTGTTCGGCGAAGCGCGCGGGTTTGACGACATCGTCCACCAGCTTCCAGTCCTTGGCGCGCTGGCCGCGCACGCCCTCGGTGGTCAGGCAAAAGATGTCGGCGTGGTCGCGGCGCACGCGGCGCTTGTCGGTCACGCGCGTCAGGCCGCCGGTGCCGGGCAGCACGCCCAGCAGCGGTACTTCGGGCAGGCTGACCGCGGAGGAGCGGTCATCCACCAGCAGGATTTCGTCGCAGGCCAGCGCCAGTTCGTACCCGCCGCCGGCCGTGGTGCCGTTGCAGGCGGCGATGAACTTGATGCCGGAATGGCGGCTGGCGTCCTCGATGCCGTTACGCGTCTCGTTGGTGAACTTGCAGAAGTTCACCTTCCAGGCGTGGCTGGACTTGCCGAGCATGAAGATATTGGCGCCCGAGCAGAAAATGCGGTCGCGGGCGCTGGTCAGCACCACGGTGCGCACTTCGGGATGCTCGAAGCGGATGCGCTGCAGGGCGTCGTGCAGTTCGATATCGACGCCAAGATCGTAGGAATTCAGCTTCAGCGCGTAGCCGGGCCGCAGGCCACCTTCCTCGTCCACGTTCATGGACAGTGTGGCGACGGGACCGTCGAAGGTCAGCAGCCAGTGGCGATACTGGGACGGATGGCGCGCAAACGTAACGGGGGCCGGGACCGACATGGGGCGTGTCTCCTTGATGCACTATAGTGCCTTCATCTTTGGGATGAAATATAGTGCATCGACGGAGGCGATGCAAGGCCCGATGCAGACCGGCTGGCTTGTCGACGTTCAGCCGATAGCGGGCATCTGCGCGCGCAGGGCCTGAAGTGAGCTGTTGGCGTCCTGGCCGCTGGTGTCGATCGACACATCGGCGCGCGAGTAGAGCGGCGTGCGCGCCTGGAGGATGCGGCGCAGGTCGGTCATGGCCTCGCGGTTGCCTTCCATCGGCCGCATATCGCCCTGCGCCACCACGCGCGCCATATGTTCCTCGGGCGAGGTGCGCACCCAGACCGTGTAGCAGCGCGCCAGCAGCAGGTTGAAGGTGGCCGGCTCGGAGACCAGGCTGCCCGGCGTAGCCAGCACCATCGTGTCGTGCTCGCGCAGCACACGCTCCAGCGCGCGCATTTCGTAGCGACGGTAGGCGGCCTGGCCGTAGAGCGAGTGGATTTCGGAGAGGCTCGCGCCGGCTTCCTGCTCGATCGCTGTGTTCAGTTCGACGAAGGGGATGCCCTCGGCCGCCGCCAGCGCCCGGCCCAGCGTGGATTTGCCGGCGCCGCGCAGGCCGATCAACGCGATGCGGCGATGCCGCGCATCGCGCGATTCCGCCGGGGACAAGGCGTGGCGGGCCGCTTCGCGCACGCGGGCGAGGTCGCCGGCAGGCAGTTGCGCCAGCCATTGCACGAGCTGCGAGAACTCGGCGGCGCGCTGGCTGCCGGGCTGCTCCGCGCCGCCCGCCGGATCGGCGTGGCCATCCACCTCAGCCAGGACCACGGGCAGCGGCACGTCCAGCGCGCCGGCCACGTGGCGCAGCAGCAGTACCGAGGCGTTGCCGGTGCCGGTTTCCAGATTGGCGAGGTAGCGTTCGGACACCCCCGCGCCACGCGCGAGGTCCTTGCGGGACATGCCGCGTGCCGCGCGCAGCGAGCGGATGCGCTCCCCGAGGTGCGTCAGATAGGGATCGCGCTCCGCGGCCCGGTTGTCGGCATTCGCTTCGGCATTCAGTGACGGTTCGGGGTCGCGACGCATGGGAAAAAGTTCGGGATGAGGCCAGCCAGGGCGGCATTATACGTGCGACAAAGTGCCGGTCGGCGGGTGCTGCATACTGTTATATAGTGCATACCCTCGCTTGCATAATAGTCGATGTGAAATAAAATGCATCGACATCGGCGGCAAAGACTGCCGGTCACGAGACAGCCAGAACAAGACCATCGCTGTAGCCGATCCCGCCGCACCCGTCGAGCCATCGCCGGGGCGGCCAGAGGAGTGGAGACATGACGCCCCCGACCCCCAGCGCCGAGACGGTCGTCGCCGCGCTGCCCGCCCGTTACAACGCGGCCGATGACCTGTTGTCGCGCCACCTCGCCGCTGGCCGTGGCGCCAAGGTGGCCTATATCGACGATACCGGCCCGACCACCTTTGCCGAACTCGACGCGCGCTGCCGCCGCTTTGCCGGCGCGCTGCGCCAGGCGGGCTTCCGGCGCGAGGAGCGCGTGCTGCTCTGCGCGCTCGATACCATCGATTTCCCGACCGTGTTTCTCGGTTGCCTGCTGGCAGGCGTGGTGCCGGTGGCGGTGAACACGCTGCTGACCGTGGACGACTACGCCTACATGCTCGACCACAGCGGCGCGCGGGCGGTGGTGGTGTCCGCGCCGCTGCTCGGCACGATGCAGGCGGCCATCGACAAGGCGGGCATCCACGTCGATGTGATCATTGCTGCACCTTATGTCGAGAGCACCGGCTTGCCGACCGTGGCCGCCATGCTGGATAGCGCGCCGCCGCTGACGGAAGCCCTCGCCACCGGCCCGGACGACATGGCGTTCTGGCTCTATTCCTCCGGCTCCACGGGCCGCCCGAAGGGCACGGTGCACACGCACGGCAACCTGTTCCACACCGCCGACCTCTACGCGCGGCAGGTGCTCGGCCTGCGCGAGGACGACGTGGTCTTCTCGGCCGCCAAGCTGTTCTTCGCCTACGGGCTGGGCAATGCGTTGACGTTTCCGCTGTCGGTGGGCGCCACGACCGTGCTGATGGCCGAGCGGCCCACGCCGCAGGCGGTGTTCCAACGCCTGGCCACGCACCGTCCTACCGTTTTCTGCGGTGTGCCGACGCTGTTCGCCGGCCTGCTCGCCGCGCCGGACCTGCCGCCGCGTGATGCCGTGGCGCTGCGCGTCTGCACCTCCGCCGGGGAGGCGCTGCCGCGTGACATCGGCGACCGCTTCCTGGCCCACTTCGGCTGCGACATCCTCGACGGCATCGGCTCCACCGAGATGCTCCACATCTTCCTGTCGAACCAGCCCGGCAGGGTCCGCTACGGCACCACCGGCCTGCCGGTGCCCGGCTACGAACTGAAGCTGCTCGACGAGCGCGGCGAGCCCTGCGCGGCGGGCGAAATCGGCGACCTCTATATAAAAGGGCCCTCGGCGGCGCTGATGTACTGGTGCAATCGCGAAAAGAGCCGCGACACCTTCGTCGGCGCCTGGACCCGCAGCGGCGACAAGTACCTGCGCGATGAAGCGGGCTACTACACCTACGCCGGCCGCAGCGACGACATGCTCAAGGTCGGCGGCATCTACGTCTCGCCGTTCGAGGTGGAGGCGGCGCTGGCCCAGCATCCGGCCGTGCTGGAAGCCGCCGTGATCGGCGTGGCCGATGCCGCCGAGCTGGTCAAGCCGAAGGCGTTCGTGGTGATGCGCCCCGGCCACCAGTGGCACGACGGCATGGCGGCCGAGCTGCAGGCCTTCGTCAAGTCGCGGCTGGCGCCCTACAAATATCCGCGCCAGATCGAGTGCGTGGACGAGTTGCCCAAGACCGCCACGGGCAAGATCCAGCGATTCCGGCTGCGCCAGCGCGAAGACGCCGCGCGGCACGCCTGAGGGGCCGCCATGGAGACTACCGTGGACACCGCGCTGGTCAAGGTGCCGTTCGACGGCCGCACACTCGACATCGAATACCAGTGGATAGCCGCGCGCCGGAAGCATCGGCCGCTCGTGGTCTTCCTGCATGAGGGCCTCGGATCAGTCAGCATGTGGCGCGATTTTCCGCGCAAGCTGTGCGAGGCGGGCGATTTTCGCGGGCTGGTTTTCTCGCGCTACGGCTACGGCCGTTCCACACCGCGCCCGCCGGAGGAGCAGTGGGGCGTGGATTTCATGCACCGCCAGGCGCGCGAGGCGCTGCCGGCCCTGTTCGATGCCCTGGAGATCGGCCCCGGACGCCGCCACGGCAAGCCCTGGCTGCTGGGCCACAGCGACGGCGGCTCCATCGCCCTGATCCACGCGGCCAGCTTCCCGGACGATGTGGATGGCCTGACCGTGCTCGCCCCCCACATCATGGTGGAAGACATTTCGGTACACAGCATCGCCGCCACGCGCGAGACCTACCTCCACACCGACCTGCGCGCCCGGCTGGCGCGCCACCACGCCCACGTGGATTCCGCCTTCTGGGGCTGGAACGATATCTGGCTCAACGCCGATTTCCGCCACTGGGACCTGCGCCCGATGCTCGACCATATCCGCTGCCCGGTGCTGGCCGTGCAGGGCGAGGACGACGAGTACGGGACCATGGCGCAGATCGAGGGTATCCATCGATATGCCCCGCAGACCGTGCTGCTTAAACTCGCGCGCTGTGGACACTCGCCCCATCGCGACCAGGCGGGGGCGTTGACGGCGGCCTCGGCGGCGTTTATAACGGCACATACTTCAACCTTAAAATAATTCGACCCCGGGGAGGAAGCACCCATGCAACGCACCGCATTGCGCAGGCCGCTGTTTACATCGCTCGTCACCTCGATTTCCGCCACGCTGCTGGTCGCCGGGGGCAGCGCGCTGGCGCAGTCAGCCCAGCCGGCACAGCCGGCCCCGGGCGGCAAGATCAAGGTGGGCTTCATGCTCCCGTACACCGGCACCTATGCGGCGCTGGGCTCGGCCATCGAGAACGGGTTCCGCATGTACGTGCAGCAGCAGGGCGGCAAGCTGGGCGGGCGCGACATCGAATATTTCAAGGTGGATGACGAATCGGACCCGGCCAAGGCCCCCGAGAACGCCACCAAGCTGATCAAGCGGGATCAGGTCGACGTGGTGGTGGGCACGGTGCATTCGGGCGTGCAGATGGGCATCGTCAAGGTGGCCAAGGAAAACAACACGCTGCTGATCATTCCGAACGCCGGCGCCGACGAGGCCACCGGGCCGCTGTGCGGGGCCAATATTTTCCGTTCCTCGTTCTCGAACTGGCAGCCCGGCTATGCCATGGGGCAGGTGCTGGCCGAGCGCGGCATGAAGAAGGTGGTGACGCTGACGTGGAAGTACGCGGCGGGCGAGCAGTCCGTGAAGGGCTTCAAGGAAGCCTTCGAGGCCAAGGGCGGCAAGGTCGTGAAGGAGTTGAGCCTGCCGTTCCCGAACGTGGAGTTCCAGGCGCTGATCACCGAGGTGGCCTCGCTCAAGCCGGACGCCGTGTTCGTGTTCTTCGCCGGCGGGGGCGCGGTCAAGTTCGTCAAGGACTGGCAGGCGGCCGGGCTCAAGGACAAGATTCCCCTGTACGGCTCCGGCTTCCTGACCGATGGCACGCTGGAGGCCCAGGGCACGGCGGCACAGGGGCTGGAAACCACGCTGCACTATGCCGATGGCCTGACCAACGCCCGCGACAAGACCTTCCGCACCGACTACGCCAAGACCTACAAGCTCCAGCCGGATGTGTACGCGGTGCAGGGCTACGACGCCGCGCAGCTGCTGGCCGCCGGCGCCAATGCCGTGAAGGGCGATATGTCGCGCAAGCCGGACGTCATCAAGGCCATGGAAGCCGCCAAGGTCGACAGCCCGCGCGGCGTGTTCACGCTCTCCAAGGCCCACAACCCGGTGCAGGACTTCTACCTGCGCAAGGTGGACGGCCGCGAGAACAAGGTCAGCGGCGTGGCGGTGAAGGCCCTGGCCGACCCGGCGCGCGGCTGCCGCCTGTAAGGCGCCGGCGCACCGCCGGCGTGAATCGAGACTGGCCCCAGCATGGACATCGTTTCCTTCCTCATCCAGTGCCTGAACAGCGTGCAGTACGGGCTGCTGCTGTTCCTGGTCGCCAGCGGGCTGACGCTGATCTTCGGCATCATGGGCGTGATCAACCTCGCCCATGGCAGCTTCTACATGCTGGGCGCCTACCTGGCGTTCACGCTGGCCAGTCTCACCGGCAACCTGTTCATCGCGCTGCCGCTCGGCATCGTGCTGGCCGTGGCGTTCGGCTACGTGCTCGAATGGGCGTTCTTCAGCTACCTCTACCAGCGTGACCACCTGCAGCAGGTGCTGATGACCTACGGCCTGATCCTCGTGTTCGAGGAGCTGCGCAGCATCCTGGTAGGCGATGACGTCCACGGCGTGACGATTCCCGGCCTGCTCGACGGCGCGCTGCCGATCGGCAACGACATGACCTATCCGGTCTACCGGCTGTTCATCTCGGCCGTCTGCCTGCTGGTGGCGGGGGCGATGTACTGGGTCATCCGCCGCACCCGGCTGGGCATGATGATCCGCGCCGGGGCCACCAACCGCGAGATGGTGCAGTCGCTCGGCATCAACGTGAACGTGCTGTACCGGCTGGTGTTTGCGCTGGGCGTGGCGCTGGCGGTGCTGGCGGGGATGATTGCCGCGCCGGTGTCGTCGGTCTACCCGGGCATGGGCGGGCAGGTGCTGATTGTCTGCTTCGTGGTGGTGGTGATTGGCGGGATCGGGTCGGTCAAGGGGGCGCTGGTGGCCTCGCTGCTGCTCGGCTTCGTCGATACCTTCGGCAAGGTGTTCTGGCAGGACGCCGCCGGCGTGCTGATCTACGTCTTGATGGCCTTGATCCTGCTGTGGAAGCCCCAGGGGCTGTTCCGGGCCGGCTGACCTGCGTGCTCCATCGATGAAACCGACTCTCTCCGCTCCCCCGCTGCAAGACGTGCGCCGGCCGCTTTGGCTGGCGGCGCTGGGCTGGCTCGTGGCGCTCGCCGTGCTGGCCGTGGCGCCGCTGCTGCTGACCGCCGACAGCCACAAGTTCTATATCGAGCTGCTGAGCAAGGTGATGATCATGGCGATCTTCGCGCTCTCGCTCCAGTTGCTGATTGGCTACACCGGGCTGGTGAGCCTGGGCCATGCCGCCTACTTCGCCGTGGCGGCCTATGCCACGGCCATGCTCGCGCCCGAGGGCGGGGCCGGCAACGGCTGGCTGCTGCTGCTGGGCGCGCTGGGCGCTGCGGGGGCGCTGGCGCTGGTGGTGGGGGCGCTGGTGCTGCGTACGCGCGGCGTGTACTTCATCATGGTTACGCTGGCCTTCGCCCAGATGGTCTATTTCGTGTTCCACGATACGAAGATCGCCGGCGGCAGCGATGGCACCTATATCTACTTCCGGCCCGAATTCAGCCTGCTGCGGGACCGGCCGCTGACCGTCAACGACCCGGTGAACTTCTACTGGCTGGTGCTGGTGGCGCTGGTGCTGACGGTGGTGGCGCTGGCGGTGCTGCTGCGCTCGCGCTTCGGCCACGCGCTGGTCGGCATCCGTCATAACGAGCAGCGCATGCGGGCGGCCGGCTATGCCACCTATCGCTACCAGCTCGGCGCGTTCGTGGCCGGTGGCGTGTTCGCGGGGCTGGCGGGCTATCTCTACGCCATCCAGTTCGGCTTCGTGAACCCGGAAATCGCCTCGTGGCACCAGTCGGGCAATGCCATGCTGATGGTGATCCTGGGCGGCGTGGGCAGCCTGGCCGGCGCGGTGCTGGGCGCGTTCTCGTTCGTGCTGCTGGCCGAATGGTTCAGCACGCTGACCAAGCACTGGCAACTGCTGATGGGCGGCTTCATCATCGTGGCCGTGGCGTTGCTGCCGCGCGGGCTGGTCAGCGTGCCGGCCGTGCTGCGCCAGCGTTCGCCGCGCCGGCGCGGCAATGGTGGGGCGGCAGGCGAGGCCGCTGCTGACAGCCACGCGCGCAGCCGGGAGGCCGTATGACGGAAGCCATCCCCGTGTTGCAGGCCGAAGGGCTGACGCGCCGCTTCGGCGGGCTGACCGCCGTGGACAGCGTGACCCTGACCCTGCGCCTGCACGAGATCCACGCGGTCATCGGCACCAACGGCGCCGGCAAATCCACCCTGATCAACATGCTGTCCGGCGAACTGCCGCCGTCCACCGGCCGCCTGCGGCTGCAGGGCGAGGACGTGACCGGCTGGAGCCAGCCCCGGCTGGCGCGGCAGGGCATCGGCCGCAGCTACCAGCGCAACAACATCTTCCTGCCGCTGACCGTGCGCGAGAACTGCCGGCTGGCGGCGCAATCACGCGCGCAGCGGGCCTGGCGGCTGTGGGAGCCGGCGCAGGCCTGCCGCACCAGCCGCGCGCTGGCCGACGAAGCCATGGAGCGCGCCGGCCTGGCCGCGCACGCCGGGCGTCTCGCCAGCGAACTCGCCCACGGCCAGAAGCGCCAGCTCGAAGTGGCGATGTGCCTGGCCACGCAGCCCGTGGCGCTGCTGCTGGACGAGCCGCTGGCCGGCATGGGCGCCGAGGAATCCGCGCGGATGCTGGACCTGCTGCGCGGCCTGCGCGACGGCCACGCGATCCTGCTGGTCGAGCACGATATGGAGGCGGTCTTCGCCGTAGCCGACCGCATCACGGTGATGGTCAACGGCGCGGTCATCGCCACCGGCGATCCGGCCGCGATCCGGGCCAACGAGGCGGTGCAGCTGGCCTACCTCGGGGAAGAAGAAGGGGCCCACGCATGAGCGCGGCATCGCCGGACATCATCGACGCCATCGGCGTGAACGCCTGGTACGGCTCCAGCCATGTGCTGCGCGGGGTGGACTTCCACGTCGGCGCAGGCGAGACCGTGGGCCTGCTGGGCCGCAACGGCATGGGCAAGAGCACGCTGCTGCGGACCCTGCTGGGCCATGTGCGCCAGCGGGAGGGCGATATCCGCGTGGCGGGCCGGGATGTGTCCCGCGCCCAGCCGCACGAGGTGGCGCGGCTCGGCATCGCCTACGTCCCCGAAGGGCGTGGCATTTTTCCGAATCTGTCGGTCCGGGAAAATTTGTTGATGGCGGCGCGGGCGGGTTGCCATGGCCGCAAGGACTGGGACGAGGCGCGCGTGCTGGACCTGTTCCCCCGGCTCAAGGAGCGGCTGTCCCATGGCGGGCAGCAGTTGTCGGGCGGGGAGCAGCAGATGCTGTCCATCGGCAGGGCGCTGATGACCAACCCGGACTGTCTGGTGCTCGACGAAGCCACCGAGGGTCTGGCGCCGAAAATCGTGCGGGAGATCTGGCACGTGATCGAGACGGTGCGGGCCACCGGCATCGCCTCGGTGGTGGTGGACCGCAACTACCGCGCCGTGCTGGCCCATGCGGACCGCGTGGTGGTGCTGGAGAAGGGGCAGGTGGTACTGGCCGGCCCCGCCGCCGATCTGGCCGCCGCGCCGGCTGCGCTCGACCGCTACCTCGGCGTTTGAACCGTCCTGCATCAAGTAACGCATCGATCTCTTTTGTGGTCGTGCCGCAACGGTGGTGCGCGGTGCGGCGCACCCTTCGGGGGCCAATCCGCCCGAATCCGCCTTGACCCGCCGCCGCTTCTTTCCCATCCTTGATCGGTCACCGAGCCCGCGATGGGCATCTTCCACAGTGGTCGTATTAGTTCACTTCATCTAGAATGCGCCCGTTTGTGCAATGCAATAGAGGCCACTAAGCCCCCGAGCGGCCGGAGCCGCTTGCGTGAGAGAACCCGTGCCCAGAACGTCACATTGTCTGGGGTGCCATCCATGGCCGGGGAGGCGCAAGCCGGTCCACCAGACCCAAAACAATGACTCAATCCGCAACCAGTCACTATTTCGTCGAGAGTCCGAGTACCCGGGCCCTCGTCATCGCCGCTATCGGCGTCGTCTTCGGCGACATCGGCACCAGCCCGCTCTACGCCCTCAAGGAGTGCTTCAGCAAGGAGCACGGCATTCCGTTCACGCCGGACGCCGCGCTAGGCATCATCTCGCTGCTGTTCTGGGCGATGATCATCGTGGTGTCGCTGAAGTACGTGGTCTTCGTGATGCGTGCGGACAACGATGGCGAAGGCGGCGTGCTGGCGCTGATGGCGCTGGTGCTACGCACCGCCACGCCGCGCTCGCGCAAGGCCCGCATGCTGATGATGATGGGCATCTTCGGCGCGTGCATGTTCTACGGGGATGCGGTCATCACGCCGGCCATCTCGGTGCTCTCGGCGGTGGAGGGCCTGGAGATCGCCGCGCCGCAGCTATCGCACTTCGTGATCCCGATCACGCTGGTGATCCTGACCATCCTGTTCCTGATCCAGCGGCACGGCACCGCCACCGTGGGCAAGTTCTTCGGCCCGATCATGACGATCTGGTTCATCACGCTCGGCGCGCTGGGTATCTACAACCTGATCCAGGCGCCCGGCATCCTGGCGGCGGTGAACCCGCTCTATGGCGTCAATTTCCTGATCGACCACTCGCTGCAGGCGTTCATCGTGCTGGGCGCGGTGTTCCTGGTGCTGACCGGGGCGGAGGCGCTCTACGTAGATATGGGCCACTTCGGCGCGCGGCCGATCCGCATCGGCTGGTTCATCCTGGTCATGCCGTGCCTGATGCTGAACTACTTCGGCCAGGGCGCGATGCTGCTCCAGAACCCGGCCGCCGCCGTCAACCCGTTCTACCTGATGGTGCCGGAGCCGCTGCTGATTCCGATGGTGCTGCTCTCGACCTGCGCCACCGTGATTGCCTCGCAGGCGGTGATCTCCGGCGCGTTCTCGCTGACCAGCCAGGCGATCCAGCTCGGCTTCGTGCCGCGCATGCGCATCCGCTACACCTCGGCGGCCGAGATCGGCCAGATCTACCTGCCGGTGATCAACTGGATCCTGCTGGTGCTGGTGATTGCCGTGGTGATCTCGTTCAAGAAATCGGAAAACCTGGCCGCGGCCTACGGCATTGCCGTGACCACGACGATGCTGATCACCTCGTTCCTGGCCGCCTTCATGATGCGCAGCGTCTGGAAGTGGAACCCGGTGCTGGTGGCCCTGCTGGCCGGTGGCTTCCTGCTGGTGGACCTGACCTTCTTCGCGGCCAACCTGCTCAAGGTGGCCGAGGGCGGCTGGTTCCCGCTGCTGATGGGCAGCGTGGCGTTTTTCCTGCTGATGACGTGGTACAGCGGCCGCAAGCTGCTGCGCGCGCGCAGCCTGGAGGACGGCATTCCGCTGGAGCCGTTCATCGCCGGCCTGCTGGCGCACCCGCCGCACCGCGTGGAGGGCACGGCCGTGTTCCTGACCGGCAATACCGAGTCGGTGCCGGTGTCCCTGCTGCACAACCTCAAGCACAACCGGGTGCTGCACGAGCGCGTGGTGTTCCTGAGCTTTGTCACGCGGGACATCCCGTTCGTGGATGACGACCATCGCCTGACCTGCAAGGATCTCGGCGGCGGCGTGTTCATCCTCAAGTCCGAATACGGCTTCAAGGAGACCCCGGACGTGCAGCGCGTGCTGGACCTCGCGCAGCGCAAGCTGGGCATGTCCTTCGAGCTGATGGAGACGTCGTTCTTCATCGCCCGCGAGTCGGTCATTCCGTCCAAACTGCCGGGTATGTCGATGTGGCGGGAAAGTCTCTTCGCGTGGATGCATCAGAACGGCGCCAAGCCGTCTGACTTCTTCTCGATCCCGGCGAACCGGGTGGTGGAGTTGGGGACCAAGGTCGAAATCTGACCGCTCCGGGGCGGCGCTTCGCCTATACATGAGAACCCGGCCAGCGGAGTAGGGCCCGCTGGCCGGGTTTCTTTTTGCCCCCGGGAGCCTCTCATGTTCAGATTCTGCACGGTACGCAGCTGGCGCCGGATGGCGGTCGCCATCGGCCTGATGACGGGCGTCGGCCAGTTCGCCAGCGCGGGCACGCCAGTGCCCAACCCCTTCCTGGCCGCCCCCACCTACGCCATCACCCATTTCGATTCGTCCCAGAGCGACACCTTCCCCTATGCGGTGACCGGCGGCTCGCGCACCGTGGCGCCACCGCCGCCGTTGCAGCTTTCCCAGGCGACGAACGGGCCGGTCAACATCATGACCTTCGCGTCGACATCGCCCAACTACATGTGGGGCGTGTCGCCGACGGGCGTGACCTATATCTCGGTGGCCAACGACGCCTTCACGCCCGTGGCGCGGGCGCTCCTGCCGGGCGCGACGGCCACGTTGCAGACCACCTTGCTCGGCCTGCTGACCAATCCGATCGGCACCATCGCCCAGGCCCAGGCCATCGTGGCGCAGTTGCTGCCCACCGGCGGCATCCCCAGCGCCTACGGCGTGGTGGACAACAACAACGTCCTCTATATCAATAGCGGCAACCAGATCCTGGCCCTCGCGCTGAACGTGCCGGCCGTGCCCCTGCTGGGGATCAGCGTGGTGCGGTCGCTGAACGCCACCACCTTCCTCCAGCCCGGCGAGAACCTGGCCGGCGTGGTGATGACCTATGACGGCAAGCTGGTGGTGCTGGGCACGCGGTCCGTGTCGATTGTCGACCGGTCGTTCACGGGGCCGGTGCATACGGTCACGCTCGGCGCGGACGAGAGCGTCAGCAATTCCGCCGCCGTCGACGAGAACAATGGGATTTATGTCGTTTCCGACAAGATCTTGAGAAAACTCGTCTGGACCGGCAGCGCGCTGTCCCAGAACGCGGCGGACGGCGCGTGGAGCAGCGCCTATCCCAG
The DNA here is from genome assembly GCF_056395225.1 of Cupriavidus sp. 10L45. NCBI lineage: Bacteria > Pseudomonadati > Pseudomonadota > Betaproteobacteria > Burkholderiales > Burkholderiaceae > Cupriavidus > Cupriavidus sp. 10L45. Next base: position 398,163 of record NZ_JBFTJC010000005.1, read on the forward strand.
CGGCGACACCTTCCCGACCATCTTCGGCTCAGGCTCGGGCAGCACGCCGACCCTGATGGGCTTCGGCACCGATCCCGACAAACTCGTGGTCATCACCGACGGCCTCACACGCATGAGCCTGCTGGCGTTCTGGCGCGACCAGATTCCCGCCGGCTTCACCAACCGCCTGGCGGGGCAGATCCAGGTGAATTGCGGCTTGCCGGCCGGGTACGCCATCCAGACCGACCAGTCGGTCGCGGTGAACGGTTACGGCGCCTTCGTCGTCAATAACGTGTCTGCGGCGGACGGCAGTACCGGAAGCGGGACGAGTGCGATTGTGGATGGACTGATCCGGGGGCCGCTGCTGCCGTCGCCGATTGGCGTCGAGCGCTTCGCGTGGAACCCGCTGACCCATGCGTGGGCCTCGAGCTGGGCGCGCAGCGACATTTCGTCGAACTCGATGGTGCCCGCCATCAGCGCGGGCTCGAACCTCGTGTTCACGAACGGCTACTACCAGAACGGCTGGGGATGGGTGGTGACGGGGCTGGACTGGAATACCGGCGCCACCGTGCACCAGACCATCCTCGGAACCGGGATCTGGGGCAACGGCTTCTACGCGGTGATGCAGTTCCTGCCGGATGGCGACCTGCTGTTCAACAGCATCATCGGACCCACGCGGGTCCAGCAGCCCAGCGGGATCATCAATCCGCTGTGAGGGGGGGGGGCGGGGCGGCCGGCCCGGTGTGTGGGGTGGCCGCCCGGGTGGATCAGCGCTTGAGCTTGGCGAAGGCTGCCGCCATGGCGCCGGCCACTTCGGGTTCGCGCTTGCCGCCGCCGAACCCCTTGCCGCCACCACCGCCACCGCCATGGCCACCGTGGCGCTGGCCGCCGCGGTGATCGCTCCGTTCGCCACCGGCGCGGGGCGCGGCCTGGCCCGGCTCGTCGTCCATACGCATGGTCAGGCCGATGCGGTTGCGCTTGACGTCCACCTCCATCACCTTGACCTTGACGATCTGGCCGGCCTTGACCACCTCGTGCGCGTCTTTCACGAATTTGGTGGAAAGCGCCGAGATGTGGACCAGCCCGTCCTGGTGCACGCCGATGTCCACGAAGGCGCCGAAGGCGGCCACGTTGGTCACCACGCCTTCGAGCACCATGCCCGGCTGGAGGTGCTTGATGTCCTCCACGCCGTCCTGGAACGTCGCGGTCTTGAACTCGGGACGCGGGTCGCGGCCCGGCTTCTCGAGTTCGGTCAGGATGTCACGCACCGTCGGCAGGCCGAAGGTCTCGTCGGTGAACTGCTGGGCGGTCACGCCGCGCAGCGCGTCGCGGTTGCCCATCACGTCGGGCAGGCCCTTCTTGATGTGATCCAGAATGCGCTGCACCACCGGATACGCTTCCGGGTGGACCGACGAGCGGTCCAGCGGGTTGTCGCCCGTGTTGATGCGCAGGAAGCCGGCGGCCTGCTCGAACGTCTTGTCGCCCAGGCGCGGCACCTTCTTGAGCGCATCGCGGTTCGGGAACGCGCCGTTGGCATCGCGGAATTCGACGATATTGCGCGCCAGCACCGTGTTCAGGCCCGACACGCGGGCCAGCAGCGGGGCCGAGGCGGTGTTCACGTCCACGCCCACGGCGTTCACGCAGTCTTCCACCACGGCGTCCAGCGCGCGTGCCAGCTCGCGCTGGTTCACATCGTGCTGGTACTGGCCCACGCCAATCGACTTCGGATCGATCTTCACGAGTTCGGCCAGCGGGTCCTGCAGGCGGCGGGCGATCGACACCGCGCCGCGCAGCGACACGTCAAGCTCCGGGAATTCCTTGGCGGCCAGCTCGGAAGCCGAGTAGACCGAGGCGCCGGCCTCGCTGACCACGATCTTGGTCAGCTTCAGTTCCGGGGCGCGCTTCATCAGGTCCTGCACCAGCTTGTCGGTCTCGCGGCTGGCCGTACCGTTGCCGATGGAGGCCAGCGCCACGTTGTGCTGCTTCGCCAGGCGGGCCAGCGTGGCCAGCGAGCCTTCCCAGTCGCGGCGGGGCTCGTGCGGGTAGATCGTGGCGGTGTCCAGCAGCTTGCCGGTATGGTCGACCACGGCGATCTTGCAGCCGGTGCGGATGCCCGGGTCGATGCCCATCACCGACTTCGGGCCGGCCGGCGCGGCCAGCAGCAGCTCATGCAGATTGCGGCCGAAGATCTTGATGGCCTCGTTCTCGGCGGTTTCGCGCAGTTGCGTCAGCAGTTCGGTCTCGATATGCGGCTGCACCTTCACGCGCCAGCACCAGCGGCACACGTCGCCCAGCCACTTGTCGGCCGGACGGTTCCGGTTCTCGATGCCCACATGGCGCGCGATCATGCCTTCGCACGGGTGCGGCACCATCGCGTCCTGTTCCTCGCCCAGGCCCAGCTTCACCATCAGCACGCCCGCGTTGCGGCCGCGGAACAGCGCCAGCGCCCGGTGCGACGGCACGGTGCGGATGGTCTCGCTATAGGCGTAGTAATCGCGGAATTTCTCCTCCTCGGCGCCTTCCTTGCCTTCCATCACCGTGGAGGCGACCACGCCGTGGTTCCACAGGTGCTCGCGCAGCTTGCCTAGCAATTCAGCGGTTTCGCCGAACTGTTCGGAGAGGATGTCGCGCGCGCCGTCCAGCGCGGCCTTGACGTCGGGCACGCCGCCGTCGGCGGTGGGGTTGCCGTTGACGAACTTGGCGGCCTCGGCCTGCGGGTCCAGCGTGGGATCGGCCAGCAGCGCCTGGGCCAGCGGCTCCAGGCCGCATTCGCGGGCGATCTGGGCGCGCGTGCGGCGCTTGGGCTTGTACGGCAGGTACAGGTCTTCCAGCGTCTGCTTGGTGTCGGCGGCCTCGATGGCGGCGCGCAACGCGTCGGTCATCTTGCCCTGTTCCTCGATCGACGCCAGGATCGTCGCGCGGCGGTCCTCCATGTCGCGCAGGTACAGCAGGCGCTCCTCGAGGTTACGCAGCTGCGTATCGTCCAGGTTGTCAGTCACTTCCTTGCGGTAGCGGGCGATGAACGGCACGGTGGCGCCTTCGTCCAGCAGCGCGACGGCTGCCGCCACCTGGCGCGGTTGCACGGACAGTTCTGCCGCGATGAGCGACACAATCTTTTGCGAGACGGAAGCAGGCAAGTTGGACATCGGGAAACTAGTCGGTCGAAAGCGGGGCATTTTGCCACAAGCGCACGGCGCTGCCGGTGACGGGAAGACGGCTTTTCACGTGCCTGTTCCGCGACACCGCGCCCGGGCGGGCCACCCAACCCCGCGCCAGCCCCGTGCCAGCCTCCCCCGGACCCCACCCTGGGCCCACCCCGGCCCCGGATCGGACACATGTTGCAACGTTTGCCGGTGGGGCTGACAAGGCCCCCGGATGCTAGAATTCGGCCATGATCGTCAAGCCCCGTTCGGCCGCCGTGGCCCATCTCGTCTCCACCCCCGTCCTTGCCGCAATGTGCGCCGCCCTGTTGCTGGCCGCACCGGCTCTGGCGCAGACCAAGAATCCGCCCCCGCGCGACTTCGAGGCCGAGCGCAAGGCGATTGGCGACTCCCGCGCGTGGACCAATTACCGCTTTGCGGAGGCCGAGCGCGCCTGCTACGGCAAGTTCCTCGTGAACAGCTGCATCGACAAGGCCAAGGACGTGCAGCGCGATGAACTCCACGTGCTGCGCGCCAAGGAGCTGGAAGTGGGCGACGCCGAACGTGCCTGGAAGGCCGCCGAGCGCGACCGCGAACAGGCGCTGCGCCAGGCTGAGTACGAGGCCGGCCAGCCGGGCCGCGCCGCCAACGAGGCCGCCAGCCGTGCCTCCTACGACCGCAAGCAGCAGGAACAGGCGCTGCGCGACGCCCAACAGGGCGCCGACGCGCCCCAGCGCGCCGCCAACGCCGAAAAATACAACCAGAAGCAGTCCGACTTCGACGCCAAGATGAACGAGGCGAAGCAGAAGGGCGCCGACCAGGCCCGCCAGCGACAGGAAAACACGCGGGCCTACCAGCAGAAGCAGGCGGACGCCGCCCAGCGCCAGAAGGACCTGGACGAGCGCCGCGCCAATGCCGAGGAAAAGAAAAAGCAGGGCCAGGGTTCCACCCCGAGCCCGTTCGGGTTCTGACCGGCGTGACAGCCCAGGCTGTCGGCGCAGGCCGGACGATCCACGGGGAGCCGCTACATGGATGAGAATCTCAACACACTGGCGCGGCAGATCATCGAACTGCAAATCGAGCATCGCGATCTCGATTTCCTGATCGATCACCTGTCCGAGGACGCCGCCCACGACGAACTGCAGCTGCGCCGGCTCAAGAAGCGCCGGCTCAAGCTCAAGGACGCCATCACGCTGTTGCAGCTTCAGCTCGAGCCGGACGTACCGGCCTGAATTCCCGCAGGCGCCCCCCGCGCGCCACGCCTTTGCAGAAAACTCATTTTGTCTGAACCGACCGACGACGCGCTTCCCGAATCCGCCGAAACGCCATCCCCTGAAGCGCTGCCGCAGGACGACCACACCTCGCTGAACGAGGCGGTGGCCGCCGCATCGGCCAACCAGGCGGCTACGCAGGCGGCGCAACTGGCGACGATCTTCGCCGATACCGGCACGCTGGCCACCGGCATTCCCGGCTACCGGCCGCGCGCGTCGCAGCAGAAGATGGCCGAGGCCGTGGCGGGTGCCATCGCCCAGAACGACTCGGTGATCGTCGAGGCGGGCACGGGCACAGGCAAGACTTTCGCCTACCTCGTCCCGGCCATGCTGTGGGGCGGCAAGGTGATCCTGTCCACGGGCACCAAGAACCTCCAGGACCAGCTGTACCTGCGCGACATTCCCACGGTGCGCAAGGCGTTGAACGTGCCGATCTCGGTCTCGCTGCTCAAGGGGCGCGCCAACTACCTGTGCCACTACCACCTCGAGCGCGCGCAGGCAAACGGCCGGCTGGCGTCGAAGCAGGACGCGGCGTGGCTGCGGGATATCGCCCGCTTCGCCAAGACCACGACCTCGGGCGACAAGGCCGAACTGGCTGCCGTGCCCGAAAACGCGCCGGTCTGGCAACTCGTGACCTCCACGCGCGACAATTGCCTGGGCAGCGAGTGCCCGCAGTACAAGGAATGCTTCGTGATGCGCGCCCGCAAGGAGGCGCAGCAGGCCGACGTGGTGGTGGTGAACCATCACCTGTTCTTTGCCGATGTGGTGCTGCGCGACACCGGCATGGCCGAATTGCTACCCGCCGCCAACACGGTGATCTTCGACGAAGCCCACCAGTTGCCGGAAACCGCGACGCTGTTCTTCGGCGAGACGCTCTCCACCAGCCAGTTGCTGGAACTGGCGCGCGATACCGTGGCGGAAGGGCTCTCCCATGCACGCGATGCCGTGGACTGGGTGGCGCTGGGCGGCCCGCTGGAGCGAGCGGCGCGTGACCTGCGGCTGGCCTTCGGCAGAGACAATTTGCGGCTGGCGCTGGGCCAGATCGAATCCGATCCGCGCACGCGCGAGCCGTTCTTCGAGACCCTCGACGCGCTGGACAGTGCGCTGTCCGATTTCGTCGAAGCACTAGAGAGCCAGGCCGAACGCGCGGAGTCGCTCGAACAATGCCACCGCCGGGCGGTGGAACTGGCCCAGCGGCTGGCCGCCTGGCGCGACGACCGAGTGGCGCCCGCTCCGGCCCCGGCTGCGCCGGCGGAAGATGAGGGCGATGGCGGGAGCGAAAGCACGCCGCCGCCCGCGCCGGTGTCCCTGGGCCCGGAAACCGTGCGCTGGGTCGAGGTGTTCTCGCATACCGTGCAACTGCATCGCACGCCGCTGTCCATCGCGCCGATCTTCACGCGCCAGCGCGAGGGCCAACCGCGCGCCTGGGTCTTTACCTCGGCCACGCTGTCCGTGAAGGGCAACTTCACCCACTACGCGGCCCAGCTCGGGCTGGACAAGGAGCGGTCGCTGACGCTGCCGAGCCCGTTCGACTACGCGAAGCAGGGCCTGCTCTACGTGCCGCGCAACATGCCGGCGCCGCAGTCGCCCCAGTTCACCGAAGCGGTGGTCCATGAGGCCCTGCCGCTGATCGAGGCCGCGGGCGGCCGCACCTTCCTGCTCTGTACCACGCTGCGCGCGGTGCAGAAGGCATCGGACATGCTGTACGAGCTGTTTGCCGAGCGCGGGCTCAACCTGCCGCTGCTGGTGCAGGGGCAGGCGAGCCGGACCGAACTGCTGGATCGCTTCCGGCAACTCGGCAACGCGGTGCTGGTCGGCAGCCAGAGCTTCTGGGAGGGGGTGGATGTACGCGGCGAGGCGCTGTCGCTGGTCATCATCGACAAGCTGCCGTTCGCCCCGCCCGACGACCCGGTGCTGGCCGCCCGGATGGAGGTCCTGCAGAAGAAGGGCCTGAGCCCGTTTGCCGTGCACCAGTTGCCGCACGCGGTTATCACGCTGAAGCAGGGCGCCGGGCGGCTGATCCGTTCCGAGTCCGACCGGGGCGTGCTGGCGATCTGCGATACCCGGCTCGTGGAGAAGCCCTACGGCCGCCAGATCTGGCAGAGCCTGCCGCCGTTCACGCGCACGCGGGAGGCAGACACCGTCATCCGCTTCCTGGAGGGTCTGCGCAAGGCCGAGCCGGCGCCGGCGGACGAGCCGGCAGACGAGCCAGCGGACGAATAAGCGCCAAAAAAAAGACCGACGATTCGTCGGGCTTTTTTTACCTGCGGGCGAGGCTCAGAACACTTCCCACCAGGACTTGTCTTTCCGGCGCGAGCCGTACTTGACGAAGTCGCTGTTCGGATAGTTGCGCTCCATCACGCGGGCCGCGTCGTCGCGCAGATCCTTCATGCCGAGCGAATCGTACGAGCGGACCATGATGTACAGCGCTTCCTCGTTGGCCGGCGCGCCGTCGTAGTCCTTCAGTGCCTGCTGGGCCCGGTTCACGGCCGCCAGGTAGGCGCCACGGCGATAGTAATAGCGGGCGGCATGCACTTCATGCTGGGCCAGCGCGTTGACGATGTACTGCATCCGCAGCGTCGCGTCCGGCGCGTACTTGCTGTCTGGGTAGCGCGTGATCAGGATCTGGAAAGCGTCGTAGGCGGCACGCGCGGCCTTGGGATCGCGCTCGCTCAGGTCCTGGCCGGAGAAGCGGCCCAGCCAGCCAAGGTTGTCGTTGAAGTTGATCAGGCCCTTGAGGTAGTAGGCGTAATCGATGTTGGGATGGCTCGGGTGGAGCTGGATGAAGCGGTCGACGGCGGCCAGCGCGGCGGCGGTCTCGCCATCCTTGTAGTTGGCGAACGCGGTGTCGATCTGCGCCTGCTGGGCGTAGCGGCCGAACGGGTAGCGGCCTTCCAGCTTTTCATAGAGCTTGACGGCACGTGTATAGTCGCCGCCATCCAGCGCATCCTTGGCTTCCGAATATAATTTGTTCGCCGACCAGCCGGCCGTTTCGTCGGGTTGGTCGCCAAGCAGGCCGCATGCAGACAGCATGAGGCAGCCGCCTGCGAGCAAAATCGCTCCAACTCTCGCGCGCCAGTTCGCGCGTTTCATGCTCTGCAATTGCATTGGGCAACCTGTTCCGGATGAAAAATAGCGTCAAGCATTATAGCCCAAGCCCTAAGGCCGAAAACGGTCCGGCGAACGATTCCCCGGCGGATGTCGATTCCCCGCTGGACACCGATGATTTCAACGACGATCTCGGCGATGTCAGCGAAGACGGCGGCGCGGTGATGGCCACGCCGGCCACCGCGCCGGACCAGCCGCCTTTGTACCTTGAAGTGGATAGTGCTGCACATGGCGAGCGGTTGGACAAGCTGCTCGCGCGGCATTTCAGCGAATTCTCCCGTAGCCGCATCCAGCAATGGATCGAGGAAGGCGCCGTGCGGGTGGATGGCGAGCCGAGCCGCGCCAAGGCATCGGTCCAGATGGGCCAGCAGATCGAGATCCAGCCGCAGGTCGCGCCCGAGTCGCTCGCCTTCACGGCCGAGGACGTGCCGCTGGACGTGGTCTTCGAGGACGCCACGCTACTCGTCATCAACAAGCAGGCCGGGCTGGTCGTGCATCCGGCCGCCGGCAACTGGAGCGGCACGGTGCTAAACGGCCTGCTGCACCGCGACCCGGCCGCGGGGCGGCTGCCGCGCGCCGGCATCGTGCATCGGCTGGACAAGGAAACCTCGGGCCTGATGGTCGTCGCCCGTACGCTTACCGCGCAGACCGACCTCGTGCGCCAGCTGGCCGCCCGGACCGTCAAGCGCACCTACCTCGCGCTGGTCTGGGGCGAGACGCCGGACGAGGGCACCATCGACGCCCCCATCGCCCGCGACCCGCGCGAGCGCACGCGCATGGCCATCGTCCATACGAATAGCGGCAAGCCGTCGCGTACGCACTTCAAGACGCTGGGCACGGTGCCGCTGGGCCGCGGCAAGGTGTCGATGGTGATGTGCCAGCTCGAAACCGGCCGCACGCACCAGATTCGCGTGCATTTCGAGTCGATCGGCCATCCGCTCGTGGGCGACCCGGTCTATCACAAGGCCACCAAGCGCGGCCAGCGCCCGGCCATCCGCGTGACGCTGCCGGTGCCGTTCGAGCGCCAGGCGCTGCATGCGTGCAAGCTGGGACTGGTGCATCCGGAGAGCGGGCGCAAGGTGTCGTGGGAGGTTGAGCCGCCCGAGGACATGCTGGACCTGATCGAGGCGCTCGACTTTGAAGGCTACGCCGCGCGGCCGGTCGAGGACGACGATGACGACTTCGACGACGATGACGACCATGACGTCGAGATCATCTACGTAAGGGATGACGATGACGCTTGAGCGGCAACCCGGCTGGATCGTGCCGGACTGGCCGGCGCCGGCCCGCGTGCGGGCGCTGTCCACGACCCGGCAGGGTGGCGTGAGCGTCGGCCCCTACGGGCTGGCCGATGGCAGCCCGGGCGGGCTCAATCTCGGTACGCATGTGGGGGACGACCCGTCCGCCGTGGCGGAGAACCGTGCCCGGCTGGCGGCGCATCTGCCTGCCATGCCGCGCTGGCTCGAGCAGGTGCACGGCTGCGCCGTGGCGACCGCCGACGGGGTGGAAGACGGGGTGGAAGACGGGGAGGGCGGTGTGCCGCGTGCCGACGCCAGCATCGCCACCACTCCCGGCCACGTCTGCGCGATCATGACGGCGGACTGCCTGCCGGTGTTGCTGTGCGATGCGGCGGGTACGGTGGTCGGTGCCGCCCATGCCGGCTGGCGCGGGCTCTGCGACGGCGTGATCGAGGCCACCCTGGCGCGCATGGCCGCGCAGGCCGGCCCCGGTTCGGAATGGCTGGCGTGGCTGGGCCCGGCCATCGGCCCATCGGCATTCGAAGTGGGCGCCGAGGTTCGGGAAGCGTTCCTGGCCCAGGCCCGCGAAGCGGAGCGGCCGGCCGTCGAGGCGGCGTTCCGCCCCGGCGCGCTGGGCAAGTACTGGGCCGATCTGTACGCGCTGGCGCGTACGCGGCTGGCGCGCGCCGGCTGCACGCGGGTCTACGGCGGCGATGCCTGCACCGTGGCCGACGCCGCGCGCTTCTACTCCTACCGCCGCGACCGCACCACGGGTCGCATGGCCACGCTGGTCTGGCTAGCGGCCTGACCCTTCCGTTTCCTCGACGGGCTTCGGCCCGGCTTGCCCGGCCGCCTGTTCGGCCGCCTCGCGCGCCTGGCGCCGGCGCCGCCGGCCGGGCGTTCCCATGATGTAGATGATGATCGATACTGGCGCCACGCCGTAGCACAGGAACGTGGCGACCCCGGCCACGAGGTTCGTCTCGGTAATCGACATCATCAGGGCCACGTAGATCCAGCCGATTGCGACGATATACATCAGGCGTTCATCTCTATCTGTTAAAAGTACGGTGGCGTCACGTGGCAGCCGGAAATGGTCCTCGGACTGCCCGCGAACCCGCGTCAGGCTTACCGTCCGGTAGGTCGGGGATGCGTTTCCCGCACGCGCGTTCGCAATGCGGAATTCCGCATTGACAGCGTCTACATTGCAAGGCAACAATGCCTTCAAATGTATCGGAACCGAGGAAGTTCTCCAGGGTTTCGCCGGCAAGCATAGCGTATGACCTGGCGCCGCCAATGCGGCGTCCCGGTCTGGGTGACCAGATCATCCAGAGGCGCAACCCGGAATCGGGGCGGGTCGGGAGACAGTTACCCCGAGCCCGTCTACCCATCACGACGGCAGAGAGACGAATACATCATGGCGACCGGCAAAGGTGCGGCAGCTTCCAGCGCGGAAGACAAGTCCCAACCGTTTCAGTTTGCGCCGGGGCCATTCGATCCAGCTGCATGGCTGGAATGGTCCCGTCAGTGGGCTCCTGAAATCAACGGCAAGCTGCCGCCCGGTTTTCCGTCAGGCATGCCGAACGGCGTGCCCGGCGCGTTCCCGGGCTTTCCCGGCGGCGATGCATTTGCCAAGGCGTTCCAGGGTGCATTCCAGGGCCCGGCAGGCGCCGGCCTGAAGATCCCGCCGACGTTGCTGGCTCAGATCCAGGAACGCTACCTGAAAGACTTCTCCGAACTCTGGCGTGAAATGGGCGCGGCTGCCGTGCCGAACGGCGCAGCCGGTGGCAACAGCAACGGCGATGCCGAGGCCGCCAGTCAGCGGCTGTCCGATCGCCGCTTCGCCAGCGCGGCCTGGCGCAACAACGCGCCGTACCGCTACGCCGCCGCGTTTTACCTGCTGACCGCCCGCACGATGACCGAGCTGGCCGACGCCGTGGAGGCCGACGCCAAGACCCGCCAGCGCATCCGCTTCGCGGTGTCGCAGTGGGTGGACGCGATGTCGCCCGCCAACTTCCTCGCCACCAATCCGGACGCCCAGCAGCGCCTGATCGAATCGGGCGGCGAATCGCTGCGCACCGGCATGCGCAACATGCTCGGGGATCTGACCCGGGGCAAGATCTCCCAGACCGACGACACCGCCTTCGAGGTGGGCCGCAACGTGGCCGTGACCGAGGGCGCGGTGGTCTATGAGAACGAATATTTCCAGCTGCTCCAGTACAAGCCGCTGACCGACAAGGTCCACGCCCGGCCGCTGCTGCTGGTGCCGCCGTGCATCAACAAGTTCTACATCCTCGACCTGCAGCCCGAAAGCTCGCTGGTCCGCTACGTGGTGGAGCAGGGCCACACGGTCTTCCTGGTGTCGTGGCGCAACCCCGATGCGTCGATGGCCGAGCGCACCTGGGACGACTACATCGAGCACGCGGCCATCCGCGCGATCGAGGTGGCACGGGACATCAGCGGGCAGGACAAGATCAACGTGCTCGGCTTCTGCGTGGGCGGCACCATCGTCGCCACGGCATTGGCCGTGCTGGCCGCGCGCGGCGAGCGCCCGGTGGCCAGCCTGACGCTGCTGACCGCGCTGCTCGACTTCACCGACACCGGCATCCTGGACGTATTCGTCGACGAACCGCACGTGCAACTGCGCGAGGCCACCATCGGCGGCGCTGCCGGGGCCCCGTGCGCGCTGCTGCGCGGCGTGGAGCTGGCCAACACGTTCTCGTTCCTGCGGCCGAACGATCTGGTCTGGAACTACGTGGTCGACAACTACCTCAAGGGCAACACGCCGGTACCGTTCGACCTGCTGTTCTGGAACGGCGACGCGACCAACCTGCCCGGCCCGTGGTACTGCTGGTACCTGCGCCATATGTATCTGCAGGACGAACTGAAGGTGCCCGGCAAGCTGAGCGTCTGCAACGCGCCGCTGGACCTGGGCGATATCGACGTGCCGACCTATATCTATGGCTCGCGCGAGGACCACATCGTGCCGTGGACGTCTGCCTTCGCTTCCACCGGCCTGCTGAAGAACAAGCTGCGCTTCGTGCTTGGCGCGTCCGGCCATATCGCCGGCGTGATCAACCCGCCGGCCAAGAAGAAGCGCAGCCACTGGATCAACGAGGCGCTGCCCGGCTCGGCCCAGGAATGGCTGGCCGGCGCCGAGGAAAAGCCCGGCAGCTGGTGGCCGGACTGGATGGCCTGGCTCGGCAAGCAGGCCGGCGCCAAGCGCGCCGCGCCGGCCGACTATGGCAACGCCCATTACCGGGCCATCGAACCCGCACCGGGCCGCTACGTCAAGCAGCGCGCCTGAACGTTTTCCGCCGGGGCCGGTTCCGTGGGACCGGCCCGGGGTTTCGTACCGATTGGCTTCACGCTATCTCGAAAGGACTTCAAATGACCGACATCGTCATCGTTTCCGCAGCCCGCACCGCAGTTGGCAAGTTTGGCGGCTCGCTGGCCAAGATCCCGGCACCGGAGCTGGGCGCCCTCGTCATCAAGGCCGCGCTCGAGCGCGCCGGCGTGAAGCCGGACCAGGTGAGCGAAGTCATCATGGGTCAGGTGCTGACGGCTGCCGCCGGCCAGAACCCGGCGCGCCAGGCCTCGCGCAAGGCCGGCCTGCCGGACATGGTGCCGGCCATGACCATCAACAAGGTGTGCGGCTCCGGCCTGAAGGCCGTGATGCTGGCCGCCAACGCCATCATCGCCGGCGAGGCGGAGATCGTCGTGGCCGGCGGCATGGAAAACATGAGCGCCGCGCCGCACGTGCTGCCCGGCTCGCGCGACGGCTTCCGCATGGGCGATACCAAGCTGGTCGACTCGATGATCGTCGACGGCCTGTGGGACGTGTACAACCAGTACCACATGGGCATCACGGCCGAGAACGTCGCCAAGGAGTACGGCATCACGCGCGAGGCGCAGGACGAGTTCGCCGTGGGCTCCCAGAACAAGGCCGAGGCCGCCCAGAAGGCCGGCCGGTTCGACGAGGAAATCGTGCCGGTGCTGATTCCGCAGCGCAAGGGTGACCCGGTGGCGTTCAAGACCGACGAATTCGTGCGCCAGGGCGCCACGCTGGACAGCCTGTCCGGCCTGAAGCCCGCCTTCGACAAGGCCGGCACGGTGACCGCCGCCAACGCCTCTGGCCTCAACGACGGCGCCGCCGCCGTGGTGGTGATGTCGGCCGCCAAGGCCAAGGAGCTGGGCCTGACCCCGCTGGCCACCATCAAGGCCTACGCCAACGCCGGCGTGGACCCGGCCGTGATGGGCATGGGCCCGGTGCCGGCCAGCAAGCGCTGCCTGTCGCGCGCCGGCTGGGAAGTCAAGGACCTGGACCTGATGGAAATCAACGAAGCCTTCGCCGCGCAGGCGCTGGCCGTGCACCAGCAGATGGGCTGGGACCAGTCGAAGATCAACGTCAACGGCGGCGCCATCGCCATCGGCCATCCGATCGGCGCGTCCGGCTGCCGCATCCTGGTGACGCTGCTGCACGAAATGAAGCGCCGCGACGCCAAGAAGGGCCTGGCCTCGCTGTGCATCGGCGGCGGCATGGGCGTGGCACTGGCCGTGGAACGGAACTAAGTCAGACCGATCTGGCCGAAAACGAGTATTTGAGTTGCACTGAGGGGTAGCCGGCGGCAGGAGACATGGTTTTGGCCGTCGGCGTCTATAACAGAGATCGGTGCCCTTGCATCGATCAGCGAGCCAACAGGAGTGGATATGACTCAGCGCATTGCATATGTGACCGGCGGCATGGGCGGCATCGGAACCGCCATTTGCCAGCGCCTGGCCCGTGACGGCTACAAGGTGGTGGCGGGCTGCGGCCCGAATTCGCCGCGCCGCGAGAAGTGGCTCGAACAGCAGCGCGCGCTCGGCTTCGAGTTCGTGGCGTCCGAGGGCAACGTGGCCGACTGGGATTCGACCAGGACCGCCTTCGACAAGGTCAAGGCCGATGTCGGCGAGGTGGACGTGCTGGTCAACAATGCCGGCATCACCCGCGACGTGGTGTTCCGCAAGATGACGCGTGCCGACTGGGACGCGGTGATCGACACCAACCTGACGTCGCTGTTCAACGTGACCAAGCAGGTCATCGACGGCATGGCGGACCGCGGCTGGGGCCGCATCGTCAATATCTCGTCGGTGAACGGGCAGAAGGGCCAGTTCGGTCAGACCAACTACTCGACGGCCAAGGCCGGCCTGCACGGCTTCACCATGGCGCTGGCGCAGGAAGTGGCCACCAAGGGCGTGACGGTCAACACGGTGTCGCCGGGCTATATCGCCACGGACATGGTCAAGTCCATCCGCCAGGATGTGCTGGACAAGATCGTGGCGACGATTCCGGTCAAGCGCCTGGGTCTGCCGGAGGAAATCGCGTCGATCTGCGCGTGGCTGGCTTCGGACGAATCGGGCTTCTCCACGGGCGCCGACTTCTCGCTCAACGGCGGCCTGCACATGGGCTGACCGACCGCTGGCTGCGCGGCGCGCGGCCGGCCTGCTGCGGCGCACCGAGCGCGCTGCAGCAGGCCGGAAGCGTGCCACGGCGCACCTCGGAAAACGGGCCGCCTGGCTGCCAGGACGGCCCGTTTTGCATACGATGCTGCGGGTTTTCCTTAATCGGGGTGGCTTTTCTTAGTGCTTTCTTGAGCATAGAATCAGGTCAGCGGCGCCCCCGGCACCAAACTAGAGCGCGGCGCGGGCGCCCCCAATTGCGCAGTGCATCGCATGCGGTGCAGCAGCGCGCAGCAGCAGATGCGCACCCCCTGCATCAGCGACGACAAAGGATAGAGCACCGATGGCCACGACCAAAAAAGGCGCAGAGCGACTGATCAAGAAATACCCGAATCGCCGGCTCTACGACACGCAGACCAGCACCTACATTACGCTCGCGGACGTCAAGCAGCTGGTCATGGATTCCGAGGAATTCAAGGTCGTGGACGCCAAGTCCGGCGATGAACTGACGCGCAGCATCCTGCTGCAGATCATTCTGGAAGAGGAAACCGGCGGCGTGCCGATGTTCTCGAGCCCCATGCTGTCGCAGATCATCCGCTTCTACGGCCATGCCATGCAGGGCATGATGGGCACCTACCTGGAAAAGAACATCCAGGCGTTCATCGACATCCAGAACAAGCTGGCCGAGAACTCGAAGGGCCTCTACTCGGGCGAAGCGTTCAGCCCGGACATGTGGTCGCAGTTCATGAACATGCAGGGCCCGATGATGCAAGGGATGATGAGCAACTACATCGAGCAGAGCAAGAATCTGTTCGTGCAGATGCAGGAACAGATGCAGAGCCAGGCCAAGAACATGTTCGGCACGTTCCCGTTCAACCAGCAGGAAAAGAAGTAAGCCACCGCGAGACACCTGAGCCGGCACCGCCGGCCATCCGGATTCC
The DNA here is from genome assembly GCF_056395225.1 of Cupriavidus sp. 10L45. Lineage (NCBI taxonomy): Bacteria > Pseudomonadati > Pseudomonadota > Betaproteobacteria > Burkholderiales > Burkholderiaceae > Cupriavidus > Cupriavidus sp. 10L45. The sequence continues at coordinate 413,276 of NZ_JBFTJC010000005.1, forward strand.
CCCCCATCGCCGCGCGCGCCTGGAATGAGGCAGCGAGTGGCTCCCGCTTCTGCATCACGACGCCCAATCGCCCGCCCTGGGTTAGAATTCGCCCCACCTTCGGCCTTGCGCCGGCCCCCACAAGATGCAGTCAGGAAGTACAAGTGAAAAGTGACGAAAAATCAACGGCTTACGCGGCCGGCGTAGCCAATTTACCCCGCGTGGGGTTTGTCAGCCTGGGCTGTCCGAAAGCGCTCGTGGATTCCGAGCAGATCCTGACCCAGCTGCGTGCCGAAGGCTACGCGATCAGCGGTACCTATAACGATGCCGATCTGGTCGTGGTCAACACCTGCGGCTTCATCGACGAAGCCGTGCAGGAGAGCCTGGACGCCATCGGCGAGGCCCTGACCGAGAACGGCAAGGTCATCGTCACCGGCTGCCTGGGGGCCAAGAAGGATGCGGCCGGGCATGACATCGTCTCGTCGGTACACCCGAAGGTGCTGGCCGTGACCGGCCCGCATGCGCTGGGCGAGGTCATGCAGGCCGTCCACACGCACCTGCCCAAGCCGCACGATCCGTTCACGGACCTCGTGCCGCCGGCCGGCATCAAGCTGACGCCCAAGCACTACGCCTACCTGAAGATCTCCGAGGGCTGCAATCACCGCTGCTCGTTCTGCATCATCCCGTCGATGCGGGGCGATCTGGTATCGCGTCCGGTGGCGGAAGTGATGCTGGAGGCGGAAAACCTGTTCAAGTCGGGCGTCAAGGAACTGCTGGTGATCTCGCAGGACACCAGCGCCTATGGCGTGGACGTGAAGTACCGCACCGGTTTCTGGAACGGCCGTCCGCTCAAGACCCGCATGACCGAACTGGTCGGCGCGCTGGGCGAGCTGGCCAGCCAGTACGGTGCCTGGGTGCGCCTGCACTACGTGTACCCCTATCCGCACGTGGATGAGATTATTCCGCTGATGTCGCAGGGCAACGTGCTGCCGTACCTGGACGTGCCGCTCCAGCATGCCCACCCGGACGTGCTCAAGCGCATGAAGCGCCCGGCCAATGCCGAAAAGACGCTCGATCGCATCCGCGCCTGGCGCGAGATCTGCCCCGAGCTGACCATCCGCAGCACGTTCATCGCCGGTTTCCCGGGCGAGACCGAGGAAGAGTTCCAGACGCTGCTGGACTTCATCGCCGAAGCCGAACTGGACCGCGTGGGCTGCTTCGCCTACTCGCCCGTGGACGGCGCCACCGCCAACAACCTGCCCGGCGCGCTGCCGGACGCCGTGCGTGAGGAGCGCCGCGCGCGCTTCATGGAAGTGGCCGAGGAAGTTTCCGCACGCCGCCTGCAGCGCAAGGTTGGCCAAACGCTGCGCGTGCTGGTGGACGAAGTGAACCAGGATGGCGGCGTGGGTCGGTCGTCGGCCGATGCGCCCGAGATCGACGGTCTGGTCTATATCGACCCGGCCGCGAAGCCCTCGCAACGCTACAAGACCGGCGACTTCGTCCACGTGAAGATCACCGGTGCCGATGGTCACGACCTGTGGGGTGAAGTGGTCTAAAGATCACTGCCGGGTCCGGGACATTAGGTAAAAGTACGGTCGTTCGTTTTTGGGTGGGCGGGACTATACTGTGCGCCGCAACATGAACTCATGGAGACAAGACATGACGCGTGAAGTGGTGGTTGTCAGCGGTGTGCGCACCGCAGTTGGCACCTTCGGCGGCAGCCTGAAGGACCTGGCCCCGACCGATTTGGGCGCGCTGGTCGTGCGCGAGGCGCTGGCCCGCGCCAATGTGTCCGGCGATGACGTCGGTCACGTGGTATTCGGCAATGTGATCCAGACCGAACCCAAGGACATGTACCTGGGCCGCGTGGCGGCCGTGAACGGCGGGGTGTCGATCAACGCCCCCGCGCTGACCGTGAACCGTCTCTGCGGCTCGGGCCTGCAGGCCATCATCAGCGCCGCCCAGACCATTCTGCTCGGCGATGCCGACGTGGCCATCGGCGGTGGCGCGGAGAGCATGAGCCGCGCGCCGTACCTGGCGCCGATGGCGCGTTGGGGCGCGCGCATGGGCGATGCCAAGCTCGTCGACATGATGCTCGGCGCGCTGCACGACCCGTTCCACGCCATCCACATGGGCGTGACGGCCGAGAACGTGGCCAAGGAGTACGACATCTCGCGCGCCCAGCAGGACGAGGCTGCGCTGGAGTCGCACCGCCGCGCGTCCGCCGCCATCAAGGCCGGCCATTTCAAGGACCAAATCGTTCCCGTCACGCTGAAGTCGCGCAAGGGCGATGTCGTGTTCGACACCGACGAGCACGTGCGCCACGACGCCACCATCGACGACATGACCAAGCTCAAGCCGGTCTTCGTCAAGGAAAACGGCACGGTGACGGCTGGCAATGCGTCCGGCCTGAACGACGCGGCCGCCGCCGTGGTGCTGATGGAGCGCGCCGAAGCCGAGCGCCGCGGCCTGAAGCCGCTGGCGCGCCTGGTGTCCTACGGCCATGCCGGTGTGGACCCGAAGACCATGGGTATCGGCCCGGTGCCGGCCACCAGGATCGCGCTCGAACGCGCCGGCCTGACGGTCAAGGATCTCGATGTGATCGAGGCCAACGAAGCCTTCGCCGCCCAGGCGTGCGCGGTGACCAAGGCGCTCGGCCTCGATCCGGCCAAGGTCAACCCGAACGGCTCGGGCATCTCGCTGGGCCATCCGATCGGTGCCACCGGCGCACTGATCACCGTCAAGGCCGTGCACGAACTGCAACGCGTGCAGGGCCGCTATGCGCTCGTGACGATGTGCATTGGCGGTGGCCAGGGCATTGCTGCTATCTTTGAGCGTATCTGAGTCCTGATCCGGGGTTTGCCTTGCTGCGTCCGATGCCTTTCCGCCTGACCGTTGTGGCCGCGTTTGCGGTGTTCGTCCCGCTGGCCGCCCAGGCGGCTGGCGGCGAGTCGTTGTCGACGGGTGGGCAGGGCAGTCTCGGCATCAATGACGCGATCCGCGCTGGGGAAGCCCGGCGCGGGACGTCGTTGTCTTCGGGCCCGGTCGGCTCGCTGGCGCCGCGCTCCGAGTACGCGAAGTTCCCGGTCTACGTCGGCAACGTCGGCGACAAACAAGTGCGGCTGCGCGTGGGCGCCAAGACCGACACCCGCGACAGCCTGCAGGGCGAATACGCGTCCGGCGACGGCAAGGGCGGTGTGCGCCTGCTGTCCGGCGAATGGAACGAAGGCGCCTTCCTGATGGAAGAGTCCGATGACGGCACGCGTGTCTCGGGCAACTGGGAAGGCCGTATCGACCAGAATGGCGCGGTGAGCGGCACCTGGACCGACGCCTTCAACCCGGCCATCGTGCTGCCGTTCTTCATCCGCCCGCTCGGCGGTTATCTCGTCATTCCGCCGTTCGACATGCGGCCCAGCAGCGGCGTCACCTACGCGCCGCTCGTGCCGAAATCCTCGATCTCGATCGGCAACTCGCGCTGACATCGGCGTGGTGGCCCCTCGGCCACCCCGGCATTTGCTGGTAAGCTCGGACGTCTGATCCGACCTCCCGCAAAACGAGGAACTCGCCGTGTCCGACCATTCCCAATCCGACGCCTCCCGCTATCTCCAGACGCTCGCCGTCCAGCCCGAACTCGATATCGCGCCGGGCTTTGATTCGTTTTCCACGCCGACCTATCGCGGCTCGACCGTGGTCTTCCGCAATCTGGACGAATTGCGCGCCTATGGCGACCCCACCAAGACGTACTGGCGCTACGGCCTGCACGCCACGCCCACCAGCGAGGCGCTGTGCCAGCAACTCGCCCAGATCGAAGGAGGCCGGCAGACCCTGCTGCTGCCGTCTGGCATGGGCGCCATCTCGCTGGTCTATTTCGCGTTCCTGAAGTCGGGCGACGATGTGCTCGTGCCGGACAACGTCTACGGCCCCAATCGCGACCATGGCGAGTGGCTGGCCCGCGAATTCGGCGTGAGCGTGCGCTACTACCATCCGATGGCGGGTGCCAGTATCGCCTCGATGATCCAGCCGAACACCAAGCTGATCTGGCTCGAGTCGCCGGGCTCGGTGACGATGGAGGTGCCCGATACCGAGGCCATCGTCGCAGCGGCCAAGGCGCGCGGCGTGCTGACGGCCATCGACAACACATGGTCGGCGGGGGTCTACTTCCAGCCGTTCGCGAAGGGCATCGACGTCTCGGTGCAGGCGCTGACCAAGTACCAGTCGGGCGGCAGCGACGTGCTGATGGGCGCCGTGATCACGGCCGACGAATCGCTCCACAACCGCCTCAAGCGCACGCGCATGGTGATGGGCTGGGGCGTGTCCGCCGATGACTGCTTCCTGGTCCTGCGCGGCATGGCGAGCATGCCGGTGCGGCTGGCCGCGCACGACCGCGCCGCACGCGAGATTGCCGAATGGCTGACCAAGCGGCCCGAGGTGACCCGCGTGCTGCATCCCGCGCTGCCCGATTGCCCCGGCCATGCCGAATGGCGGCGTGACTTCACCGGCGCGAGCGGGCTGTTCTCGATCATCCTGCACAGCCGTTTTGGGCGCGAGCAGGTGGATGCCTTCGTCGAGGCGCTGAAGCTGTATGCGATTGGCTGGTCGTGGGGCGGGGCGCACAGCCTGGCCGTGCCGTACCACGTGGAGGGCATGCGCCCGGCGGGCACGTGGCCGCCGGCTGGCTGGGAAAATGCGGGGGAGCTGGTGCGGCTCTACATCGGCCTGGAAGATTCACGCGATCTGATCGCGGACCTGAAACAGGCGATGGAAAAGCACCTGCGCTGAAGAGGGAAGCAGAAGGCGTCCCTCCCCGAGGGGGAGAGACGCCGGCACATCAGGACGCGTCGGCCTTGCGCAGGGCCGGCTGCGCGGCTTGCTCGGACGTAGCCGGGCGCAGCGCCCAGACCGATTCCGCCGGGCCGTTGTGCGCGCGCCGCTGGGTGGCGCGGGCCAGCACCACATAGCCCACTGCCAGCGCGATGGCGCCGATATCGAAGCCCGCCACACCCCAGCGCCCGTGCAGGGCGGCCACGACGAAGTGGTCGCCGGTCAGCAGGGCATTGGCGAGCGGCACAGTCAGCGAGGCCAGCGCCGCCACATAGAGCAGCTCGACGGCCGCCCGCACCGGCGGACGCACCAGCGACCAGCCCACCGCCAGCAGGAACACCGGCCAGAACACATAGCTCACGGCGCGCTCAGGCCACAGCAGCGCGGCCGGGAAGCACAGCGCCACGCCGATACAGGTGCCGATGCACACGCCCACGGTGGCCTGCGCCAGCAGTCGATGCACGCGCGGCTGCTCGGCCTGGCGCGTCTTGCGGCGCGACTCGATCCACAGCAGGTTGCCCGAATAGAACAGGAACGCGCCCGCCAGACCGGCCAGCAGGTACAAGATCCGCACGGGCAGGTTGCCGTAGGTGCCGTAGTGCAGCGCGAAGACGCCGCTATACAGCGTGTGATTGGTGTCGCGCGCGCCGGGGGTCTGGTTGGCGATCAGCTTGCCCGCGTTCGGCTCGTTGGCCGCCGCGTGGATGCCCACCGAGCCGCCATTGCCGAGCGCGCGCTCGCTGTCGCCACGGACTTCCGCCACGGCATTGGCATCGCCATAGCGCTGGAAGCGGATGGCTTCCGGCGTGAAGCGTTCGCCGCCATGCTCGCGCGCGATGGCCAGCAGTTGCGCCGCCGGCATGGTCGGCGAAGGCCGTCCGGCCGCCGTCATTTCCGGCGTGGCCGCAATCGCGGTGGGCACCTGCTCGAACAGCTTGCCGTTGAAGGTGAGCGCGTTGAACACCATCACCATGACCAGCGACAGGCACAGGAACGCGCCCGTGACCGCGAACACCATGTGGAACGGCAGGCTGAACAGGCCGATCACGTTGTGCGCGTCCATCCAGAACCGCTTCAGGTTGCGGCCCGGCCGCACCGCGAAGAGGTCCTTCTTGAGGCGCGGCAGGTGCAGTAGCACGCCGGACACCAGCGCCAGCCCGTACAGCACCGAGATCACGCCCATGAAGTAGGTGCCGTTCTGGCCCAGGCCGAGCGAGTAGTGCAGGGAGTTCAGGAACGCCGACAGCTCGCCGGTCACGTGGTCGAGCGAGGTGTTGCGCTGCGCGGCGGCGTCGCCGTTCAGCGCCGTGCCATTGATGGTGTGCCACGCACCGGCCTTGTCCTGCCAGTAGGCGTTGAAATCGGGCTCTTCCTTGCTCGGCAGGGCCACGTAGACGCTGGCGGCGGCATCCGGATGCACGGCCACCAGCTTCTGGACGAAGGCGTCGACGGCCGGGCCCTCCACGTGGACCTCGGTGGCGTGACGGCCTTCCAGGCGGGCCGGGTTCTGCCAGATGTGCAGCTCGTGGTGGAAGATCGTGATGGCGCCGGCGAAGAAGGCGATGAAGAGCGCCCAGCCGGCCATCAGGCCGACCCAGGTATGCAGCGTCTGGTAAAGGCGCAGGGTATTGGGTTTCATGGAGAGGTCCTCACGACCCGGCCAGCGCGGACGCGGCGGGCATGGTGTTCGTCAGGCGCAGCGCCCACAGGAGGCCGAAGCAGATCAGGTTGGCGCCCCCCAGCCAGAGCCACGCGGCCATGCTGGTGCGGAACAGCAGGCTCAGGCTGATCAGCGTGACCCAGGCGACGAAGCTGAGCAGCACTGCGGCGACCACGCCGCCATGCCAGCCGCCCGGCAGCCAGAGGATGCCCAGCGTGCACAGCGCGAGGGCCAGGGGCAGGCCCAGCAGTGTCCCGGCAAGCCATTTCGTGCCCATCATGCTGCGCTCCCTTCCCGGCGGGCCAGCCCGCGACGGTGGTGGACCCACGTGCCGATGAACGGCCACAGGGACAGGCTGCAGGTCAGCGAGACCAGCGTGGCGGCGATGGCCACGGGCCAGCCTTCGGGCACGCTCATGGTCCAGGCGCTGGCGACCGTCAGCAACAGGCCGAGCCAACCCAGCAGCCGGGGCGGCAGGGGCGCGCGGCCTTCACCGTCGGCGGAGACAAACAGAACCTGGTTCGGCGCAGCGAGGTACAAGCACGCAGCCGCCGCCAGTCCTAGCAATACAGCGAACGCTTGCATGCGGGCAACATCGGAATGGTTGGAACTCCGAATAATAATGATTCGTATTTGTTTTCACAAGGAAATCAATACGTTGCGGTACATTTCGGCGGCCGAACGGGGGTGGAGAACTAGGGGAAATGCGATGCGGGCGCCGCCCGGAGCCAATCTCCGGGCGGGCTGGGGGGGCGGAGATTTAGTGCGGGAAGAGGTTCAGCAGGCCGTCCAGGCCGACGTGGTTGAACGCCACGCTGGCCTGCGCGCGCACCACCGGCTTGGCCCGGAAGGCGACGGAAAGGCCGGCCACGGCCATCATCTTCAGATCGTTCGAGCCGTCGCCCATGACGATGGCCTGCGACACATCGGCGCCGATCTGCGCGCAGACCTCGCGCACCGTACGTGCCTTGACGTCCGCATTGACGATTTCGCCGACGACTTCGCCGGTGAGCTTGCCATCGACAATCTCCAGCGTGTTCGCGCGCGTGAAGTCCAGCTTCAGGCGCGGCTTGAGCTGGTCGGTGAAATGGACGAAGCCGCCCGACACCAGCAGCGTGCGCATGCCCAGCGCCTGCACGGTCTGCAGCATCCGCTCGGCACCCGGGGACAGGCGCAGGCGCTCCGCGTAGACGCGGTCGAGTACGCTGGCATCCAGCCCCTTCAGCAGGGCCACGCGGCGCCGCAGGCTTTCATTGAAATCGGTGATCTCGCCGCGCATGGCGGCTTCCGTGATCGCCGAAACCTCGGCCTTCAGCCCGCAAAAGTCCGCAATTTCGTCGATGCACTCGATCGTGATCAACGTCGAGTCCATGTCCATGGCCACCAGCCGGAAGTCCGAGAGCTTGCGCCCGGCCGGCACCACGGCCCAGTCGATGCCGCGTGGGCCGCAGGCTTCGTCCAGCGCCTTGTGCAGTGCGGGCGTCAGCGGGGCGCAGTCATCGGCGGCCGCGACGTTGGCCGCACGCAGCGTGAAGGCCGAAGCGTCGGCGATGGGGCGGATGGCGTCGAGATCGGCGGGCGACAGCGGGGACAGGCTCTGGAGAATCAGGGGCATGACGGCAGGGGGAAGTCGGGGCGGGGCGCGCAAAGCGAGGAAGGCGATATTGTAAGCGCACCGCCCTCCTGCTCAAACGCTCAAGCAGCTCAGGCGGCCACGCGCAGGCTGTCCACCACCTTGTGCAGGAAGGCTTCGCAGGCTTCCAGTTGGTCGAGGGCGACAAACTCGTCCGGCTTGTGGGCTTGCTGGATGTCGCCGGGGCCGCAGACCACGGCCGGGATGCCGGCGCGCTGGAACAGGCCGGCCTCGGTGCCATAGGCCACCTTGTTGGTGTCCCGGTCAGCGGTCAGTGCGCGCACCAGTTGCGTGATGGCGTCGGCCTCGGCAGCGTCGAGCGACGGCGCAGCGGCAATCTTCGCCAGCGTCAGCCCCGCGTCGGCATGTTCGGCGCGCATCTTCGGCAGCAGCACGCCATTCGCATATTCCTGAATCCGCGCGAAGATCGCCTCGGGATCCACGCCCGGCAGGTTGCGGAACTCGAACACGAACTCGCACAGCGCCGGAATGGTGTTCAGCGCGATGCCGCCCTGGATCGTGCCGGTGGAGGCGGTCGTGAACGGCACGTCGAAGGCTTGATCGTACGGGCCGTTGGCCTTGAATTCATCGGCGATGTCGCGGATGAAGCAGATCAGCCGCGCCGCGTATTCGATGGCGTTCACGCCATTCGGCGTCAGCGACGAATGCGCGGCCTGACCCTTCACGCAGCAACGGTAGGCGTTGATGCCCTTGTGCGCGACGATCACGCGCATGCTGGTCGGCTCGCCGACGATGCAGCCGCCCGGCCGCACGCCACGGTCTCGCAATTCGGCCAGAAGATACGGCGCGCCCATGCAGCCGATTTCCTCGTCGAACGACAGCGCGTAGTGCACCGGCTCGCGTAGCCTGGCCTCCAGGATGGTCGGCAGCAGCGCCAGGCTGGTGCCGATGAAGCCCTTCATGTCGCAGGTGCCCCGGCCATAGAGCTTGCCGTCGCGGATCACCGGCTTGAACGGGTCGGTGGTCCAGTTCTGGCCGTCCACCGGCACCACGTCAGTGTGGCCGGACAGCACGATGCCGCCATCGGTGGCGCCATTGGCCGCCGGCACGGTCACGAACAGGTTGGCTTTGTCGCCCTGCGGGTTGTAGCTCAGGTGCGGCCGCAGCCCCTTGGCCAGGAAGTGGTCGCGCACGGCCTCGATCAGGCCGAGATTCGAATGGCGCGACGTGGTGTCGTACGACACCAGCCGCTCGGTCCAGTCGAGCGCACTGCCGCGCGGCTTGGCTGCGGTGGCGGAAGATTGGGCATTGGCGTGGGCAGGCATGGGGCGGAAAGATGATTGATTCGTCAAGGATGCGATGCTACACCGTCACGCCAGTTGCCGCAGCGTGTGCTTGATGGTCTGGGCGCGCACGGCCACATCGGGCATCTTGGCCTCGATGCGCAGCTTGTCCTGCCCGGCCAGCTTGATATGGCGGTTCTTTTGCACGAGGTCGATGATGCGGATGGCGTCGATCGGCGGGTTCGGCACGAACTGCATGCTGATGGTGGCCTCGCCCGCATCGATCTTGCGCACGCCCAGCGGCACGGCGGCGATACGCAGCCGGTGCGTCTCCACCAGCGCCTGCGCCTGCGGCGGCAGGCGGCCGAAGCGGTCGATCAGCTCTTCCTGGATGTTGTCCACGCTCTCGGCCGTCTCGCAGTTGGCCAGCCGCTTGTAGAGCGACAGCCGTTCGTGCACATCGGCGCAATAGTCGTTCGGCAGCAGCGCCGGCGTGCCGAGGTTGATCTCGGTGGTCACTTGCAGCGGGGCCATCAGGTCCGGCTCCTTGCCGGCCTTGAGCGCCTTCACGGCGGCGTTGAGCATGTCCGTATAAAGCTGGAAGCCGATTTCGTGGATTTCGCCCGATTGCTTGTCGCCCAGCACCTCGCCGGCGCCACGGATTTCCAGGTCGTGCATGGCGAGGTAGAAGCCGGAGCCGAGTTCCTCCATCTGCTGGATGGCCTCGAGCCGGCGCTGCGCCAGCTTGGTCAGGCCATCGACATCATGGACCAGCATGTACGCGTAGGCCTGATGGTGCGAGCGACCCACGCGGCCCCGCAGCTGGTGCAGCTGGGCCAGGCCGAACTTGTCGGCGCGGTGGATCAGGATGGTGTTGGCGGTCGGCACGTCGATGCCGGTCTCGATGATCGTCGTGCAGAGCAGGATGTTGTCGCGCCGCGCCACGAAATCGCGCATCACGCGCTCCAGCTCGCGCTCGTGCATCTGGCCATGGGCCACGGCGATACGCGCCTCGGGCACCAGTTCCATCAGCCGGGCGCGCTTGTTCTCGATGGTCTCGACCTCGTTATGGAGGAAGTAGACCTGCCCGCCGCGCTTCAGCTCGCGCAGGATGGCCTCGCGGATCACGCCGTCTTCCTCGCGTCGCACGAAGGTCTTGATCGCCAGCCGCTTCTGCGGCGCCGTGGCGATGACCGAGAAGTCGCGCAGGCCCTCCAGCGCCATGCCCAGCGTGCGTGGGATGGGGGTGGCGGTGAGCGTCAGCACGTCCACCTCGGCGCGAAGTGTCTTGAGCGCCTCTTTTTGGCGCACGCCGAAGCGGTGTTCCTCGTCGATGATGACCAGGCCCAGGCGCTGGAACTTCACGTCGTCCGAGAGCAGCTTGTGCGTGCCGATGACGATATCGACGGTGCCCTCGTTAATCTGCTTGATGGCCGCGTCGATCTCCTTCTTGGTCTTGAAGCGCGACAGCTCCACGATGCGCACCGGCCATTCCGCGAAACGGTCGGACAACGTCTGGAAGTGCTGCTCCGCCAGCAGCGTGGTCGGCGCGAGCATGGCCACCTGCTTGCCGCCGAGCACGGCCACGAAGGCGGCGCGCAGGGCCACCTCGGTCTTGCCGAAGCCCACGTCGCCGCAGACCAGTCGGTCCATTGGCTTGCCGGAGGTCATGTCGGCGATCACAGCCGAAATGGCGGCGGCCTGATCGGGGGTTTCCTCGAAACCGAAGCTTTCGGCGAAGGTCTCGTAGTCCTTGGGCTGGAGTGGGAAGGCAAAGCCCTGGCGCAAGGCGCGGCGTGCGTACAGGTTCAGCAGCTCGGCGGCGGTGTCGCGGATCTGCTGCGCGGCGCGGCGCTTGGCCTTGTCCCACTGGCCGGAGCCGAGGTGGTGCAGCGGCGCGGATTCCGGATCGGCGCCCGAGTAGCGCGAGATCACATGCAACTGGTGCACGGGCACGTACAGCTTGCTGCCCTTGTCGTAGTCCAGGTGCAGGAATTCCTCCTCGCCCTGGCCCAGGTCCATCGTCACCAGCCCCTGATAGCGGCCGATGCCATGCTCGCTATGCACCACGGGGTCGCCGATCTTCAGTTCGGCGAGGTCGCGCACCATCGAATCGACGGCGCTGGCCTGTTCCTGCTTGCGGCGGCCCGTGCGGCGCGCGGTGCCGGCGTAGAGCTCGGCCTCAGTCACGAAGGCCAGTTGCGCCTGCGGCAGCGCAAAGCCGCTCTGCAGCGGCGCCACGGCGATCGAGAAGTGCGCGTCACCGGCCAGATAGGCGGCGAAGTCGTCCACTGGCTGCGGACGCAGGCCGCTTTCGGCGAAGAGTTGCATCAGCGTCTCGCGCCGGCCAGCGGAGTCGGCGCACATCAGCACGCGCGTGGCCTTGTTCAGCAGCAGGGCCTCGAGGTTGACCAGCGGGTCTTCGGCGCGGCGGTTGACCGAGACATCGGGCAGGGCAGCCGAGAACGGTGCCTGCTCGGCCGTGGCCTCGCGCTGCAGCACCACGCGCGCCAGCGGCTTGGCGGCTACGAAGAACTGCTCCTCGGACAGGAACAGGTCCGCCGGCGGCAGCAGCGGGCGTTCGCGGTCGTGCCGCATGAAGGTGTAGCGCTGGGTGGTATCGGCCCAGAAACGGCGGATGGCCTCGTCGATATTGCCCGCGAACGCCAGTTGCGTGCCGGCGGGCAGGTAATCGAACAGGCTGGCGCTTTCCTCGAAGAACAGCGGCAGGTAGTACTCGATGCCGGCGGACGGCACGCCGTTGCCAATGTCCTTGTAGATCGGCGATTTGGTCGGATCTCCCTCGAACACCTCGCGCCAGCGGCCCCGGAAGGCGGTGCGGGCGGTTTCGTCGAGCGGGAACTCGCGCCCGGGCAGCAGGCGCACTTCCTTCACCGGGTACAGGCTGCGCTGGGTGTCGGGGTCGAAGGCACGGATGGTCTCGATCTCATCCCCGAACAGGTCGATCCGGTACGGCAGGGCCGAGCCCATCGGGAAGAGGTCGATCAGCCCGCCCCGTACGCTGTACTCGCCGGGGCGCATGACCGCGCTGACGTGCTCGTAGCCGGCCAGTGTGAACTGGGCCTTGAGCGCGTTTTCGTCGAGTTTCTCGCCCTGCTTGAAGAAGAAGGTGTACGCGGCCAGGAAGGCCGGCGGCGCCAGCCGGTACAGCGCGGTGGAGGCGGGCACCAGCATCACGTCGCACTGGCCGGTCTGGATGTCGTGCAGCGTGGCCAGCCGCTCGGATACCAGGTCCTGGTGGGGCGAGAAGCTGTCGTAGGGCAGCGTTTCCCAGTCCGGCAGCAGCCGCACACGCAGTTCGGGCGCGAACCACGGGATTTCCTCGGCCAGGCGCTGGGCGTCGGTGGCGTTGGCGCACATCACTGCCAGCATCGGCAGGGCGCCCTTGTGTTGGCGCGCGTAGGCGGCTACCAGCAGGGCGTCGGCGGAGCCGGTCAGGCCGGCCACCGCGTGACGCATGCCGGGCTTGACCAGCGACAGGTTGGCGAAGGATGTGACAGCGTGGATGTCAGGCATTGGCAGCAAGGGCGATCGAAACGACAGCGCCCCGCCGGCAGCGCGGGCGGGGGTTGGCCATGATAGTCCGGCCCCGGAAGGGATCTCCGTGGCGGTGGACAAGGGCCGTATTATAGAATGCGCACCGGCCGGTCCGCCGCCCGTCTTATTCCTACTTCGCCCCGCTACCCTGTGTCTGCTCGCCGCTTCGCCCTGATTCCCTGTGCCGGTACCGGCAGCCGCGCCGGCGGCCACGTCGCCAAGCAATACCAGACCGTGGCCGGCCGCCCGATGATCTGGCACGCGCTGGCCGCCTTTTCCGCCTGTGAGCGCATCAGCGCCACCGCGCTGGTGCTGGCGCCGGACGATATGCCGCTGGAATCGCGCTTCGGCGCGGAGGCGTTCGCGGGGCTGCGCTTCGATACCGCCTTCGTGGGCGGCGACACGCGCCACGCCTCGGTGCTGGCCGGCCTGCATCACCTGGCCCAGCTCGGCGCCACGGACAGCGACTGGGTGCTCGTGCACGATGCCGCCCGCCCAGGACTGACGCCGGCCATGATCGACACGCTGATCCGCGCCGTGGAGGCCGACGACGAGGCCGATGCGGCCATCGGCGGCATTCTGGCGGTGCCGGTGCCCGATACGCTCAAGCGGGCGGACGAAGGCACCCAGGTTGGCGTGCGGATTGGCGCCACCGTGCCGCGCGAAGGGCTCTGGCAGGCCCAGACCCCGCAGATGTTCCGCGTAGGCGTGTTGCGCCAGGCGTTGCAGGAGGCGCTGGCCGCCGGCGCCGTGGTCACCGACGAGGCGAGCGCCATCGAGCGCCTGGGCCTGCATCCGCGCCTGGTCAACGGCTCGCTGCGCAATTTCAAGGTCACCTACCCCGAGGATTTCGCGCTGGCGGACATCCTGCTCGCGCCGGCAGCCCCGCTGGCTGACCGTTAAGCATTTTTCAGAGGAGTCGCATTGAATCCGTTCGATATCCGCATTGGCCAGGGCTATGACGTGCACGCCCTGGTGCCGGGCCGCAAGCTGATCCTGGGTGGCGTGGACATTCCGCATGACCGTGGCCTGCTCGGCCATTCCGATGCCGACGCGCTGCTGCACGCCGTGACCGACGCGCTGTTCGGTGCCGCCGCATTGGGCGACATCGGCCGGCATTTTCCCGACACGGACCCGAATTTCGCCGGTGCCGACAGTCGCGTGCTGTTGCGCGAGGCGGCCCGGCGGGTGCGCGAGGCCGGCTACGAGATCGGCAACGTGGATGCCACGGTCATCGCACAAAAGCCAAAACTGGCGCCGCATATCGGCGGCATGGTGGCGAATCTCGCGGAAGACCTCGGCCTGCCCGTCACGCGTTGCAACGTGAAGGCGAAGACCAATGAGAAGCTGGGGTTCGAAGGGCGCGAAGAGGGCATCGTCGCGCAGGCCGCGGTGCTGATCTACCGCAAGGCTGGCGACGTTCAGGATTGAAGCAACTGCGCGATCAGACAGTCAGACCGGGGGTGGCGACGGTAGCGGCGCTTCCTCGGGCAGGATCGCGAAGGTGTAGTCGTTCAGGCGCGCCATGGCGCCGCTGCGTGCGCCGGCTTCGGTCCGTTTCTGGAAGCCCATCTGCTGGCACAGTTTGTTGGCGGAGGCCATCTCGGGCATGGTCCGCACCACCAGCGCACTGGCGCCGATATCGCGCGCCCGCTGGATGCAGATCTGCATCAGCCGATGTCCCAGCCCCTGGCCACGCGCCTGCGGGCTGACCGACAGCAGCCGTGCCTCGGGCTGCGTCAGCGTCACGGTGCTGTCGTCCAGGGCGGGCAGCGTGGCGCCCGGATGGCAGAACAGCACGGCACCGCTGATGCCGTGGTCGCTCTCGGCGACCCACCATTCCATGTCGGGATTGTCCTTTGCGGCCAGCACGGACTGCATGCCGCGCTGGAACGATGCGCGGCAATCTTCCATGATCGCAAGCTCATACTGCCCATAGGCTTGCTGCGTGACCGCTGCGATGTCGCCCCAGTCGTACGCCGCCGCCAGGCGGAAGCGAAAACGGGGGGAGGTATGCGAAGGCAAGGTACTCATGGCCTCTGTATCCGTGTCCTTGCGTGGATTGTAGGCCGGTCGCGGCACAAGTGCATGGTTCCCGATCGCCCGTTTGCGTGTCAGACAACATGCCGCCCAGCGTATTGACATCGTCTTGACATCAGGCTTTCGCGCTGGGGCGAAAAAAAACCTGCCGCCCCTTGCGGTGGCGGCAGGTTTTCCTGACCAGGCGGGCAATGCCTGCCCGGCAAGCCTTATTCTGCGGCGATCACGTTGGCGGCAGCCCCGATCACGGCGGCGATGCGGCCCACGTCGCGCAGTTGCTGCGCGCTCATGCCTTGCTCGGTCTTCAGCAACTGATAGTGCGACTTCACGCAGAAGTGGCACTTGCCGATGATCGACGCGGCCAGTGCGTACATCTCGAAGCGGCGCTTGTCCACGCCACCATGGGTAGCGTAGGCGTTCATGCGCAGTCCGGCGGGCTGGCTCGACAGGTCCGGGTCCTCGGCCATCTCGATGTACGGATACCAGACATTGTTCATGCCCATCAGCGCGGCAGCCGTCTGCGCAGCGGTGACTTCCTCCGGCGACAGCACGTTCGCATTGCGGATGGCATCGACGATGATCTTGCTCTTGGCGGCGAAGGCGGCGGCGAGTGCCACGCCCACGGCGTCATTGCCTTCCAGCGACGAGCGCGCGATCGTGCCATCCACATTCAGGCGGATGTCCTTCGCGTAGTCGGGAATGAGGTTCTTAATCGTGCTGAGGAATTCCATTTATTTCTCCTATCGTCCAGGGCTCAAAAAACCCGCATTTGCGGGCTTTGACGCGGAAGCGCCGGTTTGGCCACTTCCGCGCGCGCCGGTCCGCCCGGGGAGGGCGGTTGGCAGGTCAAACAAATTACAGCGTGGCGCCGCCGACAGCGCGGTTGCACGGGCACAGCTCGTCCGTTTGCAGGCCGTCCAGAATACGCAGGACTTCGTCCGGGCTACGGCCGACGTTCAGGTTGTTCACCGACACGTGTTGGATCACGTTGTCCGGATCGACGATGAACGTAGCGCGCAGGGCCACGCCGGCAGCCTTGTCACGCACGCCCAGCTGGTCCACCAGCGAGCCGGTCACGTCGGCGAATTGCCACTGGTTCAGCTTGTTCAGGTCCTTGTGTTCGCGGCGCCATGCCAGCTTCACGAACTCGTTGTCGGTCGAGCCGCCCAGCACGATCGCGTCGCGATCAGCGAAGTCGTCGTTCAGCTTGGCGAAGGCGACGATTTCGGTCGGGCACACGAAGGTGAAGTCCTTCGGGTAGAAGTAGATGATCTTCCACTTGCCTTCGAAGGACTTCTCGGTGATGTCTTCGAAAGCCGACTGGCCATTCTCTTCGTGGTTGTTGAAACCCGGCTTCACGCCAACGATTTGGAACGATTCGATCTTGTCACCAACGGTCTTCATCAACTTCTCCTGATACGGTTGAACAGAGTAACGCACGCGACACGCCGGGCGGGGTGGGGCAGCACGGGGCTGCAGAACGCCACGATACGGCATCGCAACAAAGCCAGATTATGACCTGTCCGATACGCGCAGGGCCAATTGATTGTCTCAAAGAGACCGATAGGCATCGGCCTTTCCCTGCACGGCGCGCGCCAAAGACGAACGGTGAGTATGCCATGTGCGGACGCACATGACGAAAGCCGCCACAAAAGTTTCATCTTGTGGCGGCGATCGGGTCGGGGCCGCATCAGGCCACGCGTATCAGGCGGTGCGCAGGGCGCCCTGCAGGCGGCGGGTGCGGAAGATGACCAGCGTGGCCACCAGGCCACAGGCGGCGGCGAACGTCAGCCACAGGCCCGGCGCGGCCTTGTTGCCGGTTTCGTGGATCAGGTAGGTGGCGATGGCGGGCGTGAAGCCGCCGAACAGCGCCGTGGCCAGGCTGTAGGCGAGCGAGAAGCCCGCCGTGCGCACCGCCGGCGGCATGATCTCGGCCAGCGTGACGACCATCGCGCCGTTGTAGCTGCCGTACAGGAAGGAGAGCCACAGCTCCACCATCAGCAGGCGGCCGAAGGACGGCTCGGCCACCAGCCAGGACACGGCCGGGTAGGCGGTCAGCAGGGTGGCGATGGTGAAGATCACCAGCAGCGGCTTGCGTCCCACGCGGTCGGAGACGGCGCCCATCAGCGGCAGCCAGATGAAGTTGGAAAGGCCGACGCACATCGTCACGATGAGGTTGTCCACGTCGCCGAGCTTGAGCACGGTCTTGCCGAAGGTGGGCGTGTAGGCGGTGATCATGTAGAACGACACCGTGGTCATCACCACCATCATGCAGCCCGCGAGGATGATGCCCCAGTTGTCGAGCATCGAGCGGTAGATCTCGCGCATGGTGGGCTGGTGCTTGCGGGTGCGGAAGGCTTCGGTTTCCTCCAGCGAGCGGCGGATCATGAACAGGAATGGCACGATCAGGCAGCCGATCAGGAACGGCACGCGCCAGCCCCAGCTATCCATCTGTTCCGGCGCCAGCGTGGCGTGCAGGATCACACCCATTAGCCCGGCAAAGATCACCGCCACCTGCTGGCTGGCCGACTGCCACGCCACATAGAAGCCTTTCTGGCCCGGCTTGGCGATCTCGGACAGGTAGACCGATACCCCGCCCAGCTCCACGCCGGCCGAGAACCCTTGCAGCAGCCGGCCCGCCAGCACCAGCAGCGGCGCGGCCACCCCGATCGAGGCATAGCCGGGCACCAGCGCAATCAGCAGCGTGCCCATCGCCATCAGGATTAGCGTGAGAATCAGGCCCTTGCGGCGGCCATGGTGGTCGATATAGGCGCCAAGAATGATGGCGCCGAGCGGACGCATCAGGAAGCCGGCGCCGAAGGTGGCCAGCGAGAGCATCAGCGAGGCGAATTCGTTGCCGCTGGGGAAGAACGTACGGGCGATGGCGGCGGCGTAGAAGCCGTACACCATGAAATCGTACATTTCGAGGAAGTTGCCGCTGACGACGCGGAACACGGTACGGGCGCTGTGCTGGGAAGCCGGCGCGGAGGCGGTGCTGGACATGGCTGTCTCTCGGTCAGCGCCGGTGCGGCCGGCGACATGTTGTGGGATCGCAATGGCCGCCAGTGTGCGCCGCGGGGCTGTCAATGCCCTGTCAACCGCCTTTCAATCTGCTATCAAATGCTGTCGAAAACCTGTCAGTGCCCGCGCGGGGTGGCGCCTCATGCGCGCCGGAAGCAGGCGCGCACCACCAGCCCGGACTTGGGTGGCGGCCGATTGGCGAGCACCAGCCGCCCGCCGTTGCGCTGGAGGATGCGGTTGACGATGGACATGCCCAGCCCTGCGCCCTTTGCCTCGCTGCGCGCGCTGTCGAGCCGGTAGAACGGCCGGGTCAGCAGGGAGAGCTGGGCGTCGGGCACGCCCGGACCGTTGTCGGCCACGGTCAGCACGGCGTCCTTGTCATCGAGCCGGGTGGAGATCTCCACCTCGGCCATGCCGCTTTCCTCGTCCTTGGCGTAGCGGCGCGCGTTCTCGACCAGGTTGTCCAGGATGCGCTGGATCTCCATGCGGTTGGCCACCGCCATGACCGGGCCGTTGGCGCGCACGTGCACGCGCACATCGTCGTGCGCGGCATAGACGCCCACGGCGTCCTGGACCAGCGCGGAGAGATCCACCGGCTCCACCATTTCCTGGCCGGGCCGGGCGTAGTTGAGGAACTGGCCGATGATGGCGTCCATCTGCTCGATGTCGGCGATCATGGCGTCGCGCGTGATGTTGTCCACCGGCGACATCTCGGTCTCGAGCCGCAGCCGGGTGAGCGGGGTGCGCAGGTCGTGGGAGATGCCGGCCAGCATGACCACGCGGTCGTCGTCGAGCTGGCGCAGGTCCCGCACCATCTGGTTGAAGCTGCGGTTGGCCTGGGCCACCTCGCTGGCGCCATGCTCGCGCAGCGGCGGCGGGTCGCCGCCGGTGCCGATCTGGCGCGCCGCGTTGGCCAGGCGCTTGAGCGGGTAGTTCACGCGCGCCGTGATAAAGGCCGCGCCGATGATCGACAGCAGCAGCGCGGCGATACTCCACCACAGCCACTGGATGCCCGGCACGCGCTCGAAGCGCTCCGGGCTGATGGCGACCCAGTAATCGTCCCCCTCGATCTCGAAGCTGACCCACACGCCCGGAATGTCATTGACGGTGGTGGCGAGCACGGTGTCCTCGCCCAGCCGCCCGCGAATCTCCTGCTGCACCAGCTGGGTCAGGAACGGGTTGGCCGTGGGCGCGGCGAAGTCGTCGTCCTTCTCGCGCGGATAGACCTTGATGCCTTCGTTCTGCACGAGGTCGAGCAGCAGGAAGCGCCGCCGCGCCGGGTCGGAATAGAGCAGGGCCGCGCGCGTGAGCTTGACCACGCTGACCACCTGCATGGCGATCTGCTGGGCGCGCGGTGCGCGTTCGAAGAGCCGGTAGCTCTGGAACCAGATACCCAGCGAGATCGCCAGCAACAGGGCGATCAGCATGAAGGTGCGCCAGAACAGCGAACCAAAGAACCGCGTTGCGGTACGGCCGAGAGCGGTCGCCACGATGCTGACTGCGGACGAACCGGGACTACTTCACGCCATCGGGAATGAAGACGTAGCCCAGGCCCCAGACCGTCTGGATGAAGCGGGGGTTGCCCGGGTCCGGTTCGATGAGCTTGCGTAGGCGCGAGATCTGCACGTCCAGGCTGCGGTCGAACACTTCGTATTCGCGGCCGCGGGCCATTTCCATGAGCTTCTCGCGCGAGAGCGGCTGGCGCGGATGCCGCGCGAACACCTTGAGCACCGAGAATTCGCCCGTGGTGAGCGTGATTTCCTCGTCGTTCTTGGTCAGCGTGCGGGTGGCCAGGTTCAGCACGAAATCGCCGAAGGCGAAGGTTTCGGGCGTCTCGGACGGGGCGCCCGGTACCTCGGCGGGGCCCTTGCGGCGCAGCACGGCGTGAATGCGCGCGATCAGCTCGCGCGGGTTGAAAGGCTTGGGCAGGTAGTCATCGGCGCCCATTTCCAGGCCGACGATGCGATCGACGTCCTCGCCCTTGGCGGTCAGCATGATGATCGGGGTCTGATCGTTGGCACCGCGCAGGCGGCGGCAGATGGACAGGCCATCCTCGCCCGGCATCATCAGGTCCAGCACCAGCAGGTCAAACCGCTCGCGCAGCCAGAGCTTGTTCATGGCGGTGGCGTTTTCCGCCACCAGTACCGTGAACCCCTGCTCGCCAAGGTAGCGGCGCAGCAGGTCGCGCAATCGCGGGTCGTCGTCCACGACGAGAATCTTGTGGCTGGTATTTTCCATGGCGGTATCTTAGCGACTTACGCTTTCGCTCAAAATGGCTTAACAAAACGTTACATACTTTACCCTGTGGTATGGCGGCGTGCATCTTTTGTGCAATTACACTCCGCAAACCGTAGCCCGACGCCGATTTGGCGCGACGGGCATTCACGGTGACCAAGGGGCGTCCCATCTCTCTGACGAAGGCGTTGGCATAGTGCCTGCGTCGTCCTCCCCGCGGATGTGCGACCACGGTCAAGACCGCCATTATCCAATGAAAGTGAAGCAAAACCGGCACGGACAAACCCTGCAACGCACGGCGTGCGTGCGGGCGGCTTGCCATGCCGGCGCGGCCATGCTCATCGTACTGCTGCCGGCGCTCGCGCAGGCGCAGTCGGCGGGCATGGCCCAGTTACTCCGCCCTGCCCAGCCGGGCCACGCCAGCGGTGGCGCACCTACCCCCGCCGTGCCGGGCAAGCCGGGCGGCGGTGAGCGCCTGGACCAGCGCGAGGCCCGCACCCGCGCCGAAAAGTACCGCACGGAGCGCGACATGGCCGACCGCGCCGGCCGCCAGGGCCCACCGGGCGGGCATCCCAAACTCTCGCCCGACGAGCGCAAGACGCTGCGCAAGAATCTCCAGGATCTCGGCCGCGAGATGTACGAAGGCGGCTGACCGCCCTCCCTATCAGTCCTGCGGTCGGAAATGTCGCAGGAAATCCACGAATACCTCGGCCGCCAGCTGCGCATCTTCCACGGTGATGGTTTCCAGCGGGTTGTGGCTGATGCCGCCATTGCCGCAGCGCACGAACAGCATCGCCACGTCGGTCATGCGTTGCATCATCATCGCGTCATGCCCGGCGCCGGACGGCAGCTCGAACGCCTCCAGACCGCGCTTGCGCAGCACCGCGCCGAACTGATCCATCAGCCAGCGCGCGCACGGCGCGTTGTTCACCGGCGTCACTCGTTCGACGGTGGCGGTCAGGCCACGGCGCGCCGCGATCCGCTCGATGCCCATCACGATGTCGGTGATGGCGGCTTCGCGGATGCCGTCCTCGCCGGCGCGGATGTCCATCGAGAACACACACGCGGCCGGAATCACATTGCTGGAGCCGTTCGGCACCTGAAGCTGGCCCACCGTGCCGACCAGCGTCGGCACCTGCGCGCAGCGCGACTCCACCAGCAGGATCATCTCGGCGGCGCCGGTGGCGGCGTCGCGCCGCATGTCCATCGGCGTGGTGCCGGCGTGGCTGGCCAGCCCCTCCACCCGCACCTGGAAGCGGCTGCTGCCTGCGATCTGCGTGACGATGCCGAGCGCCAGGTCGCGGTTCAGCAGCACCGGGCCCTGTTCGATATGCACTTCGACGAACCCTGCCAGCGTGGCCGGATCGACCGCCGCGGCGCGCAGGGCGTCCAGGCTGCCGGCGCCGGGCAGGCCGGACTGGGCCAGCGCCTCGCGCATGGTCACCCCGTCCGGGTCCGCGCGGTCCAGCAGGGCCGGGTCGAAGCGGCCCGCCAGCACGCTGCTTGCCAGGAAGCTGGTCTTGAAGCGCAGCCCTTCCTCCTCGGCGAAGCCGACGATCTCGAAGTGATACGGCAGCCGGATGCCCGCCGCATGGAGTGCGCCCACCACCGCAATCGGCAGCAGGATGCCCAGCCGCCCGTCATACCGCCCGCCGTTGCGCACGGTGTCGAAATGAGAGCCGGTCATCAGCACCTTCGGCGCAGCCACGGCCGGATCGGCGGCATACCGCCCAATCACATTGCCGATGGCGTCCACGCGCACCGCCATGCCGGCTTCCTCCATCCACTGCACCAGTTGCGCCTGTGCCCGGCGATGCGCCGGCGTAAGGAACGCGCAGGTCAGCCCGTCCTCCATGTCGGAGTGGGCGGCGAGCGCGGCGGCGCGGTCGAGGATGGATTGGCCGAGCGAGGCGAGTACGGTAGTCATGGTGCGGATCGGGGTCGGGTCGGGATCAGTTCGGTTCGATTCGGTTCGATGGCGGTCAGCGGTTGCGCAGCCAGGTCTTCCAGGCGATCCACAGCATGCGCATCGGCGTCAGGGCGATGCGCTGCGTCAGCACCTGGAACTGGCTGGCCTCGATCTCGTCGAGCTGGGCATGGGAGATGGCGGCCATCACCAGCGCGGCGCGCTGGGCGCGGCGGTCCTGGCGCGGCAGTAGCGCCAGCGCCTCGCGGTACAGCGTGCGGGCCACCTCGGCCTGCTCGCGCATCAGGGCCACGAAGCGTTCGGAGTAGCGCGATTGCAGGATGTCGGCCGCTGGTACCTCGTGGCGCTGGAGCGTGTCCACCGGCAGGTAGATGCGGCCCTGGCGGGCATCCTCGCCCACATCACGGACGATGGTCGCGCGCTGCATCGACAGGCCCAGCTGGCGGGCGAAGTCCAGCGTGCGCGGATCGGAAAACCCCAGCACCCGGGCCGACAGCACGCCCACGGCACCGCCCGCGCACTGGCAGTAGCGTTTCAAACCGGCTTCGTCGAGGTAGCGGGTCTGGGTCAGATCCATTTCCATGCCGTCCAGCATTTCAGAAAATTCGGATTGCGGCAGGCCGCACGGCGCAATATGGGGCTGCAGGGCCTGCGTGACCGGATGTGACGGTTGACCGTCATAGAGGCGGCGCAGTTCGCCGCGCCACCAGTCCAGCCGCTGGTGGGCTACGCCGGCGTCGTGGCTCTCGTCGATGATGGCCTCCAGCTCGCGGCGGAAGGCGTACAGCGCCGTGATGGCGCGGCGGCGTTCGGTCGGGAGGAACAGGAAGCTGTAGTAGGGGAGGGAGCCGCCCGGGGCGGCCTTGTCCTGGCAATACTGATCGGGCGTCACGCCAATCTCTTTTTAATGCGGTCTGTGGGGCGATACGGACCGGCGCAGCGGGTCCGCGAAAGCGGCAAATTGTAACATCGCCCCCCGTCCACCCCGTGTCCGCCATTCGCGCCAAGTTTCGGCCCATTCGTCGCCCGGCGTTTGACGCACTCGGAGCCGCTCGTTATATTACTGACCGGCCAGTTATTAATTCCCCGGCAGGCACCCGCAGAAGGGTCCGCCGCGAGACGCTTTCCCCAATTGGCTGTCCCCCCGCACTCTCCAGCTTGTTCCGACGTTCCACCGACTCAAGACGCTTAACCCATGCCAGTGCCTTATGCCAGGCCGGATGTTGCGGCCGCCGACGTTGATGTTTCCCCGATGCCCGCCCGGACCCGCCGGACGCCGATGGTCGCCCTGCTGACCGTGGCGACGCTGGCGATCCTGGCCGGGCTGTCCGGCTGCGGGAAGAAGGCGGAGCCGGTGGAGGCCGTGCGGCCCGTGCGGCTGTTGCAATTGCATTCGGGTGCCGGGAAGACCGCATTCGAGTTTTCGGGCGAGGTACGGCCGCGCGTGGAGTCGCGCCTGGGCTTCCGGGTGCCCGGCAAGATTTCGGCCCGTCTGGTGGACGTAGGCGCCAGCGTCAGGAAGGGCCAGCCGCTGGCCCGCCTGGACCCGACCGACTTGGCGCTGGCCGAAGCCTCCGCGCGTGCCCAGTTCGATGCCGCCAAGACCGACCGCGATCTGGCCGACTCCGACCTGAAGCGCTACAAGGAGCTGGCCGCCAAGAATTTCATCAGTGCCGCCGAGCTGCACCGGCGCCAGGCCACCTACGATTCCGCCGCCTCGCGGCTGGAGCAGGCGCAGGCCAATCTCCGCAACCAGAGCAACCAGACCGGCTACGCCGTGCTCGCCGCCGATGCGGACGGCGTGGTGACGGCCGTCGATGCCGAGGTCGGCCAGGTGGTCACGGCGGGGCAGTCGGTGATCCGCGTGGCGCAGATCGCCGAGAAGGAGGTCGCCATCGGCCTCCCCGAGGATCAGGTGGACATGCTGCGCGGCATCTCCGACGTCACCGTGCGCACCTGGGCCGAGCCGGACCGCGCGCTGCCGGGCCGCGTGCGCGAGATCTCGGGCGCCGCCGATCCGGTCACCCGTACCTACCCGACGCGCGTCAGCGTGCCCAATCCGCCCGCCGACCTGCGCTTCGGCATGACCGCCGTGGTCACCTTTACCCGCACCGGCGAGTCCGCCGCCATCCGCATCCCGCTGACCGCGCTGCTGCAGGACCGCGGCACCAATCAGGTGTGGATCTACCAGGGCGCGGCCAGTGGCGGCACGGGCACGGTCAAGCCGGTGCCGGTGACGCTGGGCGACCCGCAGGGCAATGAAATCGAGGTGCGCCAGGGGCTGGCGCCGGGCCAGACCATCGTCACGGCCGGCGTGCACCTGCTGCAGCCGGGCCAGAAGGTCAAGCCGATGCAGAGCGCCACGTCCGCCCAGCCTGCCCAGTCGGCCCAGCCGGCCTCCAATCCGGGCGCCGCCGCCGGCAGCAAGGGCTGATCGATGGAACACTCGCGCTTCAACCTGTCGCGCTGGGCGCTCGAGCACCAGCCGCTGACCCGCTACCTGCTGGTGGTGCTGCTGATCGGCGGCCTGCTGGCCTTCTTCCAGCTTGGTCAGGACGAAGACCCCCCGTTCACCTTCCGCGTGATGGTGGTGCAGGCCTTCTGGCCCGGCGCCACGGCCGAGCAGATCGCGGTGCAGGTGACCGACAAGATCGAACGGCAGCTCCAGGAAGTGCCGTACGCCGACAAGATCCGCAGCTTCTCCAAGCCGGGCGAGACCACGGTGATCTTCCAGCTGGCCGATAACTCGCCCGCCAAGGACACCGCGCAGATCTGGTACACGGTGCGCAAGAAGATCGGGGACATCGCCCAGACCCTGCCGCAGGGCGTGCGCGGCCCGTTCTTCAACGATGAATTCGGCGATGTCTACGGCTCGATCTACGCGCTCTCGGCGGACGGCTTCAACTACAAGGAGCTGCGCGAGTACGCCGACCTCGTCCGCCAGGCGCTGCTGCGCGTGCCCGCCGTGGCTAAGGTCACGCTGCTGGGCCTGCAGGACGAGAAGCTCTATATCGAGTTCAACCAGACGCGCTTCGCGCAGCTTGGGCTCGACATCAACGCCATCGCCAACCAGATCTCGGAGCAGAACAATCCCACCGGGAGTGGCGTGATGGTCACCCCGACCGACAACCTCCAGGTCCGCGTGACCGGCCAGCTTGGCGATGTGCAGGACCTGGAGAGTCTGGTGCTGCGCGGGCCCAACGGCATCGCCAATATCCGGCTGGGCGACATCGCCCACGTCTATCGCGGCTATATCGACCCGCCCGCCAGCCGCATGCGCTTCAACGGCAAGGATGTGATCGGGCTCGGCATCTCGATGGAGAAGGGCGGCGACATCATCGCGCTGGGCCAGGAACTGCGCCGCGTGACCGACGGCCTGCGCGGCCAGTTGCCGATGGGCATCGAGATGGAGCAGGTGCAGGACCAGCCGCAGGCGGTCAAGCGCTCGGTGGGCGAGTTCGTGCACGTGCTGATCGAGGCCGTGGTGATCGTGCTGGCGGTCAGCTTCATCGCGCTGGGGCTGCACACCAAGCCGCTGCGGCTCGACGTGCGCCCCGGGCTGGTGGTGGCGCTGACCATCCCGCTAGTGCTGGCCGTGACGTTCCTGTTCATGAACATCTTCGGCATCGGCCTGCACAAGATCTCGCTCGGGGCGCTGATCGTGGCGCTCGGGCTGCTGGTGGATGACGCGATCATCGCCGTCGAAATGATGGTCCGCAAGCTGGAGGAAGGCTTCTCCAAGATGGAGGCGGCCACTTTCGCCTACACCTCCACGGCCATGCCGATGCTGACCGGCACGCTGATCACGGCGGCCGGCTTCCTGCCGGTGGGGCTGGCCAAGTCCACCGTGGGCGAGTACACCTTCGCGATCTTCGCCGTGACGGCGCTGGCGCTGGTGCTGTCGTGGCTGGCGGCGGTGTACTTCACGCCCTACCTCGGCTATCTGCTGCTCAAGACCCGCGCCAGCGACGGCGGCCATCACGAGGTGTTCGACACGCCGTTCTACGCGCGCTTCCGGCATCTGGTGAATTGGTGCGTGACGTGGCGCAAGACCGTGATCGCCGTCACGCTGGTCAGCTTCGCGCTGGGCCTGTGGGCGTTCAAGTTCGTCGAGAAGCAGTTTTTCCCGGATTCGAGCCGGCCCGAGCTGATGGTGGAGTTGTGGATGCCCGAGGGCACCAGCTTCGCGCAGATGGAGGGCGAGGCCAAGCGCTTCGAGACCGCCATGCGCCGCGACAAGGCCGTGGATAGCCTGACCACCTTCGTCGGCGTCGGCGCGCCGCGCTTCTACCTGCCGCTGGACCAGATCTTCCCGCAGAGCAACGTGGCGCAGGTGATTGTGATGCCGGTCAGCGTGGAGGCGCGCGACGCGCTGCGCAAGCGCGTGATGGAGGTGCTGGCCACCCAGTTCCCGCAGCTGCGCGGCCGCGTGAAGCTGCTGCCGAACGGACCGCCGGTGGCGTACCCGGTGCAGTTCCGCGTGATCGGGCCCGAGGCCGCCGGCGTGCGCAAAATTGCCGATCAGGTCCGGGCGATCATGGCCGCCAATCCGAACACGGTGGGCGTGAACGACAACTGGAACGAGAACGTCAAGATGCTGCGCCTGGAGATCGACCAGGACAAGGCGCGCGCGCTGGGCGTGACCACCAACGCCATCGCCCGTGCCACGCAGGCCGTGCTGACCGGCGTGCCGGTGGGCCAGTATCGCGACGCCGACAAGCTGATCGACATCATCATGCGCACGCCGAAGAACGAGCGCGACGCGATGTCCGACATGGCCAACGTGCTGGTGCCGACCAACACAGGCCGCGCGGTGCCGC
This sequence comes from Cupriavidus sp. 10L45, assembly GCF_056395225.1. Classification (NCBI taxonomy): domain Bacteria; kingdom Pseudomonadati; phylum Pseudomonadota; class Betaproteobacteria; order Burkholderiales; family Burkholderiaceae; genus Cupriavidus; species Cupriavidus sp. 10L45. The sequence goes on from NZ_JBFTJC010000005.1 coordinate 440,214, forward strand.
TGACGCAGGTGGCGCGCGTGACGCTGAAGTCCGAGCCGGGCGTGATCTGGCGCGAGAACCGCGACTTCGGCATCACCGTGCAGGCCGATGTGGTGGATGGCATCCAGGGTCCGACCGTGACCGCGCAGATCAACCCGCAGCTCAACAAGCTGCGCGCGAACCTGCCGCCCGGCTACCTGATCACCGTGGCAGGGGCCGAGGAGGAGAGCGGCAAGGCGGGGGCGTCCATCGCCGCGCAACTGCCGCTGTGCATCTTCCTGATCTTCACGCTGCTGATGCTGCAGCTCCACAGCTTCTCGCGTTCGGTGATGGTGTTCCTGACCGGCCCGCTCGGGCTGATCGGCGCCGCCGCCACGCTGCTGCTGCTGCGCGCGCCGATGGGGTTTGTCGCCCAGCTTGGCATTACGGCGCTGCTGGGCATGATCATCCGCAACTCGGTGATCCTGGTGGACCAGATCGAGCAGGACATCAGCGCCGGGGTGCCGCCGTGGCAGGCCATTGTCGAGTCAGCGGTGCGCCGGTTCCGGCCGATCATCCTGACCGCCGCGGCGGCCGTGCTGGCGATGATCCCGCTCTCGCGCTCGACGTTCTGGGGGCCGATGGCGGCCGCCATCATGGGCGGGCTGATCATCGCCACGGTGCTGACGCTGCTGTTCCTGCCGGCGCTGTACGCAGCGTGGTTCCGCGTGAAGCCGCCCGAGGGCGACAGCGGGGTGATGGCGGGGTGATGGCGGGGTGATGGCAGGGTAGGCGGGGTGATCCCTGGGGGAGAAGAAAAAGCGCCGGTTACGACTGGCGCTTTTTCATTTGGGCGGTCAGCCGCACGATGTCCACCGCGATCTGCGCTGCGCGGCGGGGATCGGCGGCCACGGGTTTGCCGGTGCGGGGATCCTTCACCGACGGCATGCGGGCCATTTCCCGCAGCAGGTCGGCCAGCAGCGTCATGTCCTGCACCAGCGGCGCGCGCGGGTCGCCCGGCGGCAGCGTGATGCGGACCAGTTCGGACACGGCCTGATCGAGCGCCGGGGCGTGCACGGTCCGGCTGCGGTCGTCCGCTTCCTCGGGCGTCATCCGGCCGGCCTTGGTTGCCGCATTGTCGGCCTGCATGGCCTGGAAGGCGGTCGTGAAGGTCTTGTGGGCGCGCTCGATCTGGCGGGAAGCGGCCAGGCTGTCGCGCATGGCCTGGGGCACGCGCGGTGCCAGCGCGGCGGTACCCACCACCAGCACGGCGGCAACGGCTGCCGCCATGGCCAGGCCGCGCCGCAGCTTGCGGGCGTAGCTGGCGCGGTCCAGCCGCACCGGCAGGCATAGCGCGATCAGCGCGCCGCCGATCAGGCCGCCCACGTGCCCGGCGTTGTCCACGCGGGTTGACAGGAAGCCCTGCACCAGCGAATAGCCGATCATCACCGCGGCGTCCGTCGTCAGTTGCCGATGGATGCCCTCGGGCAGCAGCCGGCGATGCCGCAGCACCCCCGCCAGCAGCGCGCCGCCCACGCCGAACACGGCGCCCGACGCTCCGACCGACACCGCCGTCTGCGCCCCGAAATGCAGGCTCAGCGCGCTACCGGCCAGCCCCGCGCCGAGATAGATCAGCAGGAAGCCGCGCGTGCCGTAGAACCGCTCCACATGCTTGCCGAGCAGGAACAGCACCAGCATGTTGGCGCCGATGTGCCGGAGGCTGCTGTGCAGGAAGGTGGCCGTCAGCAACCGCCACCACTGGCCCTCCTGCACCAGCACGGCGGCGTTGCCGCCCCAGTCGACGAGCTTGGCGGGCGCTGTGGCGTCGAGCGTGGCGCCGTGCGTGAGCGTGAAAAGCCAGATCCCCACGTCGAGGGCGATCATCGCGTACAGGCCCCAGGTGTGCGGCAGTGCCTGCATCTCGGCCCGGAAGGCCTGGTCGGCCGCCAGCGCGTTATCGACTGCGACGCCCGCCGTACGCATGTGATGGGTGACCAGCGCCTGGGCGAGCTGCTGGTCTGCCTCGCGCATCAGGGCCAGCCGGATCGTGAACGCCGCCGGGGTCCGTTTCCGGGCGCCCGGCACGGGCTTGGGAAAGACCTCGATCACAGGACCGCCGCGCAGGTTGCGCACCGCCACAGCGGCGATCTCGGCCCAGCGCAGGTGGGGGCGGCGGCGCGGGAAGGACGTCGAGCCGATGCCGCCGGCGTCCACCGTCAACAGCGGCTTGCGCAGCGGCGCGTGCCGGCCCCAGGACCATTCGAACAGGATCAGCACGCCGAAGAAGCCGGCGCCGACGACGATCAGGCTGGTCTTGCCGTGCGAGAACAGCAGGAGCAGCGTCCCCAGCCCGCCGAAGCAGAGCCAGAGCAAGGCGCGCACGAGCAGCGCGGACCCGAATCGGCGCACATGGAACGCGCCGCTGCGGCGCGAGCCGATGGCCGGCGCGCGCATGAATAGCGATGTCTGCATGGTTCTTCCCGACAAGACGATGTCATCGCGTCATCTCGCTGGCCCCGGTGCGGCAGGGCCACGGCGCGCGTCACGCGACGATATGCGGTCGTCCGTCGGGAAGCATCTCCCCCGTCGGGAGGGTTGCGGCCCTAGTCGGCCAGTTCGAAGACCACGTCCTGCGCGCCCTCCCAGAGCACCTTGGTGCCGAGCGCCCGGAGGTTCTCCCGGCCTTCGACGATGGTCAGAAAGTGGTTGCCGGCCAGCTGGCCCATCTTGCTGGCGAAGCAGCAGCTGCCGTAGGCCAGGATGATCTCGGTTTCGCTGTAGCCGCCCGGGTAGAACAGGATGTCGCCCACGGACGGGTGGCTGGTGTGGTTTTCGAAGCCAACGCCCAGCTTGAATTCGCCGAGCGGAATCCAGCAGCCTTCGCCGCTCCAGCGCACGTGGATCAGCTTCTGCCGGTAGGGCAGCAGCTTCAGGAAGGCGGCCACGGTCTCGGGGGCGTCCGGGTGGGTGTCGGCCAGGAAGGTCTGGCCGGCGGCGGTGATGCGGAGTCGGGGCATGGCTATATCTATATAGAGGGGTCGATGGGGGCCGGGTCAGGCCAGCGCCGTCATCAGCGTCTCCGCCACGGCGATCAGGCTGCGGTCGCTGCCCTTCGGGCCGAGCAGGGAAATGCCGAGCGGCGCGCCGGCGCGGCCGGAGAGCGGCAGGCTCAGTTGCGGGAAGCCCGACAGCGGCGTCAGGCACAGCGAGTGGGCGGCGGCGGTGCGGTAGTCCTCCAGCGTCTCGCCGGCGGCGGTGCGCAGCGGGGCGATGTCCGGCATGGTCGGCAGCACCAGCACGCCGTCATGGCCGAGCAGGCGACCCAGGTGCGCGGTGAACTCGCGGCGCACCGCGCTCGACTGCTCGAACTGGGCTTGCGTGACCCCCTTGCTGAACGCGAAGCGCGCGGCCACGTCCGGGCCCATCTGCAGGCCGTAGTTCTCGATCAGCGCGCCATCGGCCTGCCAGGCTTCCCAGCCCTGCACGTAGCGGAAGGCCCAGTACAGGTCGGCCAGCGGCCGGTCGGCCACGTCCACCGGGGTGGCATGGCCCAGCACGGCCTCGATGCGCGCCACCGTGGGCGCCAGCGCGGCGCGAGCTTCGGGTGTCGGCAATTCGAACAAGTCCGATGCCAGCAGCAGGCGAGGCCGGGCCGGCAGCGGATCGGCATCCTTGCCGAACAGCACGTCCGCCACGCGGGCGAAGGTGCCTATGTCTCGGGCGAAGAAGCCGCAGGTATCGAGCGTCTCGCACAGCGGCATGCAGTGCTGGAGCGAGATACGGCCATGCGAGGGGCGGATGCCGAACAGGCCGCAGTGGCTGGCCGGGGCGCGCACCGAGCCGCCGGTGTCCGTGCCGAGCGCGAAGTCGCACAGCTTGTTGGACACCGCCGAGGCCGACCCGGACGACGAACCGCCCGTCACGCGATCGGGCGCGCCGCCGTTGACCGGGCCGCCGTAGTGCGCGTTCTGGCCGTTCATCGAGAAGGCCAGCTCGTCCGTGTGCGACTTGCCGACGAACATCGCGCCGGCATCGAGCAGCTTCTGCACCGTGGGCGCGGTCACCGTCTTGATGCCGGAGCGGGCCAGCACGTGCGGATTGCCGCCGCCGGTGGGGTAGCCGGCCACGTCGAACAGGTCCTTGACGGCGAAGGTCAGCCCCCGCAGCGGGCCGATGGCCGCGTTGGGCACGGGCGCGTCGGGGTAGGGCATGAAGGCGCGGGCGGGATGGGTGGCCAGGGTCATGGCGTTCGGCTTCCTTCTTTTTCGGAGGATGGATGGAGTTTAGGCGGCGGCCGGCGAGGCAGCGGCGGTATTCGAAGGTTCGGAGCTATCGGCCACCAGCACGCAACTGACGCGGTGGCCGTTGCCCAGCGCCACGCTGCGCGGCACCTCGGCCAGGCAGGCGGGGCGGGCGTGCGCGCAGCGCGGGGCGAAGGTGCAGCCCGGCGGCAGCGCGGCCAGGTCAGGCGGGGCGCCGCCGATGGCCTGCAGCCGCTGGCCGCGATCCATGCCGTGCTGGCGGCTTTGCAGCAGCGCCATCGTGTACGGGTGGCGCGCCTCGCGCAGCAGCGTGCGGATCGGGCCTTCCTCGACGATGCGGCCGCCGTACATCACGGCCACGCGGTCGGCAATCTCCACCGCCGCACCCATGTCGTGCGTGACGAAGACGATGGAAAGGCCCAGCTCGCGTTGCAGCTCCCGCAGCAGGATCAGCACCTGGATCTGCACGGTGGCGTCCAGCGCCGTGGTGGGCTCATCGGCCAGCAGGATTTTCGGTTGGGCCGACAGCGCGAGCGCAATCATCGCCCGCTGCCGCATGCCGCCGGACATCTCGTGCGGATAGGCGGCCAGCCGCCGCTCGGGGCTGGGAATGCGCACCGCTTCCAGCGCCTTCAGCGCCAGCGCGCGGGCTTCGGCGGCGGACACCTTCTTGTGCGTCCGAATGCACTCGACGATCTGCTGGCCCACCGTGTACACCGGGTCCAGCGCCAGCAGCGGCTCCTGGAACACCATGGCGACGGTGCCGCCGCGCAGCCGGGCCAGCGCGCGCTTGTCCAGCGCGAGCACGTCCTGGCCATCGACATGGATCTGGCCGCCGATGCGCGTGCGGCGGGGCGGATGGAGGCGCATCAGCGCGCGCAGCGTCACGCTCTTGCCGGAACCGGATTCGCCGATCAGCGCCACGGCTTCGCCGGGGGCCACGTCGAGCGACACGCCGTTCACCGCGCGGATGGTCTTGCCGCCGCCGGCGAAGGTGACGTGGAGGTCCTTGACCGAGACGGCAGGGGAATGGGGGGCTGTCATAGGGGTCTCCCGCAGGTCAGGTGGGTCAGGGCGTGGCCGCGTGCAGGCCCGGCGTCATGCGCCGCAGCGGCAGCGAGTGGCCACCGTCGGGCATCGCCATCAGGCAAGACACGGGATGGCCGGCCAGTTCGTCGGCCAGCACGGGGGTGCGGCGCTCGCAGACCGGCTCGGCGCGGGCGCAGCGCGGATGGAAGCTGCATCCGGACGGCGGATTGATCGGGTTGGGCGGGTCGCCCGCCAGCGGCGCGGCCAGCGTGCGGTGGTCCGGGTCCATCGACGGCATCGACGCCAGCAGCGCGCGCGTGTACGGGTGCGAGGGATTGGCGTAGATCGACTCCGTATCGCCAATCTCCACCACCTTGCCCAGGTACATCACCATCACCCGGTCGCACAGGTAGCGGATGACGTTGAGGTCATGGCTGATGAAGACGTAGGTCAGGTCGAACTCGGCTTTGAGGTCGAGCAGCAGGTTCAGCACCTGGGCTTCCACGGATTTGTCGAGCGCGGACACCGCTTCGTCCAGGATCACCAGCCGGGGCCGCAGCGACAGCGCGCGGGCGATGTTCACCCGCTGGCGCTGCCCGCCGGACAGCTCATGTGGATAGCGCCCGGCAAAGCGCGCCGGGTCCAGCCCCACGCGCTCCAGCAGGTAGCGCGCCCGCTCGGTGGCCTCCCGCGCCGGCACGCCATGCACGCGCGGCGTGAAGGCGATCGATTCCTCGATGGTCAGGCGCGGGTTCAGCGACGAGTAGCTGTCCTGGAACACCATCTGCACCTGGCTGCGGAACGCCTTCATCGACAACTGGGGCGAGCCCACGCCCTGGGCGTCGAAGATCAGCTCGCCGCTGTCTTGCGCGGTGAGCTGCATCAGCAGCCGCGCGGTGGTGGACTTGCCGCAGCCGGACTCGCCGACCACGCCGAGGGTTTCGCCCTTGAGCACGTCGAAGCTGACGCCGTCCACGGCGCGGACCTCGCCGGCCTTGTGGAACGGGATGGCCGACTTGAGCGGGAAATGCTTGACGAGATCGCGCGCGATCACGAGTGGCTGGGCCGGGCCGCCGATGTCGCGGGCGTGGGCGGGTGCGGGCGCTGTGAGGAGGTCGCTCATGTTCATTCCTTGATTTCCATGGCCGAGCGGATGCCGTCGGCCAGCAGGTTGAACGAGATCGAGGTCAGGAAAATCATCGCGCCGGGCAGGGCGGCGACCCAGGGCTGGGTGTAGATGGCGGTGCGCAGGGTGTTGAGCATCAGGCCCCACTCGGGCTCGGGCGGCTTCACGCCGAGGCCCAGGAAGGAGAGCCCGGAGGCCAGGATCATCGACACCGAAATCAGACTCGTCGCATAGACGAAGATCGGCCCAAGTACGTTATTCAGCACATGGGCGCGCACGATGGTCAGCGAGCTGGCCCCGGAGGCGCGCGCCGCATCGACGAACTCGCGGTTGCGTACCTGCGTGGTCACGCTCTCCGCCACCCGCACGATCTGCGGTACGAAGACGATGGTCAGCGACAGCAGCGCGTTGCCCACCCCGGCGCCCAGCGTGCCGGACAGCGCGATGGCCAGCAGCACCGACGGAAAGGCGTAGAGGATGTCGGTGAGCCGCATGATGATGGTGTTGGTCCAGCCGCCCGCGTAGCCGGCGAAGATGCCGAGTGCGCTGCCGATCACAAACGCCAGCAGCACCGGCGTGATGCCCATGAACAGCGAGAGCCGGCCGCCCAGCATCAGGCGCGAGAGCAGGTCGCGGCCCAGTTCGTCGGTGCCGAGCGGATAGCCAGCGGTGCCGATCGGCTTGAGCCGCTTGAGGATGGAGGACGCGTACGGGTCCGCCGGCATCAGCGCCGGGGCGAAGATCGCCAACACCACCAGGGCGATCAGGATCAGCGCGGCGGCCATCGCCAGCTTGTTGCGCAGCAGGCGGCGGCCCACGGTGGCCCAGTAGCCGGGCGAGCGCGCCACGGGCAGCGGCGCCACGGCCTTGTTCAGTGCGATCTGCATGGGGGCCTCCTTAATTGCGCTGGATGCGGGGGTCGAACAGCGTCTGCAGCGCGTCCACCAGCAGGTTGAGCAGGACAAAGAAGACGGCCAGCACGAGGATCGTGCCCTGCAGCAGCGGGAAGTCGCGCTGGAAGATGGCCGAGTTCAGCAGGAAGCCGGTGCCGGGCCACGAGAACACGGTCTCGATCAGGATCGACCCGCCGAGCAGGTAGCCGAGCTGGAGGCCCATCACGGACAGCGCGGTCGGCGCCACGTTCTTGACCACGTGGCGGAACACGGCCACGTCCGACAGGCCCCGGGCGCGCAGGCCGACGATGAACTCGTTGGACAGGATCTCCGCCACCAGCGCCCGGATCGTGCGGGCGACGATGCCCATCGGGATCACCGACATCGTGATGGCCGGCAGCAGCATGTACTGGAAGTGCTCCCAGTCCCACGCCCAGTCCCCCGAGCCGCCCGGGCCGGCGCCGGTGGCGGGCAGCCAGCCGAGCAGCACCGAGAAGGCGATGACCAGCACCATGCCGAGCCAGTAGTGGGGAATGCTGACGCCGAGCACGGACAGGAAGGAGGCGGTGCGGTCGGCGATGGAATCGCGCAGGTAGCCGGCCACGAAGCCGAACAGGCAGCCGAAGGTGAAGCCGATCAGCGTGGCCACGCTGGCCAGCCGGATCGAGTTGATCACGGCGGTGGAAACCTCGCTCATCACCGGCCGGTTGGTGGCGATGGAGGTGCCCAGGTCGCCATGGAGCGCGCGGGCCAGCCAGTGCAGAAATTGTTCGAGGAACGGTTTGTCGAAGCCGTACAGCGCGGTGAGTTGGCGCCGGAGGTCTTCGGAGGCATCGGGCGGCAGCACCGAGACGAGGGGGTCCCCGGGGGCGATGTGGACCAGCGAGAAGCAGAGCAGGGCAACCCCAAGCAGGATAGGCAGCGCATAGAGAATGCGGCGAAGCAGGTAAGTCATGGTCTGTGGCCGGCTAGTGTGGGGGCGGAGGGTTTTCTCCCCTCGCCCGCTTGCGGGAGAGGGGCCGGGGGAGAGGGCCGGAGTGTCTCGATGCGATGTCTCAACTTGAACCGCTGCCCTCTCCCCCGCCCCTCTCCCAAGGGGAGAGGGGAGAACACAACGGGGCGCAAACCAACTCAGTCCATCGACATCGTCGCGATATCGATAAACCAGCTCTGCGGCTGCACCACGCCCTTGACCTTCTTCGAGATGGCGCGCGGGCCCACGTCGTGGGCGATCAGCACGAATGGCGACTCTTCCACGATGCGCGCGTGCAGCTTGGCCAGCGCGGCGTCACGGGACTTTTCGTCGAACGAGGTGCGGGCGGTCTCGATCAGCTTGTCGAACTCCGCATTGCCGAAGAAGCCCCAGTTGTTCGAGACCGGCGGCTGCGTCTTGGTGCTGACGAAGCGGACCATCGCGAAGAACGGGTCCATCGCCGCGAAGCTGACGTTGATGGCGTTGGCGCCGTGCGCGCTGGCATCCTTGGCGCCGATGCGCCAGTTGGTGAACAGGGTGTTCCACTCCACGACGTCGAAGTCCACGTCGAAGAAGCACTCCTTGAGGTTCTGCTGCACGTACTCGTTCATCGGCAGCGGCTGCATCTGGCCCGAGCCGGACGCCGACACCTGCACCTTCACCTTGAGCGGCTTGGCGGCCGAGTAGCCGGCTTCGGCCATCAGCTTGCGGGCGGCGTTGGCGTCGTACTTGATGTCGAACTTGGGATTGCCCCACCACGGGTTGCCGGCTTCCACGATGCCCTTGGCCTCGGCCATGTAGCCGCCCAGCAGCGTCTTCAGGCCCGAGCGGTTCACGCAGAGGTTGGCGGCCTGGCGCACGCGCTTGTCCAGCCACGGCGAATTCGGCGCGAAGGAGAGCTGCCACGGCCACATGTGCGGCTGGGCGTTGGCGTAGACCTCGAAGCCGCGGCTCTTGATCTGGGCGACGGCGTCAGGCGCGGGAGCTTCGATCCAGTCGACCTGGCCCGACAGCAGCGCGGCGGTGCGCGCGTTGGCCTCGGGCATCGGCACCATCACCACCTTGTCGATCTTGGGCACGCGCTTGCTGTCCCAGTAGCTGGCGTTCTTGGCCAGTTCCAGGCGCTCGCGCGGGACGAAGCGGGTCATCTTGAACGGGCCGGTGCCGGAGGCGTCGGCGGCGAAGGCGACCCACGCCTGCTTGCTGCGCTCGGCCGCATCGGTCACCGAGGCTGGCACGGCGGCGAACTTCTTCTCCCACTGCGTGGGCGAGGCCATGAACAGGTTCGAGATGTTGTACGGCAGGAACGAGTCCGGCTCGGACGTGACCAGTTCCACGGTCAGGTCGTCGATCTTCTTCGCGCTGCGCAGCGTGGGCATGCGCGAGGCGGTCACGCCCACCTGGCTCGCATCGAACTGCTTGGCGGTCTTGTCGAGCACCTTGTTGACGTTCCAGACCACGGCGTCCGCGTTGAAGGCGGAGCCGTCGTGGAACTTCACGCCGGGACGCAGCTTGAAGGTCCACTTGGTCTTGTCGGCGGCGTCCACCTTCCACTCGGTGGCGAGGTCGGGAATCAGCAGGCTGGGGCCGTTGCCCTTGGAGAGGTCCCACTGCGTCAGCGCGTCGTACATCGGAATGCCGGTGAAGCGGTTGCCCTCGAAGCCCTGGTCGGGCTGGCCGAGCGTGCGCGGGATGTCGGCAGCGGTCATGCCGATGCGCAGCGTCTTCTCGGCCATGGCGGCGCCGGGCAGTGCGAGGAACGAGAGGGCCAGGACTGCGGCGGAGAAACCTTTCGCGTGGGCGGACGTTTGGTGGTTCACAGGCAATGCTCCTGAGTGGGGGAAGGGCTGCCTTCGGTCTAGCAAGTCATGTGCCAGTCGCGCCGCCCCGGCGCGTGGTCTGGTTCTTGCACCGGGCGTTGGTCATTCATCATTCACTCACGAAGCAGACAAGGCAGACATGGATTCGAAAGTTCTTCCCCGCATCAATAGCGCCCGGCTGTGGCAATCGCTCATGGATCTGGGCGCGATCGGCGCCACGCCGAAGGGCGGCGTGTGCCGCATCGCGCTGACCGATGAAGATCGCAAGGGCCGCGACCTCGTGGTGCAGTGGTGCCGCGAGGCGGGCCTGGACGTGCGCGTGGACGAGATCGGCAATGTCTTCGCGCGCCGCACCGGCACGGACCCGGCCGCGCAGGCCGTGGCCACGGGCAGCCATATCGACACCCAGCCCTCGGGCGGCAAGTTCGACGGCAACTTCGGCGTGCTGGCGGGGCTGGAGGTCATGCGTACGCTCAACGACCTCGGCATCCAGACGCGCGCGCCGCTGGAGGTGGCGTTCTGGACCAACGAGGAGGGCACCCGCTTCACGCCGGTGATGATGGGCTCGGGCGTGTTCGCCGGCGTGTTCGATGCCGACGAGGCGCGCCGCCAGCAAGACCGCGACGGGGTGAGCGTGGGCGACGCGCTGGCCGCCATCGGCTATCACGGCGCGCAGCCTGCCGGCGAGGTGCCGGGCGGCATGTTCGCGGCCTACTTCGAGGCCCATATCGAGCAGGGACCGGTGCTGGAGGCGGCCGGGCTGCCGATCGGCGTGGTCTCGGGCGCGCTGGGCCAGCAGTGGTACGACGTGACCGTGACGGGCCAGGACGCCCACGCCGGCCCGACCCCGCTGGCGCTGCGGCACGATGCGCTGCTGGCAACGGCGCGGATGATCGAGGCCGTGAACCGCATCGCCCGGGATGCCGCGCCGCATGGCCGGGGCACCGTCGGCTATGTCGAGGTCAAGCCGAACTCACGCAACGTGATTCCGGGGCGGGTGGACTTTACGGTGGACTTCCGCAACCTGTCGCAGGACGGGCTGGACCGGATGGATGCGGCGATGCGCGCGGCCTTCGCCGGCATTGCTGACGTGGCGGCGGTGAGCGTGGAGATTCGCCAGGTGGTGAAGTTCGAGCCCTGCCTGTTCGCCCCGGCCTGCGTGGACAGCGTGCGGCGCGCGGCGGCGGCGCTGGGGCTGTCGAGCATGGACGTGGTCAGCGGTGCGGGCCACGACGCCGTCTACGTGGCGCAGCGCGCCCCCACCGGGATGATCTTCGTGCCCTGCAAGGACGGCATCAGCCATAACGAACTGGAAGATGCGCTGCCCGAGCACATCGAGGCCGGCGCCAACGTGCTGCTGCAGGCGATGCTGGAGCACGCTCGCTGATCGCCGGTGGCAGCCTCAATGTCCGATCGACCTTGAAATCGCCCACGCGCACTCGATGACGAGGGGCCCCAGCTTGCGCTGGGCCTCCGCCATCGTCCACCGGCTGGCCGGCGGCGACACATGCACCGCCCCCACCGCCACCCCCTGGCTGTTCACGATGGGCGCCCCCACGCCCATATCGCCCAAAAACAGCTCCTCCTCGTTGCAGGCATAGCCCAGGCCCCGGCACGCCACCACCTGCGCGAAGATCGCGTCTACATCGGTCAGCGTGGCCGGCGTGCGCGGCGCGCGCGTGGAGGCCTCCAGCACCGCGCGCACCTGCGCATCGGGCAACGTGCTCAGGTAGGCGCGGCCGGAACTCGTGCAGTACATCGGAATGCGCATGCCCACCGGCGTCAGCACGGGCATGTGCTTGGCGGTCATCAGTTGCGCCACGTAGACCATGTCCAGCCCCACGGGCTCGGTCAGATTGGCCGTCTCGCCGCTGGCGTTGGCCAACTGGGACAGGTAGGGGCTGGCAATCGGAATCAGCGCATCGGCGGCCAGGTAGTTGTAGCCGATCTCCATCACCTTCGGCGTCAGGCGGAAGCGGCGGGTCTGCGGGTGCTTGTCGATATAGCCGAGGCTTTCGAGCGTATGGACCGTGCGCTGGGCCGAACTCTTGGTCATGCCGGTGAGGCCGGCCACTTCGGAGAGCGTCAGCGTGCGATGGACGGCGCTGAAGGCGCGCAGGACTTCGAGCCCTTTTTCGAGCGATTGATTGAACAGCGGATCGGCGGACATGGGAGACGGACAGCGGGGCGGATTACCAAGGTTCGGCACCATCGTCGTGAAACCCTGCACCACGATGGCTGCATATTGCACCAAGATACGCATGAATCGATTATCGATTTCATAACGTCCCGCCATGATACCCGGCGCCTCGACGGCTGGCGCGTCTCTGGTGTTTACCCCTAGGGTTTTCCGGGTTGTCTCCAGTGAAATATCACACTAGTATCACAGCAACTTCAACGAACGTTGAGACGAAGCGAGCAACCCGTGGCAAACCCTATTCGACTGGTCGGCGGTGCCGACCCCCAGCCGGCAACCACTCCCGTAGCGCCCCTCATGCCCCCCACGCCTGCCCAGAGCGGCGCGGCGCTGCGCGAGCAGGCGTACACGGAGATCAAGCGCCGCATCATCGCGTGCGAGTTCCGTCCCGGCGAGCCGCTGATCGAGGCCCAGGTGGCCGCGCTGCTCGGCCTGGGCCGCACGCCGGTCCATCAGGCGCTGCATCGGCTCGAAGTGGAAGGGCTGGTGTCCATCCTGCCGCGCAAGGGCGTGCTGGTGACGCCGCTGTCGCTGAACGAAGTGCTCGACATGATCGAGGTGCGCGCCACCAATGAGGTGCTGTGCGCCACGCTGGCCTGCGAGCGCGGGCACGACAGCGACTTCAAGGCCATGCGCGACATCGTGGACCGCTCGCCCGAGCTGATTGCCCGCCGCGACATTCCCGCGCTGGCCTCGCTCGACCTCAAGTTCCATACCGCCATGTCCGCCGCCTCGCGCAACCGCGTGCTGGCCGAACTGCTGCGCGGCCTGCATGAGAAACAGGCGCGCTTCTGGTTCCTCTCGCTGTCCGATCCCCAGCACCTGGAGAACGTCTACCAGGAGCATCTGGAGATCGTCGACGCGCTCGAGCGCCGGGACATCCCGGCCGTGCGCGAGGCGATCCGCGAACATATCGACGAATTCCGGAAGAACATCATCCGGACTCTCTGACCGACCCTTTTCCCTCGTAACCAGGTAGTTCGCCATGCCGACACTGCACCTCCAGGTAGCCGGCGGGGGCCCGCTCGCCCTCGACGTCCAACGACTCATCATCGCCGGCTGGACTGGCCGCGACGCCGCCGCTGTCCAGCATCACATCGAAGAACTCCAGGCGCTGGGCGTGAAGCCGCCCGCCACCGTGCCGACCTTCTACCCGCTGGCCGCCTCGCTGCTGACCACCGCCGACGTGCTCGAGGTGCCGCGCGACGACTCGTCGGGCGAGACCGAATTCGTGCTGCTGCAGGGCGCGGACGCGCTGTACATCGGCATCGGCTCGGACCATACCGACCGGAAGGTCGAAGCCTATGACGTGACCGTCTCCAAGCAGATGTGCGGCAAGCCGATGGGCCGCGACGTCTGGCGCTTCGACGAGGTGGCCGATCACTGGGACGAGCTGGAAATGCGCTGCTGGCGCGTGCGCGACGGCCAGCGTGCGCTGTATCAGGAAGGCAAGGTCACGCGCCTGCTGGACCCGCGCGATCTGGTGCAACGCCTGACTGGCGAAGCGCAGCTGCCGCCCGGCACCGCCATGTTCTGCGGCACGCAGGCCGTGATCGGCGACCTGGGCCACGGCGACGCCTTCGAGGTGGAACTGCACGACCCGGTGCGCCATCGCACGCTGCGCCATGCGTACCGCGTGGCGTCGCTGGAGGTGGCCGAATGAGCGCCGCCCCGACCATTGCCGCCCTGGCTGCCTCGCTGGCGGCTGGACGCACGACCAGCGTGGCGCTGACCGAAGACGCGCTGGCCCGGATCGCGCAGCACCAGCGTGCTGGCGGCGTCGCCTTCCTGCACGTGGACGCCGACGGTGCGCTGGCGCAGGCCCGCGCGGCTGACCAGGCGCGCGCCGCCGGGCTCGTGGCATCGCCGCTGGCCGGCCTGCCGGTGTCCATCAAGGATCTGTTCGATGTGCGCGGCCAGATGACGCGTGCCGGCTCGGTGGCGCTGGACGGCACCGCCCCGGCCCAGGCCGACGCGCCCGCCGTGGCTTGCCTGCGCGCGGCTGGCGCGGTGCTGATCGGCCGTACCAATATGAGCGAGTTCGCGTTCTCGGGCCTGGGGCTGAACCCCCACTACGGCACGCCGCGCACGCCGTTCGACGCCGAGCGCATCGCCGGCGGCTCCACCTCGGGCGGCGCGGTCAGCGTGGCCGAGGAGATGGCCGTGGCCGCGCTGGGCACCGACACGGGCGGCTCGATCCGCATTCCGTCGGCGTTCTGCGGGCTGACCGGCTTCAAGCCGACCGCGCGCCGCGTGCCGCTGTCCGGCGCGGTGCCGCTGTCGACCTCGCTCGATTCGGCCGGCCCGCTGGCGCGCTCGGTGGCGTGCTGCGTGGCGATGGACGCGGCGCTGAGCGGCGAGACGCTCGACACCCGGCCCGCCGATCTGTCCGGCCTGCGCCTCTACGTCACGCGCGACTTCGTGATGGATGGTGTGGAGGCCGAGGTGGCGCAGGCGTTCGAGGCCACGCTGTCGCGTCTGTCGGCCAAGGGGGCGCAAATCGTTACCTTCGATTTCCCCGAACTGCGTCGCCTGCCCGAGATCAATGCTGGCGGCGGGCTGACCGCCGCCGAGTCGTGGACCTGGCACCGCGATCTGCTGGCCAAGCAGGGCGACCGCTACGACCAGCGCGTGGCCCAGCGTATCCGTCGCGGCCAGCAACAGAGCGCCGCCGACTACATCACGCTGCTGGCCGAGCGCGCCGCCATGCAGGCGCGCGCCGCCGAGCGCCTGCGCGATGCCGACGCCTGGCTGATGCCGACCGTCGCCGTGCGCCCGCCGCGCCTGGATGCGTTGGCGCGTGACGAAGACTTCTTCGCCACGAACGGCCTGGTGCTGCGCAACCCGAGCGTGATCAATTGGCTCGACGGCTGCGCGGCGTCCCTGCCGATGGGGCAGGGCATCGGCCTCGGCATCTGCGGCCTGCACGGGCACGACGCCCGCGTGCTGCAGGTAGCCGGCGCCATCGAGCAGGGCCTGGCGTAAGCCGGGCAGCCAGCAAATCGGCCGGATTCCCACGGCCGCGGCAACGCGCTCCAGCACAACACAGCGCAAGCCAGAGGGCGCCGCCAATGTAGCGGCGCCCCGCCCACCACACCCAAGGAGTAATCACCGATGTCTTCCGTGATGACCGGCGCCCCTGGCGCCCTGGAGAGCCTGCCGCCCGCGGAATTGGCTCAGCAACGCAACGAGGCGTACCGCAAGATCACCGTGCGCCTGATCCCGTTCCTCGTGTTCCTGTTCATCCTGGCCTGGATCGACCGCGTCAACGTGGGCTTCGCCAAGCTCCAGATGCTCCAGGATCTGCAGTTCAGCGAGGCCGTGTACGGCCTGGGCGCGGGGATTTTCTTCATCGGCTACTTCCTGTTCGAGGTGCCGAGCAACCTGCTGCTGGAGAAGATCGGCGCGCGCAAGACGCTGGCGCGCATCACCATCCTTTGGGGCCTGGCCTCGATGGCGATGATCTTCGTTAAGACGCCGGGGCAGTTCTACGCGCTGCGCTTCCTGCTGGGGATTTTCGAGGCGGGCTTTTTCCCGGGTGTGGTGCTGTACCTGACCTACTGGTTCCCGGCCGACCGCCGCGCGCGCATCAACGGCCTGTTCATGACCTCGTTCGCGATCGCTGGCGTGATCGGCGGCCCGCTGGCCGGCTTCATCATGAGCGCGATGGACGGCGTGGATGGCCTGGCCAACTGGCAGTGGCTGTTCGTGATCGAGGGGATTCCGTCGGTGCTGGCCGGTGTGGCGGTGCTGATGTTCCTGCCCGAGAAGCCGGTCAACGCGAAATGGCTGACGGCCACCGAGCAGACGCTGGTGACGCGCGAGGTGGAGGCCGAGGCACGTGACCCGGCCAAGCATTCGTCGCTCAGGGACGCCTTCGCCAATTCGCGAGTCTGGATCTGCGCGGCGATCTACTTCTGCGTGGTGAGCGGCAATGCCACCATCGCGTTCTGGTCCCCGTCGATCATCAAGGAGCTGGGCGTCAAGGGCAACCTGCAGATCGGGCTGATCTCGGCGATTCCGTTCGTGGCCGGCACCATCGCCATGGTGCTCAACGGCATCCACTCGGACCGCTCGGGCGAACGCCGGATGCACTGCGCCATGGCCACGCTGCTGGCCGCGGTGGGCCTGACGCTGACCGGCATGTGGCTGCACAGCGCCACGCTGGCACTGGTGGCGCTAACCATCGCCTCGGTCGGCATCCTGGCGGCTTTCCCGGTGTTCTGGTCCCTGCCGTCGGCCTTCCTGGCCGGCACGGCGGCGGCGGGCGGCATCGCCCTGATCAACTCCATCGGCAACCTGGCCGGCTTCGTGGCGCCGTACATGATCGGCTGGTTCAAGACCAATACGGGGCGGCTGTCGTCCGGCCTGTATTTCGTCGCCGCGCTGGAAGCCTGCGCCACGGTGTTGGTGCTGGCCTTCATCCGCACCCGGCGCTAAGCCCCAGGCGGGGCCGGACGAGGCGCAAGCCGGGCAGGGGGCTGGATTCCCGCTGCGGCTTGCGCTACAATCCGCAGCCTTGTCGACCGTTGGAAAAAGTTACCTCAACGGCACGGCCGGCATCCGACGGCAGATCATGAAAGGCGGGCAGTTCCAGCCGCCTTTTTTGCTTTGTCGAGGATGCGCAGCGCCAACCGACAACGCGGCCGCCCGCCAGGGCAACCGCCGCAAGGACCGCGAGGGTGGCGAAATTGGTAGACGCACCAGGTTTAGGTCCTGACGCCAGCAATGGTGTAGGGGTTCGAGTCCCCTCCCTCGCACCACCAGCCTTTTTTGTTGTTCATTCGCAACAACGACACTCCCCACCCATACGTACCTCTTCCTGCCGCAATCCCATATGCACCAAGGGATAGCGGGTATCCATCCGGGTTTACGCTACACCCTCTCCTTTACCCTATTTGCCACTATCGGTTCGCTGGGCTCTCCCATTTTTCTCCCACGGTCCTCCCACGAACTCATGGCATCCATTCTCAAGACGGCAACCGGTTGGCGCGTACAGCTCACAGTAAAGGGCGCTCGGGACAGCCGCATGTTCGACACCAAGGCGCAAGCTCAGGAATGGGCGGTGAAGCGCGAGGCCGAGATGCGATCCATCGACGGCGGCATGGGGAGCAAGACCCACACGGTGGGAGACGTGCTCGACCAGTACCAAAAGACGGTCAGCCCGACCAAGCGAGGCGAGCGGTGGGAGAAGCTGCGACTTGAGCTGATCGGAAAGAAAATGGTTGAGGGGAAACCCTTCCGTGACATCCGGCTGGCCGACCTGAAGCCTCACCACATTGCCGCGTGGCGCGACGCGCGCGCTCGAGACACCGTCCCAGGATCTGGAGCGAAGATTTCCGGGTCATCCGTATCCCGCGAAATGTCGCTGCTGTCCCATGCGCTGGAGGTCGCCCGGAAGGAATGGGGCTGGCTGATCGCCGATCCGATGAAGGAGGTGCGCCGGCCGCCGGACAACCCGCCGCGCGACCGGCTCATCTCTGACAAGGAGATCGAGAAGGTCACCCTGGCTCTTGGGTATCAGGAAGGGATGCCGGTGGCCCTGCCGTCGCAGCGGGTCGCCGTGGCATTCCTGCTGGCGATCGAGACGGCCATGCGCTCCGGGGAGATGCTGGGCTTGACCAGCGACATGGTGGACTTCGAGGCGCAGGTTGCGCACTTGCCGCTGACCAAGAACGGCGGCGCGCGGGACGTGCCGCTCTCCATGCGCGCGCTCGAGCTGTTGCGGATGCTGCCGAAGGTGGAAGAGGGCAAGCCGCTGTTCGCGCTCTCGGCTGCCAGCCGGGACGCCCTGTTCCGCAAGGCAAAAGAAAAGGCCGGCATTGCCGACCTGACCTTCCACGACACCCGCCATGAGGCGATCACCCGCCTGGCGAAGAAGCTACAGCCACTGGATTTGGCCCGGATGACCGGGCACACCAACCTCCAGGAGTTGCTGACCTACTACAACGAGTCCGCGCGGGACATTGCGCGCCGGCTCGGCTAGTCCGTCTTTCTCGGCCGGCCCGCCGGCTGCTCGCGGTACGACTCAGCCCAGGCGATGACCTCGGCCGCCTTCCAGCGAGGGAGGGCCTTCGCCAGCTCGTCCTTGCCCGACTGCACCGAAGGGATGCGGATCGGCTTCGGGAACCCGGGCAGCGTCACCACCCGCTCGCGCACCACCTTGGGTGAACGGACCAAGTATTCTGCGATGCGCTCCACGTCCCACAGGGTAACGCTCACGGGCAGCGCTGGCCGGACGTGGTTGGCCACGGCCACTGCAATGCGTTCGATCAGGTCTGCTTCGCTCATGGTGATGCTCCAGTTTCTGGCTGTTGTTTCGATGATGCGTGCTGCTGCTTCGGTCATTCGTTGAATCGTTGGGGCCGCGTGCTCGCGGCAATGTACAGCGGATGCTTCGGACTGCCGTCCCTGTTCAGGCCCAGGTGGTACAGCAGATTGCCGCGCCCGTACATGAGGATGATGTCCAGGACCTCAGACGCGCGGGCCGGCGCCGCCTTGTGCGCGCCCCAGGCGCAGATGACCATCGAGCACCGGTCAAGCGCGTCCATGATCGCGCCGTCGTTCCGGTCTGCCCGGTCGCCTAGCGGCGCGGCGTGGGTCAGGAGTGCGGCCGGGTCGGTGGACCGAAGCGGGAACAGGTTCGCCACCTCCAGGCCGCCGAACCTGCCGCCGGCCAGCGCGCGCTGCAGGCACCGGGTGATGGTCGGGTCGTTCACCTGGTGATCGGCGGTCGACGGGTTGAGCATGATGAACCCGAGCGCCGGCCGGGCGCGGTCCCACTGGCGCCAGAGGCGGTAGCGATACTGCTCGCAGTCGGAAAGGATGCAGCCGGCCTCGCCGTCGAGCGTGGTTTCGGTCAAGTGCTTCACCTTTCGATCCTCCTGAACTCCACCACCCACACCCAAGGGTTCGTCTCCCAGTTCCAGAGCAGCCGGTAGTTGCCGCATGCGTCGTCCGCCTCATTTGCGCCGCAGCCCTCCGCGACCGCGTCGGCCTCGCTGCACTCGTTCAGCCGCTCGACACGTACAGCGGTGATCTCTAGGACGATGCGCGACGCGGCGCGCGGCATGAAGATCGCGGGGCGCTTCCACCACGCCGGCGTGACGCTGGAGCGATGGCGTGCGTTGTCGGGCGTGGGGTCGACATACTGGTAGATCCGATCCATCTCCAGCGTCAGATCGACGAAGTGCCACTCGTCGCGGGCCTTTTTGGCACTGAAGTGCGTCTCCCAGCGCCCGAAGGCGAAGAAGGTCTCGCGCACCCACAGGCGGTCGCCGGCCTGGCCGTAGGGGCATGCCCGGTTTTCCGGGTCGGCAACATACTCCGGCGTGAACTTGTCCGACTGCAGCCAATCCAGCGTCCAGCCTTTGACCGGCCGCCGCGTCTGCGTCTTCCGGCCGTCCAGGATGGCGTGCACCATGGCGCCGGAGAAGAGGATGGGGCGTTCTTTCATCATGCTAGGATGGGTGTCATGTTGGAGGGGCGGATATGGAACGCGTTTCCGAGTACCGAGGCTTCGAGATCCGGATGTGCCTGACTGGTACTTCCACAGACATGTTTGACGTCTGGTTTCAGATCACTAGCCCGACGCATCCAGCGGGAGTCGCCGCGATAGGAAAGCGGATCAAAGTTCACGGCAGCCCGTTCTCCAAACGATGGGCATATCTGGTGGCTGAAGTCGCTGGCCGTGCGGCCGTCGACGTGATATTGGGCGTGGACGAGTAGATTGCCCGTTTGACTCCCGACGAAATGGAGGGGCAAGCCATGGCTGAGAGCCTTATCTTCATGGGTCGGCACGTGACCTTTGAATTGACCGAGAGGACTTTCGGGATGTGGCATTGGACATACACCCTCGACGACCAAGCGACCTTTGAGAGCCAAGGAAACTCTTTCCCCACGCGTGAACTTGCGATGGCCGACGCCATGCGTGA
>NZ_JBFTJC010000006.1:0-371047 GCF_056395225.1 Cupriavidus sp. 10L45
CAGCGCGGCTTGTTGATCGGGCCGTAGACCAGCGGGGACGCTTCCGGGTCGAACTCATCGTCGGCGCACATGCCGTAGACCTCGGAGGTCGACGGGAACACCAGGTGCTTCTTGTACTTCACGGCCGCGCGGACCATCGGCAGGTTGGCCTCGAAATCGAGCTCGAACACGCGCAGCGGGTGACGCACGTAGGTGGCCGGGGTGGCGATGGCCACCAGCGGCAGCACCACGTCGCACTTGCGGATGTTGTACTCGATCCACTCCTTGTTGATGGTGATGTCACCTTCGAAGAAGTGCATGCGCGGATGGCTCACCAGGTCGCCGAGGCGGTCGGAGGCCATGTCCATGCCGTAGACCTCCCAGTCGGTGGTCTCCAGGATGCGGCGCGTGAGGTGATGGCCGATGAAGCCGTTGACACCAAGAATCAGGACCTTTTTCATCGGTTTTCCTCTCTGGACTGTGCAGTTGCGATGATGGATTGAAGGGCAGAAACGGTAACCGGCGCGGCGTGATCGGCGGAGGCGCCTTCCAGCAGCGTACGGACATGCAGCATGCCGCCGTCGCCGCAGACGGCGACGATGCGGTCATCGATCACGCGCAGCCCCTGGGGCTGCAGCGGGACCGATGGCAGGGCAGGGATACGGCGCGCGGCGGCCACGATCAGGCGATGGCCGTCCAGCTCGGTGAACGCGCCCGGGTAGGGCGGCGCCACCGCGCGAATCAGGTTGTAGACGGCGGAGGCCGGCTGGTGCCAGTCGATGCGACCGTCCTCGGGCTTGCGGCCCGAGAAGTAGCTGCCATCGGCCAGCCGATTGGGACGCTTGGGCGTATGGCCGCTCATCATGGCCGGCAGGGCGCGCCAGAGCGTCTGCTCGGCGGCGACGGTGACTTTCTCAAAGACCTCGCCGGCGGTGTCGTCGGGCAGGATCGGCACGGCGGTCTGGTCGACGATATAGCCGGCGTCCGGCTTGGCTTCCATCGCGTGCAGCGTGGCGCCGGTCTCGGTCTCGCCGTGGATCACCGCCCAGTTCACCGGCACGCGGCCGCGATACTTCGGCAGCAGCGAGCCATGCATGTTGAATGCGCCCTGCGGCGCGATGGCCAGCACCTCGGCCGGAATCATCGCCCGGTAGTAGAACGAGAAGATGACATCGGGCCGGGCGGCGCGCACGGCCTCGGCCAGTGCCGGGTCGGTCGGATCTTCGCCGTGCAGGAAGGGGATGCCCAGCTCCACGGCGGTATCGGCCACGCGGCGGAACCAGATGTTCTCGTCGGGCCGGTCACGATGGGTGATCACCAACGCCACGTCCACGCCCCGCGCGTGCAGCACGCGCAGGCAGCGGTCGCCAACGTTGTGGTAGGCGAAGACTACCGCGCGCACGATTCCTCCACGGCGGTCTGGTCCGACGGCGTCCGGAGCGGGTCACGCTCGAGCACGGCCTGGATGCGGTAGCGCGGGCGGTCGCGCACTTCCTGGTAGATCCGGCCCACGTATTCGCCAAGCAGGCCGATGCCGAACAGCATGATGCCGACCAGGAAGAAGTTCAGGGCGAACAGGGTGAACACCCCCTGCACTTCCGAGCCGAGCAGGAAGCGCCGAATCAGCAGCACGACGAACAGGCCCGCCGAGGAGATCGACAGCAGCGTGCCAATCGCCGAGAACCACTGCAGCGGCACGATCGAGAAGCCGGTAACGAGGTCGAAGTTGAGGCGGATCAGCTGGTAGAGCGAATACTTCGACTCCCCCGCGAAGCGCTGCTCGTGGCCGACCTCGATCTCGACCGGATTGGACGAGAACGTGTACGCCAGCGCCGGGATGAAGGTGTTCACCTCGCGGCAGGCGTTGATCGTGTCGATGATGTTGCGGTCATAGGCGCGCAGCATGCAGCCCTGGTCCGTCATCTTGATCTTGGTGATGCGCTCGCGCAGCTGGTTCATCGCGCGCGACGCATAGCGCCGGAACGCCGTGTCGTTGCGCTGGCGGCGAATCGTGCCCACGTAGTCATGGCCCTGGCGCATGGCGGCCACCAGGCGCGGGATTTCCTCGGGCGGGTTCTGCAGGTCCGCGTCCAGCGTGATGACGATGCGCCCGCGCGTGTGCTCGAACCCGGCCAGGATGGCCATGTGCTGGCCAAAGTTGCCGTTGAACAGCACCACGCGCGTGACGTCCGGACGCTTGTGGAACTGCGCTGCCAGGATCTGCGGGGAGCGGTCATGGCTGCCGTCATTGATGAAGATCAGCTCGTACGACTCGCCCATGGCATCCATCGCCGGATAAAGGCGATCGAACAGCGCCTGCAGGCCGTCCTCCTCGTTGTAGACGGGGACGACGACCGAGACCTCGACGGGGCTTAGAGAGAAAGGCGTTTGCATGTTTCGCTGAGAGTTGCGCATACCCGCTCCACGTCGGTGGCATGCATGGCAGGAAACAGCGGCAGCGTGACGATGCCGCGTCCGATGCGCTCGGCGTGGGGCAGCATGCCTTCGCGCCAGCCGAGTGAGCGGTAGTGGGTAAACAGGTGGATGGGCGGATAGTGGACACCCGTGCCGATGCCTTGCTCGCGCAGCGCCTCCATCACGTGGCGGCGCGCTTCCGCCGGGCCGCCGCGCAGGCGGTCCGTGGGCAGCACCACCTGGAACATGTGCCAGTTGGTGGTGGCGCCGGCGGGGTCCAGCGGCAGCGGCAGCTCGATGCCGAGATCGGCCAGCCCCGTGTCGGCGGCGCAGCGGAAGTAGGTCTCGGCCAGCGCGGCGCGCTTGGCGGTGATGGCGTCCAGCTTCGGCAGCTGCGCCAGCCCGATGGCGGCGTTGACGTCGGTCAGGTTGAACTTGCCGCCGGGTTCTTCCACGTCCATGCCGTCCATGCCGGTGCGGATCACGCCTTGCAGGCGCAGGCGCTCGGCACGCAGGGCTTCCTCGGGCGAGTTCAGCACGAGGCAGCCGCCTTCGATGGTGGTGATGTTCTTGTTCGCCTGGAAGCTGAAGCTGGCCAGGTCGCCGAACGCGCCGATGCGCTGGCCGCGCCAGCGGGAATCGATGGCCTGGGCGGCGTCCTCGATCACGCGCAGCTGGTGCTTGTCCGCGATGGCGTAGAGCCGGTCCATGTCCACGGGCAGGCCGGACAGGTAGACCGGCATGATCGCCCGCGTGCGCGGCGTGATGGCGGCCTCGACGGCGTCCAGGTCGAGGTTGCGGGTGCGCGGGTCGATATCGACGAACACCGGGCGGGCGCCCACCGCGAGGACCACGTTGGCCGTGGCCACCCAGGTGATCGGCGTGGTGATGACTTCGTCGCCCGGGCCGATATTGGCCACGCGCAGCGCGATCTCCATCGTGGCGGAGCCGTTGGCGAACGTCCGCACCGGCCGGCCGCCGAACACATCGGACAGCGCCGCTTCAAACGCCTGCATCTTCGGGCCGGAAGTGATCCATCCGGAAGCAAGCACCTTGCCGACCTCGGCAATGGTCTCGGTGTCGATCTCGGGCCGCACGAACGGCAGGAAGGGCTGGGCTGCGGTAACGGTCATGGTTCTTTGTGGGGCACGGGGGCTCAGGCGCGTACGCTCAGGATCGTGCAATCAGGAAGACTCCGGCCAGTATCAGCAGGATGCCGGCTACGCGCAAGGGACCAATCATCTCGCCGAACAGCCACCACGCCGCCAGCGCGTTGACCACGTAGCCCAGCGACAGCATGGGGTAGGCGATGGACACGTCCACGCGCGACAGCCCGACGATCCACACCGCCACGCTGACCACGTACAGCGTCAGGCCGCCGATCACCGGCCATTGCGTCAGCACGCGGAACGCGGTGGTGAACAGCGTGGCGCGGTCCAGCGTGATGGCGCCCACGGCATTGGTGCCGGCCTTGAGCAGCAACTGCGCGGCGGCGTTGAGCATCACGCCGGTCAGGATGAAAGCGAAAGTCGAAAGCGTCATGACGCGGGCTTGGGTTCCGGAGTGCCTGCCGGTGCCGGGGCACCGGACGGCGGAAAGTTGCTGACCACGACGCGCCGGCTATCGCGCGCCACCACATGCATCGGGACCTGCCGTGCCGACAGCTCGTCGTAGAGGCTCGGGTCCATGATGCCCAGCGCGGGCTGGCCGTCGCGCCAGCGCGCGATGAACTGGTCCAGTGTGGGAATCCACTGGTCCGGGGCCTGCTGCACGCCAAATTCAAGCTCATCGGGCTCCTCCACCATCGTCAGCGGATGTCCCAGGTAGAACGGCAGGGTATGGTCGAGTACCCGCACGCCGTACAGGGGCATATCGTCTTTCAGCACGGCACGGATGGCGGGCACCAGATCCACGCCGGACGCCCGCCGGCCCATCACTTCATGGCCCATCAGGCCGATGGTGCAGGTCAGGAACATCGCCAGCGCACACGCCGTGATGCTGGGGAACAGGCCCCTTGACTGCAACAGCTTGCGCGCCAGTATCGTGCCGCCCAAGAGTACGGCAAACGCGACGCCCGTGTACACGGCAAACGTGCGGAAGACCTCGTTTGGATTGGACGGGCGATGCAGCGTGGCCACATACGGCGTGGCCAGCAGGCCCACCACGGCCAGCGCCATCAGCGCGTTGACCTGGCGTTGCCAGGAGCGCTCGGTGATGTCGTCCAGCGCCACGCCGGCCAGCATCGCCAGCGCGGGGAAGATCGGCACGATGTAACCGGGCAGTTTGGAGCCGGACATGCTGAAGAAGACGAAAATCGCCACGGCCCAGATCAGTGCCATCAGCGCGGGCTGGAACGGCTTGCCGCCGGCCCCGCGCGCGGCCCCGGCGCGCTCGCGCACGGCGGTCCACATGCGCGGCGTCAGGCCCAGCCACGGCAGGAAGCCCAGCAGCAGCAGCGGCACGAAGTAGAACGGCGTGCCCTTGCGCGCATGCACGGTGGACGTATAGCGGTCCCAGTGCTCGTGGATAAAGAAGAAATGGGGGAATTCGGGGTTGCGCGAGGAAATCAGCCAGAACCACGGCACCGTGACGATCAGCATGACGACGATGCCGGACACCAGATGCAGGCGCCGCCACAGCGCCAGATCGCGCGTGATCAGCGAGTAAACCACGAGGACCAGGCCCGGCAGCGCGATGCCGACCAAACCCTTGGTCAGGATGGCGACGCCCATGGCGACCCAGCAGGCCAGCATCCAGCCGCGCCGGGCGGCGGGCGTGGCGTCCGGATGCTGGGCAAGCATCATGCAGGCCAGCACGCACGCGAGCGCGCCGGACAGCGTCATGTCGAGGGCGTTGAAGTGGCCGGCGATGCTCCACATCGGCGCCGCCAGCAGGGCCAGCCCGGCCAGCAGGCCGGCACGCGCGCCGAACCAGCGCGTGGCGGCGAGCACCGTGACGCCCAGCCCGAGGATGCCCGAGAGCGCCACGCACAGCCGCGCCTGCCAGTCGCCCACGCCGAAAGCCTCGTAGGCCAGCGTGGTGACCCACATATGGAACGGGGGCTTCTCGAAGTACTTCAGGGCGTTGTAGTGGATGGTCACCCAGTCGCCGCTGGCGAACATCTCGCGCGAGATTTCCGCGTAGCGGCCTTCGTCCGGCTTCAGCAGGTGCCGGAAGTCGAGCGTGCCGAACCAGACCAGCAGGATTGCGATGACGACCAGGGCAATCATGCCGACGGGTAGCCCGGCATAGCGCGAGGGCGTGGAACTACGCATAACTCTCCTGAAATGGCCGGCGAACCGGAAGCGATGTGGTCCCGGTTGTGCAGCAGACACCACACAACGCCGCAGGGCCGGATTCGGTGGACACGCATTCCCCGCCGCGGTGAGAACCTCGCGGAAGGGCAGGGGTTCCCCTGGAACGACCGGCCATGGCCGATTTGCTCCCCCGTCCGGTCGCCAAATTGGCGCGCAATGTTAGCACGACGCGCCGGTGCCGCCGCCGGCCAGGATTCCCCATGTGCCGGATTCGCGTAATACTGGCGGCTGCACCGCGCCACGATCAGTCCCGGCAGGCCGGTTTGTCGAATCCTCAGGAAACTACGATGAAAACGGCCCTGATGTCCGGTCTCTGTTTCAGCCTGCTCGCAGTGGCGAATGGAGCACATTCACAGGCATCGGAGCCGGCTGCCGAAATCGCCCAGATCGCTCAGACCGCCCCGGCCGCCCCGGCCGCCCCGGCCGCCGACGCCGCGCCCGTGGCCGGCATGTCCCCCGTGCCCATGCCGGCCGGTGCAGCCTTGTGCGACGCCCCGTGGTTCCGCTCCGGCTCCCGCGTGCAGATGGAAGGCGACGGCGAGATGCCGATGTCGATCACCATGACGCTGCGCGAGGTGATGCGCACGGCGCGCGGCTGCAGCGCCCAGCTCGAAGTGCGCTCCAAGTCGGCGCTGTCGGCGCTGATGGGCCCCCCGGTGGTGATGGACCAGGTGC
Organism: Cupriavidus sp. 10L45; assembly: GCF_056395225.1. NCBI lineage: Bacteria > Pseudomonadati > Pseudomonadota > Betaproteobacteria > Burkholderiales > Burkholderiaceae > Cupriavidus > Cupriavidus sp. 10L45. Next base: position 6,387 of record NZ_JBFTJC010000006.1, read on the forward strand.
ACGAGATCAATATCGACCGCAGCAGCGCCACCATGCGCACGCGCATCGACAGCCGCAACGCGGTGATCAACGCCCGGGCCCGATATGCGCKGATGTTCGGCGAGGCGTCGTTTACGGGTAGCGGCGTTTTCAACTATGCCGGCGTGGAGATCAAGGAGGGGGCGATGCTCGAGGGCGAGACCTTCCAGTCGAGCGTCTCGCTGAAGATCTATCCGCTCGGCGCCGACGAGGTGGTGGGCACGATGCAGGCCCTGCATGCGTCGATCATCGTCGGCTCCCGCATGGTGGGGCGACGCCAGATGATCAATACCGTGATGGGACGCAAGGAGTGCATGCCCATCACTTATGAGAAGCGCACCTCGCTGGGCCCGTTGATGGTGGGCGACGAGATCCTGCAGTTGGAGCCGAGCGTGCTGCACGTCACCGACTGGTACTGCCCGATGGAGGCCTTCGTGCTGCGCACCGAAGTCCGCCAGAACAACAAGGTCCAGCGCGTGGACGTGACCGGGCTGGAAATGCTGGACCCCGAGGCCCCGGCGGAGCGCTGACACCCGCATCCGGCCAATAAAAAACCCCCCAATGTCTTGGGGGGTCTGTTTCCGCACGGGAAGATCCGTGACCGGCCAGCGGCCAATCAGTTGCCCTGCGTGGGCTTCTTGGTGGTCTTCTTGGTCTTGTCCTTCTTCGGCTGGCCCGACTGATCCACCAGATCCGCACGGGTGCTCTTGTTCGCGCCCTGGCTGTACGGGTCGAACTTGTCGCCGGACTTCGCACCCTGGCTGTAGGTGTCGAATTTCTCGCCGGACTTCGCGCCTTGCGAGTACGGGTCGAACTGCTTCTTGTCCTGTGCAATGGCCGCCACGGAGGCGGTAGCCAGGCCCAGCGCAACTGCGGTGGCGATGATCTTGTTCATGGGATCTCCTGAGTGGTGCCGCCTTCCGGCGGTTCGCGTTGTGCGGGCTTACCGGCCAGTAAACAGCATGTCAGCCCGCTCGGGCCAGTGTGTCCAAGGCCGGTGAAGCCGTCAACTCAGGGGTTTTCCGGGGGCGGCAGCCGCGTGCCGCCCCGAGATGGATGCCGAAAAGTGCTTATTCGGTCACGGCGTCAGAGGGGTGCTTCCAGGCCTGTGTGACCTCGGCGGAGGGCGCCAGCGCGAGGTTGGTGCCACGCGTGCCAATCGGCTGCTGGAACCAGCGCTTTTGCAGCGCGACGACGTCCGGCGTGGCGAAGGTGCCCGCCAGCGCCTGATCGACCAGCCGCTTCCACTCCGGGTCCGCCTTGGACATCATCAGCGCGTTCTGCTCCACCGACAGCGCCGGGCCGACAATCACGAACTGCGACGGATCCTTCGACTTGGCGCGCAGCCCGGCCAGCAGCACATCGTCCATGACGAAGGCCTGGGCGCGGCCCGTCTCCAGCAGCAGGAACGACTCGCCATGATCCTTGGCGTAGACGTCCCGATAGCCATAGTCGGCCTTCAGGCGTCGCACGTGGCGGTCGCCGGTGGAGCCGGCGCTGGTCACCACGGTCTTGCCACGCAGATCCTCGAGCGACTTGATACCCGAATCGGCCCGTACCAGCATCCGCACCGTGGATACATAGTGCGAAACGCTGAACGCCACCTGCTTCTGGCGCTCCAGCGTATTGGTATTGGGCGCGCAATCGAGGTCGACCAGCCCATTGACGACGGCCGGAATGCGGTTCTGCGGCGTCAGCGGCAGCCAGCGCACCTTGATCTCCTTCAACCCGGCCTTGACGCGGGCGGCCTCGGCGGCACGCAGGCAGAGATCCACCGCATACCCGGCCGGCTGGCCCTTGTCGTCGGCAAACGAGAACGGCAACGCCGATTCCCGATAGCCGAGCGTAATCGTGCCCGTCTCGCGAATCTTGTTGAGAACCGGGCTATCGGCATGGGCGAGAGCAGGCGCCACTACCCCGGCGAGCAGGGCAGCAGCGGCAATCAGGCGTTGCAGGGACGAAAACGAGGCAAACGGCGACATGGGATCCGAGGGTGCTGACGAAAGCGGCAAGGGTATACCCCGGGCCTGCGGCGCAGGAAGGATATTCTCGTCATAAGCAAATGCCCGGTTTTGGGGAACGGGCCGCGCTAGGTCAACCGGGAGCCGTCATAGGCCATCAGCGCCCAGACCACGGCAAAGGGGAGCGCGCGCAGGATGCGGGTCCGCATGCGGGTGCGCCTGGCAAGCAGGGACCAGAGGGCGAGGGTGCTGGTGGTCCAGAGTGAGATGCTTGATATCAGATAATTCTGCTGGGACCGATAAGCCCACATCGAAGCGGCTGGGCCTTCCTCTCCAAAGGGGTATTCATGAGGGACAGTCCATGCGTCCCAGATATCTGCAGGCATAATAACGACGATGAAGGCGAGAATGATGCCAGCGATTATTTTAATAACGAACCTGTAATTCCATATCTTTTGCACAATACATAAACTCCTTATTTCGATGCGCCGGGCAGTTCCTTCGAGATCCAGAAGTTCGATGATTTCCCGTGGCGTCGGCGTCGTGCCAAGAAGCCGATAGGGTTGAACCAGCAGACGTTCTACCCGCGCATTGTCTGAGAGGTCTATCAGACGCGCCCAAGAATTGGGCATGGTTTGACTTTCATCGTGGCCGGCGCGCCATCCCACCTATCCTTGTTACATCCGTAACCTTTGACCCCCATCCGTCCCTGCACCAACAAGGTACAATCCCGCACCTTTGTATCGTTCTCATAACAAATGGGCACCCGTCCTTCTCGTTTGGCGTGCATTGACGCGCTGAAGGCGGTCAGCTCACAGCTGATCGTGTTGCACCATCTGGCCTTCTACGGGCCGATGTCCGATGCCGCGCACGCCCTTGCCCCGGGGCTGATTGGCTGGCTGGCCGACTATGCGCGCATTGCCGTGCAGGTCTTTCTTGTTGTCAGTGGTTTCCTGGCCGCGCGCAGCCTGGCGCCGGGCGGGATTCTGACGGCCGCGAATCCGCTGGGGACCATCTGGCGCCGTTATCAGAAGCTGGTGGTGCCGTTTGCCGTTGCCATTCTCGTGGCGATTGCCGGGGCTGCGCTGGCGCGCACCTGGATGACGCATGACTCCATTCCGGCCGCCCCGCACTTGGCGCAGTTCGTCGCGCATCTGCTCCTGCTGCACAACATTCTCGATGTGGACGCGCTGTCCGCCGGCGTCTGGTATATCGCCATCGACCTGCAACTGTTCGCCTTGCTCGTGATGGTGCTGTGGGTGGCGCGCGCGGCGCCGCGTCGGCGCCTGCCGTGGGGCATGGCGCTGGTGGGTGCGCTGGCCGTGGCGTCGCTGTTCTGGTTCAACCGCGACGCCAGCTGGGATATCTGGGCGATCTATTTCTTTGGTGCCTATGGCATGGGCACGCTGGCCTACTGGGTGTCGAACCCGGGGCGCTCGCCGATGGCGCTGATCCTGCTGGCCTCGCTGGGCGTGGCGGCGCTGGTGGTGGACTTCCGGCTGCGCATCGCGGTGGCGCTGGCCACGGCGCTGCTACTGGCCATCTCCCGGCGCGGGGACTGGCTGGAGCGCTGGCCCGGCGGCCGTCTGGCGGATCTCTCGGCCTATTTCGGCAAGATTTCCTATTCGGTCTTCCTGGTCCACTTTCCGGTTTGCCTGGTGGTCAATGCGGCGGTCTCGCACCTGGCGCCGGGGCAGCCCGTGCTCAACGCACTGGGCATGGGGGCCGCCTGGGTCGCCAGCAATCTGGCCGGGGCGGTGTTCCATCGCTATGTGGAATCGGTCGATGTCCTCCATGTGTTGCGCGAGGCGATCTGGCCGGCGCGTGACAAGTCGGTCACTTCCGAGGCCTGATCTGGCCTTAGCGCCTTAGCGCTCTCAGCTGTATGTCGGCACCAGCGCCTTGCGGGCGGCCGGGTCCTCGATGACCCGGCGCCAGTCCGCGGGCGCCCCGTGCGACATCCCTCCCACGGGCACCATGCCCGACACCTTGCCGGACGGCAGCACGCACCGCACGCGCGGCCCGGGTGCCCGCTGGGCCTCGCCGGCCTGCGCCGACACCGTCACGCAGGAGGCGGGCAGCGGGCTGGCCGATGTCCCCGCGGCATGCGCCGCCACAGGCGCCAACACGCTGAGGGATGCGGCGACTGCCGCTAAGGCGGATAGTAGTTTCATGATGTTCTCCATGCTGTGGCTGGCCCCGTCTGGGGCGCGATGCAGCCAGTATGGAAAATGCCTGTCGACCTCGACATAGCCGAAGTCCTAAATTGACCCCATCGCCCTGATGGTGCCCACCGCCTCGCCTTGGCGCGGGCAACGCACTGCCACGGTGCGTTCGGCGCAACACCTACCGTAACAACCCCACTTGGGCGATGGCACGAACGTTGCCTAGTATGGAGATACAAACCTGACCATTTGGTCAGGATTCCAGATACCGGGGCATCCGGGGAAGAGGCTGTCATGTCCGATCACATCGTCCTGACCTCGCACGCGCGCCGCGACAAGCCGGCCGAGCCGATCCACTGGGGCGCCCCCACGGCGGCCGAGCGGGGACCGGTCATCGCCAGCCTCACGGACCTCACGCGCCGCAACGTGATCGGCACCCACGCCGGGGCCTATGCGATCTATCGCGCGCTGGCGGTGGCCTCGGGCAGCCTGCAGCGCGCGCATCGGCCGGACCTGACCGACACGGCGCCGGCCGAGTCCATCGGGCCCCATGCCCAGTGGGGCGATCCGGACAAGATCGTCTCGCTCGACCCCTGGGGCCACCTCGTCTCCACCGTCTTCGCAGACCGCATCGCCGCCGGCGTGGACATCCGCCCGACCATCGCCGTCACGCGCGCCCATATCAATATGCCGGAGCTGACGGCGGCCATCGCCGCTGGCCGGCTGGTGCCCGATGGCGAGATCCTCTATCCCAATGGCGATGTGCGCGTGACCAAGGCCGCCGTGGACCCGGTCTGGTACCTGCCGGGCCTGGCGCGGCGCTTCAATATCAAGGAAAGCATCCTGCGGCGCAGCCTGTTCGAGCAGACCGGCGGCATGTTCCCGGAACTCGTCACGCGGCCCGACCTCAAGGTCTTCCTCCCCCCCATCGGTGGCATGACGCTCTATTTCTTCGGCGATGTGGCCAAGCTGGGCCAGCCGGAGACCCGCGTGGCCTGCCGCGTGCACGACGAATGCAATGGCTCGGATGTGTTCGGCTCCGACATCTGCACGTGCCGGCCCTATCTGGCGCACGGCATCGAGGTCTGTATCGAGATGGCGCAGCAGGGCGGCGTAGGCCTGGTGGTCTATAACCGAAAGGAGGGCCGCGCGTTGGGCGAGGTGACCAAGTTCCTGGTCTACAACGCGCGCAAGCGCCAGGTGGGCGGCGACCGCGCCGAAACCTACTTCGCGCGGACCGAATGCGTGGCGGGCGTGCAGGACATGCGGTTCCAGGAACTGATGCCCGACGTCTTCCACTGGCTGGGCATCCGGCGGATCGACCGCTGGGCGTCCATGAGCAATATGAAACATGGCGCGCTGACCGCGCAGGGCATCGAGGTGGTGGAGCAGGTGGCCATTCCCGAGGCGCTGATCCCGGCCGACGCGCGCGTGGAAATCGATGCAAAGGTGGCGGCGGGGTACTTCACGCGGTACACGCCGCCGGACGCCGACGAACTCGCCCTGGCAAAGGGCAGGGGGTTGAACGAATGAACCAGCATTCCGAAGGAGGGCAGGACGCACGGATCGATGGCGATGGCAGCGGCTGGCACACCCCGGTGCCGCCGGACCATCCCGCCTCGGCGCTGTTGAGCGCGGAGGCTGTGCGCAGCCGGTGCGCCATTGTGACGGAATACGTGGCGGCGGGCGACTCTGCGCTCTTTACTTGGCATCCAGACCGGGTGCACGCCGTGGCGGACTACGTGGCGGCCACCATCCGGCGCCGCTACCGCGACCTCAAGGTGCCGTATCACAGCCGCTGGCGCCATTTCGAGAGCGGCGGTCCGGGCGAGGAAAAGCTCGACCGCTGGCAGATCCTGTGCGAGCGGGCGGGCATGTCCGGCGCCGATCATTGCGAGGAACGCGCGCGCATCGGCATCGACCTGGTCATCCCGAGCGTACTGCTCGATGCCGGTGCCGGCGCTGACTGGCGCTACCGCGATCCGGCCAGCGACCTGATGCTGACCCGCTCCGAGGGCCTCGGCGTGGCCAGCTTCGATCTCTTCGCGCGCGGCGGCTTCTCCGCCGAGCATGGCGACCCCTTGCGTGCCGATGGCGAGCGGCTGGCGCGCATGGACGCCTCGACCATCGCCACCGCTTTCCAGGTGGCCGCGCACAACCCGCTGGTGGGGCTGGAAGGCCGCGCCGGCCTGCTGCGCCGGCTGGGGGAGGTGGTGCAAGCCACCCCGGCCGTCTTCGGCACGCCGGCCCGGCTCGGCAATCTGTACGACTACTTCGCCAAACATGCCGTCGATGGCCGCATCGAGGCCAGCTTCGTGCTGCGCACGCTGCTGGTGGCGCTCGGGCCGGTCTGGCCGGGCCGCGTGCAGCTCGATGGCATCTCGCTGGGCGACTGCTGGCACCATGAAGCCGCGCCCGACGGGCTGGTGCCGTTTCACAAGCTCACCCAGTGGCTGACCTATTCGCTGCTGGAGCCGCTCGAGGACGCCGGCCTCATCGTCACCGGGCTGGACGCCCTGACCGGCCTGCCCGAGTACCGCAACGGCGGCCTGCTGTTCGATTTCGAGCTGATGGTGCCGCGCAACCCCGATTTCGCGGCGGGCACGCACACGGTGGATGAGCCGGTGATCGTGGAATGGCGCGCGCTGACCGTGACCGGGCTCGACCTCGTGGCCGAAGGGGTGCGGCAGGCGCTGGGCGTCACCCAGGAGGATTTTCCGCTGGCGCGGGTGCTGGAGGGCGGCACCTGGGCCGCGGGCCGGCGCATTGCCGCGCAGCGCAGGCCGGGCGGCACGCCCCCGTTCGCGATCCAGAGCGACGGCACGGTGTTCTGACGAGAGCCTTTTACCACCCACGTTTTTGCAGGCAGCCGGGCGCGGCGGGCCAGTGGCCCGTCGTGCCTGATGAAACCAGCGAGTCGACCCAAGGAGCGCACCATGAATGACCTGTCCGCCGTGCCTACGGCCGCGCAAGCCATTGCCGATACAGAGACGTCGCCGTCAGCCATGGTGATGGTGGTCAATCACCCGCTGGTGCAGCACAAGGTCACGCTCGCGCGCAGCGAGGAAACGACTACCGATAACTTCCGCCGTCTGGTGCGAGAGATCAGCCAACTGTTGACCTACGAGGCCACGCGCGACCTGGCGATGGAGACCATCGCCATCAAGACGCCGATCGCGCCGATGGTGTCGCCGGTGCTGTCGGGCAAGAAGCTCTGTCTGGTGTCGATCCTGCGCGCCGGCAACGGCTTCCTGGACGGCATGCTGGACCTGCTGCCCGCCGCGCGCGTTGGCCATATCGGGCTCTACCGCGACCCCGAGACGCTGGAGCCCATCGAGTACTACTTCAAGATGCCGGAAGACATCCACGAGCGCATGGTGATCGTGGTGGACCCGATGCTGGCCACGGGCAACTCCGCCATCGCGGCACTGAACCGGCTCAAGGAGGCCGGCGTGACGACCATGAAGTATGTCTGCCTGATTGCCTCCCGCCCGGGGCTCCAGGCGCTGCGCGCGGCGCACCCGGACGTGGCGATCGTCACGGCGGCCATCGACGAGCAGCTCAACGAGCACGGCTACATCGTGCCGGGGCTCGGCGACGCCGGCGACCGGCTCTACGGCACGAAGTAATGGACGCGCTGGTCGCGCCCGCCGCCCGCGAAGCGGCGGGCCGCATTCGACAGGAGAACGAGGCGCTGATCCTGCGCGCGGCGGAATACGTGTTCGCCCGCGCGGGTTTCGCCGGGGCGACGATGGCCGACATCGCCCTGCGCGCCGGCGTGCCGAAGTCGAACCTGCACTACTACTTCCGCACCAAGCAGGCGCTGTACCGCGCGGTGCTGGCCCATACGCTGCAACTGTGGCTGTCCGAGACCGACATCATCAGCGTCGACTATCCGCCGGAGGTGGCGCTGGAGCATTACATCCGCGCCAAGATGCGGCTCTCCGCCAGCCACCCGGACGCCTCGCGCGTGTTTGCCAACGAGCTGCTCCATGGCGCGCCCGAGATCGGCGGGGTGCTGCGTGAGGCACTTCGTGAGTTGGTGGCGCGCAAGTCGGGGGTGATCCGCGCCTGGATCGCCGGCGGGCAGATGGCGGCGGTGGACCCGCAGCATCTGTTCTTCACGATCTGGGCCGCCACGCAGACCTATGCCGACTTCGAAACCCAGATCTGTGCCGTGCTGGGCGTGAAGCGGCTGGACGCCCAGGACTTCCAGCAAGCCACCGAGCATCTGGTGGCCTTGCTGTTGCGCGGCTGCGGGCTCGAGCCAGCGTCCGCCCGCGCGCATGGCATGGCCTGAGGCCAATGCTGGACCAGAAAAAAAGAATTCCAACGCAGTACTCGATCACGCGCAACGACGCGAAAGGGGAGTGAAGTCATGCCTATTGAAAGCTATCGCCGCACCTGGCTGAAAGTGGCGGCGGCGGGGGCCGCGCTGGCGGGTATCGTGGCCCTCGGCGCCACGCCGCTGGCCCATGCCCAGACAAAGGTGAAGGTGGCCGCGGTGTACACGGTGCCGGTGGAGCAGCAGTGGGTCTCGCGTATCCACAAGGCGCTGAACGAGGCCAAGGCGCGCGGCGAGATCGACTATGTGTTCTCGGAAAGCGTGTCGAATGCCGACTACGAGCGCGTGCTGCGCCAGTACGCGGAGCAGGGCTCGGGGCTGATCGTGGGCGAATCGTTCGCCGTGGAGGCCGCCGCGCGCAAGGTCGCCAAGGACTACCCGAAGGTCGGCTTCCTGATGGGCTCCTCGGGCAAGCCGCAGGCGCCGAATTTCTCGGTGTTCGACAACTACATTCAGGAGCCGTCCTATCTGACCGGCATGATCGCGGGCGGCATGACCAAGACCAACCACATCGGCATGGTCGGCGGCTATGCGATTCCCGAGGTGAACCGGCTGATGCACGCCTTCATGGAAGGCGCGCGCGAGGTGAACCCGAAGGTGAAGTTCACGGTGAGCTTCATCGGCTCCTGGTTTGATCCGCCCAAGGCCAAGGAAGCGGCCTTCGCCATGATCGACAAGGGCGCGGACGTGCTCTACGCCGAGCGCTTCGGCGTTTCCGACGCGGCCAAGGAGCGCGGCAAGCTGGCCATCGGCAACGTGATCAACACCCAGCCGCAATACCCGGCCACGGTGGTGGCCTCGGCGCTGTGGAACATGGAGCCGACGATTGGCGCCGCGCTGGCCAAGGTCAAGGCCGGCCAGTTCAAGAACGAGGACTACGGCCAGTATTCCCTGATGAAGGTCAAGGGCGCCGAGCTGGCGCCGCTGGGCACCTTCGAGGGCAAGGTGCCGGCTGACGTGATGACCAAGGTCAAGGCCAAGGAGCGCGCCATCCTCGATGGCAAGTTCACGGTCAAGGTGGTGGAAACGGAGCCGAAGTCCACGCCGTAAGGTTGGTTTTACTCCCCTCTCCCGCGTGCGGGAGAGGGGAGAACACCCACGAACATTGAAATGGCATCGCCTCCCGTCCTCCGTCTTTCCCATATCACCAAGCGTTTCGGCCCGCTGACCGCCAACGACGACATTTCGCTCGATCTCCAGCGTGGCGAGGTGCTCGCCCTGCTCGGCGAGAACGGCGCCGGCAAGAGCACGCTGGTCAATATCCTGTTCGGCCACTACGTTGCCGATGCCGGCAGCGTCGAGGTCGATGGCGCGACGCTGCCGCCCGGCAACCCGCGCGCAGCGTTGGCGGCTGGCGTGGGCATGGTCCACCAGCACTTCACGCTGGCCGACAACCTCACCGTGCTCGACAACATCCTGATCGGCACCGAGCCGCTCTGGCGCTGGCGCCAGCAGCGCGCCGCCGCGCTCGGGCGCGTTCAGGCCATCGCCCAGCGCTTCGGCCTTGCCGTCCAGCCCAACGCGCGGGTCGGCGCGCTGTCCGTGGGCGAGCGCCAGCGCGTGGAAATCGTCAAGGCGCTGTATCGCGGCGCCCGGGTGCTGATTCTCGATGAACCCACAGCCGTGCTGACGCCCCAGGAGGTGGACAGCCTGTTCACCACGCTGGCGCAATTGATCGCCGAAGGGCTGTCGGTCATTTTCATCAGCCATAAACTCGACGAAGTGCTGCGTGTATCACATCGCGTGGCGGTGCTGCGCGGCGGCAAGCTGGTGGCGATGCGCGCGGTCGGCGAGACCAGCAAGCAGGAGCTGGCCGAACTGATGGTGGGACGGCGTGTGGAGATGCCGCGGCGCGTGGCCGTCGAGACGGCTGGGGAACTGGTCGCCACCCTGCGCCGCGCCAATGTGGCGGCGGCCGAGGGCCGCGTGGCACTGCACGATGTCACGCTGGCGCTCCATGCGGGCGAGATCGTCGGCATCGCCGGCGTGTCCGGCAACGGGCAGGTGACGCTGGCCGAGCTGATGAGCGGCATGCTCGCGCCATCGTCCGGCACGGTGACCGTGGAAGGCATCGACCTGCCGGCCGTGCCTCGGCGCTGGATTGCCGCCGGCGTGGCGCGCGTGCCCGAGGATCGCCATGCCGAAGGCGCCGTGGGCGACCTGGCCGTGTGGGAGAACGCGATTGCCGAGCAATTGGGCAACCCGGCGTTCGTGCGCGGCGGGGTGATCCGCAGCGGACCGGCGCGGCGCTTTGCGGCGGCGCTGGCCAAGAAATTCGATGTGCGCGGCGGCGGCATCGACGCCCCCACGCGCACGCTCTCCGGCGGCAATATGCAGAAGCTGATTTTGGGGCGCGCGCTGTCGGTACGCGGCGCGCAGACGCCTCGGCTGGTCATCGCCAGCCAGCCCACCTGGGGGCTGGACATCGGCGCGGTGGCCTACGTCCATCGCCAGTTGCTGGAAGCGGCGGCGGCCGGGGCCGCCGTGCTGCTGATTTCCGAGGATCTCGACGAACTGCTGTCGCTGGCCGACCGCATCGCCGTGATCCATGGCGGACGGCTGACGCCGGCCCGCGCGGCGTCCGGCTGGACGCTCGGCACGCTGGGTCTGGCCATGGCCGGCGCGGACCACGCCGCAACGCACGGGGAGGTGGCCCATGCGGCTTGAAGCACGCACCACGGTCTCGCGCACCGCGCTGGTGGCCGCGCCGTTCGGGGCCATCGTCGCCACACTTGGTATTTGTGCCGTATTGGTCGCCTGGGCCGGCGCGCCGGTCGGCAAGGCGTATTGGCTGTTGCTCGAAGGCGGCTTCGGCTCGCGCTTCGCGTGGTCGGAAACGCTGACCCGCGCCACGCCGCTGATGCTGACCGGGCTGGCCGTGGCGGTGGCGTTCCGCACGCGGCTGTTCAATATCGGCGCGGAAGGGCAGTTGTACCTGGGCGCGCTGGCGGCGGTGGCCGTGGGCGGGCAGGTGGATGGGGCTGCCGTGCCTTGGGCGGCTTCGCTCCCGAACGGGCTGCTGTTCGGCCTGATGGTGGCGGCCGGCATGCTGGCCGGCGGGTTGCTGCTGCTGGTGCCGGCACTGCTGAAGCTGCGGCTGGGGGTGGACGAGGTGGTCACCACGCTGCTGCTGAACTTTATCGTCCTGCTGGGCGTGTCGATGATGCTGGATGGACCGATGAAGGACCCGCTGGCGATGGGCTGGCCGCAGTCCGTCGCGCTGGTGCCGGAACTCGAACTGTCGCGGCTGCTGGAGCGCTCGCGCGTGCATAGCGGGCTGCTGATCGCCGTGGCGCTGGCCGTGATCCTGTGGGCGGTTAATCGCTTCACGGTGTTCGGCCTGCAGATGCGTGCGGTGGGCGCCAACGCGCGCGCGGCGGCTTTCGCGGGCATGCCAGTGACGCGCGTGACCCTGCTGGCGGCGATGCTGTCCGGCGCGCTGGCAGGGCTGGCCGGCGTGGTGGAGGTGGCGGGGCGCACCGGCTACCTGACCCTCGACATCTCGCCCGGCTACGGCTACGCCGGGGTGGTCATCGCCATGCTGGCTGGGCTGCATCCGATCGGCGTGATCGCCGCGTCGGTGTTCGTGGCGGGCGTGCTGGTGGGCGCGGACGGCATGAGCCGCGCCGTGGGCGTGCCGAATGCCATCGCCGACGTGATCGTCGCCGTGGCGCTGCTGACCATGCTGGTAGCCACGATGCTGACGCGCTACCGCGTGCGGCTCGACCGCATCGGGAGGGCCGCCTGATGGAACTGCTCGATATCGTGAGCGCGGCGCCGTTCTGGGTCGCCGTGCTGCGCGTGGCCACGCCGCTGATCTTCGGCACGCTGGGCGTGCTGCTGTGCGAGCGCGCCGGGGTGCTCAACCTCGGCATCGAAGGGATCATGGTGGCCGGCGCCTTCTCCGGCTGGCTGGCGGTCTACCTCGGCGCGCCGCTCTGGGGCGGCGTGGCGGTGGCGGCGGGCGTGGGGCTGGCCTTCGGGCTGCTGCACGGCTGGCTGACCGTGTCGATGGCGCTGTCCCAGCACGTGGCGGGGCTGGGCGTGACGATGCTGGCCACCAGCGTGTCTTACTACGCCTACCGGCTGAACTTCGCGCAGGTGTCGTCGCCGCCGACGATCACCCCGTTCGCGCCGATGACCTGGTGGGCGCAGGTACCCGTCATCGGTCCCGTGATGGCCGCCGAGACAGCCCTGACGCTGCTGGCGCTGTGCATGGCGCCGCTGATCGGCTGGCTGCTCTATCGCACGCCGCTGGGGCTGGCCCTGCGCATGGTCGGCGAGAATCCGGCGGCGGCGGAGGGACAGGGTATCCGCGTGGCGGCCGTGCGGATCGGTGCGATCATGGCCGGCTCGGCGCTGATGGCCGTGGGCGGCGCCTTCCTGACGCTCTCCGCCTTCAACGCGTTCTTCTTCAATATGATCAACGGGCGCGGCTGGATCTGCGTGGCGCTGGTGGTCTTTGCCTCGTGGCGGCCGGGCCGGGCGCTGCTCGGCGCGGTGCTGTTCGCCGCGTTCGACGCCCTGCAACTGCGTCTGCAACAGGGCGGGGCGAGCCTGCCGGGGCTGCCGCCGCTGCCGTACCAGGTGTACCTGATGCTGCCCTATGTGCTGTCGATCCTGGCGCTGGTGCTGGTGGCGCGCCGCGCGGCCTATCCGCAGGCGCTGATGAAGCCGTACCGCAAGGGCGAGCGCTGATCCGGTCCCATCGCCCCCTATATATATAAGAGAGAGATTCCACATGTTCGACCTGATCCTGCGCCGCTGCAGTCTGCCCGATGGCCGTACCGACATCGACATCGGCATCGCCAACGGCAAGATCGCCGCCGTGGAGCCGCGCCTGGCCGCCACGGCGGGCGAGGAGATCGACGCCGCCGGCCAGCTCGTCACGCCGCCGTTCGTCGACGCCCACTTCCACATGGATTCGACTTTGTCCTATGGGCTGCCGCGCGTGAACCAGTCCGGCACGCTGCTCGAGGGCATCGCCCTGTGGGGCGAACTGAAGCCGCTGCTGACGCAGGAGGCCATCGTGGAGCGCGCGCTGGCCTATTGCGACTGGGCCGTGGCCAAGGGGCTGCTGGCCATCCGCTCGCACGTGGATGTCTGCGATCCGCGCCTGCTGGCTACGGAGGCGCTGCTGCACGTGCGCGAGCGCGTAAAGCCCTACCTCGACCTGCAACTGGTGGCCTTTCCGCAGGACGGCGTGCTGCGGGCGCCCGGCGCGCTGGACAACCTGCGCCGCGCGCTAGACATGGGCGTGGACGTGGTCGGCGGCATTCCGCACTTCGAGCGGACCATGGCGGACGGGGCGGCGTCCGTAAAGCTGCTGTGCGAGGAAGCCGCCGCGCGCGGCCTGCGCGTGGATATGCATTGCGACGAGAGCGACGACCCGATGTCGCGCCATATCGAGACGCTGGCCAGCGAGTCCGTGCGGCTTGGGCTGCAGGGGCGCGTCACGGGCTCGCACCTGACGTCGATGCATTCGATGGACAACTATTACGTGTCCAAGCTGCTGCCGCTGATGCACGAGGCCGGCGTGGCGGCCATCGCCAATCCGCTGATCAACATCACGCTCCAGGGCCGGCACGACACCTACCCGAAGCGGCGCGGCATGACGCGCGTGCCGGAGCTGCTGGCGGCGGGGGTGCCGGTGGCCTTCGGGCACGACTGCGTGATGGATCCGTGGTACGGGCTCGGCACCGGAGACATGCTGGAAGTCGCCCACATGGGCCTGCACGTGGCCCAGATGACCGGGCAGGACGCCATGCGCGCCTGCTTTGCCGCCGTGACCGAGACGCCAGCCAAAATCCTCGGCCTGGACGGCTACGGCCTGGCCCCGGGCTGCCGGGCGGACCTGGTGCTGTTGCAGGCGCGCAATCCGGTGGAGGCCCTCCGCCTGCGCGCCACGCGGCTGGCCGTGCTGCGCGCCGGCAAGGTGGTGGCCCGGGCCCCGGCCGCCACCGCCACGCTGACGCTGGACGGCCGGCCATCACAGGTGGACTTCCAGTTGCGCTAAGATTTTTTCGATAGCCTGTTGACAGAGGCTGACCATCGCAGCATAATCTCTTTCTTCGCATCGCCGCAGACATGCAGCGAGACGAAGCCCAGATGGCGGAATTGGTAGACGCACTAGGTTCAGGTCCTAGCGGTGGCAACACTGTGGAGGTTCGAGTCCTCTTCTGGGCACCAATATTTAAATGGCCCCGCGAAAGCGGGGCCATTTCTATTTGTACGGAAGAAAAGGCCCCTCGGGGCCTTTTTCGTTTTCGGCGCTTGTACGATCTCTGCGGGTTTTGGCTTGCGCGGCAGTTCACACAGGCATTCACCATCGCCGGATGTTTGACCTATGCTCAAGTCTGATCGGGCATGGTCAGAAACGCCCGGCAAGGTGGTTGCCATGAGAAAGCTGGCGTTGCGTGAGAGAGAGGAGCGGTCCGGGTGCCATCCCGGATGGAAACCTTGTGCCGCGACAGACTGGGCACATCATCCGTCGCTCCGATGGTGGTTGCTCATGGCGTTGATGGCCGGCGCAGTTGTGGTCCATGCGGAGGAGGCGGACAGTTGGAACGCGCCCGCCGCCGCGTCCGCCCCTGCGCCCGGGCCCACCGGCGAAGGCGCCGCGCCGCCCGAACTCGCCAGCGGGCATCCCAAGTCCCCCGCCCAGCCCGATGCCCTCGCGCCGCCACGCATGGTGGACGGCGATGACGGTCCGGGGCTGCCCCGTCCGCACTACGCTTCGCTGTCCGCGCAATCGCGGCCCGTCGACGACGCGCCGGGCCCCGGCGCCATCGATCGCCAGGTTGAGACCTATCGCGGCGCGCCCCGACCCGCCCGGTTGCACCTCGACGACGTGACCTCCGCCACCGGCTTTGTCGACAGCAGCGTGCGCAGCATGGCGTTGGCAATGAACACGCCACTGTCGCGCAACGCGGAAGGACTGACGCTGCAGTCGCGCGTGGAGATGGCCTATCGCCCGGGCATGTCGCCCGTCGGCAATAACTGGGACGCCCCGCCCGGCGAGTCCAGCGCCACCGGCCTGGCCGTCCGCCTCTACGGCTCCCGCCCGACGCGCATCTCCGGCGTCTATCCCTATGTGGAAGCCGACTGGTGGCAGGACAACCGCGCCAAGACCATCAACATCAACGGCACCCGCATCGACACCGACCTGCTGCGCGGACTGCTGTCGTTCAACGTCGGCGCCCAGCGCAATTCCATCACCGGCCTGAAGGTCTGGATGAAGGGGCGCGCCGGTCGTAACCCAGGCGCAACGCTCGGCGCACGGTACCGCTGGTAACCATGCCGATTTTTTTCATCAAACGCTTGCACGAAAGGCGAATTGCGATACAATTGCGGCCTCGCGTGCGGCTGTAGCTCAGTTGGATAGAGTACTTGGCTACGAACCAAGGGGTCGTGGGTTCGAATCCTGCCAGCCGCGCCACTATTTGCAAGGAACACGGGATTGGCGTTTGCCAATCCCGTTTTTCTTTTGTCCTCGGACATCCTCCTGCAGGTCCTCCCGCTATTCGGCTTCCGCCTCGCGAAGCCGCCATCCCCCGTCCGTTCACACCATCCCGAAATCCTTCACTTCTCGCTGATCTGTCGCGTCGCTACACTGGTCGCTTAGGAAATTTCTCAGGCAGTCTCAGACATCAAGGAGAGAAGCATGAAGGCGCAGACGTGGGCATTCCCGATGGCGGCGATGACGGTGGCGGCGGGGCTGCTGATGGGGCAGGTGGGGGTGGCGTGCGCCGAGGGCGGGACGATCCGGTTCGAGGGGGCCGTCACCGCGCCGACCTGCGACATCCAGCCGCAATCCGGGGAGCGGCCGACGCTCCAGTCGCGCTGCCCGGTGCCAGGTGGTGCCGTCGTGCGGACCCTGGCGTTGCCGGCAGCCGGGGAGGGCGAGTCCGTGGGCCGTTATCACCTCAATGTCCGGCCGGCGGATGGCCCCGGCATCCCTGTCGGCACCCCCGCCGGCTATGTCGTGATCGCCACCTACCTGTAGCGCTGGGTTCCCGACCTGGCAGCCCTTGCCGGTATTCGCCCGAAGCGTGTTCGTTTCCCCCCTTAATTGGGTTGCCGGGACATTGACACGGGCGGATCGGCGGGCACATCATTCGTCCGGAAGAGATGCGCCTCCGGGGCGACAAGCGACGCTTTACCCGTCCGTTTGCCCGTCTATCCGGAAGGCCGCCAGTCCAAAGGGAAACGGGGTCATGAATCCTTCCATTCGCAATCTGGCCAGCGTGGTCGCGCTGGCCGTCCTGCTCACCGCATGTTCGTCCACCAACGAACGTGCGACCACCGCCACGGCCGTGGAGCAGCCGCCCTCCGATCAGGCCATGAAGGCCCTGTCCGCGGAGGTGTTCACGTACGGCTATCCACTCGTGCTGATGGACGTGACACGCGAGGTGATGACGGCCCGCACGCCGGCGAACACCTTCGTCCACAAGCGCAACTTCCCGGATGCCATGTTCACCGACGTGGTCAGCCCCAACGCCGATACGCTGTATTCGACGGCCTGGCTGGACCTGTCGAAGGAGCCCGTGATTCTGTCCGTGCCCGATACCGCGGGCCGCTACTACCTGATGCCGCTGATGGATGCGTGGACCAATGTCTTCGCGTCGCCGGGCAAGCGCACCTCGGGCACCAAGCGCGGCGCGTTCGCCATCGTCGGGCCGGACTGGCAGGGCACGCTGCCCAAGGGCGTGAAGGAGATTCGCTCGCCCACCGCCATGGTCTGGCTGATTGGCCGCACGCAGACCAACGGGAAGCAGGACTTCCCGAACGTGCACCGGCTCCAGGACCAGTATCGCCTGATTCCGCTTTCCGCCTGGCAGAAGGGCGCTCGCGTGGCGCCGCCGGCCGCGCCGCCGCGTGCCACGTTGATCGACACCCAGACGCCGCCCGTCGAGCAGGTAGCGGCCATGGACGCGCAGGCGTTCTTCACACGCATGGCCGACTTGCTGGAGGCCAACCCGCCGGCGCCCGAGGATGCGGCGATGGTCGGGAAAATGCGTCGGATGGGGATCGAGGCCGGCGAGCCGTTCAAGACCACCGTGCTGGAGCCGTCCACGGCGCGCGCCGTGCAGGAAGGCGCCACCGCGGCGCTGGCCGGGATTGCCGCCGAAGCGCGCAAGGGCGCGGCCGGCAGCACCGGCTGGCGCGTGACGCGTGACCTCGGCAGCTACGGCACC
Source organism: Cupriavidus sp. 10L45 (assembly GCF_056395225.1). Classification (NCBI taxonomy): domain Bacteria; kingdom Pseudomonadati; phylum Pseudomonadota; class Betaproteobacteria; order Burkholderiales; family Burkholderiaceae; genus Cupriavidus; species Cupriavidus sp. 10L45. The sequence continues at coordinate 24,073 of NZ_JBFTJC010000006.1, forward strand.
GACTACACCAAGCGCGCGGCCATCGCCATGGTGGGCCTGGGCGCGAACCTGCCCGAGGACGCGGTCTATCCCGCCACGCGCGCCGATGCCACGGGCCGGCCGTTCGATGGCGGCAGCCGCTACGTGCTGCATTTCGAGAAAGGGCAGTTGCCGCCGGTGAAGGCGTTCTGGTCGCTCACGCTCTATAACAACAAGCAGACGTTCGTGAACAACGCGATCCAGCGCTACGCGCTCGGCAGCCGCGACCGCCTGCGCTACAACCGCGACGGCTCGCTCGACATCTATATCCAGTACGAGCGCCCCGACGGCGCGCGCGCGACCAACTGGCTGCCGGCGCCGCCCGATGGCTTCAACCTCGTGCTGCGCGCCTACTGGCCGGACCAGGCCATGCTGGAAGGCAAGTGGGCGCCGCCGGCCGTGCAGCGCGTGAACTGACGCGCGAACCGGCGGCCCACCCCCATCAGAACTTGAACTTCACGCCCGCGTAGAACGCGCGCCCCACGCCCGGGTAGAACACCGCGGTGTTGGCGGTGCGTGCGTCGGCCACGGTGCCGAAGTCGCTGATATAGCGCTTGTCGGCCAGGTTGCGGGCATCGAGGAACAGCGTGACGCCGCGCTGGAATTCGTAGCTGGCCTGGATGCCGAACAGCACGTAGGCCGGCACCTTCATCGTGTTGGCGTAATCCACATAGGCGCCGGTCGGCACCCAGTCGATCGTTCCCGCCACCCGCAATCCCGCCACCTGGCTATACGCGAGCGTCGTGCGCAGCACGTGCTTCGGGATGCCGGCGATGCGGTTGTTGCCGTACACCGGGTCGTTGTCGAATCTGAAATCGCTGAAATTCCACAGTTGCGACACGGTGATCTTGTCGCCGGGGCCGGCCACGTTGCGCAGTACGTCGGCGCTGGCGCCCAGCTCCACGCCTTGCAGGATGGTGCGATTGGCGTTGAAGGTGGAAGCCGGTACATCGGGGCTGACCGTGTATTGCAGCAACTGGTCGCGCACGAGGGAGCGGTACACCGTCAGATCCCAGCCGAAGCGGTCCACCTGGCCGCGCGTGCCGGCCTCCAGCGTCCAGCCGCGCTGCGCGGCCAGCGGCACGAACTGGTTGGTCGCGCCGATGGTCTGGTTCAGATCGGAAAAATCCGGGACATCGGCGCTGCGCGTGATGTCGACGAAGGCCTGCACGTCCTTGCGCGGTTCCCAGAGCACGCCGAACTTCGGGTTCACCCCGCTGTAGGTGGCGCCGTCCGACTTGGCCGTGGGGCTGGCGGGCAGGCCGCCGTAGTCCTGGTACTCGCGCCGGTTGCGGTACGCCTTGGCGCCGGCCATCAGCGCCACGGTGGGCACCACGTAGAGCCGGTCTTCCAGATACGCCTCGTAGTTATACGCATCCTGCGCCGCGTTCAGCGTCTGCGCCCCCCGGCTGCCGTTCACGTTCACGTACTGGCGCGCATCGTTGTTGCCGCCGAAGAAGCGCGCGCCCGCGATCAGTTGGTTGCGCATGCCACCCAGCGTGAAATTGCCCGTGTAGCGCGGCGCAAAGCCGTAGGTCCAGTAATCCTGGTCGATGACCTGGAAGATCGGGTGGTACAGACTCTTGTGGATGACCCAGGTGCTGAAATCGAGCTGGCCGTTGTCGAGCTTCACGGTCGTCACGTTGGCCAGCCGCTCGGTGCGCGTGTTGCGGGCCTGGTCGCCCGCCAGCGCGCTGGCCGAGGCCATGCGCGGGTTGTTCAGCGCGTCGTTCAGGCTCAGGGTGCCGGGCAGCAATTGATCGACGATGTACGCGCCGAAGTAGAAGCGCGTTTCCACGGACGGGCTGAAGCGGTAGCCGAGGTTGGCGTTGAGCTGCTCGTACTGGCCGCGCTCGTGGTTCCGGTAGCCCTCCGAATGGTTCACGGTCAGGTTGGCCAGGAAGTCCCACGCGCCGATCTGGCGCGACACCTGCCCGCTCGCGCGGATCGTGCCGAAGCTGCCGCCGTCCACGCGCGCCATGTTCGGCGCCTCGGCGTTCAGGGCGGTCGGCGTGGTGAAGTTGATCGCGCCGCCCAGCGTGGTGCTGCCGTAGGCGAGGCCGTTGCCGCCCTTGTAGATCTCCGCCGCCGACAGGCCGATCGGATCGATCTGGTAGAAGTCACCGCTGCCATCGGCGAAGTTGGTCGGCACGCCGTCCTGGAGGATGTCGATGCCGCGCGTGTGGAAGCCGCGCGCCACGCCCGAGCCGCGTATCGACAGCCGCAGTTCCTGGCCGTAGCGTTCCTGGACGTAGACGCCGGGTGCATCCTTGAGCACATCCCGCAGATCGCTGGCGTAGGTGTTGGTGTACGACGCCGCGTCGACAAACCCCACCGAGCCCGCCGATTCGAACAGCGACCGGCGCTGCTGGCTGACGCTGGGCGCGGTCAGCGATCCCGCCGCCGGGGCCGTCGCGGTGACGGTGGGCAGCACGTGTTCGGGTGCGGGGTCGGGCGCGCTGGCCGCCTGGCCCAGCGCAGCCGTGGACAAGGCGGCCACGGGCAAGACTGCCGCGCGGCGCCACGGATTGGCTCGATTCATGACTTCCTCTTGGAATTTTTCCCGAGAGGATACGGCCTGGCCTGCGCGCGCACCATGTGACACAAAGACACAGCTACGCGCGCATGAGGCCGGTTTTTCGACCGATTTCTAACCTAGTTCTGATTCATGCCGCCGCCTGACCCAGGTCAGGCGGGCAGCGCCGCCGGCTCGGGCAGCGTGACGGACATCAGGCCGTCGAGCCCATCGACGTCATCGCCAAATTCCGCGTCCACGATCCGCACATCGACGCCATGGCCGATGCGGCGCACGAACACGTGCAGCAGTTCCGGCACCGGCGCGCTGGCGGAGAACCGCACGCCCTGCGCAGCATTGGCGTCGAAGCGCAGCGCCTGCAGCGTCAGGCCCGTGCGGCGGGCATTGGCGAGCACCCATTCCAGGCTGCCGAAGACATCGGCGGGATCGAGTTCGAGGGCGAGGTCGAGGGTGGGAAGCGGCATGGCAGGCGGTCCGGATGTGATGCGAAAGGTGTCCGGTAAATTTACCAGCGCCGGCGGAAAATGAGCTTCTGATTTTTCTTCGATATGAGTACGGATGAAGAAGAAATCGCTGATTGTCATACAATCATCGGATGATTATTCTTCTTGAAGCGAATCCGCCATGTCGAACCTTCCCAAGCTCGATGACATCGACCGCCGCATCCTGCGCGAACTGCGCCGCGACGGGCGCATCTCCAATGCGAAGCTGGCCGAGCTGGTTGGCCTGTCCGCCACGCCGTGCTGGAACCGGGTGCGGGCGCTGGAGGAAGCAGGGGTGATCGAGAGTTACGCGGCGCTGCTGAACCAGAAGGCGCTGGGCCTGCCGGACACGGTGCTAATCGAAGTCACGCTGGATCGCCACGACGACGACATGTTCCGCCGCTTTGGCGAGGCGCTGGCCGAACTGCCGGAAGTGCTCGAAGCCCATCTGCTGACGGGCGAGTACGACTATCTGATCAAGGTGGCCGTGGCCGGCACCGAGGGCTACGAGGAATTCCTGCGCCACAAGCTCTACAAGCTGCCCGGCCTGCGGCACAGCCACTCGACCTTCGTGCTGCGCACCCTGAAGCGCGAGCCTTCAGTGCAGCCCTAGCCGTTTGCCGCGTTTTCCGAGAAATCAGCGCGGCGCAGCCAGCCTGCCCAGGCGGGGCGCCAGCGCGGTGGTAATGACGCCGAGGCCGATCAGCGCGAGGCCAATCGAAAGATCCGCGGAAATGCGCTCGTGCCAGGCCACCGCCGAGAGCAGCAGGCCGAGCAGCGGCACGCCGAGCATGGCGATGGAGGTGGCTGCCGGCGGCAGCGCCTGCGTGACATTGAGCACGACGATAAAGGTCAGCGCCGTGGCGAGCGGGCCGGTGTAGAGGATGATCGGCCAGATGTCCGCCATCGCGCCGAGATCTGGCGCGCCATCGCGGAACAGGGCCAGCAACAGCAGCGGCACCGTGGCCACCGCGCATTCCCACGGAATCATGTCCGCGCCGAGCCGCACCGCGCGGTGCGCGCGCAGATGGATGATGCTGACCGACCACGCGAGCGAGGCGCCGAGCAACATGGTCAGCCCCATCACGGTATGCAACTCCCAGTCGCCCAGCGCGGGCGCCACGATCACGGCGATGCCCGCGTAGCTGAACGCCGTGGCCAGCCATTGCAGCCGCGACGGCCGCTCGCCCAGCACCAGCGCGGACAGCGGAATCACCCAGATCGCCGTGGCGTAGGCCACCACCGAGGCCCGCCCCGGCGCCACGTACTGCAAGGCCCAGAGCGCCAGCGCCGTGAAGGCACCCATCTGCAACAACCCCACGCTGATCACCAGCGGCCATTCCTGGCGCGTGGGCAGGCGCAGCCGGCGCAGCGCGCCGAGCACCACCACGCTGATCAGCGCCGCCGAGCCGAAGCGCAGCGCCGCGAACCACAGCGGGCTGACGTGGGCCAAGCCGAGTTTCATCACGGGCCAGTTGCCGCCCCAGATGGCGACGGCCCCGATCAGGGGCAGGAATTTCTTGAGTCCAGCGGCCGGAGCGGCGCCGGCGGGAGCTTGGGCAGACATCGGGAAAGGTTTCCGGAACGGGTGCGGGGTGCTGAAAAGTCTACGTCTGGTTGCGCCGCAGCAATCACCGGATACAACTGCGCTGACCTCCGATTCCAGCATAGAATGCCGTTTTTGCACGAATAGGAAGCGCAACATGCTGGACATCGATCTCGACGCCACAGATATCCGGATCCTGAGCGAATTGCAGCGCGACGGCAGCCTCACCAATGTGGAGCTGGCCAGCCGCGTGAACCTGTCGCCGTCGCCCTGTCTGGCGCGGGTCAAGCAACTGGAGAAATCGGGCGTGATCGCGCGCAAGGTCACGCTGCTGGACGCGCGCCGGCTCGGCCTCAAGGTGGTGGTGTTCATCTCGATCACGCTCGACAAGCAGCGCCGCGAGACATTGGACGAGTTCGAACGCCGCATCGCCGCGCTGCCACAGGTGATGGAGTGCTACCTGATGTCGGGCGATGCCGACTACCTGCTGCGGGTGGTGGTGGCCGACGTGGACTCGCTCGAGCGTCTGATCATCGATCAGATCACGCGCATCCCGGGCGTGGCCAGCATCCGCTCCAGCTTCGCGCTGAAGCAGGTGCTGTACAGCACGGCGCTGCCGCTGGGGTAGACATTGATGCGACTGGCATCCTGCTGCAATTTAAGGAAATGCCCATAGAAACAGGAAATGTGACTCGTGAGAATGCGCGGGCGCCCGGGAAGCCTCGCTCACAAGGCGGGGCGGACCGGCCCTTCCTACTTACTCTTCGAGTCCATTCATGCAGGTGCTACCTCCAGTGCAGGCCCGCCGACAGCGCAGGGCTGTCGGCACGCCGTTGTCCGTGATCGCCACGGCTTGTCTCGTTTTTTCCCATTCCTCAATCGCCCAGCAGGTCGTCGCCAACGGCGTTCAGGTTCAGGTCGATGATGGTCGCGCCATCGACACCGGCGGCACGGTCGGGCGGGCAGGCGCCGCGGTCCTGGCCTACGACGGCGGCATCGTCAACATCGTCGATACCAATGGCGCGGTCGCCATCGCCACGCATGGCGGCGGCGCCCATGGGCTGGTGGCGCATGGCGGCGGCGTCATCACCATGCGCGGCGGCGGCATCAGCGCCGAGCAAGGCATGGGCCTGTTTGCCTATGACGACGGCAGCCGCATCGACCTCCACAACGTACAGGTCTTCGCGGGCCAGACCTACGAAGGCGCGCGGGCCGACGACGGTGCGCGCATCGGCATCACGGGCGGCACGATCACGGCCGAAGCCGGCCATGGCGTGATGGCCTTCAGTGGCGGGGCCCGGATCGACGTGCGTGACACCACCATCAACACCAGCGGCGACCATATCAGCGCGGTGGAGGCCAACAGCGAGGCCACCGTCACCATCACGGGCGGCGTGATCAACACCAGCGGGCTGCGCGGCCACGGGCTGGAGGCGATCGGCCTGAGCCACGGCACCCTCGTCGAGGCCACCGGCACGCGCATCCGCACCACCGGCAAGGCGGCGCACGGCGCCCATGCGATGTCCGGCGCCATCAACGTGGCGCAGGCCGATATCGTCACCGGCGGGGAAGGTGCCGCCGGCGTCTGGGTGGAGGGCGTCAACGACCAGCACGACTACGTCAGCACGGCCAATATCCGGGGCGGCACCGTGCAGACGCAGGGTGCGCTCGCCCACGGCCTGGGCGCGCTGTCGGGCGGCAAGCTTGAGGCCCGCGATCTGGCCGTGACGACCAAAGGGCAGCGCGCCGCAGGCGCCTTCGCCATGCACGGGGCGCAGGTGGCGCTCACCGGCGGCGCCGTGACCACCGAGGGCGCGGAAGCCTACGGCCTGTTGGCGATCGGCGAGAAACCGGGCACGACCCATCCCGCCACGCTGATCACGCACGATGTCGACATCGCCACGCACGGCGCTGACGCCCATGGCACGGTCCTGGGCGGCGCCGCCAGCCTGCACCTGCATCACGGCTCGGTCACGACGCACGGCGCGGGCGCGGCGGCCCTGGTCGCCACGGCCTACGGGCAGGGCACGAGTTCAGCCCTCGTGTCCGACGCGCGGCTCGTGGCCCATCAGGGTGCGGGCATCCTTGTGGAGGGCACCACGCTGGACGCGACGCTGCGGCGCGCGACGGTATCCGGCGGCACGCACGTCATCGAACTGGTGAATGGCAACGCTGCCGCCCCGGCAACGCTGAACCTCGGCCTGGAATCGTCGACGCTGGACGGCGCGGCGCGCATCGAGGCCGGCAGCACCTTCAACCTGTCCGTGGACCCGCTATCGACCTGGAACACCCAGGGCGATGCCGTGGTCGCCAGCCTCGCCAACAGCGGCATGGTCAACCTCGTCACCGGCACGGCCCCCGGCCACACGCTGACCGTGACGCGTGACTACACCGGCAACGGCGGTACCGTGCGGCTCGCCACGCAGATGGGCGGCGATGGATCGGCCACCGACAAGATCGTGCTCGACGGCGCGCGCGCCTCGGGCGATACCAGCCTGCTGATCCGCCATGCTGGCGGCGAAGGCGCGCAGACCGTGCAAGGCATCCGCCTCGTGGAGACGCGCAACGGCGGCGCCACGGACGCCAGGGCGTTCCGCCTGAACCCCGGCTCGGACGGCTACCGGCAAGGCGTGGGATCGATCGCCGCCGGCGCCTATGACTACCAACTGCTGCGGGGCGGCGAGGGTGGCACGGCCGAAGACTGGTATCTGGTGGCGCAGGTGCGGTCCGACGGGAAGCCTGACGACGTCGACCCGCTGCCGCCGCTGCGGCCGGAGGTCGGCGCCTATCTGAACAACAAGCTCGCCGCCAGCACCCTGCTGTTCCACACCCTGCGCGACCGGGAGGGCGAGCGCACCGCCGCCGGTACCGGCGACGCCAACCGCGCAGGCCGCCACGCCTGGCTGCGCACGGTCGGCGCCACGGCCAGCCGCGACAGCGCGCTGGGCCTGACCGGCAGCGACAACCGCTACCTCGTGCATGGCGGCAGCGATGTGCTCCGCTTGCCGGTGGACAAGGGCAGCATCCATGTGGGGGTGATGGGCGCGTACGGCGGCAGCCGCAACGTGTCGAACAACGGGCCGCTGGCCGCGCACGGCAAGGTCGATGGCGTTAGCGCGGGGGTCTACGGCACCTGGTACGGCAATCGCCACACGGAAACCGGCCCCTACGTGGATGCGTGGGTCATGTATGGCGCCTATGACAATGAGGTCAACGGCGCGGGCCTGCCCTCGGAGCGCTATCGCTCGTCGAACCTCGTCACCTCCATCGAAACCGGCCACGCCTTCCCGCTCCAACGCTCGGCGGACGTGCAGACGTATCTGGAGCCGCAACTGCAGATCCTCTACGCGAACTACTGGGCGGATCGCCATGTCGAGCAGGGCGGCACCGTGGTCAGCCAGCTCTCGGAGAGCAGCATCACCACGCGGCTGGGCCTGCGCCTGCATGGCGATGTCAGCCATCCCGAGACCGCCGGCAGCCCCATCGGCATGATGCGGATGAAACCGTTTGCCGAAATCAACTGGTGGCATGGCCCCGCCACGCAGACCGCGCAGTTCGACTCGCTCGTCGTCCGCGAGGACCTGCCTGCCAACCGTCTCGAAGCCCGGGTCGGCATGCAGGGCGATGTCACGCGGCGCCTGACCGTGTGGGGCAGCATCGGCGTCGAGGCCGGCGCGCAGGACTACACGGCCGGCAAGGCGCAACTGGGCATGCGCTACCGCTGGTAAGCCCCCGCTGAGGCGGGATGGCCGTCCGGCGGGGTCAGAACCCCACCGGATAGCCATCCTTGCGGGAATCCGATGCCGCCGCATAGCCGTGCGGCATCTTCATCGCCATCTGGGCCCCGCCGAAGTCGAGACTGTCGGCGGGTGCCTGCTCCACCTTGTGTCCCATGGCGCGCAGCCCCTCCACGGTGGCGGGCGGGCAATGGGCTTCCACGGCTACCCCCACGTTATCGTCCATCACGCGCCAGCGCGGCGCGTCGCTGGCGGCCTGCGGGTTCTGGCCGAAATCCGCCAGTCGGCTCGTCATCTGCACGTGGCCCTGCGCCTGCATCGACCCACCCATCACGCCGAACGACGCCAGCGGCGCACCGTCGCGCATCAGGAAGCCGGGAATGATGGTGTGGAACGGGCGCTTGCCCGGCGCCACCTGGTTCGGATGGCCGGCTTCCAGGCTGAAGCCCCAGCCCCGGTTATGCAGCGCGATGCCCGTGCCGGGCACCACCACGCCGGACCCGAAGCCTTTGAAGTTCGACTGGATGTACGACACCATCATCCCGTTGCGGTCGGCGGCGGTCAGGTAGACCGTGCCGCCCGTGTGCGGCTTGCCCGGGCCGGGATACGAGGCCTGGTCGGGGCGAATGGCGCGCGCGCGTTCGGCCAGATAGGCGGGATCGAGCAGCGCCTCGGGCGACACCGCGCCGGGCCGGCGCATGGCATCGATATCGCCCACATGGGCTTGCAGGTCGGCGAAGGCGAGCTTCATCGCCTCGATCTGCAGGTGCATGGTGCGGGCGCTATCGAGCCCGGACTCGGCAATATCCCAATGCTCGAGCATGCCCAGCGCCATCAGCGCGCCAATGCCCTGGCCGTTCGGGCCGATTTCATAGAGTTCCAGGTCGCGGTAGGCCATGCGGATCGGCTCGACCCAGTCCGCACGGTGGGCGGCGAGGTCGGCTTCGTCGATGCGGCCCCCGGTGGCGCGCGCGTGATCGGCAATCTTGCGCGCCAGTTCGCCGTGATAGAAGTCCTCCCCGCCGGAGCGGGCGATGCGCGTCAGCGTCTCCGCCTGCCCCGGGCAGATAAAGCGCTCGCCGGGCAGCGGCGCCCGGCCACGCGGGGCGAACGACTCGGCAAAGCCGGGCTCGTTGCGCAGCACCGGCACCTGCGCCTGCCACTGGCGATGGACCGTATGCGAGACCACGTAGCCATTGGTGGCGTACTCGATGGCGGGTTCGAACAGGTCCTCGAACGGCAGCGAGCCGAAGCGTTCCCACGTGGTGCGCCAGCCCGAGACCGCGCCGGGCACCGTCACGCTGTCCCAGCCGGTGAAGGGCATGGTGCTGTGGCGGGCGAACGATTCTGGCGTCCAGGCGCGCGGCGCGCGGCCGGAGGCGTTGAGGCCGTGCAGCGTCTCGCCGTCCCAGATCAGCGCGAAGGCGTCGCCGCCGATGCCGTTCATGCACGGTTCCACCACGGTCAGGGCGATGGCGGTGGCCAGCGCGGCATCCACGGCATTGCCGCCTCGCGCGAGCATGCGCAGCCCGGCGGCGGCGGCCAACGGCTGCGACGTGGCGATCACATTGTCGGCAAGCACCGGCAAGCGGCGCGCCGTGTACGGAAAATCCCAGAAAGCCGTCATATTCAGTCCACCTTGACCTTCGCGGCCTGCGCCACCTTGGCCCAGTCGCGCATTTCCTCGTTGATCATGCGGCCGAACTTGTCCGGCGCCGAATAGACGATCTGCACGCCCTGGGCATCCATCGTGTCGACCAGATCCGGCTGGGCCAGCACGGCCTTGGTGGCGGCGGCCAGTTTCTCGATCACGGCCGGCGGGGTGCCCTTGGGCGCCACCAGGCCGAACAGGTTGTTGGCGCGGAAGTCCTGGATGCCGGCTTCGCCCATGGTCTGCACCTCGGGCAGGGACTTCACGCGCTGGTCGGAGGCCACCGCCAGCAGGCGCAGCTTGCCCGCCTTCACGTGCGGCAGGGCCGAGGGAATGCTGTCGAACATCATCGCCGAGCGGCCCGCCATCAGGTCCGGCAGCGCGAACGAACTGCCCTTATACGGCACGTGCATCACGTCCACCCCCGTGCGCAGCCGGAACAGCTCCGACTCCAGGTGCGACAGCGTGCCCGACCCCTGCGAGGCAAAGTTGTACTGCCCCGGCGACGCCTTCAGGTACTTCACCAGTTCCGGCACGGTCTTCACGGGCAGCGTGGACGGCACCACGAGGATGTGCGGCACATTGCCGATGCCGGCGATCGGCACGAAATCCTTGGCGAGGTTGGCCGGCTGGTTGCTGTAGGTGACGGCGGCGATGGCGGCATTGCTGACGGCGGCCATGTAGAGCGTGTAGCCGTCCGGCGCGGCCTTGGCGGCGTAGCCCATGCCCAGCGCGCCCCCGGCGCCCGGGCGGTTTTCCACCACCACCGGCTGCTTGAGCACCTGCGAGAGCCGCGTGCCCACGGCGCGGGCCAGCACGTCGGTGGCGCCGGCGGGCGGGAACGACAGCACGAGCTGGATCGGACGATCCGGATACTCGGCGGGTGCGGCGAATGCGGCCGGTGCGGCCAGGGCGCCCGAGAGGCCGGCGGCGGCCACGAGCAGCGGCAGGGCGCGGTTCAGGATGGTGCGCGCATGCGCCGGCGCGGTGCAGGCGGGCAAGGGAGACGGGAACGACGACTTCAACATGATGGGAGAGACTCCGAGGGCGATGGGTTGCGGAACATCTGACGCACCGGCCGCTGTCTCGCGGGCTCTGTCGCGCCTGTCATGCCAGGGGCCGCGCGCCTTGGGGCGGCCTGCTGTTGGGAGTGGGATCGATTCTAGGCACGGTCCGTGCATCATGGGATGCAAATTGGCCATGGACCTATGCGAAACCGGAATAGGGCCTGCGCATCCGGGCGCCGCAGGCATCCGTGGCCCGGTCATGGGGTCGCATCATGCAGTTGAAATGGATCGAAGACCTGCTCGTGCTGGAACGCACGCGCAGTTTCTCGCGTGCCGCCGAGTTGCGGCACATCACGCAGTCGGCGCTGTCGCGCCGCATCCGCTCGCTGGAGGACTGGGTCGGCGCCGAACTGGTGGACCGCAACACCTACCCGCTGGCGCTGACACGGGCCGGCGCGGCTTTCTGCGAGACGGCCGGGCAGGCGGCGGACCTGCTGCTGGACGCCCGCGCCGCCTTGCGGCGCGAGGCGTCGCTGCCTGGCAATGCCATCGACATCGCCGCCGGGCACACGCTCTCGCTGGCCTTCCTGCCGGCCTGGCTCAAGCGCTGCCAGCAACGCTTCGGCGACTTCCACGCGCGTGTGGTGGCGGCCAATGTGCTGGACGCCGTGGTGGCGCTGTCCGAAGGCCACTGCGACCTGATGCTCGGCTACAACCACCCGCGCGTGCCGGTCTCGCTCGATGCGGACCGTTTCCTGAGCCTGACCGTGGGCGCCGACACGCTGCTGCCGGTCTCGGCCCCCCGGCCCGATGGCCGCCCGCGCTTCGCCGTGCCCGCCGCCTCCCCGGGCGACGCGCCGCCCATCCCCTTCCTGGCCTACACCCCCAACACCACGCTCGGGCGCGTGCTCGACACCGTGCTGGAGACGCACAACGCGCACCGGGGGCTGGTGCGCTGCTACGAGGCCGACATGGCCATGCTGCTGCTGAAGATGGCGACCGAGGGCCACGGGCTGGCGTGGCTGCCGTTGAGCACCGCCGCCGAGGCGCTGGCCGACGGCACGCTGGTGCATGCCGGCGATGCGTCCTGGTACGCGGAACTCGAGATCGTCGCGTTTCGGCCCGTAATCAGCAGCAATCCCACGCTGCTGGAGTTCTGGCGGATGCTGGAGACGCCCGGGTCGGCCACGCCCCGGTTGGTGTCGTCGCGACCGGCGGTGCTGGCTTCCGCCGCGTAGTTATCCAGCGAGTTGCTCCCGCACGGCGGCTTGCAGCGCGGGCAGCAGCTCGGCTTCGAACCACGGATGCTGGCGCATCCATCCCACCACCCGCCAGGACGGATGCGGCAGCGGGAACACATGCGGCCCGGCTGCGCGGAAGTTGCGCACGGCGTCCGTCATCGATCCGCCGGCACCCTTCGGCAGATAGCGCGCCTGGGCGTAGCTGCCGACCAGCAGCGTCAGGCGGTCCGGCGGCAGGTGTTCCAGGATGGCCTCGTGCCAGAGCGGCGCGCATTCGCGGCGCGGCGGCAGGTCGCCGCTGGGCCCCTTGCCCGGATAACAGAACCCCATCGGCATCAGGGCCACGCGGCTGGCGTCGTAGAACACCTCGGGGCTGAGGCCGGTCCAGTGGCGCAGGCGGTCGCCGCTGGGGTCGTCGAATGGCACGCCGCTGGCGTGCACGCGCGAGCCCGGCGCCTGGCCGATGATCAGGATGCGTGACGTGGCGCTGAACTGCACCACGGGGCGCGGCCCGGCGGCGAGGTCGGCCGCGCAGCGCGTGCAGGCGGCGATCTCGTGGCGTAGGCGCTGCACGGCATCGGGGGCGAAACCGGGGGAAAGACCCGGCGAGTAAGGTGGGGACGGCATAGCCATTCTGCGAAATTCCTGAGGCATGCGTATATTACTGGTCGATGCGCCGGCGCTCTCGCCGGCCGCCCGAATGAAAGGATCAGACGTATGACGACGCAAACCGAAACCGCCATCCTCGCCGGCGGCTGCTTCTGGGGCATGCAGGACCTGCTGCGCCGCTATCCGGGCGTGCTCTCCACGCGCGTGGGCTACTCCGGCGGCGATGTGCCGAACGCGACCTATCGCAACCACGGCACCCACGCGGAAGCCATCGAGATCGTGTTCGATCCGAAGCAGATCAGCTTTCGCCAAATCCTCGAATTCTTCTTCCAGATCCACGATCCGACCACCAAGAACCGGCAAGGCAACGATGTCGGCACCAGCTACCGCTCCGCCATCTTCTATATGGATGACGAGCAGAAACAGGTGGCCGAGGACACCGTGGCCGACGTGGACGCCTCCGGGCTGTGGCCGGGCAAGGCGGTGACCGAGATTTCCCAGGCCGGCCCGTTCTGGGAGGCGGAACCCGAGCACCAGGACTACCTGGAGCGGCTGCCGAATGGCTATACCTGCCACTTCGTGCGCCCGAACTGGAAGCTGCCGGCGCGCGTGTAATGCGTGTAGCGCCCCAGTTGTAAGTTCGGCGACCATGCGGCCGGCGGGCCGATGAGGAGGCTGTATGTCGGATTCCCCTGAAATCTTCGACGCCATCATCATCGGCACTGGCCAGGCGGGCCCGTCGCTGGCGGGCCGGCTGACGCAGGCGGGCATGACCGTGGCGATCATCGAGCGCCATCAGGTCGGCGGCACCTGCGTCAACGTGGGCTGCACGCCGACCAAGGCGCTCGTCGCCAACGCCTATGCGGCCCATCTGACGGCGCGCGCCGCCGACTACGGCGTGATGCTGCCGGGGCCGGCCCGCATCGACATGGCCCGGGTCAGCGCCCGCGTGGCGGAGATCAGCGGCAAGTCCCGCACGGGGCTGGAAGGCTGGCTCGGGGGCATGCAAGGCTGCACGCTGATCCGTGGCCACGCCCGGCTGGAGAGCCCCCGCACCGTGCGCGTGGGCGACCGCCTGCTGCGCGCGAACAAGATCTTTCTCAATGTGGGCGGCCGTGCGCTGGCGCCCAAGGAAATCGGCGGGCTGGCCGAGGTTCCCTATCTGACGAATACGAACATGGTGGCGATGACCGAGGTGCCCGGGCACCTGATCGTCATCGGCGGCAGCTATGTGGGACTGGAGTTCGCGCAGGTATTCCGCCGTCTCGGCGCGCAGGTCACGGTAGTGGAGCGCGGCCAGCACCTGATTGCGCGGGAAGATCCGGACGTTTCCTTGCAGATGCGGGAGATCCTGGAAGCGGAAGGCATCCGCATCCGCTGCGGCGCCGAGTGCATCCAGCTTCACCCGCATGCCGAAGGTGCGGCGGTGGGCGTGAGTGGGCCGGGCTGCCCGGAAGGCGCGGAAGAGATCGCCGGTACCCACGTGCTGCTGGCCGTGGGCCGGCGGCCGAACACCGACGACCTGGGCCTCGACAAGGCCGGCGTGGCCACCGATGCGCGCGGCTATATCGATGTCGACAACCAGCTCCGCACCAGCGTGGACGGCATCTGGGCACTGGGCGATTGCAACGGGCGCGGCGCCTTCACCCACACCGCCTACAACGATTTCGAAGTGGTGGCGGCCAATCTGCTCGATGGGGCCCAGCGCTCCGTGGGTGACCGGATTCCGGTCTACGCGCTGTTCACCGATCCGCCGCTCGGCCGCGTGGGCATGACCGAAGCCCAGGCGCGGCAGGCCGGCCACCGGGTGCGCATCGGCATGCGGCCGATGACGCGCGTGGCGCGGGCCGTGGAGAAGGGCGAGGCGCAGGGCTCGATGCGGGTGGTGGTGGATGCCGATACCGACCAGATTCTCGGCGCCGCCATCCTCGGCCCGGGCGGCGACGAGGCGGTCCATATGGTGCTGGCCGCGATGGCCGGTGGCATGACCGCCACGCAGATGACCCAGACCATGGCCATCCATCCGACCGTATCGGAGTTGATTCCGACAATCTTTGGGGAGTTGTCGAAGCCCCGCTGACTCCCGACTATTTTCATATCTGACGCAAAAAGTCTAACTACGAGACCGCAATTCGCTGCGATAGAGTCACACAGGCTGTGGCGCCCCAAGCGCTGAATACAAAACACACCTGGGAGACAACCATGACTTCGAAATTCGTAGCCGTTGCGTGCCTTTCTGCGATTGCCGCCTTCATGTCCACGGCCGCCAGTGCGCAGCAGCAAAAACCGGCCAACGCGCAGGAGGCCAAGGCCGCCTTCGCCGAGAAATTCAAGGCCGCCGATACCAACCAGGACGGCAAGTTGAGCCGCGAAGAGGCCGAGGCCGGCATGCCGGAAGTCTTCAAGAATTACGACAAGATCGACACCAAGAAGACCAATGGCATCACGCAGAAGCAGATCGGGGCCTACTTCGCGGCGCGCGCCAAGCAGCAGAAAGCCGCGCGGGATCCGGGCAGCCTGAACTGACGGCTTCCGGGCCATCGTCCCATGACCTACCTCACCAGGCATCCGGCCATCCTCTTCCTGGCCATGATCGTGCTCATGGCGCTGGCGGCGGGGATCGGATTCCTGGTGCTGCGCCGCATCAGGCCGATGGCGGACGACAGCCGTGACGACTTCAATATCGTGCAGGGCGCCACGCTCACGCTGCTCGCCCTGCTGATCGGGTTCACGCTCTCCATGGCGGTCGGCCGCTATGACCAGCGCAAGAACCTGGAGGAAGAAGAGGCCAACGCGATCGGTACCGAATTCCTGCGGGCCGAGCTGGTGGAGGGGCCGGAGACCGCGCAGATCAGGGCATTGCTGATCCGCTACCTGGACCAGCGCATCCTCTATTACCGCACGCGCGAACCCGACGCCCTGCAGAAAATCGAGCATGCCACGGCACAAATCGGCGACGACCTGTGGAAGGTGGTGCGCGGCGTGGCGCGCGACAAGCCCACCCCGATCA
Source organism: Cupriavidus sp. 10L45 (assembly GCF_056395225.1). Lineage (NCBI taxonomy): Bacteria > Pseudomonadati > Pseudomonadota > Betaproteobacteria > Burkholderiales > Burkholderiaceae > Cupriavidus > Cupriavidus sp. 10L45. Next base: position 39,910 of record NZ_JBFTJC010000006.1, read on the forward strand.
CGTCGCTGGTGGTGTCGGGCATGAACGACGTCCTCAATTCCCAGGGCTATACAGAGGCCGCGTGGCTGAACCGGATCCCGGTGTCGGCCTGGTGCCTGATGATCGTGATTGCGTTCTTTAGCAGCCTGATGCAGGGCTATGGCGCGCGCACCAAGAGCGCCAAGGCCGCCCTGTTGCTGGTGCTGCCGATGACGATATCGCTGTCACTGGCGCTGATCGCGGACATCGACAGCCCGCGCGGCGGTTTGATTCGTGTCCCACCCCAGAACTTGCACAACCTGGAGACCGCGCTGAAGCGCTAGGGTCTATCGGTTGCCGTTGTTTGATTGGTTTGTCCTAACCGGGAGTGCCAGCCATGAAATTCGCCCCTCTCCTCATCGCCGCGACGACATTGGCGTGGACATCATCGGGGTGGGCCCAGGCCCAGCCCATTGGCGGCAAGCCCGCGACGGCAGCGACCAAGGCAGCGAACGCGGCCGTGCTGAACGAACTCCCTTTCAACGACAAGGCCGACTTCGAGGATGCCCAGCGCGGTCTGGTGGCCAAGCCCGACACGCTGACCATCCGCAATGCCAAGGGCGACGTCGTCTGGGACCTGGAAGCCTACAAGCAATACATCGGGCTCGACAAGGCGGCGCCGGACACGGTCAATCCGAGCCTGTGGCGCAACGCCCAGTTGGGCATGCAGAACGGACTGTTCAAGGTGTCGGACCGGATTTACCAGGTGCGTGGCTTCGACCTGTCGAACATCACCTTCGTGCAGGGTGACACGGGATGGATCGTGCTGGACCCGCTGATCTCGGCCGAGACGGCCAAGGCGGCGCTGGAATTCGTCACGAAAACCCTCGGGCAGAAGCCGGTGGTGGCCGTGGTGTACAGCCACTCGCACGTGGATCACTACGGCGGCGTGCGCGGCGTCGTGAACGAAGCCGATGTCCGGTCCGGGAAGGTCAAGATCTTCGCGCCGGAAGGCTTCACGGAGCATGCGGTCAGCGAGAACGTCATCGCCGGCAATGCGATGGGGCGCCGCGCCGTCTATATGTATGGGGCGCTGCTGCCCCGCAACGCGCGCGGTGGCGTGAACGGCGGGCTGGGGCAGACCGTGTCGACCGGCGACGCGGGGCTGATCGTCCCCACGGACATCATCAACAAGACCGGCACCGAGATCACCGTGGATGGCGTGAAGATGGTGTTCCAGATGACGCCAGGCACCGAGGCGCCGTCCGAGATGAACACGTTCTTCCCCCAGTTCCGGGGCATGTGGATGGCCGAGAACACGACCAACACCATGCACAACATCCTGACGCTGCGTGGCGCTCAGGTGCGTGACGCACTGAAGTGGTCGAGCTACCTGAACGAGACCATCGACACCTACGGCAAGGATGTCGATTTCAAGTTCCAGGCCCACCACTGGCCGATGTGGGGCAACGCCAAGATCATCGACTACTGGAAGAAGCAGCGCGACCTGTACAAGTACACGCATGACCAGTCGGTCAACCTGATGAACAACGGCTACACCGGGGAAGAGATCTCGGAGATGATCAAGCTGCCGCCGGAACTCGACAAATTCTGGCCGAACCGGGGCTATTACGGCACGCTGCGCCACAACTCCCGGGCGGTCTACCAGCGCTACATGGGCTGGTACGACGGCAATCCGTCCGACCTCAACAACCTGCCGCCGGAAATGGCCGCCAAGAAATATGTGGAGTACATGGGCGGCGAAGCGGCGGTGCTCAAGCGCGCCAGGGCGGATTTCAGCAAGGGCGACTATCGCTGGACGGCCGAAGTCCTCAAGCATGTGGTATTCGCCAACCCCAACGGCAAGGCGGGCAAGGACCTGCTGGCCGATTCCCTCGAGCAGCTGGGATACCAGGCGGAGAGCGGCCCATGGCGCTCGGTCTACCTGATGGGCGCCTATGAACTGCGCAATGGCGTGCCCAAGGCCGGCGGGACGACGACCGCGAGCCCGGACACCATCAAGGCGATGCCGCCGGAGATGCTGTTCGACTATCTGGCGGTTCGCTTGAACGGGCCGAAGGCCGCTGGCAAGAAGATCGGGCTGAACCTCGACTTTACCGACCTGAAGAAGCAGTACGGGCTGGCGGTCGAGAACGCGGTGCTGAACTATGGCAAGCCGCTGGCGCAGCCCGACGCAAAGGTCACGCTCTCGAAAGCGACGCTTGACGCCATCCAGCTCAAGGAGACCACGATCGAGAACGCCATCGCCAAGGGCGATATGAAGGTGGAGGGCCGCCGCGAGGCACTGAGCGAGTTCCTCGCCCTGCTCGACACCTTCCCGTTCTGGTTCAACATCGTGACGCCATGAAGACGACGACCGCGGTGTTGATGGCCACGCTGGTAGCGTGGCTTGGGGCCCTCCCGACGACGGTGGCGGCGTGCGGCTCCGACTTCGTGCTGGGAGACGAAGTCGGCGCCGCGCATCCGGCCTCCATTGGCGTGGCCTTCGCGCTTCACGATGCCATTGGCGCGGGCAGGTTGCCAGCTGCCGAAAGCAATACCGGCGCGCAGGCGCGAGAACGTGCGGACGATGCGGCACATAGGCTGGAGCAGCGGCTCGCATCGGCCGGGCCGAAGCTGCCGCCGATGGCGCTGCTGCAGGTGGAGTCGCGGCTCTGGACGCGATATGGTGCGGCGAGCCGCCGGCACGCCGCCCCCGATGCGCATCACGACGCGGGCCCGGCCGATGGCGACGTGGTCGTGGTGACCGGGGAACCCGTGCTGCGCGCCTTGCTGGACGGCCGCATCGGCTGGGCGCAGGCTGTGGATGCCGGACTGGTCGTAGTCGTGGGCGAGCCCGCCGCCCAAACCCGCGTGGCGACGGTGCTGGCGGCGCGATTTGCCATGGCGGGTGGATCTTCGCTGGCGAGCCATGTAGCGAGCAGCCGGCGCTAGTCCGCCCCCCGAAGCACAATCGTCGCACGGCGAGCATTGCAATCGCCGGCCGCTGGAGAGGTCACCATGCAATGTTCGGTCGGAATCTTCAACGACGTGCCGATGGCGGTCCTGTTCGTGACCGTCGGCCTCGGCTATGCGGTAGGCAAGCTCAAGATCGGGCCGATCGGGCTCGGTGGGGTGTGCGGCACGCTGATCGTGGCGCTGTTGATCGGGCAGACCGGCTGCCAGCTCCACGGGGAGCTGAAGGAGGTGGCCTTCGCGCTGTTCATCTTCGCGATGGGCTATTCCGGCGGCCCGCAGTTCTTCGCCAACCTGAACCGCTCCAGCCTGCGGTTCATGGTGCTGCCCCTGATCGAGGCGATTGCCGTCATCTCCATCGTACTCACCGCCACGCGGATGATGGGCCTGGACCCCGGCACGGCGGCGGGGCTGGCGGCTGGCGCTGCCACCGAATCGGCTGTGGTCGGCACGGCGGCCGAAGCGCTCAAGCACCTTGGCCTGGGCGCGGCGGAAACCACGCGGATGGAATCGAACATCGCCACCGCGTACACGCTGACCTATCTGGTCGGCCTCGTCAGCATTGTCTTCTTCACCAGTCAGGTCGCGCCGATGCTGTTGCGGCTCAACCTGAAGACGGCGTCCCGCGAGCTCGCCACCCGGCTGGAGGCCGCCTCGGATGACGACGTGGCCACGCAACCGGCGCTCCCGCGTCTGGTAGGCCGCGCCTATCGCGCCGAAGGGGCCGCCGGGCTGACCGTCGGCCAGCTTGAACGCCAGATTGGCGGGCGCACCCTCGTCGCGGGCCTGTTCCGCGGCAGTGAGGCCGTCACGGCGGACCCGGACCAGAAGATCGAGGCGGGCGACATCGTCGCCCTGATCGGTGTGCGCGAGCGGCTGGTCAATGCGGGCGAACGGGTCGGCGTGGAGGTGTTGCCGCCGGCGGCCCACCACGATGTGCTCCAGCTCGACGAACGCCAGGTCATCGTCAACAAGCCCGGTCTGAACGGCCGCACGCTGGGCGATCTCGCCCGGGCGGCCACGCAGCGGCATATCCGCTTCGTCTGGGTGCAACAGATCATGCGCTCCGGCATGAGCCTGCCGATTACGCCGGCCACGCAGTTGCTGCACGGCGACCGCCTGACGCTGGTCGGCACCGACCCGGCGCTGAGCGCGGCCGCGCAGGAGCTGGGCACGGCCGTGCGCCACGTGGACACCACCGATCTCGTCTTCCTCTGCGTGGGGATCCTGCTGGGTCTGCTGGTGGGCATGCTGTCCGTGACCGTGTACGGGATTCCGATCTCGCTCGGCAGCGGCGGCGGGGCGCTGCTGAGCGGGCTGGTGTTCGGCTGGATCAACTTCAAGCGGCCCGGGCTGGGGGACATGCCGCCGGCTGGCGTCCAGTTGCTGAAGGACCTCGGCTTGGCGATATTTGTCGCCAGCGTGGGATTGTCGGCGGGGCCGGATGCCATCACGCTGGTGCGCGAGCATGGCGCGATGCTGCCGCTGGTCGGCCTCGCCGTGTCGCTCGTGCCGGCTTGCCTGTCGCTATGGATCGGCCACGTGTTCCTGAAGATCGAGGGCCCGTTGCTGATTGGCGCCATCGCCGGGCAGCACGTGAGCACGCCGGCGATCAGCGCCATCCTGGCCGCCAGCCAGAGTTCGGTGCCGCTGCTCGGCTATACGGTGACCTATGCCATCGCCAATGTGATGCTTCCCGTACTCGGGCCGATCATCGTGGCGCTGGCCTACCGGCTGGGGTAGCCGTCCCCAGCCCAGATTTTCTCTCTCCCTCCGCTGCGCACTCTGCCGCAGCAAGCCGCGCTCCACATACTGTACGTTTGTACAGTATAGTAGCGCCACACCAGACCCCGCCGGGGCCTGCGAAGCCATCGTAATTCGCCGAGCCGATCGGAGTACGATGGTGGGCTCCGGCGGTGCGTCCGCCCCCTGCATTGCGCTTAACCCATTGATTTGCGAGGCAAAATTGTCCGACCATGGCCTGATCCGCATCCGCGGCGCCCGTCAGCACAATCTCAAGAATATCGACCTTGACCTGCACACGGGCCAGATGACCGTGGTAACGGGCCCCTCGGGCTCGGGCAAGTCCAGCCTGGTCTTCGATACGCTCTACGCGGAAGGCCAGCGCCGCTACGTGGAGACCTTCAGCGCCTACGCGCGCCAGTTCCTGGACCGCATGGACCGTCCGCAGGTGGACAAGGTGGACGGCGTGCCGCCGGCCATCGCCATCGACCAGACCAACCCGGTGCGCAGTTCCCGGTCCACCGTCGGCACGATGACCGAGCTGAACGACCACCTGAAGCTGCTCTACGCGCGCGCGGCCGAACTGTTCGACCGCCAGACGGCGCTGCCGGTGCGTCATGACTCCCCCGAGACCATCTACGCCGAACTGGCCGCCCGCACCGCGCCCGGCCAGCCCTTTGCCGACGCCCGGCTGGTGGTGACCTTCCCCGTGGAACTGCCGGCCTCGGCCACCGAGGAAGAAGTGGCGCAATGGCTGTCCGTCAGCGGCTACACGCGCGTGCACGGCCAGCGCGTGGTCGAGTCCGCCACCGGCAGCCGCAAGGTGCTGGACGTGGTGGCAGACCGCTTCCGCATCGCCAATGTGGACAAGGCCCGCGCCGTGGAGGCCATCGAAGCCTCCCTCAAGCGCGGCGGCGGTCGCGTGAGCGTGCAGGTGGTGACCGACGCCGGCGACGGCCCGGTCTGGCGCTTCTCCACCGGCCTGCACAGCCCGGAAAGCGATATCCGCTACGCGGACCCGCAGCCGGCGCTGTTCTCGTTCAATTCCGCCTATGGCGCCTGCGAGACCTGCCGGGGCTTCGGCCGGGTCATCGGCGTGGACCTGGGCCTGGTGATTCCCGACAGCCGCAAATCGCTGCGCGACGGGGCGATCAAGCCGATGCAGACGCCGGCCTGGAAGGAATGCCAGGACGACCTGATGCGCTACGCCGCCCGCGCCGGCATTCCGCGCGACCTGCCGTGGAACCAGCTCAGCGAGGCCGAGCAGCACTGGGTCATCCACGGCTCGCCGGACTGGAACGGCCAGTGGAACAAGCAGTGGTACGGCGTGATGCGGTTCTTCAGCTACCTGGAATCGAAGGCCTACAAGATGCACATCCGCGTGCTCTTGTCGAAGTACCGCAGCTACACGCCCTGCGAAACCTGCGGCGGCGCGCGCCTCAAGACCGAATCGCTGCTCTGGCGCCTGGGCGACAAGGCCAATGCAGACGCCGTGCTCCAGCCGGATCACCGCTTCCTGCCGCGCGGCGTGGACTGGGATCGCACCCAGCTGGAGGCGCTGCCGGGCCTGACCGTGCACGACCTGATGCTGATGCCGATTGCCCGCATCCGCCGCTTCTTCGACGATCTGACGCTGCCGAGCGCCTTGCTCGACGACGCCCTCAAGCTGCTGCTGGCCGAGGTGCGCACGCGCCTGAAATACCTGTGCGACGTGGGCCTGGGCTACCTGACACTGGACCGCCAGAGCCGCACGCTGTCTGGCGGGGAGGTCCAGCGGATCAACCTGACCACGGCGCTGGGCACCTCGCTGGTCAACACGCTGTTCGTGCTCGATGAGCCGAGCATCGGCCTGCATCCGCGCGACCTGAACCGGATCGTCGAGGCGATGCATCGGCTGCGCGACGCCGGCAACACGTTGGTGGTGGTGGAGCACGACCCCTCGGTCATGCTGGCCGCCGACCGGCTGATCGACATGGGCCCCGGCCCTGGCGAGCGCGGCGGTGACATCGTCTTCGACGGCACCCCGGCGGCCATCCGCCATGAACGTACGCTGACCGGCGATTACCTCGGCGGGCGGCGCCTTGTGACGGATGCGTCGCACTGGCAGGCGCGCAAGGTCGATGCGGACACGCCGCGCCTCCGGCTGGAAGGCGCCACCGAGCACAACCTGCGCGATGTCAGCGTCGAGATTCCGCTGAACCGGCTGGTCTGCGTGACTGGCGTGTCCGGCTCGGGCAAGTCCACGCTGCTGCAGGACGTGCTGTACCCGGCCATGGCGCGCCATTTCGGCAAGGCCACCGAGTCCCCCGGCGCGTTCCGCGACCTGATCGGCGCCGAGCAGGTGGATGACGTGGTCTTCGTGGACCAGTCGCCCATCGGCAAGACCGCGCGCTCCAACCCGGCCAGCTACGTGGGCGCGTTCGACGAGATCCGCAAGCTGTTCGCCCGCGCGCCGCTGGCGCTCCAGCGCGGCTACACGGCCGGCACGTTCAGCTTCAATTCGGGCGACGGGCGCTGCCCGACCTGCGGCGGCTCGGGCTTCGAGCACGTGGAGATGCAGTTCCTGAGCGACGTTTACCTGCGCTGCCCCGATTGCGACGGCACGCGCTATCGCGCCGAGGTGCTAGAGGTGAAGATCGCCCGCGCGGTGCGCGGCCAGCCGTCGCGCCAGTTGAGCGTGGCCGATGTGCTGGAGCTAACCGTCAGCGAGGCGACGGCGCTGTTCGCCGACGATGCCGCCGTCCTGCGCGTGTTGGCGCCGATTGCCGACGTCGGCCTGGAATACGTGAAGCTGGGCCAGCCCGTGCCGACGCTGTCCGGCGGGGAGGCCCAGCGGCTCAAGCTGGCCGGCTTCCTGGCCGAGACCGCGCAGACCCAGCCGGTGAAGAACCGCAAGGCGGTGATCCTGCCCCGGCGGCTGTTCATGTTCGACGAACCCACCACCGGCCTGCATTTCGACGACATCGCCAAGCTGATGCGCGCGTTCGGCAAGCTGCTGGACGGCGGCCATTCGCTGATCGTGATCGAACACAACCTGGATGTGATTCGCGCGGCGGACTGGCTGATCGACCTGGGCCCGGAAGGCGGCGACGCCGGCGGCGAGGTGCTGTGCGTGGGCACGCCCGAGGACGTCAAGGGCTGCGAACACTCGCATACCGGCCATGCGCTGATCCAGTATGACCAGGCCATGGGCGAGGCCGGCACGCTGGCCGCCGAGCGCGCCGAGATGGCCGGGCACGGCCTGCCGCTGCAAGCCGCGCTGCAGGCCAAGCGCGCGCGCCGGGCCATCGAGGGCGAGGGAGTGGTGCGCATCGTCAACGCGCACGAGCACAACCTGAAATCGCTGAATGTCGATATCCCGCACGGGAAGTTCAATGTGATTACGGGCGTCTCGGGCTCGGGCAAATCCACGCTGGCCTTCGACATCCTGTTCCACGAGGGCCAGCGCCGCTATCTGGAATCGCTGAATGCCTATGCGCGTTCGATCGTGCAGCCGGCCGGGCGGCCGGAGGTGGACGCGGTGTATGGCATTCCGCCGACCGTGGCCATCGAGCAGCGGCTGTCGCGCGGTGGCCGCAAGAGCACGGTGGCGACGACCTCCGAGGTCTGGCACTTCCTGCGCCTGCTGTACGTGAAGCTGGGCATCCAGCACTGCGTGCATGACGGCGCGCCGGTGACGTCGCAGAGCGCGGCGTCCATTGTGGCGCAACTGCTGCGCGACCATCGCGGCCAGCATGTGGGCCTGCTGGCGCCGCTGGTGGTGAACCGCAAGGGCGTCTATACGGATCTGGCCAAATGGGCCAAGGCGCGCGGCAACACCCACCTGCGCGTGGACGGCGAATTCCTGCCGGTGGACCCGTGGCCGCGCCTGGACCGCTTCCGCGAGCACACCATCGAACTGCCGGTGGGTGACATCGTGATTTCGGCGGATAACGAGGCGGCGCTGCGCGCGCTGCTGGACCAGACGCTGGAGGTGGGCAAGGGCGTGATGCACCTGCTGGCGCCGCTGGATGGGCTGCACGACGCCATCCATGATGGCAACGGCACCCGCCACGTCGGCGAAACCAAGGTGTTTTCGACGAAGCGCGCCTGTCCGGTCTGTGGCACGAGCTACCCGGAACTCGATCCGCGCATGTTCTCGTACAACAGCAAGCATGGCTGGTGCACCACCTGCGTGGGCACGGGGCTGGCGCTGACCCGCGAGCAGCGCGCGGCATACGACGACACGGTGCTTGGCGCCGACGACAACCGCGGGCGCGAGCAAAGCCTGCCGTCCGAGGAGCAGGAGCCGGAAGGCGTGGGCGATACGCCTTGCGCCGATTGCAGCGGCACGCGCCTGAACCCGGTGGCGCGCGCGGTGACCTTCGAGGCCAGCGCGATTACCGATGTCGCCCAATGGACCGTGTCCGATACGCGGCGCTGGGTGGACGGCCTGCGGCTCAAGGGCCGCGATGCCGAGATCGCGCGCGACGTGGTGTCGGAAATCGCCAGCCGGCTGCAGTTCCTGGAGGAAGTGGGGCTCGGCTACCTGAGCCTGGACCGGGCCGCGCCGAGCCTCTCGGGCGGCGAGGCGCAGCGCATCCGCCTGGCGGCACAGCTCGGCAGCAACCTGCAGGGCGTGTGCTACGTGCTGGACGAGCCGACCATCGGCCTGCATCCGCGCGACAACCAGATCCTGCTGGACGCCCTGCGCAAGCTTGGCGACAAGGGCAACACGCTGGTGGTGGTGGAGCATGACGAGGACACCATCCGCCGTGCCGACCACATCATCGATATTGGCCCCGGCGCCGGCAAGCGCGGCGGGCATCTCGTGGCGCAGGGCGGGGTGGCGGCGCTGGCCGCCGCACCGGACTCCACCACGGGCCAGTTCCTGGCGCGGCCGATCATCCATCCGCTTCAGCCGCGCCGCGCGGTGCGGCCGGCGCGCGCGGGCCGGGAAGCCGAGCCGGCGCAATGGCTGACCGTGGAGGGTGCGCATCTACATAACCTGCGCCATGTCACGGCGCGGATTCCGCTGGCGCGTCTGGTGGCGATTACCGGCGTGTCCGGCTCGGGCAAGTCCACGCTCGCGCGGGACGTGCTGATGACCAACCTGCTGGACGCCGTGGGGCGCTCGGTAATGTCGTCGCCGGCCACGCGCCGGGCCCGGGCTGCCGCCGAGAAGGCCGGCAAGCCTACGGCCACGCGCGCGCTGAATGTGGCGCATGCGTGGCATGGCTGCACGTCGATCAGCGGTTGGGAGTCCATCGATCGCGTGCTGGAGGTCGACCAGACCCCCATCGGCAAGACGCCGCGCTCGTGCCCGGCCACCTATATCGGTGTCTGGGACGCGATCCGGAAGATGTTTGCGGAGACGCTGGAGGCCAAGGCGCGCGGCTACAGCGCCTCGCGCTTCTCGTTCAATACCGGCGACGGGCGCTGCCCGGCCTGCGAGGGCCAGGGCGTGCGCACCATCGGCATGAGCTTCCTGCCCGATGTGAAGGTGCTGTGCGACGTCTGCCATGGCCAGCGCTTCAACCCGGAGACGCTGGCGGTGACCTGGCGCGGCAAGAACATCGGCGATGTACTGACCATGGAGATCGACGAGGCGGTGGAGTTCTTCGGCGCCATCACGCAGATCGCCCATCCGCTGCAACTGATGAAGGATGTCGGCCTCGGCTACCTGACGCTGGGGCAGCCATCGCCCACGCTGTCTGGCGGGGAGGCGCAGCGGATCAAGCTGGTGACGGAGCTGTCGAAGGTGCGTGACGACATCACGCGCCGGGGCCAGAAGGCGCCGCACACGCTGTATGTGCTCGATGAACCGACCGTGGGCCTGCATATGGCCGATGTGGCGCGGCTGATTCGCGTGCTGCACCGGCTGACCGATGGCGGGCACAGCGTGGTGGTGATCGAGCATGACCTCGACGTGATTGCCGAAGCGGACTGGATCATCGATCTCGGCCCGGAGGGTGGGGCGGCCGGCGGCACCATCGTCGGCGCGTCGGACCCGGAGACGCTGTCGCGCAACGCGGCGAGCCATACCGGCGCGGCGCTGGTGCCGGTGCTGGCGCGCGAACCCCACGAAGGCGCCGAGCAGGAAAAGCGGGGGATCGCAGTGGAATGAGGGTGGAATAAGCGTGAATGTGATGAAAAAGACCTGATCCAGGTTGCTCCCACTGCATTCCTGGCATAGAGTCGTTCCGATATCCCCGTCATCCGACGGTCCGTAGCCGATACCGGAACCGACCCGATGCCCCGTTTTTCATCACGCTTTCTTTCTCGTTTCTCTGATGTGCCGTTGGCCAGCCTCGGGCTGGCCACAGTCGCCTTGCTGGCGGCGTGCACCACGGCGCCCCCGGCCCCGCCGCAGCGCATGCCTGCGTCACCCTCCACCACGATTACACCGGCGCCGGGCGTCACCTATGGCGGCTCCGGTGGCCTGAGCCGTTCGCAGATGGAAGCCGCCGGCAACGCCTGCGAAAAGGCCGTCACCAACGCGGTCAAGCAGCGCTATCCGCAGCCCGGCAGTGTGATGATGATGCCGGACCGTGAACGAATCTATCAGCAGACCAGCACGCAAACCGGCGTCAACGGCGAGGGCACCTTCGAGCCCGATGCCTCGGACTCGGCCATGGCCTTCCGCTACACCTGCCTGTTCAACACGCGCACCAGCCGCGTGGACGACGTGCAGATGCGGTTCTGAATCGTTGAATTATCCAGCATTTCGCTGATATCGCGCTGCTAACGGTGGGAAACCTCTTCCCATCGGCCGCGATCTCCCGGCAACTTCCCTCTGATCTATTAAGCGGACGCTGAAGCGGCTTCAGCAGGCCCGCGCGTTTTCCCGTATTGTCTCGATCTGGCGACATGGACGGCCCCCCGTCCGGCGCCTTCGCCCCGATCGCCCCTACTGGTAATCCGACCGTGCAGACCCCCGCCAGCCAGCCGTCCTCCGCGCCGCCCAGCCCGGCCACGCAGCCCCCGCTCGACAACGCCATGACGCCCCGCGAGAAGCGCGGCATGGCGGCGATCATGATCGCGGTGGCGCTGGCCACGCTCGACACGGCCATCGCCAATACCGCGCTGCCGGCCATCGCGGCGGACCTGCGTAGCACCCCGCAGGCCTCGGTCTGGATCATCAACGCCTACCAACTGGCGATGGTGGCCACGCTGCTGCCGTTCGCCGCGCTGAGCGGCATCGTCGGTCACCGGCGCATGTATCTGAGCGGGGTGATCGTCTTCGTCATCTCGTCGGTGATCTGCGCCATGGCGTGGTCGCTGCCGTCGCTGGCTGCCGCGCGGGCGCTGCAGGGCATCGGCGCCGCCGCCATCATGAGCGTGAACACGGCACTGATTTCCGCGATTTTTCCGATGCACCGGCTTGGGCGCGGGCTGGGGCTGAACGCGTTGATCGTCGGGGTGTCGTTCGCGGTCGGGCCGACCGTGGCGTCCGTCATCCTCTCGTTCGGCACCTGGCCGTGGCTGTTCGCCGTGAACCTGCCGATCGGGCTGCTGGCGCTGTCCATCGGCTGGCGCTCGCTGCCGGAGAGCAAGCGCAGCACGCATGGCTTCGACCCCGTGGCGGCCATCCTCAACGTCATTACCTTCGCGGCGCTGATCTTCGCGCTCGGCGAGGGCGTGCAGCGCGAGCCGGTGGAATACGTGGTGGCAGCCGCCGTGGTGTTCCTCATCGCCTTCGTGCTGCTGCTGCGCCGCGAACGCGGTCATCCGGCCCCGATGCTGCCGGTGGACCTGTTCCGTCGGCCGATGTTCGCGCTGTCCACGCTGACCGCCGTCTGCTCGTTCGCCGCGCAGGGGCTGGCCTTCGTGTCGCTGCCGTTCTATTTCGAGCATGTGCTGGGGCGCAATCCGGTGGAAACCGGCTTCCTCCTGACACCGTGGTCCGCCGTGGTCGCGCTGATGGCGCCGCTGGCGGGGCGCCTGTCTGACCGCTATCCGCCCGGCCTGCTCGGCGGGGTGGGGCTGGCCGTCATGGCGGTCGGCATGGCGTCGCTGGCGATGATGCCGGCGGATGCCAGCGCGCTGAACATCGGCATCCGCATGGCGATCTGCGGGGCTGGCTTCGGTTTCTTCCAGTCGCCCAACCTCAAGGCACTGATGGGCAGCGCGCCGCGCGAGCGCTCGGGCGGTGCCAGCGGGGTGATTGCCACGGCGCGCCTGATCGGTCAGGCCACGGGCGCTGCGCTGGTGGCGCTGTCGTTCAGCATTGCCGGCGAGCATGGGCCGACCCTGGCGCTGTCGCTCGGCGCCGGTTTTGCCGGGCTGGCGGCCATCGCCAGCGGCCTGCGGCTGGTGACGCCGCAAAGTGCGGACAGCGCGGACAGCGCCGCGATGCGGGCCGCCGGCAAATAATCAGGAAATAAGCGGCGCCGCTTTGTGCGCGCACAGCTTGTAGAAACTGCATGCCGTAGGTGGATGATTCGCCACACCTGGCGCCTGCCGCGCTCGGTATGAAACTTGCCGCTTCTTCCGTATCGGGGCCGCGTCTCGCGCCCCAGCCCATGGAGGAACGCAATGAAGCGATCAGACGACTATGGCCGACGCCGGTGGCCGGACCAGCGTTACGGCGGCTCGGAGCAAGGCTACGGTCACGTACCGGGCGATGATCGGAACTGGCGGGAACGCGACCTGTCGGGCGGCCGGTACGGCAACACGCGCGACCGCAATCCCTATGACGCCAGCGACAACGGCTGGAACGCGCCCGACGACAATGTGCGCGACGATGGCGCCTGGCGGCGCGGCCGTACGGCATGGGGCACGGAATCGGGCCGGCAGGGCAACCAGGCACGTGGCGGTCCGGTCTACTATCCAGCCCGCTCCACCTACGACGAGAACCGCGACGAGAGCACGCCGCACAACCGCGGCTACGTGACCGCCTACAGCAGCGGCTATGAGGATGGCTATCAGGCCGCCTCGCGCTCGCCCGGCACCACGCCCGCCCGGCGCGCCGACCCCAATCCCCCTTACGAGCCCTACCAGCCCCAGCCCCAGCCCCAGCGCGGCTACGAGGCCGAGGCCGGCCGCAACTACCGCCAGCGCTCACGCGGTGACCAGTCGTTCGGGCAGGAGCGGTCGCCCTATGGCTATTCGCGCCGGGTGGGACCGAAGAACTACACCCGCACCGACGAGCGCATCCGCGAGGAACTGTGCGAGCGGCTGGCCCATCAGTCGGGCCTCGACGTGAGCGAGGTGGACGTCACGGTCATGGGCAGCATCGTCACCCTGACCGGCTCGGTGGACAATCGGCGCATCAAGTACGAGGTGGAAGACATTGCCGATGACACCTTCGGCGTGACGGATGTGATCAACAAGCTCCACATCCGCCCGTATGGCGTGCTGGCCTCGGAATAATCGAACTAGTGTCGAACTAGTGTCGAACTAGTCCGATTTGCCCCCCTCGCGAAAGACAATGCCCCGGTTCGCCGGGGCATTTTTCATGGGATGGCCCGGAGACGGGCACCCTAGAGATCGCTGCCGTTCGGCGGATTTTCCATGCGCTTGTCGGTCTGGTCGGCCCGGTCGACCGGGGTGTCGGACGGCAGGGACTCGGCGGCGCGCTGCACTTCGTCGGAGATCTCGTCCTCGGGGTTGTCTTCCTCGGCCACGTGGAGGTCGCGCTCGGCCTGGCCCAACTCCCGTTCCAAGTCGCTGGCATCGGTGTCCAGGTTGGGATCGAGCGTGCTGGGGATGCTCTCGGGGTCGCTGGCGCCGGTCTGGTCCCCTGGTCGGGAGGGCGTGTCATGCGGATGGCGGGACGTCTTGCTCATGATGGGGCTCCTGATGATCGATTCATGGTCGGTTCACATGTCCTTCGACAAGAAGGGCGGCAAGTTGCATGCCAGTCGGCACATCCCGCTCGGCGGGGCGGCCGGCATGCGCAACGGCAGGGGCGAAGGTTTAGGGTTTTCACCAAGACCCGCCGCCGCCTATAGTTCCAGGCAGGGGACCGCGACACACATTCGCCACGCAGACCGCCCGCCAGAGGCTGGAATGCCAATTGCTCAGGGATGGTGGGCTGCGTGACCTACGCGGTGCAGGGCACCGCCAGGCGTCAGCCAGGGAGATCACGATGAACTTGTCCGGCATCCTGGTGACGATGAGCCTGGCCTCGTCGGTAGCCGTCTCCTCCACGCCCGTGGAAAAACAACTGCTCTCCATCAGTCCGCGCGACTTCGCCCACCAGTTCAACGCCGTGGCGACGGGCGCCGGGTCTCGCCTCGCGCTGCCCGATTTCCGCGCCAAACCCGGCTGGCATCGCGCCAAGACCAGCGAGGGCATTTCCGTGCTCGTGCGCGCGGCCCACACCGGGTACGCCATCGACGAGGTGGTGGTGGTCTGCCGCGCCGTGGAACAGTGCCTGATGACGATCTGCACGGCCGCGCTTGCCATCGACGCCACCGTGGACCCGGTGCTGCTCCAGCGCTTCATTGCCGCGCGCATCGCCGCGCAGTTGGGCGAGGTGGCCCTGGTCATGTCGGGTCTGGTGTACCTGGTGGTGTCGCCCAAGGACGACGACTATGTGGCGCTGGTGATCCGGCCGTACCAGCCGCAGCAGGAACTGACCGCGCCGCGCCAGGCGGGGCTGCTGCGCGCCGGCTATCCGCAAGGTTAGGGCGCTGCCCTCCTAGTGCAGCGGCGGACTCATCCGCCGCGACGTCATGCCTGCGGCCCGCGCGGGAGAGAACTCGGCTACGCGATGCTCGAGCAGCCGCTGCAATTCCGTGGCGCCCCGGTAGTAATGGGCGAGCAGCAGCCGCAGGTCCGGATCGTCGATCGGCTCGCGCAGCAGTGCGCCATAGGCGCTGGCCGCGCGGCCGGCCTGTTGTGCCGCGTGGCGCAGCAGCAGCAACTCGCCGGCGTCCGGCGAGGGCGTGCCGGGGCTGCCCGGCGTATCGCGCCGCGGTGGGGGCACGGCAGAGCCGTGCGATGTACCGTGTCCGTCGCCCAGACTGGCGCCGGCCCGGACGGCCAGTTCGGCTGCCGCACAGCGCTGCATGTTCGCCCGATGCGCCAGCACGGCGCGCATCTGCGGGTCAGACGCCGCAGCGGCCACGGCGGACAACGACTCTGCGCACGACTGGGCATGGCGGCTCAGTCGGGCGAGTGTAGTAGTCAATGCATCCATCTACGTCTCCGTCATGTCCTTGCAGTTGTCTTGTCATGTCTCACTGTAGGAGACGGTAGCCGTTCCGGGACCAAAGCCCTATCCATATCGCCCTGAAATTTCGTGCAGATCTGAGTTGAGTGCACGCAAAACGCCGCCCGCCTGCAAACGCAGGGGGCGGCGCGGGTGATGACCGGTCGGCGGGCTTGGCGCGAACTTAGCGCTTGGTGCCCGGCGCCGGGTCCGGCGAGTCACCCTTCGGGCCGGACGGTGCGTCGGCGGTCGGCACCGCGGGGGCGCCTTGCTCGCGCGGCTTCTTCGAACGTGCCGTGGAGTCCTTCTTGGTGGTCGAGCTGTCCTTGTGCATGGTCGAGCCGCTGCTCATCGTGCCGCTGCTGCCGGGTTGGGTGGCAGAAGGCAAGGTGCCGCGCTGCGTGCTGGGGCCTTCAGGGGCCGGCGGCGCGCTCGGGTTCGGCACGTTCGGCGAGACGGGGGCCTGGCCGCCCCCCTGGGCCATGGCAGGCATCGCGATCAGCGCGCTGAGGGCGAGGGCGGTTGCGGTAAGCGTGCGTTTCATGTCGGTTTCTCCAAGATTGTGTCCTCACGGTAGTTCCACGATATTCGGGACGGCCGCCTGCCACTTGGGGGCGATGCCTGAAACGCATGTAGGACATCGACTACTTTGCCGCCGGTGCTGGGTTTTGCACGTTTTATATCGGCATGTAAAAGGGGAAAGGTCGGAGATGGGTACGAGGACGCCCGGCGTGCGCCGTGGGGCGCACGGGCCGTGGTGTGGCGCGCGGTATGGAATTTGCGTCCCGGTTGAGAAGCACGAGAGAAGCACGGCGGCGTGGCGTGGCAAGAGAGGGCGCCGCGATCGACGATCAACCGGAGATCCACATGAACCAGGGCAACTACAGGGGTGGCGGGTCCGACGACCGCAACTCGGGCGGCTACGGCAGTGACCGCGACGACGATCGCAACATCGACGACCAACGTGGCAGCACCCAGCGCGCCGGTTGGCAGAATCAGGGCGGCAGCCACTGGCAGCGCCAGCAACAGGCCGACAGCGGCAACTGGCTGTCCCATCAGCAGCAAGGGAATCAGCAACAAGGCGGCGGCTCCGATTGGCAAGGACGCCCCAGCCAGCAGCAGGGCGGCGGCAGCGACTGGCAGGGCAGCGGCCAACAGGGCGGCAACCAGCAGGGCCGCAACCAGAGCACCTCGCAGGAATCCTCCGTGCGGACGGGAAGCGGCTACGGCGGCTATCAGGGTCAATCGGAGCGCTACGGCAGCGAGCAGAACGAGCGTAGCCGGGGCGAACGCGAACGCTATGGCGAGGACCCCTCGTCGCTGTACGGCCAGCGCAGCGGCTACGGCGGCGATCCGCGCCGCATGGAAGCGCACCGCTACGGCGGCAACCGCGCCGGCGAGGGCTGGAACCCCGGCGCCGCGCGGGATCAGGGCGGCCCCGCCGGCTATGGCGAAGGCCGCTACGGCGAGTATGGCGAAGGCCAGCAGCGCGGATCTGGATCGCGCGAGCGCTTTGTCGGCTCGGGCGAGCGTGAGCG
Organism: Cupriavidus sp. 10L45; assembly: GCF_056395225.1. Classification (NCBI taxonomy): domain Bacteria; kingdom Pseudomonadati; phylum Pseudomonadota; class Betaproteobacteria; order Burkholderiales; family Burkholderiaceae; genus Cupriavidus; species Cupriavidus sp. 10L45. The sequence goes on from NZ_JBFTJC010000006.1 coordinate 57,265, forward strand.
CTGGGGCGACTGGCATCAGGAAGGCCGTGCCGGCCGTGGCAGCGAATGGTCGAGCCAGCAAGGCAGCCAGGGTGACGAATGGGGCCAGGGCCGCAGCCAGGGCGGCGCGCGCGGCGGCTGGGAAAGCCAGCAGCGGAGCCGCAGCATGCAGCAGCAGAACCCGCGCATGCAGGAGCGCAATCGCCAGATGAGCGGTCAGTGGCCTGACGCGTCACGCAGCGGCGGCGCGCCGTGGGATGAGCCGGGGCATTCGCCGGATATGCGGACCCACTATCCCGGCGCCTATGGCGTGTCCGACTACGAGCCATCCGCCGGGCAGCAGGGCACCCGTAACTGGGGCGGCCAGTCCGCCGGATCACGCGGCTATGGCGGCGCCAGCCGCTCGGCCGGGTTCGACCGGGCCGGCTACGACCGCGACGACCGGGCCTACGAGCAGTTCACAGGTGCCAACGAGCGTAGCTCGCTCAATCGCGGCTATGGCGGCGCGGGCGGCTCGGCGGCGGCGCGTGCCCAGCGCGTGGCGCCCAAGGGCTACCAGCGGTCGGATGAACGTATCCGCGAAGACCTCTGCGAACGCCTGACCCACAGCGGCCGCCTCAACGTCCGCGACGTGGAGGTGACGGTATCTGGCGGCGTGATCACGCTGAGCGGCTCGGTGATGGACCGGCAGCAGAAGTACCGCATCGAGGATATTGCCGACGATGTGTTCGGCGTGAAGGACGTGCAGAACCAGTTGCGGGTGCAGCGCGAAGCGGGAGGCCAATCGGGCAGTCAATCGGCCATGCAATCGGGCAGCCGTCTCGGCGGTTTGAGTAGCTCGGGCAGCTCGGGCAGTGCGAGCACCACCCCCGGTTCCTCGTCCAGCGGCTACACCAGCGCACTGGAGGCCGGCCGGACCGGCAAGGCGCCCACGGGCACAGATCCGCAGTCCGGTTCGACCCCAACCGGCAAATCGTCCACCTGATGGAAGGGAGCCACCATGAGTGAACTGAACCCGGCGCCCGGCGCGGGCGCCGACCGCAGCCAGCGCGCCACGCGCGTGCGCTCCGATGCGTCGCTACATGACCTGCTATGCGAGCGCCTCTGGCGCAGCGGGATCGATGTGAGCGAGGTGTCGGTGACCGTGCAAGAAGGCGCGGTGACGCTGGAAGGCGCCATCGGCACCCGGGCTGACCGGGCGCGCGTCGAGGACGCCATCGACCGGATTCCCGGCGTGCGCGCCGTGGAGAACCGCGTCCGCGTGGCGCCTGACCGGTCTTCGGCAGGCCGCTAGCGGAAAGCGCGGAAAGACTGAACGCGGAACCTTAACGCGGAACGAATCAAGCCGGACGTTGCAACGCAGGACGACCATCCGTATCACAGCAAGAAGAAGGAGACGCCCATGCCATTCGCCTATGCAGGAACGCGCCGCCGGCGCAACCGCGACCGTCGTCGCAACCATGACGCGATTGGCGCCGATGCCGGCCAGCGTGGCGAGAACCCGCAGGCGCCGCAATCCAGCCCGCAATCCAGCCCGCAGTCCAACACCGAGCCCTCCGGCCCGCAGTCCAACCCGCAGGCGGAGCGGGGCAAGCCGGACGAGCGGGGCAACGCGCCACCCGGCGTGGGGGAGCAGGACCTCCACGACCCCGGCAGCCGCGACCCCGATGCGCCGCCCGTGGACAACCGCTCCTGACATGAAAAACGCCCCCGAGGGGGCGTTGCCACAGGACGGGGGGATGGGCGTCAGGCCGCAGCCATGCGCGCAATCCCGCAATCCATCTGGAACGTGGAGGGGCTGGATGTTTCGGCCTCTTCCGTTTCTTCTACGTCGTCTGCTGCCTCAGCCTGCTCGTCCTCCACGCGCAGCGAGACTTTGAGGCGCTCCGCTGCCGCACGGCCCACCCGGATGGCTTCGTCCCGGGTCTTGTGACGGCTGATGGCGCGCGGCACGCCGTCCGCCCGCAGATCCCAAAAGCCGTCGTTCAGCACGATGTGAAAATTCTTCGGCATGGTGAATGTGCTCCTGGTCGCTTCCCGATTATTGAGAGGTCCGTCTCCACGCGGACTGCCAATATTCTCGGATGGCGACCCCGGCATGCTGCATCGGCGTTTGTCTGACAGGGCTGTCGGTGGCCGCCGCTTGGCGCGTGACGCGGGCGGATCTCGTCGCGGCGGGAGCGCCCGCGCCCCCCGCCATGTTCATGTTTCGCCGCCTGTTCAATCGGGCTGAACAGCGCGAAAAGTTGAACAGCGGCGTCCTTTGGTCCATGATCGGGGTTACTTTTCCCGATTCCCGTTCGGCGACCCGGAGGACGCAGCCATGGACCAGAAGGCGGGCGATATCGACTGGGTGGAGGCCGCGCTGGTGGCCCTGCACCGCACTACGGGCATGCAGGCCCGCATCCGCCATGGCCGGCGCGACCCGGGCGGCGAGGCGCCGGTGGCCGCCATTTCCCTGCGGCGCGGCGACGCCGCCCATCGCTACGCGGTGGAGTGCCGGCGCTCGGTGCGCACGGTCGCGGACCTCTCCGTGGTGCGCGCCCAGTTGCAGGAGCGCGCGCCGGGCCTGCTCGTCACCACCTACCTGACCCCGGCGCTGGCCGGGCAGTGCCGCGAGATGGGGCTCCAGTTCCTCGACACGGCCGGCAATACCTTCCTCGATGCCCCGGAATTGTTCGTCTTCGTCATCGGCCAGACCCCGCCGGACAGCGTGGTGCGGCCCGCCGTGCGCATCAGCGGCAACCCGAGTTCCCAGCGGATGGTCTTCGCGCTGCTGTGCCAGCCGGAACTGCTCCAGGCCACGTACCGGGAAATCGCCCGGGTCAGCGGCATTGCGCTGGGCTCGGTGGGGGCGGTGTTCAACGGGCTGTCCGCGCGCGGCTGGCTGCTGGAGACGCGCGAGGACGAGGGGCGGCGCCTGACCGCGCCGGACCGGCTGCTCGATGAATGGGTGGCCAACTATCCGACCATCCTGCGCCACCGGCTACAGCCGCGCCGCTTCAGTGCGCCGGCGGCGGACTGGTGGCAGGCGGTCAACGCAACGGAGCTGGGCGGCTACTGGAGTGGCGAGGTCGCGGCGGCGGCGATGGTCGGCGGGATTCGTCCGGCCAGCCAGACGCTCTATATCGCCCCCGCGCGGATGGCGGGCGCGCTCCAGATGCTGACCCAGAAACACCGGCTGCAGCCGGACCCGGACGGCACGGTGGAGGTGCTCGAAGCGTTCTGGGACCCATCGGTAGAGGGGCTGGAGTCCCCGCCGCCGGGCCGGCCGGACCTGGCGCCGCCCGTCCTCGTTTATGCCGACCTGATGGCCACGCTCGATGCGGACCACCTCGCGGAGGCCACGCAGTTGCGCAAGGCGCGCATCAAGGACGTGCTGGACCGGTTCTAGGCCACCGGCCAGCCGTCGCCTGATCTCGTTCAAATTTCGTCTGCTCGGCTCCCTTACTGGTTCTTCATCGCCGCAGCCAGCCGCGCGATGATCTCCCCCTCGCTCTTGAATGCCTTCTGCGCATAGGCCGAATACTGCTCGGGGCCCATGTAGTTGGTGATCATGCCGTACTGGCGCGTCACGTTCAGGAACTTGGGGTCCTTGAGCGCGTTGCGGAACGCTTCGTCAAGCCGCTTGACCACCGCGGGCTTCATGCCGGCCGGCCCGATCACGCCGAACGGCGAGTTCGACCAGACCGGATAGCCGATTTCCTTGAGCGTGGGGGCGTCCGGGAAGTCCGCCGCGCGCTTCTCCGACAGCGTGGCCAGCACCCGCATCTGGCCGCTCTGCACATAGGGCAGCAGGGTGTTGGACAGCACAGCCACGTCCGACGAGCCGCTCAGCAGGGCGGTGATGGCCTCGGCGTCGCCCTTATAAGGCACGTGGGTCCAGTTCGACTGGGAGACGCGCGCCAGTTCCGAAATCGTCAGATGCTGGCTGCCATAGATGCCGGTGGTGCCGTAGCTGATGCCGCGCTTGTCGGCCTTGGCCTCGGCAATCAGCTCCTGCATGGTCTGCCACTTGGCGTCCTTCTTCACCGCCACCGCGAAGTTGTAGTCCGCGATCATCGACACGTAGGTCAGGTCCTTGAGCGGGTCGTAGCGCATCTTCTGCACGTGCGGCAGGCGGAAGATCACCACCGGCGCCATGCTGAGCGTGTAGCCGTCCGGCTCGGTGGTCACCATCTGCGTGGCGCCCAGCGTGCCGCTGACGCCCGGCTTGTTCTCCACCACGATGGTCTGGCCCAGCTCGCGCCCGGCCGCATCGGCCAGCGCGCGGGCCACCTGGTCGGTCACGCCGCCGGCGCCGTAGGGCACGATCAGGCGGATCGGGCGGGTGGGGAATTCATCGGCGGCCTGCGCGACGCCCGGCAGGATGCCGGCGCCCGTGGCGGCCACGGCGGCGCCGGCCATGGCGAAGCGGACAAAGGTACGACGTTGCATGTTGTCTCCTTGGGTTCGTCACGCCGGATCGTGGTTGTCCGGCTGGCAATACATCTGCCGCAGTATGACCGGGAGACAGGGCGCGCGGGGCGCCTGGTAGAAGGTGCGAGCCCGCTATCCGTCGATTTCATCGACGTCATGCGCCGGCTGCATTGGCGCCTCCGGGTAAGTCCGGAGGCGCCGGGGGAGCGTTGGAGGAAGCGCGCCCGACGAATGTCAGGCGGCGATCACGCGGGTGCGGATGAAGGCATCGTCACGCATCAGCGCCTCGGCCCAGCCGGCCGGCGGCACCAGGCTGATGTCGGTGATGGCGTAGCCGATATCCCCGGCAGTTTGCAGCTGCTGCGCCACGATATTGGCGCCGATCTCGGCCAGCGCCTGGTTGAAGTGCGACAGCGTGCCGGGCCGGTTGTAGTGGATGTTCAGGATGCGCGCCGGGGCCTCGAGCGGGTTCGGCTGGATCTCCGGCAGGTTCACCGCGCCGATGGTCGCGCCGGTCTCCAGGAAGTTGGCGAGCTTGGTCGCTACTTCCACGCCGATGTTCTCCTGGGCTTCCTCGGTGCTGCCGCCCACGTGCGGGGTCAGGATGACATTGGGCTTGCCCTGCAGCGGCGTGACGAACGGATCGGTGTTGCTGCGCGGCTCCTCCGGGAACACGTCGATGGCGGCGCCGGCCAGGTGGCCGTCGTCCAGATGCTGGGCGAGGGCCGGAATATCCACCACCGTGCCGCGCGAGGCGTTGAGCAGGATGGCGCCGCGCTTCATGGACGAAAGCGCCCGCGCGTTGAGCAGGCCGCGCGTCTGGGGCGTGGCGGGCACGTGCAGCGTCACCACATCGGCCTGCGCCAGCGCGTCTTCCAGCGTGTGGGCGGGCATGGCCGAGCCGAGCGAAAGGCGCGGGCGGATGTCGTAGAACACCACGCGCATGCCCATGGCTTCGGCCAGGATGCCGACCTGCGCGCCGATATTGCCGTAGCCGATCACGGCCATGGTCTTGCCGCGAATCTCGAACGAGCCCTTGGCCGACTTCTGCCACTCGCCCAGATGGGCCGCGCGGCTTTTCTCGGGGATGCGGCGCATCAGCATGATCGCCTGGCCGATGACCAGTTCGGCCACCGAGCGCGTATTGGAGAACGGGGCGTTGAACACCGGAATGCCGGCGTGGGCCGCCGCGCCGAGGTCGACCTGCGAGGTGCCGATGCAGAAGCAGCCCACCGTCAGCAGCTTGCCGGGCTGGGCGAACGTTTCCGCCGTGAGCGTGGTGGCGGAGCGGATGCCAAGCAGTTCGTGCCCCTGCACCGCCTGCTGGAGGGGCTCGCCGGCGAGGGCCTTGCCCTGCGTGGCGACGTCGATCTGATGGCGCCCCAGCATTTGCTGGGCGCTGGCGTGGATATTTTCGAGGAGGATGGCGGTGGCCATGAGGGTCTGCCGAGGGTCAGGAGGTTGGAGATGCTGTGGGCGCGCGGCCATGAGGAACTGAGGGCCTGGCGCGCCGATGCGCTCACCTTATCACTGTCCCTTACCCGTGCTCATGAAGTGGGCATCGCGGGCCACTTGCGGCGCCTCATTGGGTAGATGTCTTTGTCATCGTACAACTAGGGTAATTTCGGTCAACATCACTTATTCGAATGCTTGCAGCGCCGCTTTTGTTCTCATATGATGTCTGATAACTATAACGAGGACGGAGACAACACGATGCAAGACACCCCATTCGACGCACGCAGGCGGACCCTGCTGAAAGCCGGCGGCGCGGCTGCTGCGACTGCGGCCAGCGGCGGGGCACTTGCCCAGGCTTTCGAGTTCAAGCCGAGCCAGCGCTATCCCGACGCGGCCGTGGAGATCCTCGACCCCAGCTTTGCCAAATACCGCCTGTTCAGTTCCACCGTGGAGCAGCTCGCCACGGGCTTCCGCTGGGTGGAAGGGCCGGTCTGGTTCGGCGACGGCCGCTACCTGCTGTTCTCGGATATCCCCAACAACCGCATCATTCGCTACGACGAAGCCGCCAACCAGTGGAGCGTCTTCCGCCAGCCGGCCAACTTCAGCAACGGCCACTGCCGCGACAAGCAGGGCCGGCTGATCAGTTGCGAACACCTGACGCGCCGCGTCACCCGCACCGAGTACGACGGCTCCATCACGGTGCTGGCGGACCGCTACCAGGGCAAGCGCTTCAACTCGCCCAACGACATCGTCTGCAAGTCCGACGGCTCGCTGTGGTTCTCCGATCCGCCGTTCGGCATCGGCGGCGAGTGGGAGGGAGACAAGGCCACGCCAGAACTGCCGCACGCGGTCTATCGGATTGATCCGAAAGACAACGCGGTCACGCAGGTCATTGCCGATCTGAACGGCCCGAACGGCCTGTGCTTCTCGCCGGACGAGAAGAAGCTCTACGTGATCGAGGCGCGCGCGCAGCCGCACCGCGTGGTCTGGGCCTATGACGTGGCGGCGGACGGCGGTCTGTCGAACAAGACCAAGCTGATCGACGCCAACGGCCCCGGCGCGCTGGACGGCATGAAGTGCGACGTGGATGGCAACATCTGGGCCGGCTGGGGCAGTAGCGGGGCGCCCGGCGCGGACCCGGCCAAGCTGGACGGCGTGCGCGTGTTCAATCCGCAGGGCAAGGCCATCGGCCATATCCACCTGCCGGAACGCTGTCCGAACCTCTGCTTTGGTGGCCCCAAGCGCAACCGTCTCTATATGGCGTCCAGCCACTCGCTGTACGCGCTGTACGTGGAGACGCGCGGCGCGGTCTGATTCTCGATATTCATCGAAAATCGCTGAAAAGTTTCATCTCGCCGACGAGAAAACTGAATTCCATTCCGTATGGATTCTGTCAGCATGCCTGCATGCTGGCAGATACGGGATGGGGGCAATCGATGATGGGGAAGTCGGTTCTTCTTTATGGTGCGGCGGCGTGTTGCGCGGGCCTGGTCCCGCTGGCCGCGCAGGCCACGGAGGGGGCGCTGGGTCGCCCGGTGTCCGGCACCAGCGTGCAGGCCAATGCAGGCGTGGTACCGCCCGAGCCGGTCTGGGTGGTCAACTTCGGCGAGATCTACCTCGACGGCTCCGTGGGCAATGACCGGCAGGTGCCCATCGGCGGGCGAACCACGCTCGGCGTGGAAGCCAAGATCGCCTTCACGCTGGCCACCGCCATGAAGGTCTGGGATACCGGCCCCGGCGCATGGAACTTCGCCTCCAGCTTCACGTTGCCCTATGTCTGGACCACCGTGCACGCCACGGCCGGCGCCAGCGGCGCGCTGGGCAACTTCTCGACCGGCACGTCGGACCGGGCTTCGAACTTGTTCGATATCTACTTCGCCCCGATCATCGCCGGCTATCACTTCTCCAAGACCAGCCACATGGCGTTGAGCTTCAACGTCTGGGCGCCGACCGGCCAGTACAACAAGGACGCGCTGGCCAACCCGAGCCTGAACAACTGGACCTTCATCCCCCAGGTGGCCTTCACCCACCTGATGCCGCAGTACGGGCTGGAGTTCAATGCCGTGGGCGCGTTCCAGTTCTACACGCGCAACACGGCCACGGACTACCAGAACGCGCCACTGTTCACGCTGGACGTGATGGGCGTGAAGCGCTTCGGCCCGTGGGGCGTGGGGCTGGTCATGGGCACGGTGCAGCAGCTCGGCGGCGATAGCGGCCCCACGGCAGACCTGCTGCACGGCTTCCACGGCCACGACTTCGCCATGGGGCCGATCGTCACCTACGACACCAAGCTTGGCGGCAAGCATCCCCTCTCGTTCGGGCTGCGCTGGGTGCCGACGGTGAGCAGCAAGAACCGGCTCGACAGCACCTCCACCTTCATGGCGACTGTCACATTGGTGCTGTAGCAGCATTCCACCTCAAGCAACGATTCACTGACAATACGCACGACTATCACTTTCCTGTCACGAATCGCCGGCACCATCGGCGCTCAAACTAGAAATCAGGGAAGTCTGAAATGCGTTATACCCACTCCGCGATCGGGATCGCGGCAGCTGTGCTTGTCTCCGCCTTGTTCTACGGCTGCAACAGCAGCGACGATGCCCCGGCATCGAACCCGGCCACGCCTTCCGGCCCGTCCACCCCGGCTACCCCCAACGATCCCAGCACGCCGGACAACCCCAAGCCCGCCGAAGTGACCGGCAAATGGACCACCGGCGACCTGCACGTCCACACCGTGGAATCGGACGACGCCCAGAGCCTGCTCGCCAACGTGCTGGACGAGGCGCTGGTCAAGAACAACCTCGACTGGACCGCCATTTCGAACCACCTGCGCCCGTCCACGCGCGACCAGAACGGCACCAACATCGTCGGCGGCCCGCTGCCGTTCTCACGGGCCATGGCCGAGTACGAGATGCCGGCCGTGCGCCAGATGCAGGTCAATGGCTCGTACGTCAACAAACTGATCTTCTCGGCCTTCGAATGGGACATGCCCACCCATGACCACATGAACGTGGGCATTTTCGGCGGCGCGCCGCTGGGCACGGCCACCAAGGCGGCCAACGAGTTCGAATACTTCTTCACGAACCGCCCCGACACCCAGTTCGATCCGGTGGACGTGGCCAACTGGAACGCCAAGGGGCCGCGCGCCTTTACCACCCACGCGGACGCCGTGAAGGCCGTGGCCTGGCTGCGCGACAACTATCCCGACACCAGCTACGCGCTGATCAACCACCCCTCGCGCAACACGGGCAAGTACACCGCCGCCGACTACCGCGAATTCAACGACACCGCCCCGAACATCGCCTTCGGCGTGGAGGGCATGGTCGGCAACCAGATGGAGCCGGACCGCGGCGGCTATACCACCGCCTACGTGAACGCCAACCTGAAGAACCGCGTCTACGGTGGCGTGGACTACGTGGTGGCGCAGGTCGGCGGCATCTGGGACGCGCTGCTCGGTGACGGCCGGCGCTTCTGGAACGTGGCCGACTCCGACCACCACTTCAAGACCATCGGCTCGAACAGCAGCGGCTACTTCCCGGGCGAGTACGCCAAGACCTATGTCTGGATCGAAAACCAGTACACGGGCATCAAGGGCGTGCTGGAGGGCGTGCGCTCGGGCCGCATGTTCTCGGTGTTCGGCGACCTGATCAACGCGCTCGACTTCAACGTGGCCGGCGCCGCCGGCAAGAGCGAGATGGGCGGCGAGCTGGAGGCCCGCGCGGGCGAAACCGTGAAGGTGACCATCCGCTTCAAGAGCCCGGACCGCAACCACTTCGAGTACCCGATCAACAGCGGCATCAACGTCAACGTGCGTCCCACGGTGGACCACATCGACCTGATCGCCGGTGACGTGACGCCGCGCGCCGCGGCCGGCACGGCGGGCTACAGCAAGGAAACCAACGACTCGACCAAGGTGATCGCCACCTTCACGTCGGCCGACTGGAAGCTGGATTCGGACGGGTACTACGCCGTGACCTACACCTACACGGCGACGAAGAACCAGTACTTCCGCCTGCGTGGCACCAACCTCGGCATGAACGTGGCGGGTGAGACCCAGGACGGCAATCCGCTCCCGGACGCCAAGACCACGGTCACCGAGGACGCCGCGCGCTTCAACGCCATCAACGCCCGCAACTACAACGACCTCTGGTTCTACTCGAACCCGGTCTTCGTGACCGTGGGTTCGTGACCGTGGGTTCGTGACCGTGGGTTCGTGATGGTAGGTAGCTGAGTTTGTGGCGTTAAACGAAGGGTCGAGATAATGGTAATTATCAAGTCACCTGCGTTTGTGTAAGAGGTGGTTTTCCCCTCTCCCGGAAGCGGGAGGGGGGAGAAAAACAAACAGCGGTATCATCGCGCCCTTCGCCTTGATGTCCGCATTGCACCTTGTCTGACCCTGAACGTACTGCCGTCCGTCGCCGGCAGCGCCCGCCGGTTGCTCCGGAGCGGCTGCTTGGCCCGCATCACTTCGCTTTCTATCGCGGTTATCTCGAAGGCATCGACCTCGCCCGGCTGGCTGACCGCTATCTGGAGACGGGGCTGGACCTGCGCGTCGCCCGGACCACCATCGGCTGGATCGAGTCCGAATTGGCGCGCGGCGTCAAACGGCTGGAAACCCGCGAAGACGGCCAGCCGACCATCTCCGAGCGCGCCTGGCTGGCGCTGTTCCGCACGCCGGCCGACGAGAGCGCCACCGCGCGCCAGAACCGTCGCCGCAAGCTGTTGCGCGTGCTCGACGCCCTCAAGCCCCAACTGGTTTCCCGCCCCACGCGCGATGACGCCGTAACTGGCTGGTTCGCGCCGGCCATCGCCCAGCGGCTGGTCGAGGCGGGCTGGGCCACGCTCGGCGCGCTGCAAGCCGTGATCGGCCATGAGGGGCCGCGCTGGCACCGCCATGCGCGGCGCATCGGCGACCATACCGCCCGGCGCATCGAGGCCTGGCTGGCCGATCAGGCCGAGGATATCGGCGCGATTCCCGCCGCCGCACTGGTGCCCCGCCGCACCGCCACGGCGGCCGAATTGGCGAGCCTGCGCGCGCCGTCAGCGGCGGTGGCGCCGCTCGAATCGCTGCTGCTGCCGCCCGCGCTGGACGGCCGGCAGGGCCATAACCGCACGCCGCATGGCGTCGATTCCCGCATTTCCGCCCAGAACGACCTGATGGCCATCCACGCCTGGCTGGGCGTGCATCCGCCCGTGGGCGGCCACACCTGGCGCGCCTATCGCACGCAGGCCGAGCGCTTCCTGCTCTGGGCCGTGTTCGCGCGCGGCAAGGCCTTGTCCGATCTGACCGTCGAGGATTGCAGCGCCTACCTGATCTTCCTGGCCGATCCGCAGCCGGCGGCCCAGTGGGTCGGCCCGCGCGGCACGCCGCGCTATCGCCACGACTGGCGGCCGTTCGAGGGGCCGCTGTCGGCGGGCAGCGTGCGGCAGGCGTTCACCATCGTCAAATCGCTGTGCGCGTGGCTCGTCAACGCGCAGTACCTGCGCTACAACCCGTTCGAGCTGCTGCCCAAGCCCAAGGCGGCGGGGCAGGGCCGTATCAAGGTGGCGCGCAGCTTTACCGACGCCCAGTGGCAGTTCCTGCGCAAGTTCACGGCCGCGCTGCCGGGCGATGACCCGCGCACGGCGCGGCTCCAGTTCATGCTGCGCTTTGTCTACGCCACCGGCTTGCGGATTTCCGAGCAGGCGCAGGTGACCGTGGGCGACCTCGCCCAGCAGGATCTGGCTGCCGACCAGCGCGGCGTGTGGACGCTCTCCTTCGTCGGCAAGGGCACGCGCGCCCGCGAGGTGCATGTGCCGGGCCCGGTGATCGAGGCGCTGCGTGACTATCTGGAAGCGCGCGGACTGGGGCGCGAGTTGGAGCGGCTGCACCCGTCCACGCCGCTGATTGGCCGGGTGAAGGACGATGGCGCCGTGGGCCGGCTGTCCGTGGCGCAGCTCGATGCCATCTGGAAGGGCTTCTTCGCGCAGGCGGCGCAGGCCATGGCCGCCGATGACCCGGCCGGCGCGGCACGGCTCGGACAGGCCAGCGCGCACTGGCTGCGCCACACCTTCGGCTCGCATGCGATTGCACGCGGGGTGGCGCTGGATGTGGTGCAGCACCAGTTGGGCCATGCCTCGCTGGCGACGACGTCGATCTACGTCCACGCCGAGGACGCCCGCCGCGCGCGCGAACTCGATCAGGCGGGCATGTACTAGTCGGCTGCGGGCAGGCAGTCCAGGAACGCCTGCGCCAGCGCCGGCACCGGGCGCTGCTGGTTGTGCAGGACATAGCTTTCGAACGGGATGGCCGGCTCAAAGCGAATGGCGCGCACCCCCGGCAGCTTCAGGCTGCGCACCACCACCGGGTTCACCACGCTGACGCCGAGGCCCATCTCCACCATCGTGCAGATGGTGGCCGCGTAGGGCGTTTCCAGCGTCAGCACGCGCCGGTCCGGCACAAAGGCGGCATCGACGATGGCGCGCGTACCATCGCCATGGGTGAGGGAGATGAAGCGCTCGCCGTCGAGGTCCGCCGCGTGGACCACCCGCTTGCGCGCCAGGCGGTGGTCGGCGGGCACGATGCACACCCCGGGCTCGTCGCGCAGCAGCGCGCTGTCGATGCCCGCCGTCTCCACCACGTAGGACACCAGCCCGAAGTCGCAGAACTGGTTCGCCGTCCATTTGGCGACGGTCGGCGAGTCACTGGTATGCACGGCGATGGGCACGTCCGGGTGCTGCTCCCGGAACCGGGCGATGGCCTGCGGCATCACGCTCATGGCGATCGACGGCACGGTGCCGATGCGTAGCGTGCCGACGCCCCCCTCCCGGATCGACCGCGCCGAGGCGCGCAGGCTGTCGAGCCCGAGGAAGGAACGCTCCACGTCCCGGAACAGGGCTTCGGCCTCCACGGTCGGCGTCAGCCGGCCGGCAATCCTCGCAAATAGCTTGAATCCCGTCTCCCGCTCCAGTTGCGAGATCACGCGGCTGATGTTCGGCTGCGAGGTGTGCAGCTGGGTGGCGGCGGTCGTCATCGAGCCGGTCACCATCACAGCCCGGAAGGCTTCGATCTGTTTGAAATTCATACGGGCGATGGTATATCAAATCCGTATGTGCAGGCCGAAATAACTGATTTGACGATATGACCGTCGGATTTCCATACTTGGCTCCAACGTACCGGAGAACAACACACGTATGGAATCGAAAGTCAGCCGCCGCCTGACCCAGGCCACCGCCCCCGAGGTCTGCGAACACATCTACCTGCCGCGCCTGGCGCGCGAATTCGGCAGTGGATTCCCGTATTTGAGCGATATCAACCAGGCGCACCTGCTGATGCTGCACGGCGCCGGGCTGGTGCCGGCCGAGGTGGCCGCGCAACTGGCGCACGCGCTGGTGCGCATCGAGGCGGAAGGCCCGGACGCCGTGCCGCTGGACCCGGCCCGCGAGGACGCCTATTTCAACTACGAGGCCCGGCTGATGGCACTGGCCGGCGCCGACGTGGGCGGCCGCCTGCACGTGGCGCGCAGCCGCAACGACATCCTGGCCACTCACGACCGCCTGCGCGCCCGTGACGCCGCGCTGGCCATCCTCGACGAACTGCTGGCCACCCGCACGGTGCTGCTGGACAAGGCTGCCGAGCATGCCGGCACGGTCATGCCCGGCTACACCCACCTGCAATCGGCCCAGCCGGTCACCTACGGCTATTACCTGGCCGGCGTGGCCGAGTCGCTGGGGCGGGACATCGCCCGGCTCCGGCAGGCGCTGGCCCGGCTCGATGCCTGCCCGCTCGGCGCCGGTGCGCTGGCCGGCACGGCGTTCCCGATCGACCGCACGGCCACGGCGCGCTGGCTCGGTTTCTCCGGCCCCACCACCAATTCGCTGGATGGCGTGGCCTCGCGCGACTTTGCGTGGGAAATCCTCGCTGCCATCACCATCGGCACGGTCACCTGGGGCCGCGTGGCGCAGGATCTTTATGTCTGGGCGACGCCGGAATTCGGGCTGATCGACTTCCCGGACAGCGTGGCCGGCACGTCGAGCATCATGCCGCAGAAGAAAAACCCGGTCGTGCTCGAGTACCTGAAGGGGAAGGGCGGTCACATGATCGGTCTGCTCACGGCCTCGCTGGCGGCGCTGAAGGGCAGCCATTTCACGCATAGCGGCGACGGCAACCGCGAAAGCATGCGCGGCTTCTGGGAGGCGGCGGACGAGTGCAAGCGCTGCGTGGCCCTGCTGCGGCTGGTGCTGACCCACGCCACGCCACAGGCCGGTCACATGCTGGCGCGCGCCCGCCGGGACTTTTCGATGGCCACCGATCTGGCCGACACGCTGGTGCGCAGCGCCGGCATGTCGTTCCGCGAGGCCCACCACGTGGTGGGCGCGGTGGTGCGCGATGCGCTGGACCGCCATCTGCCCGCCAATGAGATCGATTCGGCGATGGTCGATGCGGCGGCGCTGCGCCACACGGGCCGCGCCGTGCACCTGTCGCCCGAGGCCGTGGCGCGCAGCCTCGACCCCGAATGCGGCGTGGCCGCCCGCACCGCTGCCGGCGGGCCATCGCCCGTGCTGGTGCAGGCGCAGGTTCTGGCCCAACAGGCCGACCTGATCGCCGCGCGAGGTGATGTGGACGCCATGCGCGAGCGGGTGTTGACGGATCGCGCCGCGCTGAAACGGGCCATCGCCGAACTTGCGAGCACGGCGGCGTCGATCGATTGACGCGCTCCGGGTGGCGGCTTCAAGCCGCGATCGCCGCCCCCCACCAGTCCCGGATCGCATAGGCGAGGGTGTCGCCCTGGTGCAGCCCGGCGGCGGCGCTGGCCGGGCGGCGGGCGGGGTCGAGGACGTTCGGGCCCATCGCTTCCAGCGCGGCCGGGCTGGGCGCCACCACATGCACCGCGCAGCCCGCCGCCTGCAGCGCCGCCACTTCGGCGCCCAGGTGGCCGCTGACCGGGTTGCCTTCGGCATAGCCGAACGGCGACAGGACCAGCACCCGCTCCGCGTCGATGGCCACCTCGGCGTTGGTCATCGACGCAATCCCCCCATCTATATAGAAGGCGTCGCCGATCTGCACCGGCGGCCAGACGCCCGGCACGGCGCAACTGGCGGACACGGCCTCTACCAGCGGCACGCCGCTGGCCGCATCGAACACCCGGCGCGCGCCGGTGGCGGCATCCACGGCCGCCATGCGCAGCGGATGCCCGGGCCAGTCGGCCTGGGGCAGCCGCGCGGCGATGATGGCGCGGCGCGCGGCCGGGGCGGGGGTCTCGCTGCGGCGGGCGAAGTCGCCGATGCGCTGGCGCGCCGCCGTCAGGTCGCCCTCGACCTTGGCCACCAGCTTGCGGTTCTGCGCGTCGGCTTCGGCCTGCGAGTAGGGACGGAACTGCTCGGGGGAATCGGCGGGCGGATGCAGTTGGGCATGCAGCAGCGCCTCGATGTGCAGGCCGCACGCCAGCTGGGCGCCGACCACCGAGCCAGCCGACGTGCCGACGAACAGCCCGGCGCGATGCACGGCCACGCCGGCCCGCGCCAGCCCGGCCAGCACGCCGACTTCCCACGCGATGCCCGCCACGCCGCCGCCGCCGAACACGGCAGCCGTGCGGAATCGATGCTGGCCGGCCATCAGATGATGCCCTCCAGCGCCAGTTGCCGTTGCGCGTCGTCGTCGATGCCGAGCAGCTCGCCGTAGATCTCGGCGTTGTGCTGGCCCAGTGCCGGCGCCGGCTCGATCGGCTTGGCCGGCACGCCCGAGAACTTCGGGAACACGCCCGCCATCTTCACCGGGCCGATCTTCGGGTGCTCCACCGTGGCGATGCTCTCCCGCGCCGCGTAGTGCGGGTCCTGCATGATGTCCTCGATGGTGTAGATGAAGGAGTAGGCCAGCCGCGCGGCGTCCAGCTTGCGGCACAGCGCGTCCTCCGGCTCCGCGGCGATCCAGTCCGCGACCAGCCGGTTCAGCTCGTCCACATGCTCCCAGCGCTGGCTGTGCGAGGCGTAGCGCGGGTCTTCGGCCAGATCCGGGCGGCCCATGGCCACGCAGAGGCGCTGGAAGCCGGCGTCCGCCGAGCAGGTGAAGATCAGGTAGCGCCCGTCGCGCGTGCGGAAGTGCTCGCCCGGCGCGGCGGCGAAATGCTTGTTGCCGCGCCGCTCGCGCACCACGCCCAGCCGGTCGTACTCGGGCACCAGCACCTCGGTGAATCGGATGATGGACTCGTACATCGACAGGTCGATTTCCTGCCCCTCGCCGCCGTGCACGTCACGGTGGTAAAGCGCCATCATTAGCGCGAAGGCACCGAGGATGGCGGTCTGGTAGTCGGCGGTGGAGGTGCCGCTGCGCACCGGCGGGCGGTCCGGGTAGCCGGTGATGCCCATCAGGCCGCCGAAGGCCAGCCCGATGCGGTCATAGCCGGCGCGCTCCCGGTACGGGCCGGTCTGCCCGAAGCCGGACACGCGCAGCATGATCAGGCCCGGGTTGTGCTGGCGCAGCGTCTCGAAGCCGCAGTTCCATTTCTCGAGCGTGCCGGGGCGGAAGTTTTCCACCACGGCGTCCACCTCGCGCACCAGGCGGTACAGCAGCGCCTGCCCGGCCGGCTCGCGCAGGTTCAGCGTGATCGACTTCTTGTTGCGCGCCTCCACCTGCCAGTACAGGCATTCGTCGTCCACAAAGGGGCCGAGGTCGCGCACGGTGTCGCCGCGCTCGGGCACCTCCACCTTGATGACTTCGGCGCCAAAGTCGCCGAACAGCGTGCAGGCTACCGGCCCCGCGACCATCGTGCCGAGGTCGAGGATGCGCAGGCCGCTCAGCATGTGCGGGCCGGGCGTTTTCATGACCGGTCCTCCAGCGTGGAGGGTTCTGCGTCGGCAGCGGGCGACTCGGCCGCCTCGGCCGGCGCAGTCTTCAGCCGGTAGTCAGAGAAATCGGCCTTGCGCGTCATGTGCCAGTAGTCGTCGTTGCGGAACGGCGTGGTGGCCACCACGCGGCCCTGCGCGTTGCGGTACCAGTTGCTCATGCCCTTGTGGGTCCAGATCATGGCGTTATGGGCGGCCTGCACGCGCTGGTTGAAGGCGTCGTGGCGGTCGCGCCGGATCTCGATCTCGAAGCGCCCCGCGCTGTGCGCCATGGCCTGCCGCACGATGTTGAGGATGTAGCTGACCTGCGTCTCCAGCAGCGAGACCACGCTGCCGCCGTGGCCGAGCGCCGTGTTCGGCCCGGCCAGCATGAAGAAGTTGGGGAAGTCCGGCACGGCCACGCCAAGGTAGGCTTCGGCGCCGTGGCGGTCCCACGCCTCGCGCACGGAGCGCCCGCCCCGGCCGAATAGCTGGAACGAGGCCAGCATGTTGATGGCGTCGAAGCCGGTGGCAACGATCAGCACATCGGCCTCATGCCGCTCGCCCTTGTCCGTGACCACCGCGTTGCCTTCCACCCGGGCGATGCCGCCCGTGACCAGCGAGACGTGCGGGCGGGCCATCGTGCGATACCAGCCGTTGTCCATCAGCATGCGCTTGCCGAACGGGGGGTACTCGGGCAGCACGTCCGGCAGCAGGTCCTGGCGCTCGCCCAGCTCGGCCTTGATGTAGTCCGTGAAGTACGCACGGTGGCGGTCGTTGGTCTGGTTGATGGCGCGCTCCGGGTGCGGCCATGCCGGGTCGATCTGGAGCGAGCCGTGGATGCGGTCGTTGAAGATGTAGGCCAGCCGCTGGCGATACCACTCCTGATAGAACGGCACCTCGCGCAGCAGGAAGCGCGCGGACTCCGGCACCGGCTTCTGGAACTTCTCGAAGGGGGCGGCCCACTGGCGCGAGCGCTGGAACACGGTCAGCGCGGCCACGTGGTCGGCAATGGCCGGCACCACCTGCATCGCGCTGGCGCCATTGCCGATCACGGCCACGCGCTTGCCGGTCACGTCCAGGCCCTCGGGCCAGCGGGCAGTGTGGAAGCAGGGACCGTCGAACTGGTCGAGCCCTTCGATATCGGGCATCTTCGGCACATTGAGCAGCCCCACGGCGCTGATGACCATGTCGGCGTGCAGCGTTTCGGCCTGGCCTTCGGCGTCGAGCGTGTGGACGGTCCAGCGCAGCGAGGACTCATCGTAGTGGGCCGATTGCACCGTGGTGCGCAGCCGGATATGACGGCGCACGCCGAAGCGGTCCGCCACGTCCTCGAAGTATTGCTGGATCTCGCCGCGCAGCGCGAAGTAGCGCGACCAGTCGCCCTTGGCGAACGAGTACGAGTAGATATGGTTCGGCGTATCCACGCCGGCGCCCGGGTAGCGGTTCTCGTACCACGTGCCGCCCACCTCGTCGTTCTTCTCGATCAGCACGAAGGGGATGCCGGCACCCTGCAGGCGGATGGCGGCGCACAGCCCCGCCACGCCGGCCCCGATCACGATCACGCGGAAGCCTTCGGGCACGTCGATACGGCCGCGCTGGTCAATGCGCATGTCCGCGTCCAGCCCCAGCCAGGCGGCGATCATCGGCCCGTAGGAGGCCGGGATGTCCTCGCCCACGCTCAGCCGCATCATGGCGACCAGCGTGTCCGGGTCTGGCGCGGGCAGTGCGGGGGCCACGCCGGACTTCCACGCCAGGATGGCGTCGCGGGCGGCGGCCAGCACTTCCGCGCGGACCTCATCGGGTAGCCCACCGGGATCGTTGTCTTCCAGGCCGCGGATGCGCGAGCACTGGTAGCGCGGATCTAGCCAGCGGCGGTCCCCGGTCAGGTGCAGCAGCACCATCAGCAGGGTGGGGTAGTTGGCGTCTTGCAGGGCGTGGTCGAGCGTGGCCTGCCATTTGGCGGCGGCCTGGATGTCGGTCGTCATGGTGCGAGGGAGTCGGATGGATGGGGCGTTATTGGGCGCTTACTGGCCGCTTACTGGGCAGTCAGGCCGGCGGACTTCACGACGGCGCCCCACTTGGCGTATTCGGCGC
Source organism: Cupriavidus sp. 10L45 (assembly GCF_056395225.1). Classification (NCBI taxonomy): domain Bacteria; kingdom Pseudomonadati; phylum Pseudomonadota; class Betaproteobacteria; order Burkholderiales; family Burkholderiaceae; genus Cupriavidus; species Cupriavidus sp. 10L45. Next base: position 76,015 of record NZ_JBFTJC010000006.1, read on the forward strand.
GGATGTCCCGGGCGAACGCCTGCGGCGTGTCCGTGTTGGGCTCGAAGCCGAGCGTCAGCAGCTTGTCGCGCACCTCGGGCTTGGCCATGATCGTGCGCAGGTGGCCGTTCAGGCGGGTGACGATGGCCTCGGGGGTGTCCTTCGGCGCCACAAGGCCCAGCCAGCCCACCGCCTGGTAGCCGGCCACGCCAGCTTCGGCGACCGTCGGCACGTCCGGCAGGATGGCGGAGCGCTTGTTGTCCAGTACGGCCAGCGCGCGCAGCTTGCCGGCCTTGATATTGGCCTGCTGGGCGCCGATGGTGTCCACCATCACCGGCACGCGGCCCGCCATGACGTCGATGGACGCCTGGCCGCCGCCGGGATAGGACACCGAGCCCATGCGCAGATCGGCCTTGGCGGCGAACAGCCGCATCGCCAGCTCGAACGCCTGGGCGCCGGAGGCGAACATCATCGGGTCCGGCTGCGCGCGGGCGGTCTGGATCAGCGACGGCACGCTGTTGAACGGCGCGGACGGCGCGCCCACCATCACCATCGGCGCCGTGGCGATCATGCTGACCGGCTCGAACGCGGTCAGCGGGTCATACGGCGTGGCCTTGACCAGATGCGGCCCGATCACCATGGTGCCGCTGACCGCCACGCCCAGCGTGTAGCCGTCCGGCGCGCTCTTGGCGACGGTGCCCATGCCGAGCATGCCGCCCACGCCCGGGCGGTTTTCCACCACCACCGGCTGGCCGATCATCGCGCCCAGCTCGTTGGCGATGATTCGCCCCACCGTGTCGGACGCGCCGCCGGCGGTATAGCCCACCACCAGTCGCACCGGCCGGGTCGGCCAGGTGTCGGCACGAGCGGGCGCGGGTAGCTGCAGCGAGGCGGCCAGCCCAAGCAGGATGGCCAGTCGCGGCAAGGAAAGCACGCGGGGGATCGCACTGGCGAGGCGGCGGAACGTCATGGGTTGTCTCCGGGTGTGTGCACGTGTTCGTGCTTGGTATGGTTGCATTTCATCCCGGACGTGTTCAGTATTCAAACGGAATCTTTACCAATATTCACTATGTGAACATCTCGACCGGGGAGAGGCCGAAAACATGACAAAAGCAGAGACAGAAGCAGAGACGGAAGCCGGCGAGGACACCGGCAGCGCTCCCAAGGGTGCACAGACCGTCACACGGGCGATGGTGCTGCTCAAGCTGATTGCGGCCCATCACCCGACCGGCGTGGCGCTGGGCGTGCTGGCGCAGGCGGCCGGGCTGGACCGCGCCACCGCCTACCGGCTGGCGACGAGTCTGGTCGAATCCGGCATGGTCGAGCGCGAACAACGGCTGTACCGGCTCGGGCTGGACGCCATGCAGCTCGGGCTGGCGGCGATGAAAGGCGCGCCGATCCTGGACCGCTGCCGCCCGGTGATGCAGCGGCTGGCGCGGCGCACCGAGGACACGGTTTTCCTCGTGGTGCGCAATGGCGACTACGGCCACTGCCTCCATTGCGAGGAGGGCGCGTTTCCGGTCAAGGCGCTGGTGCTGCAGGTGGGCGGCATGCGCGTGCTCGGCATCGGCTCGGCGGGCGTGACGCTGCTGTCGATGCTCGACGATGGCGAGATTGCCGCGCTCTACGCGCGCCATACGTCCGAATTCACGCCGCACGGGCTGTCGCTGGCCAAGCTGCGCACGCTGGTGACGCGCGCGCGCTCGGCCGGGCTGGCCAAGACGGACAGCCTCGTCAACGAGGGCGTGAGCGGCGTCGGCATGCGCTTCGAAATCACGCCGGGCAACTTCGCGGCGGTGAGCGTGGCCGCCATCCGCAGCCGCATGCAGGAGTCCCGCAAGCAGTGGATTGCCGACCTGATCGCCGAAGAACTGCGCTCGGCGGGCTTCCGGTGCGCGTATGCTGGGACCGGGCTGGATGGCGCCCCGGGTGCCGATCTGGCGTAGCACCTTCGACCCCAACGGAGAACGGACGATGCGAATCCCCCTGCGTGGCATGGCCTGTCTGGCGATATGTCTGATGCTTGGCGCAGGCCCGGCTGGGGCGACTGGGCCGGCGGATGGCGTGGAGACCTACACCGGACTCTGCGACGCCTCGGCCGGCTTCGCCCTCGGCCCCGACCACTTCGTCGTGGTGGGCGACGAGCACAACGTGCTGACGGTGTACCAGGCCGGTCAGCCGCGCGCGGTCAAGACCTTCACGCTTGGCGGCTTCCTCGGCACCGATGACGATGGCGAGTCGGACCTCGAAGGAGCCGCCGTTGTCGGCCAGCGCGCCTACGTCATCTCGTCGCACGGCCGCAATGCCAAGGGCAAGGAGCAGGGGCGCCGGCACCGGTTCTTCGCGGTGGAACTCGATCCGGGCCGGCTGTCGCTGAAGCCGGTGGGCCGGCCCTACAAGGATCTGCTGAAAGATCTCGTGGCGTCTCCGGCGCTGGCCTCGCTGCCGCTCAAGACGGCCGCCGAACGGGCACCGGAAAGCCCGGGTGGGCTCAATATCGAAGGACTCGCGGCAGCGGATGGCGGCTTGCTGATCGGCTTCCGCAATCCGCTGGTCGATGGCAAGGCCATCCTCGTGCCGCTGGAGAACCCTGATGGGCTCATCGACGGCAAGCCGGCGAAGTTTGGCAGCCCGCTACTGCTCGATCTGGGCGGACGGGGCATCCGCAGCATCGAGCGCGTGGGGCAGGGGTATGTGATCGCCGCAGGGCCGGTGGCTGACGATGGCACCTTCGCCCTATATAAATGGTCCGGCGCCGCCAATGACCGGCCCGTGGCGTTCGGCCAGGCCGCCATCGCCACGCTGAAGCCGGAAGCCATCTTCACGATGCCGGGCACGCAGCGCCTGCGCATTCTCAGCGACGACGGCGGGGTGCTGCGCGATGGCGTGGCATGCAAGCGCCTGCCGGCGGCCCGGCAGGGGTTCCGCAGCGTGACGGTGGCGCCGTAAGCCGGGGCGGGTTAACGCACCAGCACCGCGCGGCCGATATAGAGCACCGGGCCGGTCGGGCGGCCGATGGGCGATCCGGCGGCGGGCTCGAGCGTGATCTCGAACAACTGGTTGTCCTGGAGGGCCGGCAGGCGGTCCAGCGCGACATCGAGCGACTGGTCAGCCTGTACCAGACCCAGCGAGACCGGCCCGCTCCAGTCGTCGGCCTTGGTCCAGAATTGCAGCGCGCGATTGGTCGGCGCGGCCTGCGCGCCGAGCGGAATCAGTTTCAGGCGGCGCGGGCGGCGCGAACGCGCGCAGGCCCAGCATGGCGGCCAGCAGCAGCGAGCAGGCCGTCGCCCCGAAGGCAATACCGCGCCAGAGCGCCAGCGAATGCCACCATCCGGGCGTGCCGGTGGCAGGCGTGGCGGATCATGGTGGGGCTCCTTGGTGTGTCGTGGATCGGTGCGAACCCGGAGGCCGCACAGACGCTACACACCAGCGGAGCGAATGGATGCAGTCAGGCGGAAGTATTTATCCGGCCGACTTGCCTGCGGCGGCCTGGAGGATCAGGTTGGCCACCTCCTGCGGGCGGGACAGCAACGAGACGTGGCTCGCCGGAATCTCCACGGTCTGCGCGCCCATGCGCTTGGCCATGAAGCGTTCGAGGTCCGGGTTGATCGTGCGGTCCTGGGTCGACACCGCGTACCACGTCGGCTTGTCGCGCCAGGCCGCCACGGTGGTCTTCGCCATGGTGATGGCCTTGCCCATCGGCTGCTGGACGGCGTAGTAGCCACGCGCCTGCGTTTCCGGCAGATCCCCGGCGAAGTCGTGCAGGAATGCCTGTTCGGAAAGCCGGCCGTATCCATCCGCACCCCATTGCAATCCGCCCGAGGCCGGCGCGGCGGGGAACGTCTTTGTCAGCGCGGGGTAGTCCTCGCCGGCGTCCGGCGCGCGGGCGGCGATATAGACCAGCCCGGCCACTTTCGGGTCATCGCCGGCCTGGCTGATGACCATGCCGCCGTAGGAGTGCGCCACGAGCAGCGTGGGGCCGTCCTGGACCGCCAGGGCGCGCTTGACCGCATCGACGTCCGCGTCCAGCGACGTCGTCGGGTTCTGCACCGAAGTGACGTGGTAGCCCTTCGCCTGCAACAGCGGAATGACCTTCTCCCAGCTCGATCCATCGGCATACAGGCCGTGCACCAGCACGATGTTCTTGACGGGGACGGTGTTCGCTGGCGACGGGGTCTGCGCCATGGCGCCGGAGGCGAGGGTGAGGGCGGCGAGCGCGGCCAGGGTGGCCGGGAGGGTGCGGTGGAGTTTCATGGTCGGTCCTTTCGATCAGGTAGAGGGATGAATTGCAGCGTCATGGGCTGTCTGCAGTCAGACGAACCGCCCGCGCCGGCTATTCCGTCTCCGGTGACTTCCTGCCCGCAGCCCCGTGGGATCGTGCAAACATCGTGCGAAATCCGCCGGCGACCCGCCGCGCCCGGGCAATATCGATAGTTGAAAGACTTCGTTGTGCGCGCCGCGCCCCTTTCCGATACTGAATGCCGCTCCGCATTCCAATCTGAACAGGGACTTCCGATGCCGTCGCACTCCGTGGCCAACACCCGCCGTACCGCGCTCAAACAACTCGTATCCCTCGCCGTTGCCAGCGGCGCAGGCTCGCTGCTGGCCGCGTGCTCTCGTGGCGACGAGACCGCCACGCCGAAAGCGGCGGCCGCTGCGCCGGCGGTGGTCGGCAAGGTTGGCGACAAGGTGCGCTTCCGTTACCCGGACAACCCGACCTTCGATCTGGTCTACCTGGCCGACCAGCTCGGTTATTTCGAAGGCACGAACACGCGGCCCGAGTACATCGGCAAGGTGGCGGCGCCCCAGATCATCCCGCTGGTGGGCACGGGCGAGATCGATTTCGGCTCACGCATGGTGCCGCTGGTGATCTCGGCGGTGGCCAGCGGCTCCGACATCAAGGTAGTGGCGGCCGGCAACAAGACGCTGCAGGACGCGCCGCACATGAAGTACTTCGTGCGCAAGGCGTCCGGCATCCGCGCCCCGAAAGACCTCGAAGGCAAGACCGTCGGCATCAACAGCTTCGGCGCGTGCGCGGAGTTCGTCACCAAGACGTACCTGCGCGAGAAGGGCGTGGACGTCAACAAGATCAACTTCGTCGTGATTCCGGACGATCAGGCCGAGCAGACGCTGGTCACCGGCAACACCGACCTGGCGATCATCCACGCACCGTTCTCGGGCCGCGCCGACCACGCCGACAAGCTGGTGCGGCTGTGGAGCGACTTCGACCTCGACGCCGGGCTGGGCGGCATGCAGCCCTACAGCGCGCACGGCAAGTTCATTCGCGAGCATCCGGAATCCGTGCGCGACGTCGTGACCGCGCTCGCCAAGGCGGCCAACTGGGTCAACGCGAACCCGGAGGACGCGCGCAAGCTGGTGTCCAAGCGCATCAACCTGCAGCTCGACTACGTGGACCGCTACGCCTACGTCGATAACCTCGTCGTCACCGAGCCGCCGATCCAGTATTACATCGACGTCCTCGAAACCGAGGGCAAGCTCCCCAAGGGCAAAGTCGCCGCGCGCGATCTCTACACGAACGAGTTCAATCCGTACGCCACGCAGGGACCGGCGAAGGCATGAGCACGACCGACTCCCACAAGATCACCGCGCGCGGCGTGCGCATGGACTATGCCGTGCGCAACGAGGCGGGGCGCCCGGAGAACGTGGCCGTGCTGCGCGACTTCGACCTTGATATCCGCGACGGCGAACTGCTGTCGATCCTGGGGCCGTCCGGCTGCGGCAAGTCGACCTTCCTGAGCATCCTCGCTGGCCTGACTGACCGCACCGGTGGCAACATCGCCATCGACGGCAAGCCGCTGCAGGGCATCAACCCGGCGCAGGGCGTGGTGTTCCAGGGCTACGCCTTGTTCCCGTGGCGTACCGTGCTCGAGAACATCGAGGTCGGGCTCGAGATTCGCGGCGTGCCGCGTGCGGAGCGGCGGCGCATTGCGGGGGAGTACCTCGAACTGGTAGGGCTGACCGGCTTCGGCCCGCGCTTTCCGCATGAAATCTCGGGCGGCATGAAGCAGCGCGTGGCGATTGCGCGCGCGCTGGCCTACAAGCCCGAAGTGCTGCTGATGGACGAACCATTCGCCGCGCTGGACGCACAGACGCGCGAGATCCTGCAAGGCGAACTGCTGCGGATCTGGGAGCAGACGCGCAAGACCATCGTGTTCATCACCCACAGTATCGACGAGGCGATCTTCCTGTCGGACCGCATCGCCATCATGACGCGGCGCCCGGGTACGGTGAAGGCGATTCTCGACGTGCCGCTGCCGCGCCCACGCGCGCCCGAGGTGCGAAATTCCGAAGCGTTCGTGCGACTGCGCCAGCAGGCGTGGGACGTGCTCAAGGACGAGGTCCAGTTCGCGAACCCGGCCGCCGTGCCGCGCCCGCTCGGCGCCACGGCCAATCCCGGCGAGCGTGCGGCCGCCGAACCTGTGCTGGCGAGGGCCGCATCATGAGCGGAAAAGCCACCGACCGCGCGCTCGGCGTGCTGGGCATCATCGGCTTCCTGCTGCTGTGGGAGCTGGTGCCACGGCTGGGCATCGTCAGCGCCGCCTACCTGAGTCCGCCATCGCAGATCCTGGGCGCCATCTGGCAGCTGATTGGCAGCGGCGCGCTGTGGAAACACCTGCTCGCCAGCCTCCAGCGCTCGCTGTGGGGCCTGGCCGCCGCCATCGGGCTCGGCGTGACGCTGGGCCTGCTGATGGGCTGGTTCAGCCGCTTCGAGGCGATTGTCGATCCGATTCTGCAACTGTTCCGGCAGACCTCGGCCTTCGCGCTGTTCCCGGTGTTCATCCTGTTCCTTGGTATCGGCGAGACCTCGAAGGTGGCGATCATCTTCTGGGCGTCGTTCTGGCCGGTGCTGCTGAGCACGATTGGCGGCGTCAAGCAGGTGGACCGGCTGTTGATCGACTCGGCCCGCTCGATGGGCGCGTCGCGGCTGTTCGTGTTCCGCAAGGTCGTGCTGCCGGCGGCGTCGCCATCGATCTTCACGGGTGTGCGGCTGGCGGGCACGTATTGCATCACCGCGCTGGTGGCGGCGGAGATGATCGGCGCGCATTCCGGGCTCGGCTTCATGACGCTCAACGCGCAGGAGGTCTTCCAGATTCCGACCATGTACGCGGGCATCCTGCTGCTGGCGGTGCTGGGGCTGGTGCTCAACTATGGGCTGGCACGGGTGGAGCGCCGCATGACGCGCTGGCGCAAGGGGCTCACGCTCAATGGCTGAGATCGCGTCCGAATGCGGGTGCGCGCCGGCGGCCAAAGCGCCGCGTTTGATCCCCGGCGCGTGGCATGCCATCGCGCTGGCGGTGGCGGCCGGCCTGCTCGGCCTGGCTGCCGCGCCACGCTGGCTAGAACAGTCGCCGCATCTTGTCGAACGATTGCCGGTTGCCTTGCAGGCGGGGGCGCGGTACCTGGAGCGGGAGCCCGACTGGACGACGCTGCCGCGCGGCCCGTTGCTCGAAGCCGTGCGGGCGCGTGGCGAGCTGGTGGTGGGCGTGCGGCAATACGCCCGTCCCGCGCCGCCTAGCCGGCCGACGCCGCCTGAACCCGATGCGTTCGATGTCTCGCTCGCGCGCTATCTTGCTGAACGATTGCAGGTGCGTCTGCGGGTAGTCGGCCTGCCTGCCGATGCGCGCGGCGTGAGCGTGCCCGGTGTCGATCTTGTGGTGGCCGGCGCCATCGATAGCGGTCCGTATGCCGTGCCGACCGCCTACACCGGCGGCGCCGGCGCGCTCGTCACGCTGCGCGGCAGCGACTATCGTGCGCCGAGTGATCTCGCCGGGCGCGCGGTCTGTGTCGCACAGGGTAGCCCTTATGCGCATCCCGTCACGGAGACGCTGGGCGCGCAGGTACGTTCGTATTCTTCGTCGATCCGCGCCGTGGCCGCGTTTATGGCCGGCGAATGCCAGGCGCTGGCGGAAGACGCCCCTGTGGTGGCGCGGCTGATGGGATTGCCCGAGTGGCGCTTCTATCGGCGGCTCGACGCGGGCCTGCTTCCCGACAACGCCAGTCCGCAGATCGTGATCCGGCAGGACGACTCCCGCTCCGCAGCGTGGCTCGATCGCGCCGTGCGGCATTGGAAGATCGGCGGGGCGCTCGCCACTGCCCGTACGCAGCGCGCCGGCGATATTGCCTACGAAACCAGCCAGCTTGGCGACGGCCTCGTCTGCCATTCCTGACGCCAGCCGATGTCTGCCTGCGGCTATCGATATGCGGGCCGCAGCGCCTAAGCATCCTCGAAAAAATTCGTCGTGACGTGTAGGGGGGCCATGCTCCAATGGCCGCTTGTTCCCCCACTCGCTGCACCATGACCAACCTCTCGGAATTGCACGTCCTACAGCGCTCCGGTGCGCCTGTGCGGCGCATTGCGGACGACGCCGAAGCCATCGCCGTGGCGCATGCCCTGGCGGCCGATTTTGCCGAAGGCGCCGCGCGACGCGACCGCGAGCGCATCCTGCCCTGGGGCGAGCTGAACCGCTGGTCCGGCAGCGGGCTTGGGGCGATCACGATTCCGCGCGCGTTCGGCGGTGCCGGCGTGTCGTACGCCACGCTCGCAGAGGTCTTTGCGATCCTCAGCGCCGCCGATGGCTCGCTGGGTCAGATCCCGCAGAATCACTTCGGCCTGCTCGGCGTGCTGCGCGAGATCGGCACGCCGGCGCAGAAGCAGCGCTACTACGCCGAGGTGCTCGCCGGGCAGCGGCTTGGCAATGCGGGGCCGGAACGCCGCTCCGCCACGAGCCAGACCGTCCTGCAAACCGGCACGCGGCTGCGCCGCACAGAACAGGGCTTGCGGCTGACTGGCCAGCGCTTCTATTCGACCGGCGCGCTGTTCGCGCATCGGGTGCCCGTACGCGCGCTGGACGACGAAGGCCGCGCCGTGCAGGCATGGGTGCCGCGCGATGCGGCGGGCCTGACCGTGAACGACGACTGGTCGTCGTTCGGCCAGCGCACCACCGCCAGCGGCACGGTGCTCTTCGACAACGTGGCCGTCTCAGAGGAAGACGTGTTGCCGGTCTGGCAGCTTGCGGAGCGCCCCGGGATCTACGGGCCGACTTCGCAGCTGATCCAGGCCGCCATCGACCTGGGTATCGCACAGGCTGCCTTTGACGATGCCATCGCCTTCGTGCGCGCCTACGCGCGGCCGTGGATCGACGCCAAAGTGGAGCACGCCACCGACGATCCCTATCTGATCGGCGATGTCGGCCGGCTTGCCGTGGATCTCCACGCCGCGCGCGAAGTGCTGGGCGAGGCTGGGCGCGCGCTCGATGCCATCGCCGCAGGCCCGGTGACGGATGCGCTGAGCGCGGAGGCGTCGGTGGCCGTGGCGGAAGCCAAGGTGCTGACCACCGAGATCGCGCTCGCGGCCAGCGAGAAGCTGTTCGAGCTGGCGGGCTCCTCCGCCACGCGCGCCAAGCACAACCTCGACCGCCACTGGCGCAACGCGCGCACCCATACGCTGCACGATCCGGTGCGCTGGAAGCTCCACCTGATCGGCAACTATCACCTCAACGGCGTTCAGCCGGCACGGCACTCCTGGAATTGATATGACCTTGCTGTTTACGCCTCCACCTGCTGCCGATCATCGGGACAGCCGTCCCGCACCGGCCGCGCCGCCGCCGCGCGCCCATCGGATTGCCGATGACGCCGAAGCCATCGCCGCCGCGCAACTGCTGGCGGAACGCTTTGCCCCCGACGCCGCGCTGCGTGACCGCGAGCGCCGACTGCCGTGGGAAGAACTCGACGCGCTGAGCGCCAGCGGCCTGCTGGGCATCACTGTGCCGCGCGAGCACGGCGGCGCCGGCGTGTCCAACGGCACGCTGGCCGAAGTGATCGCAACGCTCGCTGCTGCCGATGGCTCGCTGGGCCAGATCCCGCAGAACCACTACTACGCGCTCGAAGTGCTGCGCGTGGGCGGCACGGCGGCGCAGCGAGCGGCGTTCTACGCCCGGGCGCTGGCCGGTGAGCGCTTCGGCAATGCGCTGGCCGAGATCGGTCACAAGGACTTCAAGCGCCGCACGCGGCTGGTGCCGGATGGCGACGGCTTCCGGCTGATCGGCAACAAGTTCTATTGCACGGGTGCGGTCTTCGCGCACCAGATTCCCACGCTGGCCGTGGCGCAGGAGGATGGGCGCGAGGTCACTTACATCGCTATCGTGCCGCGCGATGCAGCCGGCATCACCATCGTCGACGACTGGGATGGCTTTGGCCAGCGCGTCACGGGTAGCGGATCGGTGACCTTCGACAACGTGCGCGTCGAGGCGGACTGGGTGCTGCCGTTCCAGGCGTCGTTCGAGACGCCGACCACCATCGGTCCCGTGGCGCAGCTGATGCATGCGGCCATTGACCTTGGCATTGGGCACGGCGCGTTCGCCGCCACGTTGCCGTTCATCCGCGATCATGCGCGGCCCTGGGTGGATGCGAAGGTCGCACATGCCAGCGAGGATCCGCTGACGATCCATCAGGTCGGTGACGTCAAGGTCAGGCTCCGCGCCGCCGAGGCGCTGGTGCGGCGGGCCGGGCGCATCGTCGATGCGGCGCAGCGCAGCCCCGACGCCCAGACCGTAGCGGCGGCATCCATCGCCGTGGCGGAAGCGCGCGCGGCCACAACCACCGCCTCGCTGCTGGCCGGCACCCGGCTGTTCGAACTGGGCGGCACGGCATCGACGCTCGACGGGCAAGGGCTAGACCGCTTCTGGCGCAACGCGCGCACCCATACCCTCCACGATCCGGTGCGATGGAAGTATCACGCCATCGGCAACTACTACCTCAACGACCGCCTGCCGACGCGGCACGGAGCCCTCTGATGGCGCGCAAGCAGATCCTGCTCAACGCGTTCAACATGAACTGCGTCGGGCACATCAATCACGGCCTGTGGACCCACCCGCGCGACCGCTCCACGGAATACAACACGCTCGAATACTGGGTGGGGCAGGCGCGCACGCTGGAGCGCGGGTTGTTCGATGGGCTGTTTATCGCCGATATCGTCGGTGTCTACGACCTCTATCGCGGCAATGTCGATGTCACGCTGCGTGAGTCGATCCAGCTGCCGGTCAACGATCCGCTGCTGCTGGTACCGGCCATGGCCGCCGCCACGCGCCACCTCGGCTTCGGCGTAACCGTCAACCTGACCTACGACGCACCGTACCTGCTGGCGCGGCGCTTCTCCACGCTCGATCACCTGACGCGTGGCCGTGTCGGCTGGAACATCGTCACCGGTTATCTGGACAGCGCGGCGCGCGCCATGGGCCTCGACGGGCAGTTCCCGCATGACGAGCGCTACGACCGCGCCGACGAGTATCTGGAGGTGCTCTACAAGCTCTGGGAGGGCAGCTGGGAGGAGGGCGCCGTGCTGCGCGACAAGGCCTCGCGCACATTCGCCGATCCGGCCCGGGTGCACAAGGTGGTCCATCACGGCCGCTACTACGACGTGGAGGGCTACCACCTGGCGGAACCCTCCGCGCAGCGCACCCCGGTGCTATTCCAGGCCGGCAGTTCGGGGCGCGGGCAGCAGTTCGCGGCGCGCCATGCGGAATGCGTGTTTATCTCGCCGCCGAGCAAGGAGGCGGCACGCAAGACCGTCAGCGCACTGCGCGAGCAGTTGGTGGCGGCGGGCCGGCGCCCGGATGACGTCAAGGTCTTTGCCGGCGCTGCCGTGGTCACGGGCCGCACCGAAGCGGAGGCGCGCGCGCTCCACGCCGAGTACCGCGACTACGCGAGCCGCGAAGCCGGGCTTGCGCATTTCGCCGCCAGCACGGGCGTGGACTTCGCGCGCTATGGCCTCGATGAGCCGGTGGACTATGGCGGCGGCAACGCCATCGAGTCCGCGCAGCGCACCGCCGCCCAGCATGGCTGGACGCGCCGCAAGCTGCTGGATCTGTTCGAGCTGGGCGGACGCTATCCCGCCATCGTTGGCGACCCCGCACAGGTGGCCGACGAACTCGAGTCCTGGATCGACGAGACCGGCATCGACGGCTTCAACCTGAGCCGCACCGTGGTGCCGGAGAGCTACACGCACTTCGTCGACCTGATCGTTCCCGAGCTACAGAACCGGGGCCGCTACAAGACGGCCTATGCCGAGGGGTCGCTGCGCCACAAGCTGTTCGGCGACGGCGACCGCCTGCCAGATCGCCACGCGGCCGCGCAGTTCCGCCGCCTTTGATTCTTCATCCTGCCCATCACCATGCTGAAATCCTCACTGCTGCTTCCCCTGTTTGCTTCGCTGGCGATCGTCGCTTCCGCCTCTTCAGCCGCGCACGCCGCGCCGCTCACCATTGGCGTCACGCCGGGCTCGCTGGCCGACTCGGTCGAGGTGGCCGCCACCGAGGCCCGCAAGCAGGGTCTCGACGTCAAGGTGATCGAGTTCACCGACTGGACCACGCCGAACGTGGCGCTGGCTGCCGGGGACCTCGACATCAACTACTTCCAGCATCAGGCGTTTCTGGACAACGCCGTGAAGGAGCGCGGCTACAAGTTCCGCAGCGTGGCGCTTGGGGTGCTGCCCAACATCGGCCTGTATTCCACCCACATCAAGCGCTTCGGCGACCTCAAGGACGGCGCGCGCGTGGGCGTGGCGAACGATCCGGTGAATCAGGGGCGCGGCCTGCTGCTGTTGCAGAAGGCGGGGCTGATCAAGCTGCGCGATGGCGTGGGCGCGAAGGGCAGCGTCAACGACATCGTGGACAACCCCAAGAAGCTCAAGTTCGTGGAAGTGGAGGGGCCGCAGCTCGTGCGCGCGCTCGATGACGTGGACCTCGCGCAGGGCTACCCGGCGCACTTCGTCAACGCCGGCAAGCCGCAGGTGGCGGGCTCCGGACTGCTCTACTCGGGCATCGACGACACCTACTTCGCCATCCGCTTCGTGACGCGGGAGAACAATGCCAGCGATGCCCGCGTGGCGCGCTTCGTGAAGATCTACCAGGAGTCGCCGGCGGTGCGCAAGCAGCTCAGCACCTCGTTCGCGAACAACGACAAGCTCTACAGCCTGCCCTGGCTGAAGCCCTGACTGGAGACTCGTGCAGATGGCCGCCACCTTTCCGTTGTTCCGCAGGGGACTTCTCCAGACTGCTTCGCGTAGCGCGCCGCCGGTGGCACGCGCGGAAGGCACAACCGCGCCCAATGCGGGTTCGATCCGATTCGAGGGCGTGGGCAAGACTTATCACGCGGCGAGCGGGCCGGTGGAGGCGCTGCGCGAGATTGACCTTGAGATTCCCGCTGGCGGCATCTTCGGGATCATCGGTCGCAGCGGCGCGGGGAAGTCGAGCCTGCTGCGCACCATCAACGGGCTGGAGACGCCGAGCGCAGGCCGGGTCACCGTGGGCGGCGTGGACGTGGCGACGCTGGGGACGGGCGAGCTGGTGACGTTGCGCCGGCGGATCGGCATGATCTTCCAGCACTTCAACCTACTGTCCGCCAAGACCGTGGCCGAAAACGTGGCGCTGCCGCTCAAGGTGGCTGGCGTGCCCCGGGCGGAGATCGCGGAGCGCGTGGCGTCGCTGCTGGCGCTGGTCGGCCTCGACGGCAAGGCGGATGCGTACCCCGGCCGGCTGTCGGGCGGACAGAAGCAGCGTGTGGGCATTGCGCGCGCGCTGGTCCATCGCCCCGACATCCTGCTTTGCGACGAGGCCACCTCCGCGCTGGACCCGGAGACCACGCAGTCGATCCTGGCCCTGCTGCGCGACATCAACGCGCGGCTTGGCATCACCATCGTGCTGATTACCCACGAAATGCGCGTGATTCGGGCGATCTGCGACAGCGTGCTGGTGCTGGAACGCGGGGCCATCGCCGAGACCGGGCCGGTGTGGCAGGTCTTCGGGAATCCGCAGCACGATGCCACGCGGGCGCTGCTGGCGCCGCTGGCCACGCGCGTGCCCGAGGACATCGCGCAGCGCCTGCATGCGCAGCCGGAGGGCGCGGGGGACTGGCATCGAGTGGTCGAACTGCGCTATGCCGGCGGCGAGGTGCCGGATCTGTCGCGCGTGGCCGCCGCGTTCGGCGCCGGCGTGCGGCTGCTGCATGGCAGTCTCGACCGGATTCAGGGGCACACGCAAGGCGCGCTGCTGCTCTCCATCCCCGCCCACGCCGCGCTGGAGGCTGCGGTGGCGTCGGCCGGGGCTATCGCCCATCACGTCACCACGCTAGGTTATGTCTCCGATACTCATTGACCGCCTCTGGGCCGCTTTCCTCGATACGCTGACGATGGTCGGCGCCTCCGCGCTGATCGCCGCGCTGGCCGGGCTGCCGCTCGCCGTGCTGCTGGTGGTGACTGCGCCGGGCGGCATGCGTCCCGCGCCGCGCTTCCATCGGCTGGCTGGCACCCTGGTCAACGGCTTCCGCGCTACGCCATTCATCGTGTTGCTGGTGGCGTTGCTGCCGTTCACGCGGCTGGTGGTAGGGGTGACGATTGGCGTCTGGGCGGCCGTGGTGCCGCTCGCGATCAGCGCCACACCGTTCTTCGCGCGGATTGCCGAGGTGAGCCTGCGCGAAGTGGACCATGGCTTGATCGAGGCGGCCCAGGCGATGGGATGCCAGCGCCGCCATATCGTCTGGCATGTGCTGCTGCCGGAAGCGTTGCCGGGCATCGTCGGCGGGTTCACGATCACCGTGGTCTCGCTGATCGGGGCGTCCGCGATTGCCGGCGCGGTCGGTGCGGGCGGGCTGGGCGACCTGGCGATCCGCTACGGCTACCAGCGCTTCGATACGGTGGTGATGGTCGTGGTGATTGTGGTGCTGATTGCGCTGGTCACCGGCGTACAGGCAGCCGGCGACCGGTGGGTCAGGCGCTTGCGCCTGCGCTAGTCGGGCGATTCAACCCAGGCGGGCATCGACCAGCACGCGGCCCGTGAGCCGGCGGATGCGGGGATCGACAAAGTAGCCGCCGCCTTCCACATAGCGCAGGAACGCGCGGTCGCAGACCGTGCAGGCCCAGACATCGCAGCGGTTGGCCGGGTAGTACAGCGGCGCCACCGGGGCCTCGGGCGACCAGAAGCCGACGCTGTCGGGGTCGTACTCCTGGAACGTCGCTTCCTCATAGGCGCTGGCAACCAGCGTGCCGATCTTCTTCAGTTGTGCGTCGGGAAACGAAATTGGCAGGCTGGCCCAGCCGCGTAGCGCGTCGGCGGCGCAGGTGCAGTCGGTGGTGACGTGGTCGGTGCGCTGCGCCAGTTGCTGCAAGGCGTCGAAATCAAGGTAAGGAAAGTCTTCCACGGTGGAGGCAAGGCTGGGGAGTGGGGCGATCTTACCCCCAATTCCCCGGCAAGGCGTGTCACACCGTCGGCGCAGTCCGCACACCGCCCGCCCCAGCGATGCGGCGGTCGAGCAGCCAGACCGCGAGCAGCGTGACGCCCATCATCGGGAACACGGCGCCGAGCAGGCCCAGCCCGATGGCCCAGGCGCGCATCGGCGGCAATGCGGCGGGATGGCTCGGTGCGCCGAGCTTGCGCGCCGGCTTGCGCTGGATCCACATCACCAGACCCGTGATGGCCATCGCCATCAGGCCCAACGAAATCGCCGCGCAGATAAGCTGGTTGGCCAGCCCGAAGTAGCGGCCCATATGCAGGGAGGTGCCGTACGAGATGGCCTGCGCCACGGGCCCGTAGTCGGCGAAGCGGAGATCCTTGACGACTCGCCCGTTGGCGGGATCGATATGGAGCGTGCGCTCGCCGCTCGGATCGGCAGGGAAGCAGGACGCGGTATAGACGCCGCCGGGCGCCTTCGGGAAGACCACCTGGCAGCCGGTGGTGATGCCTTGGGCGGCCACCACGGCCACGACCTGATCCAGTGTCAGCGGCGCGGTCTGCGCCGGGGCTACGCTGGGCACGGCGGTCAGGCCGACGGCCCATGGCATGTCTGCCAGCGGCAGCGATTCCATCGTGTGGTGATGCTTGGCGTGATCGGCGCCGGCGGCCGGGGGCGCGGCATGCGCGTGCATGTCGCCCTGACCATCGGCCGGACGGCCGAGATTCGCGGCCGTGGCGAGCGCCTTGAACTGCTTGCCCCACGAACCCGTCCACGGCAAACCGGACAGGATGAACGCCAAGGCGCCCACGGCCAGCCATGCGCCGAGCACGAGATGGATTTCCTTCCATCCGCCGCGCGATCCCGTGGCGGGGCCGGGCACAAAGGCGCGCGCGCCGCGCTGGCGCAGGCGCGGCCACCACATCGCCAGGCCCGTGGCGATCATCACCAGCACCCAGCATGCCGCCAGTTCCATCAGCAACTCGCCCGGCTTGCCGACGAGCAGGGCGCGGTGGATCATGCGCACCTGCTTCATGAAGCGGTCTTCCACGCTCAGGCTGCCGAGGTAGGTGCCGGTGTAGGGGTTCAGGAAGACGCTGTCGCTGCCGCCCGCAGGCAGGCGGAAGACGAATTCGGCGCTCGCCCGGGGATCGGTATTGAGCGTGTAGGTGGTGACTGTCGCCCCGGTGGGCGCGGCCTCCCGTGCGCGGTCCAGCAGGCGCTGGGCAGATAGCCGCTCGCCGGACGGCTCGACCTTCAGCAACTGCGGGTAGAGCAGGGGCTCGATCTGCGGCTGGAAGCAGTAGAGCGTGCCGGTCACGGCCAGCACGATCAGGAACGGCATCACGAACAGGCCGGCGTAGAAATGCCAGCGCCAGAGCATGCGGTACGAGGCGTCCGCGCTGGCGAGGGCGGCGGGCCGGGGAGCGATTTGGGGCATGAGGCGTGCGAAAAGAACGTGCGCCAAGGATACCTTCCGGGTGACGGTTGCGGCTGCGACCTAATGCCGCTGGCGCGTGTGATCGATCATGCCTGTATCACGTGAACCCGCCACGCCGGGTGGCTACCTGAAAATGCCGGAAATTGGTAATTGGGAAATACCACTCCGGCTCCTAAGCTTGGATCCAAGGCCGCGACGACGCTGCCGCCGCAATCGACTACATCCACTACCGGAGCAAGCCATGCAACACCGTCTCGACTTCTACAAGGCCAGTCCCGCCGCCATCAAGGCCGTCCTCGGGCTGGAAGATCGCATTGCCAAGAACGAACTGGAAAAGTCGCTCGTCGAACTCGTACGCCTGCGCGCCTCGCAGATCAATGGATGTGCCTACTGCATCGACATGCACACCGCCGACGCCCGGAAAGGCGGCGAGGACGACCGCCGGCTGGCCACGCTGCAGGTCTGGCGCGAAACCCCGTTCTTCACGGCGCGCGAGCAGGCCGCGCTGGCCTGGACCGAGGCGGTGACGCTGGTCTCGCAGGATCACGTGCCGGACGCTGTCTGGGAAGCCGTGCGGCCCCATTTCTCGGATGCCGAACTGGTCGACCTGACGCTGCTGATCTCCGCGATCAATACCTGGAACCGCTTCGCGATTGCCTTCCGCAAGACGCCGGCCTGAGCGATGAGGCGCGGTGCGGGCGAGGTATCATCGCCGCTGCATCGCGCCAACCATCGCTCAGACCATGAATCCCACCTCGATTTTCTTCGCCCAGGCCTGTCTGGTCGTCGGCACACCGCTGCTGCTGTGGCGCGGCTTGCGCATGGGTGGCATCGTGCCGCTCGTGGTCATGCAGATCGTGGGCGGCATTCTGCTGGGGCCGTCGCTGCTCGGGGCCTTCTGGCCGGATAGCTGGCAGGCGCTGTTCGGCGCCACCCGGCTGACCGCGCTGACCGGCCTGCAATGGCTGGCCGTGGTGCTGTTCGGCTTCCTGTCCGGCCTGCACATTGGCGGGGGCGAGGCGCGCGGCCTGCGGAAGATCGCCATTAGCGCCGCGCTGGGCTGCGTGCTGGTGCCGTTTGTGCTGGGCGTGGGCGCCGGGCTGGGGCTCGGCCACTATCGGCCCGGGCTGCTTGGGGAGGCCGCCACGCCCTGGCAATTCGCGATTGCCGTGGGGGTGTCGATGGCCGTGACCGCGCTGCCAGTGCTCGGCGCCATCCTGCGGGAAATGGGCTTGAGCGATTCCACGGCCGGCCGGCTCGCGGTGGCCTGCGCGGCGGTCAGCGATGCCGCCATCTGGATCGTGCTTTCGTGCATTCTCGCCAGTACCGGGCAGGCCGCCCACGCGCCGCTGCGGCTCGTGCTGACGGGAGCTGCCTACGTCGCCGCCATGTTCCTGATCGTTCGGCCGTTGCTGGCGGCAGCCCTGCCGCGCCTGCGCGGGACGGATGCCCGGCTGGCGGCGGTGGTGGTGCTGATCTTCGGCTCGGCCTGCGCGTCGGAGTTGATCGGCTTGCACTACATCCTGGGCGGATTCCTGGCCGGCGTGGTGCTGCCGCGGGGCGCGGCGGCCGATATCGGCCGGCAGCTGGAGCCGACCACGGTGGTGGTGCTGATGCCGTTCTTCTTCCTGATGACTGGCCTGCGCACGGACCTGACCACGGCCGGCGGCGACGCCCTCGTGGTGTTTGCCGTGGCCACCGTCGTGGCCGTGGTGGGCAAGATGGCGGGTACGGCGCTGCCGGCGCGGATGGCCGGCCTGGGGCGGCGCGATGCCTGGACGCTGGGCGCGCTGGCCCAGACCAAGGGGCTGATGGAGGTGGTGGTGCTGGCCATCCTGCTCGAGAACCGCCTGATCAGCGCGGCGGCGTTCTCGGGGCTGCTGCTGATGGCCCTCGCCACGACCGTCGTCGCCAAGCCGCTGGCACTGGCGGCGCTGCGGCTGCGCGAGGCCCCCTGACATGATTACCCGCCCGCCGCTGCACTGGTTCCGGATGCTGTTTGTCCTGCGGGGCTCGGTGCTGCCCAAGATCGCCCCGCAGCTCGTCACCATCACGCTGTTTGCCGCGCTGATCACCACCTTCCACGGCCGGATTGGCGACTGGAAGGTGTCGCTGAACTTCGTGCCGTTCTCGCTGATCGGCCTGACGCTGGCCATCTTCCTCGGTTTTCGCAACAGCACCAGCTACGCGCGCTTCTGGGAAGGGCGCACGCTCTGGGGCAGCGTGCTCAATGAAGCGCGCTCGCTGACGCGGCAGGCGCTGACGCTCGGGGCCGACCCGCGCGACGCGCGCCAGCTGGCCTATCGGCTCTGCGCGTTCGTGCACGCGCTGCGCCATCAGTTGCGCGGCAGCGAGGCCTGGCCCGATGTGGCGCCGTTCCTCGACGAGGCGGATGCGGCCCGCCTCAAGGCCGCGAAGTTCAAACCCGCCATCGTGCTGCTGATGGCGGGTGAATGGGTGGGGGAGCGACTCCGTGCCGGTCAACTGGCGCCGCCGCTGGCCCAGTCGATGGAAATGTCGCTGAATCAGCTCAGCACGGCGCTGGGCGGCTGCGAGCGGCTGGCCGGCACGCCGATCCCGTTCACCTACTCCGTCATCATCCATCGGTGCATCTACCTGTACTGCATGCTGCTGCCGTTCGGCCTGCTGGATTCGATCGGGCTGATGACGCCGGTGATCGTCTGCTTTATCGCCTACACCTTCTTCGCGCTGGAGGCGCTCAGCGCCGAGATCGAGGAGCCGTTCGGCGAGGAACCCAATGATCTGGCGCTGACCGCCATGTCCTACATGATCGAATCGACGGTGCTGGAGATGATCGGCGAAGCCCCCAAGAGCGCCGCGCCGGCCCACCGGGACTTCATCCAGACCTGACGTTCGCGCCATTTCCCTTTGCGGCGTTCCCGGCCTATGCTGAAGCATCGCGCTGCATGCGGCGTGCCTGCCCACCCCATCCATGGCCAACGCCTCTGCACCGCGTGACGCGCCTGCCTCCCCGTGGCGGCGCTGGTTGCCCGGACTGGCAACCCTGGCGACCTACCAGCCAGCCTGGCTACCCCGTGACATCGCTGCCGGATTGGTCCTGACCACGATGCTGGTACCGGTGGGCATCGCCTATGCCGAGGCATCGGGCGTGCCCGGCGTCTATGGCCTGTACGCGACGATCGTCCCCTTGCTGGCCTACGCGCTGTTCGGCCCGAGCCGAATTCTGGTGCTGGGGCCGGATTCCGCGCTGGCGGCGCCGATTCTGGCCGTCGTCATTACCGCTTCCGCCGGCGATCCGGCGCGCGCCATCGCCACAGCCAGCCTGATGGCCATCGTTTCCGGCCTGTTTTGCATCGTGCTGGGGCTGCTGCGCCTTGGGTTCATCACCGAGCTGCTGTCGAAGCCGATCCGCTACGGCTATATGAATGGCATTGCGCTGACCGTGCTGGTCAGCCAACTGCCGAAACTGTTCGCCATCCAGATCGAGGATGCCGGGCCGTTGCGCGAGTTGTGGGAGCTGGGCCGGGCGATTGCCGATGGCCAGACCAACGGCTACAGCTTCGCGGTGGGGGCGGCCAGCCTGGTCGTGATCCTGCTGCTCAAGCGCTTCGAGCGGGTTCCCGGCATCCTGATCGCCGTGATCCTGGCCACGCTGGCGGTCGCCTTGTTCCATCTGGATAGCCGCGGCGTGAAGATCCTCGGCGAAATTCCGCAGGGCCTGCCGGCGTTTGCGGTGCCGTGGCTCAGCGAGGCGGATCTGGTCAAGATCGTGCTCGGCGGCTGCGCCGTGGCGCTGATCGCGTTTGCCGATACCAGCGTGCTGTCGCGCACCTTCGCGGCGCGCGCGCATATGCGCGTGGACCCGAATCAGGAGATGGTGGCGCTCGGCGCCGCTAATCTGGCGGCGGGCTTTTTCCAGGGCTTTCCGATCAGCAGCAGCGCGTCACGCACCCCGGTGGCGGAGGCGGCCGGCGCACGCACGCAGTTGACCGGCGTGGTCGGCGCCATCGCCGTGGCGGCGCTGTTGATGTTCGCGCCCAACCTGCTGCGCTACCTGCCCACCAGCGCGCTGGCCGCCGTGGTCATCGCCGCAGCGATCGGGCTGTTCGAGTTCAAGGACCTGCAGCGCATCTTTCGCATCCAGCAATGGGAGTTCTGGCTGTCGATGCTGTGCTTTGCCGGCGTGGCCGTGTTCGGTGCGATTCCCGGCATCTGCCTCGCCGTGGTGGTCGCCGTGATCGAGTTCCTGTGGGACGGCTGGCGGCCGCACTTCGCGGTGCTGGGCCGGGTGCCCGGGCTGCGCGGCTATCACGACATGAAGCGCTACCCCGAGGCGGCGCGCATCGACGGGCTGGTGCTGTTTCGCTGGGACGCGCCGCTGTTCTTCGCCAATGCCGAGCAATTCCAGCAACGGCTCACCGAGGCGGTGGCGGACTCGCCCACCCCGGTGCGCCGCGTGGTGGTGGCCGCCGAGCCGGTCACCAGTGTCGACGTCACCTCGGCGGACATGCTGCGCGAACTGAGCCACGCCCTGAGCGCGGACGGCATCGCGCTGCATTTCGCCGAGATGAAGGACCCGGTCCGCGACAAGCTCAGGCGCTTCGAACTGACCGAGGTCTTCAGCAATGATCGCTTTCATCCCACCGTGGGCAGCGCAGTGGATGACTATCTGAATTTGCCGGCAGACCCCGCGCGCCCGGGCTGACGCGGCTAGCGTGGCCGCGCTTTCACTCCGTCCACCCGCCGCCCAGCGCGCGGAACGTCGCCACGGCTGCGCGGGCGTTGTCGGCGCGCACGCTGGCCTGCTGGTCACGCGCCGCCAATAGCAGGCGGTCTTCTTCGAGGACTTCGAACAGGCTGACCGCGCCGCCCTTGTAGGCCTCCTCGGCGGCGCCGCGCGAGCGGGCGTGGGCTGCCACTTCCACGGCCAGTTCCCGGCTTTGTACCTCCAGCTGGGTCAGCGCGATGATCGCGTTCTCCACGTCCTCGGTGGCGCGCAGCATGGACTTGCGATAGTTGGCCAGGGCCTCGGCGTTGGCGCCCTTGGCCTGTGCCACTTCGGCGTCCACCCGGCCGAAATCGAACAGTCTCCAGCGCAGCCCGGCGATAGCGGCGGGCTGGAATGCCGACGCGGTGAACAGCTTGCTGGCGGTCAGGCTCTCGAAACCGAGCAGGGCCGATATCGACACCTTTGGGTAGTACTCCGCCGTGGCAACGCCGATCTGGGCGTTCGATGCCGCCAAACGGCGTTCGGCCGCGATCACGTCCGGCCGGCGTTGCAGCAGGTTGGCCGGCCCTTGCGCCACGGAGATCTGCGGTACGGTCATACGCTCGGTGGGCGTCGTCAGTTCGGCGCTGTAGGTGCCCGGCTGCGCGCCCATCAACACGTCGAGGCGGTTGAGTTGGGTCTCCAGTTCGATCTGCAACGGCGGGAGCGTGACGCGCGTCTGCGCGAGCTGCGCTTCCGCCTGGGCCCGTTCGCGCTCGGCGCCGATGCCATCGGCCAGTCGCAGTTGCACCAGCTCCAGCAGCCTGGCATTGGTGCGCACCTGTTCCTGTGCAATGGCAATGCGTTGCTGCGCGCCGCGCACGCGGAAGTAGGCATCGGCGGCTTCCGCCACCACCAGCACGCGCACGCCCAGATGCTCGGCTTCGGCGGCCTGGGCTTCTGCGCTGGCCGCCTCGGCGCCCCGGCGCAGGCCACCGGCCACATCGATCTCCCAGCTTGCCCCCACGCCCGTGCTGTACAGCGTCTGGTTGCGGTCATAGCCCGGCAGGTTTCTGCCCAGCCTGCCTTGCGGCCCTTCCAGAGACTGGCGCTGCTTGCCGACGCTGGCGGAGAACGACCCCTGCGGCAGCAATTCGGCACCGGCCCGGCGCGCGGCGGCGCGGGCCTGATCCACGCGGGCGATGGCCGCCGCCAGATCCAGGTTCTGCTCCAGCGCGCGCTGGATGACCCGCGTGAGCGCGGGATCGTCGAAGCCCAGCCACCAGCTATCCAGTGACGGTGCGGGCTGGGTGGCTTCGCGGGCAGCCAGGGCCGCGGCATGCGGATAGGCCGCCGGCATATTCGCATCGGGCGCGTGGTAGTCCGGGCCGGCTGCGCAGGCGGCGAGGGTGGCGGCGACGCCGGCGGCGATCAAGGTAGAGAGAAGGCGCGGGAGACCGGCGCGGGTGGGGCGGGGCGAATGAAGCGGCATTGCGGACACCTTTCGACAGCAACTAGGGAGAATTGCATCAACTAACTTGCATGATGATAGTGACTAGTCTAGACTAACTTTCAAATTGATAGCAACGTGTATTTCAAGGAGTCCGGAGATGCAGAAAAAGCCACTTGGCGAGACGCCGTGCCCCATCGCCCGCACGGTTGCCCGGGTCGCTGACAGCTGGAGCGTGCTGATCCTGCGCGAGGCGTTCTACGGCATCACCCGCTTCGATGCGTTCCAGCAGAACCTGGACATCGCCCCGAACATGCTGACCCGCCGCCTGAACTCGCTGGTGGAGGAGGGCATGCTGGAGCGCCGCCAATACTGCGAGCGCCCGCCGCGCTTCGAATACATCCTGACGGACCGCGGCCGTGACTTCCGCCAGGTGCTGCTGGCGATGCTCGCCTGGGGTAACAGGCATCTCGCGCCCGAAGGCGAAAGCGTGCAACTGGTGGACCGTCAGACCGGCGAGCGCGTCGAGCCGGTGCTGGTGGATGCCGCCAGCGGACGTCCCATCGTCGGACACGATTTCCACGTCGTGCCCGGCCCCGCCGCCACCGAGCGCCTGCGCCAGCGGCTGGAGCGCTCGGCCGAGGCCTGAGCCGATCCCCTGAATCCATCCCCCTTTATCAACACCGCTGCGCAGGCAGCGGGCAATCCCCGCATGCAGAGAGGAAGTGCCATGAGCAGCGATGCGCTGACTGAACGGGTCGGAGCCGACTCCATTCCCGCGACGAAATCCAAGGTCAGCGCCAAGCGGCTGCTGGCGACTGGCCTGTTGGTAGCGGCCGGGCTGGCCGGGGTGGGCTACGGCTACCACTGGTGGACATCCGCCCGGTTCGTGGAAAGCACCGACGATGCCTACGTCGGCGGCGATGTCACAGTGATTGGCGCCAAGGTGGGCGGCTATATCGCGGAAGTGGCGGTGACCGACAACCAGTCCGTCCGCGCCGGTGACCTGCTGGTGCGCATCGACGACCGCGACTATCGCGCCGCGCTGGCCAAGGCCGAGGGCGCCGTGGCGGCCCAGCAGGCACTGCTGGCCAACCTCGATGCGACGGCGCGCTTGCAGGAGGCGGTGATCGGGCAGGCAAAGGCTGGCATTGCGTCGACCAACGCCGACACCGTGCGCGCCCGCGACGACCAGGCCCGCTACGCCAGCCTGGTGGCCAAGGCGGCGGTCTCGATCCAAAGCTCCCAAAAGGCGGATTCGGACTACAAGCAGGCGCAGGCCAATGGCGAGCGCGCGCGTGCGTCGCTGCTCGCCGCGCAGCGCCAACTGGATGTGATCGGCACGCAGAAGCAGCAGGCGCAGGCCGCGCTGGCGCAGGCGATTGCCGAGCGGGACATCGCCAAACTGAACCTGAGCTATACGGAACTGCGCGCGCCCGTGGATGGCACCGTGGGCAACCGGCGCGCCCGCGTGGGCGCTTTTGCCGGCGCCGGCAGCCAGTTGCTGGCCATCGTGCCGGCGGGCGGGCTGTGGGTCGACGCCAATTTCAAGGAGGGGCAGCTCGCGCATATGCGCCCCGGCATGCCGGTGGAGATCGAGGCCGACGTGGTGCCCGGCCGCGTCTTCCATGGCCACGTGGTAAGCCTGGCGCCCGCCACCGGCGCGCAGTTCAGCGTATTGCCGCCGGAGAACGCCACCGGCAACTTCACCAAGATCGTCCAGCGCGTGCCCGTGCGGGTGCAACTGGATGAGCAGGATGCCCGGCTTGGCGTGCTGCGCCCGGGCCTCTCGGTCATCGCGCAGGTCAATACGCTGCCGCCGAAGCAGGTGCAGTGATGACGGCCGCCAGCCTGACCAGCCCGCCGCGCGCCGTGGCGGAGACGCCTCCGGGCGAGATGTCCACCGCCGCCAAGGTGTTTGCCTTCGGCACGATGTGCGTGGGCATGTTCATCGCCTTGCTGGACATCCAGATCGTCTCCGCGTCGCTGCGCGATATCGGCGGCGCGCTCTCCGCCGGGACCGACGAGACCGTCTGGGTGCAAACCAGCTACCTGATCGCCGAGATCATCGTCATTCCGCTGTCGGGCTGGCTCTCGCGCGTGATGTCGACGCGCTGGCTGTTCGCCGCCTCCGCAGCCGGCTTCACCGTGACCAGCCTGCTGTGCGGCATGGCGTGGGACATCCAGAGCATGATCGCGTTCCGCGCGCTGCAGGGCTTCCTGGGCGGCTCGATGATCCCGATGGTGTTCACCACGGCCTTCGCGTTTTTCAGCGGGCCGCAGCGCGTGATCGCCGCCGCCACGGTCGGCGCGCTGGCCTCGCTGGCGCCGACGTTGGGACCGACGGTTGGCGGCTGGATCACCGATCATTTCTCCTGGCACTGGCTGTTCTTCATCAACCTGGTGCCGGGCATCTTCGTCACCGTGGCGGTGCCGCTGCTGGTCAAGGTCGACCGGCCCAACTGGTCGCTGGTGCGCGGGGCGGACTACCTCGGCATGGGGCTGATGGCGTTGTTCCTGGGTTGCCTCGAATACACGCTGGAAGAAGGGCCGCGCTGGGATTGGTTCGGCGATGACGTGATCCTGGCCACGGCCTGGATCTCCGGTCTGGCGGGCGTGGCCTTCATCTGGCGCTCGCTGACCTATGCGAATCCGGTGGTGGACCTGCGCGCGCTCAAGGAGCGCAACTTCGCACTCGGCTGCTTCTTCTCCTTCGTCACAGGCATTGGCATCTTCGCCACCATCTACCTGACGCCGCTGTTCCTGGGGCGCGTGCGCGGCTTCAGCGCGCTCGATATCGGACTGGCGGTGTTCTCCACGGGCGTGTTCCAGATGGCGTCGATCCCGCTCTATGCCTTCCTGGCGAACCGGGTGGACCTGCGCTGGCTGATGATGTTCGGGCTGGCGATGTTCGGCATCTCGATGTGGTACTTCGCGCCCATCACGCACGACTGGGGATCGGCAGAGCTGCTGCTGCCGCAGGCGCTGCGTGGCATGGCGCAGCAGTTTGCGGTGGCGCCGACGGTCACGCTGACGCTCGGCAGCCTGCCGCCGGAACGGCTCAAGCTGGCGTCGGGGCTATTCAACCTGATGCGAAACCTCGGCGGCGCCATCGGCATTGCGGCGTGCGCCACGGTGCTCAACGATCGCGGAAACATGCACTTCCTGCGCGAGGCGGAGCATCTGAACATCCGCAATGAGGCGATGGGCAACCTGCTGCAGAGCGTTGCCGAGCGGTTCATGGCGGCCGGCCACGACGCCCTCGATGCGCAGACGGCAGCACTGCGGCAACTATGGGGGCTGGCCTGGCGCGAGGCGCAGACGCAGACCTTTGGCGACATCTACCTGATGATTCTGGTGTGCTTCGCCATTGCCACGGCGATGGTGCCGCTGATGCGCAAGGTGGCCGCCCCCAAGGCGCCGTCGGCGGATGCGCATTAAGAGGCGCCTGCCCGCGCATCAGTGTGCAGATCGGACAATAGGTTGCCCGCGCCAAACGGGCACCACTGGCGTATCGACAAGTATTGGTCTTCACTGCCCTAGGGGCCGGTACAACGAGGACCGAATATGGACGAAGACTCCAGCAAGCTTGGCGCCGCCGCCGTGGCAATCCGGCTGGGCACCATCGGCGCAGTCATCCTCTGCATTGCAGGCGGTTTCGCCTATGCCGGCGGATGGCTGACGCCCGGGAGATTGACCCAGGGCAAGGTGATTGACGGCTTCGAGGCCGTCAACGGCAGGCACATCGGCTTCCGGCGCAACCACGCCAAGGGGCTGTGCGCAACCGGATGGTTCGACAGCACGGGCGCGGGCACGGCGTTCAGCAAGGCCGATGTGCTGGCGCCGGGGCGCGTGCCCGTGACCGGGCGCTTCGCCTTTGCGGGGGGCATGCCTTTCATCCCGGATGCGCCGACCCTGGTGCGCAGCCTCGCCCTGCAGTTCAACCCCCGGGGCGGAGAGGAATGGCGAACCGCGATGATCGACATTCCGGTCTTCCCGTTCGCCAACGTGCAGGCGTTCTACGATCAGATGATCGCTTCGGTTCCCGATCAGCGGACCGGCAAGCCAGACCCCGAGAAGATGAAGGCGTTCGCCGCGACGCATCCAGAGTTCGGGTCAGCCATCGCCATCGTGAGCAAGCGTGCGGTGTCTTCTGGCTTTGCAAACGACACCTACAACGGACTCGACACCTTCCTGTTCGTCAACAAGGCAGGCGTCGCCATACCGGTGCGGTGGTCCGCCGTTCCTGTGCGAGCGTTCGCGCCGGCCGGTCCCCCATCGCACAACGATCCCAACTACCTCTTCGATGGCCTGATTGCCGATGCCGCCCAACAGCCATTGCAGTGGAAGATGGTGGTCACCATTGGCCACCCCACCGATCCGGTCAGTCCCAACGTTCCCTGGCCCGACGACCGAACGCGCGTGGAGGTGGGCACCGTGACGCTCGACCACCTGACGGCGGAAGAGCGCGGCACCTGCGCTGACATCAATTTCGATCCGACCGTGCTGCCCGCCGGCATGCGCACGTCGGCGGATGCAATCCCGAGCGCCCGCTCGGCTGCGTACGCGAAATCGTTCACGCTGCGGCAACGCGAGCGCACCGCCAAGCCACCCAGTGCCGTCACAGAAGCCGAAGTCCAGGCAGGAGGTCGATCATGAAATCCAGTGTCCGTGATTTCTCGCTGCCTTCCCGCATCCTGCACTGGGCGATGGCGGTGCTCATCCTTGCGATGCTGTTCATCGGGATTGGCATGGTGGCGACGGTGTCCTCGCGGTATCTGGCGCTGTTGTCGCTGCACAAGGCGATTGGCATCGGCATTCTGTTGCTGGCGCTGATTCGTGTCTGCAACCGGCTGTTGAGCCGGCCGCCGGTATTGCCGCAGTCGATGCCCCGGCTGCAACGCGTGGCGGCCAAGACATCGCATGTGGTGCTGTACGGCTTGATGCTCGCCATGCCCTTGATCGGATGGGGCATGCTCTCGGCGGGCGGCTATCCGGTGGTGCTGGCCGGCGCGGTGCAACTGCCGCCCATCTTGCCGCACAGCGCTCATCTCTATGCGTTCTTGCGGGAGACACACACTGTAGGCGCGTTCTTGCTGCTCGCCGTCCTCTTGCTTCACATCGCGGCCGCGCTGTACCACGGCATGATCCGGCGTGACGGCGTGCTGGCATCGATGACGACAGGCACCGCACGGTAGTGCGCGACACCGCCGCGATAGGGCGCCTGCTCCTCGCTGCCACGCTCACGGCAGTAGGTGCAGGCCTGGGCGGGATGGCACTGGCGTTGCTACTCCATGCGATCCAGCATCTGGCCTATCACTACAGCCTTTCTCACGTGGTGAGCAGTGAGAGTTTCCTGGCCGGCGTGGAGAGCGCCACGCCGCACCGGAGGCTGGCGGTGGCGATGGGCGCGGGCGTTGTGGCGGGCGTCGGCTGGTTCGCCCTCTATCGCTATGGACGTCCGCTGGTCAGCATCAAACGTGCTGTCGACGAAGGCGCGCCCATGCCGCCCGGGTCGACCATTGTCCACGCGCTGCTTCAGATCGTCACCGTTGCCATGGGTTCTCCGCTGGGCCGCGAAGTGGCGCCGCGCGAGATCGGCGCACTGATTGCCTCGCGCCTCGCTGCGGTCTTCGCGCTACCGGCGGAACAACGGACCTGGATCGTGGCCGCCGGCGCAGGAGCCGGGCTGGCTGCGGTCTACGGCGTGCCGCTGGCCGGCGCGGTCTTCACCCTCGAAGTCCTGCTCGGCACGTTTAACCCGAGCGCGGCGGCCTTGGCGCTGTTCATGTCCGCGCTGGCGGCGCTCATCGCGTCCCTCGGGCTCGGTTCGGGCGTGCAATACGCTGTTCCTACGCTATCGCTCAACCATTGGCTCACGGTGTGGGCGCTCCTGTTCGGGCCGATCTTCGGTGTCGCCGGCTTTGCATTCAGGCGGGCGACTGCCACTGCCCGCGCCCACGCGCCGCGCGGCGTGCTGCTGCCCGTGCTCTGCATGCTGAGCTTTACGGTGCTGGGGCTCCTGAGCATGCGTTTTCCGGAATTGCTGGGCAACGGCAAGGGCCCGGCGCAGCTCGGATTCCAGGGCGAGATGGCGCTGGGCATGGCCTGCACGCTGCTCGCACTCAAGGTGATCGTCATCTGCGCATCGTTGCGCGCGGGGGCCATCGGCGGCCTGTTGACGCCCGGGCTTGCGTGCGGAGCGCTGCTTGCGATTGCGTGCAGCGCGCTGTGGAATGCCGCCTTGCCCGGCGTTTCGGCAAGCGCCTGCGCGATTGTCGGCGGGGCGGCATTCCTCGCTACGTCGATGCGCATGCCCCTGACGGCCATCGTTCTGGTGGCGGAGTTCACCGGTTTGCCCCAAGCGCTGGTGCCGGCGGTCCTGCTCGCGGTGGCGGGATCGGTCGGCGCGGCGCGGCTCTGCGCGCGGCTGCCCGCGCCATAGTTGGGCGCGACGGTAACGTCGGGAAGCCAGTAACAGGGGAGGTGGCTCGCCTAAGGGTTCCGGGCGCCCCCGCCCGATGGCACCTGGCGTGCCAGGAATCGATCGAGCTGGCCAGCGAACGCCTTGCTGTCCTGTGCCGAGTACGGTGCCGGCCCGCCGGTATCGATGCCTGAGGCGCGGAGCTGATCCATCACATCGCGCATTGTCAGTCGCTCCTGGATATTCTCGCGACTGAACCAGCTTCCCCGAGGGTCGAGCACGTGAGCGCCCTTGTCCAAAGCCGCGGCGGCCAGAGGGATATCCGCCGTAATCACGAGGTCACCGCTGCAGGCCAGTTCAACGATACGGTTGTCGGCGGCATCGAACCCCGCCGGCACCTGGATCGTCTTGATAAAACGGGACGGCGGCGTGCGCATGTACTGGTTTGCCACCAGCGTGACGCACACTTCGACACGCTGCGCGGCTCGATACAGCATTTCCTTGACGACAACCGGGCAGGCGTCTGCGTCAACCAGTACTTGCATTGGGGGTTCCAATTAGGGGGTGGGAGCGGGCATGGTACCGCCTGCGGGGGCCGTCCGCGTGCGCAAGCGCAAAATTGTGCATGCATCGTCAACGGGTGGCCCTTGAGTAGGCAAGGCCTGAGCCCCATAATGCCAGCGCCTTACCTGTAGGGCGCTGGCGGAGCAGCCCGGCGCTCGCAACCGGAACCTAACCATGATCGACTACATAGCGAACCTGATCCGCTCCTACGGCCTCACCATCGTCAAGGTGCTGGTTGTCCTGATTTGCGGCGGCTGGCTGATGGGCGCACTCCGCGCCGAGGCGGGCGGCGCGCTATCGAACGCAATCATCGTCGCAATGGTGATTGTCGTGGCTTGGATCGTACGCCTGGACGTGAAGGCCGCTGCTGCCAAACGGCGTTAATCGGACCTGCCACCGTAGCAAGCTTTACCCGATTCTTTCGCCCACCAGTTCTTCGCTTTTAGCCCAGAGCGCCTTGGCTGTTTGCGGATTGAAGGCATGGGGGCTGGCGCCGTCCACGAAACTGCCGTCCGAGGAAGGCTCGACGACATGGCAATTCTCGCAATAACGTCCCCCGATGTCTTCTGCCGATGCGACGACGCCAGCCCAGACCGAAGTCGCCGCTCCCTGAGGAATGCTCTTCCAGCGGATGGTCGCCTTACCTTCGGCCGCCAGTTGGGCGTTCAGCGCCTCAATTCGTTCTTGGATCATGACCGGATCTACGTAACGCCCCAGCTCTGTCTGGATGGTGCCGGGGTGGACCGCCGTCGCGCGCACGCCGCGCGCCTTGTTGCGTCGATCGAATTCGACGGCGAACAGGACGTTGGCGGTCTTGGACTGCGAATAGGCTAGTCCTTCGGAATAGGGCTTGTGTTCAAAGTTCGGATCCTCCAGATCGACGTCTGCGACCCGATGCGACGAGGACGCGAGCATGACCAGTCGCGCGCCAGCCGGCATGAGCGTTGCGATCCGGTTGACCAATGCGAAATGGCCAAGGTGGTTCGTGCCGAACTGCATCTCGAAGCCGTCTACGGTGCGTCCAAACGGCGTTGCCATCACTCCCGCATTGGCAATGACCAGATCGAAAGGTTTTCCTGCTGCAAGGAGCGTATCGGCGCAGCGCCGGACGCTCGAAAGGGAAGCCAGGTCCATCTCCACGATTTCGAATTGCCCATTGCCGCCGCTGGCCGCCGCGCGAACGTCGGTAGTCGCCGCCTCGGCCTTCCTCAGATCTCGTGCCGCACCCACCACTTCAGCGCCGTGCGCCACGAGGGATCGCGCAGTCTCGACGCCCAGTCCGGCGGATACACCCGTGACCAGCACCCGTTTCCCCTTGAGGTCGATCCCGGCCAGCACATCGTTTGCTGTCGATTTCCAACCAAGCGAGCCGTTTGACATATGTTTTTCCACAGGTCGTTGAAGATGCGTACACTCTAAGTGTGTACTGCACTACATAGTCAATAGACCGATCATGATGATTTCGGAGTTTTCCCACATCACGGGACTGTCGCGGGAGACGGTGCGCTTCTACGTACGGCTCGGGCTTTTCCGGCCGACAACAAGCGGCAAGGGAGGGCGACGTCCCTATCAGCTTTTCACCGACGAGGATCGCCGGGCCGCCGAGGTGGTCCGGGTGGGGCAGTCCCTCGGCCTATCGCTCAAGGAAATCGCCGCCCTGGATACCGAGCGCCGAGAAACCGGCTTCTCTCCGGATCGCAGGACCGAAATCCTGAAGGGACAACTTGCCGGACTCGAAGCGAAGGCGGCGGAACTGGACTCGATGATCCGCTTCGTACGCGCGAAGATCGATTGGGTGGTGGCAGGCGGGCGGGGCTCCCACCCCGACCTGGGATCCTGCGGATGTGACACTGCCGGCTCCCTCACTTGACAGGCCTGTCCGCTACCGTCCCGATATCCGTCGTCAACGGCTTCCTGTCGGGCGCGGATCCGGCTGTTATCGCGCGGCTTGCCGACCGCTCGGGTATTGCGCATGAACTGCTGCAACAACCCGCCGCGCGGGTCACCCAGGAACAGTTCGCCACGCTCTATCGGCTGCTGGCGATGGAGCTTGATGATGAAATGCCTGGCATCTTCAGCCGTCCGCTGCGTAATGGCGTGCTGAAGTTCCTGGGTCTCAGCCTGCTAGACGCGCCAAGGCTGGAGGTAGCCCTGCATCGTTTTGGCCAGTTCTTCCACCTGATCCTTGATGAATTTCGTCTGACGTTACGGCGTGAGGGTGGGGAGGGGTATGTCGAACTGGTGGCGAACCCGGATGGCCCGGGCGTGAGCGTGCTGGGCTGCGAACTGATGCTGAAGCTGGTGCATGGGATGGCCTCGTGGCTCATCCGCCATAGAATCGTGCTCAATGGTGCCGAGTTCGCCTTTCCGCACCCGCCGCAGAGCAGCGATCATCTCTATCTGTTTCCAGGCCCGGTCCGCTTTGACTGCGCACGCACGCAGATCAGTTTCGATGCGGCCTACCTTGACTTGCCGGTCAGGCAACGCAAGCCGGACCTCGAAACATTTCTTGCACGCGCGCCTGAAGACTGGATATTCGTCGCGTTCGCCGAGCAGTTGACCTGCCACCGCGTGCGCCAGCACCTTGCCGAATGCCTGCCTGCGTCGCCGACCATCGATGCGGTCGCGCAGGCACTCCACCACTCCGTGCGCACCTTGTGCCGGCGTCTGTCGGCCGAAGGCACGACGTTCCAGGCCATCAAGGACGAGGTGCGGCGCGATCTTGCCATCCAGCGCCTGACGCGCTCCGAAGATCCCATTGCCGCGATTGCCTACGACGTAGGCTTCGACAATCCCACCGCCTTCCATCGGGCGTTCCGGCACTGGACGGGCAGCACCCCCAACGCCTACCGTCGCCCGCTCTGATCCGTCGATCGGCGTCGGCTGGCGTCGATCGGTGCGGACTGTCAATCCTGGCCGTCGACTAACAAATCCTGCCACTTCAGGCGACGCTCACGCCGTCTGCCGGGTGCGTGCGCGGCTTCGAGGCCGAAAGCGGCACGATTTGTCAGCGAATGGGCCAGTTCGGGTAATCGGCTTTGCGGTGCCCGACATTACGATCACTCCGTCAATGTCGCAGCGCAGCAGGCCACCGAGCCGCGGGCGCTGCATCTCAAGATAAAGAGGCACGAGATGAGCTATACCGCACCCACCAAGGACATGCTGTTTGTTATCCGGGATCTGGCCGGACTGACAAAGATTGCCACGCTTCCCGGTTTCGAGGACGCCACCCCGGAGACGGTCGAGGCGGTTCTCGATGAGGCCGCGAAATTCCACGGCGAGGTCCTGGCGCCGCTGAACGTGGCAGGGGACAGGGCCCCGAGCAGTTGGCACGACGGTGAAGTGCGGACCACGGCCGGCTTCAAGGAGGCGTTTCGCCAGTTCGGGGAAGGCGGCTGGCAAGGCGTGGTCCATCCGACCGAATTCGGCGGACAGGGATTGCCCAAGCTGGTCGCCACGCCATGCATCGAGATGATGAACGCGGCAAACATGTCCTTCGCGCTGTGTCCGCTGCTGACCGACGGCGCCATCGAGGCACTGCTCACGGCGGGCTCCGACGAACTGCAGCAGCGCTACCTGCCGCGCCTGATCGCAGGCGAATGGACCGGGACGATGAACCTCACCGAGCCGCAGGCCGGCTCCGACCTCGCGCTGGTGCGCTCGCGTGCCGTGCGTCAGGCGGACGGCGCCTACAAGGTATCGGGCACCAAGATCTTCATCACGTACGGCGAGCACGACATGGCCGAGAACATCGTGCATCTGGTGCTGGCACGCACGCCGGACGCACCCGAAGGCGTGAAGGGCATCTCGCTGTTCCTGGTGCCGAAGTTCCTCGTCAACGATGACGGCTCGCTGGGGGCGCGCAATGATGTCCAGTGCGTGTCGATCGAGCACAAGCTCGGCATCAAGGCCAGCCCGACCGCCGTGCTTCAGTTCGGCGATCACGGCGGCGCCACGGGCTACCTGATCGGGCAAGAGAACCGCGGCCTGGAATACATGTTCGTCATGATGAATTCGGCGCGCTTTGGCGTGGGCGTGCAGGGCATCGCGATTTCGGATCGCGCATACCAGCAGGCCGTCGCCTACGCGAAGGATCGCGTGCAGAGCCGCCCGGTGGACGGCACGGCAAAGGAACCCGTCCCGATCATCCGGCACCCCGACGTTCGCCGCATGCTGACCGAAATGCGGGCGCTGACCGAAGGCGCACGGGCGCTCGCGCTGGTGGCGGCCGGCTACTCGGACATCGCGCACGCCGCTGCCGATCCCGAGACGCGCGCGCAACATGCCGCGGTCTACGAATACCTCGTGCCCGTCATCAAGGGATGGAGCACGGAGATGTCGCTGGAGGTCACCAGCCTCGGCGTGCAGGTGCACGGCGGCATGGGCTTTATCGAGGAAACGGGTGCGGCGCAACACTACCGCGATGCGCGCATCCTGCCGATCTATGAAGGCACCACCGCCATCCAGGCCAACGATCTGATTGGCCGCAAGACCGTGCGCGACGGCGGCGCCACCGCACGGGCCATCCTCGCGCAGATCGACGACACG
Source organism: Cupriavidus sp. 10L45 (assembly GCF_056395225.1). Classification (NCBI taxonomy): domain Bacteria; kingdom Pseudomonadati; phylum Pseudomonadota; class Betaproteobacteria; order Burkholderiales; family Burkholderiaceae; genus Cupriavidus; species Cupriavidus sp. 10L45. The sequence goes on from NZ_JBFTJC010000006.1 coordinate 110,354, forward strand.
CTTGTCGCGCTCGCGGAACGTGGCGCCAATGCGGCATGCAGCGCAATGTACAAGCGTCTGAGCGCGGCGCACACCGCACTGGCGAACGTCATCGAGTTCGTCGTCGCGAAAACGCGTACCGATGCCAACGCCGTGTTCGGTGCCAGCGTGGCCTACCTGAAGCTGGCTGGCATTGTGCTGACCGGATGGCAAATGGCGCGGGCACTCATCGTTGCCATCGAGAAGCATCACGAGGACGAGGCCTTCTACGGCGCCAAGATCGCCACCGCGGCGTTCTTTGCCAACCATATCCTGGTGCGCGCGCCGGCCATGGAAGCGGCGATCACCAGTGTCGCCGGCACGGACGGATTCCTTGCCTTGAACGACGCGCAGTTCTGACGCAGTCAGACCAGACCCAGACACATTGAAGGACAGCAGCATGAAAATCGACGGTTACAGCATGGCGACGCTTGGCGCGTTCGTCGGCCAGGAGTTGGGCATATCGGAATGGGTCGAGATCGATCAGGCGCGCATCGATGCATTTGCAGACTGCACGGACGACCACCAGTGGATCCACGTGGACGTGGACCGGGCGGGTCGCGAAAGCCCGTTTGGCGGCACCGTCGCGCACGGGTTCCTCACGCTTTCCCTGCTGGGCGGCCAGCTGACCCGCATGGGCATCGTCCCGGTCGATGCGAAAGCGGCCGTGAACTGCGGGCTGGAGAAAACGCGCTTCCTGACGCCGGTGAGGGCCGGCGCCCGGGTGCGCAATCGTGTGAAGCTGCTCGCGGCAGAGGACAAAGGCGAAGGCCGCATCATGCTGAGGACGGAGAACACCATGGAGATCGAGGGCCAGACCCGGCCGGCTCTGGTCGCCGAGTCGCTGGCATTGCTGGTGGCCTGAGGAGAGAAACCATGGAAATGACGAAGCAACGTACAGGCAAGGCCGGCAAGCCAACCAAGGCCAATCGGCCGGCCTTGCCCGACAGCGGTGGCGCCATCGCCGCCGTCCCCAATCCCTTTGTGGGCCTGCGCCCGGAGGATCTGGCTTCCACCGCCCACCAGATCGGCACGCAATGCGTTCAGGAGCCCGCGCTGCTGCTGGAACAGCAGACGCAACTGGCGCATGACCTGCTGCGCGTGCTCGCCGGCACGGCCAGTGCCCCGCCAGCCCGCGACCGTCGCTTTGCGGACCGGGAGTGGCATGACAACCCGCTGTTCCGCATGCCGCTGCAGGGCTACCTTGCGTGGCGGGATGCCGCGGCCGGCTTTGTCAGCCGCTCTGTCATGGATGCACGCAGCAAGGAGCGCGCGCAGTTCTTCACATCACTCGTTTTCGACGCCCTGGCGCCGACCAATATGCTGTTAGGCAACCCGGCGGCGCTCAGGGAGACGTTCGAATCGGGCGGTCTCAGCCTGCTCTCCGGGATGACCAACCTGCTGACCGATGCCCTGACCAATCAGGGCATGCCTTCCCAGGTCGACAAGGGCGCGTTTCGTGTTGGCAAGGATCTGGCCAAGACACCGGGAACGGTGGTTTTCCGCAATGACGTACTCGAATTGATCCAGTACACGCCCGTCACGGCCAAAGTCCACGCTCGCCCGCAGCTTATCGTGCCGCCCCAGGTCAACAAGTTCTATGTGTTCGACCTCGCTTCGGGCAAGAGCATCGTCGAGTACCTGGTGGGGCAGGAATTCCAGGTGTTCATGGTGAGCTGGCGCAATCCGACTGCCGCGCAGCGCGAGTGGAATCTCGACACCTACGTGGCGGCGCTGATCGAAGCGATCCATGCCATCCGCGATATCACCGACAGTGATGATGTGAACCTGCATGGCGCCTGCGCCGGCGCGATGACAATGGCGGCGCTGATGGGCTATTGCGCAAGCCGTGGCGAGAAACTGGTACATGCCGCCACGCTGATGGTGTCCGTCTTCGGCCTGGACGAGCAGTCTCAGCTAGGCCTGTTCGCCACGCCGGAGGCCGTTACCACCGCGCGGCAAAGCAGCCAGGCGAGGGGTGTGCTCGACGGCGAGGAACTGGGCCGGGTATTCGCATGGATGCGGCCCAATGATCTGGTGTGGAACTACTGGGTCAACAACTACCTGCTTGGCAAGGCGCCGCCGGCGTTTGATGTCCTGTACTGGAATAACGACACGACGCGGCTGCCCGCAGGATTCCATTGCCAGTTGCTCGACATCCTCTCGGACAACCTGCTTGCCACCCCGGGCGCGCTGACGGTGCTGGGCGAGCCCATCGATCTGTCGAAGGTCGCCTGCGACAAGTTCGTGTTGGCCGGCGTCACCGACCATATCACCCCGTGGCAGGGCGTGTACCGCTCCGCACGTGCCTTTGGCGGACAGACCGAATTCGTCCTGAGCTCCAGCGGCCACATTCAAAGCCTGATCAACCCGCCCGGCAACGCGAAGGCGAAGTTCTTCGTGAACGGCGACGATACGACCGACCCGCAAGCCTGGCTGGACGGTGCCGAGGCCACGTCCGATTCGTGGTGGAACCACTGGAGCCAGTGGCTGAAGCAGCGGTCCGGCCCGAAGCGCAACGCACCCTTGGCGCCTGGCAACGCACGCCACGCGCCGTGCGGCGAAGCCCCCGGACGCTACGTGATCGAAGCCTGACGCCCGGCCATGTCGCAGTGTTCCCAGTTTTTCAACGCAACCTGAATGGAGACCATGAAGATGGAATCGACCAACACCGCGGGCGCGTTCGCCCCGCACAAGAAGCTGTTTGACTTCGTCAAACACAACCGCCTTGATCCGGTGGCGATCCTGGAGTCCCGTCGCAAGGACATCGAGGCGCTGGCCGGCGTCAATCTCGCGCTGCTGAGCGGCCTGCAATCGCTGGTCCGTCTGCAGGCCGAGTACCTGAGTGGCACCGCAGCCGATCTGCAATCGCTCGGCACGCCGAAGCAGGGCGATGACGCCACGGCTTCGGCTGTGCGCGTGACCGACCTGCTGCCGCTCAGCCTGAACAAGGCCGTGACCGGCCTGCGCGGCCTGACCGACACCGTGTACAAGACGCAAGCCGACAGCTTTGCCGTGGTCGGCAAGCGTTTCGCGGAGAACGTGGAAGAAGTGAAGAGCATCCTGCGCCCCAAGCCGTAACCCCCGCGGCACGGCCTCCCCGGGCCGTGCCGTCCCGCCCGCTTCAGGGCAATGCATCCAGGACGACTTGATGACAATAAACGGTGCCAGCGTTGAATCTGGCCACAAGATGGCAATCCGGACCGTAGACCTGGATGGACAGGTGCTGCGGGTCGGCATCCGGCCCGGCAACGATGCGGGGCCGCCGCTCCTCATGTTCAACGGTATCGGCGCCAATCTCGAACTCGTCGAACCGTTCGTCGATGCGCTCGAGGGTGTCGAAGTGATCATCTTCGATGTCCCCGGCGCTGGCGGTTCTCCCGCGCCGCTGCTTCCCTATCGTCTGTCCAACCTGTGCGTGCTCGCCGACAAACTGCTTGGCCATCTCGGCTATGAAGGGCAGGTCGACGTGCTCGGCGTTTCCTGGGGCGGGGCGCTCGCGCAGGAGTTCGCGCATCTCTACCCGATGCGCTGCCGGCGCCTTGTGCTGGCGGCAACGTCGCCCGGCGTGATCATGGTGCCGGGTAGCGTGTCGGTCCTCTCGAAGATGATCGGCGCGCGCCGCTATAACGACCCGGACTACCTGCGGCGCGTGGGCGCCGATATCTATGGCGGTGCCTTCCGCGACGATCCCGGATTGCTGGAAGCGCACGGCCGGCATATGCATCCGCCGCGCGGCCGCGGCTATGTGTACCAGTTGCTGGCGGCATGGGGATGGAGCAGCCTGTTGTGGCTCGGCGCTCTGGGCCAGCCCACGCTGGTCATGCACGGCTCCGACGATCCCATCGTGCCCCTGGTCAATGCCAGGATCCTCGCTTCGCGCATTCGACATGCAGCGCTCCACATCTTCGACGATGGACACCTCTTTCTCCTGACTCGCGTCAGCGAAGCAGCAACGGTGGTGCTGCGTTTCCTGCGTCAGCCTCAGGCCTGACGCAGTGGTCCCCCGGAATCCGGGAGGCCACCTTTGTCAGATTCGCTTTAGTCAGAATTTGTGACGCAGGCCTACGGCTGCACCGATCATCGTGCTCTGCCCGTTGCCAAGGGCATAGCTGTTGCCCAGCGACAGGCTGTTGGCGTAGACGGTTGCCAGCGATTCGAGCATCAGGCCGGCGTTCCTGGCGAACGCCGTGGTCACATAGACATCGGTACGCTTCGAGAACGCGTAGTTCGCGACGAAGGCGATCTGCCATGGGTTGGCCACTTGCGTGTTGCCGTACAGACTCTTCACGTTGTCGTAGTTGTATTCGAGCGTGAGGCCCACGGCAGGGGAGACCTGGTAGATCGCACCGATCCAGTAGAAATCGTCACGCTGAAACATAACGTCCGCCGCATTCGTGTTTCGACCCCAGCGATAACCGCCCATGATCCTGGCCGGGCCGTAGGCGTAGCTGGCGCCGACCACGGCCTTCCTGACGGTGCCACTGCTCGTATCGATGGTCGGATTCCACTGGTCGTAGCCGATGGTGAGGCCAATCGGACCCGCTTCATACGCCACGGCAGCCCCGTAGGCGGAGTCGCGCCGAAACTGGCCAGGCACCTCGCCATTGCCACCAATCGGCGTCGCGATGCCGACCGTCGCGGGCAGGGCCACCCCGACGCCAAAGGACCAGTGTGCAATTGCCTTCACCGGGCCAAACTGGCCGCTGTACTTGAGGGTGTTGTCTTCGCGGAAATTCGGGCCCGATTGCAGGATGATGGGCTCGTACTGCGTGGCATAGGCGGTCGGCGAGTAATTCGCGAGCATCTCGAACATCGAGGTGTACTGGCGGCCAAAACTGACCTGGCCATAAGAACTCTGCAGGCCCACCAACGCCTGGCGGCCGAACAGGCGGCCACTTTGCTGCGAGGTGCCGGTCTCCAGATTGAAGCCGCTTTCCAGGACAAAGATGGATTTCAAGCCACTACCGAGGTCTTCAACACCACGCAGGCCCCAACGCGACCCGGCCAGTCCGCCCGAGGTCATACGGGCGACGTCATGGGATGGCCCGCGATTGAACTGATTGAACGCCGTAGGTACAACGCCCAGGTGATTGACATACTCGACGTTCACATCCGCCACACCGTAGAGCGTGACGCTAGACTGCGCAAATGCCGCCCCAGAACACAGGGGCAGCGATGCGATGGCGATGTTCTTCAGTTTCACCCCGGTCTCCTCCCATCGTCTTGCATGGAGATGCGACGTCGGACCCTCCCATGGCACTCATCATAGGAGAGTTGGGGAGGGCGGTCAGGTCTGTGCCTGCGAGGCGCGCTCGGTCTCGATGCGACGCAGGTCGGCGGCGTAGTACTTGCGCCCGATCGCGAAACACAATGTGGCGCACAGGCCGGCCAGCGGAATGATCTGCAGGGCGCCAAGCAAACCGATTCTGTCGGCGAGCAGTCCCGTCACAAAGGGACCGGGCGCAAGGCCCAGCAGGTTGTTGGCGAGCGTGAGCGTGGCGAAGGCCGTCGCGTGAATGCTGGGATGCGTGAGGTTGGCCACCACGGCGCTCGCCGGTCCGGCCGTACCGCCGACCAGTAGCATGCCGGCAAAGATCAGGACCATTTGCGTCGTGCCCGCCGGCGTGTGGAAGGCCGCCACGAGCAGCACGCAGCTGGTGGTGCTGTAGGCAATGGCCATCAGCCACTTGCGGGTCGGGGCATTGCGGGCGGCCCAGTCGGTCAGCGCACCGCAGGCAATCATGCCTGCGCCGGCCGCCAGCACGAAGCCTGCGGCTGTCAGGCCTGCACGGTCCGTCGCCATGCCGTAGTAGCGTGACAGGTAGCTCGGCATCCACGCAAGCAGGGCGCCCGTGACCAGCAACTGCATGGCGCTGCCGACATAGGTACAAAGAATCGAAGGGGCCGAGAACAGGGCGGATACCAGGGGCCGCAAAGCCAGGCGTTTGGGTGCTCCCGCGTCGCCCTTGTCCTCGCCAATCCGCGCGCGCTGCGCCTTCAGGCGCGGTTCCGTCACCACGAAGCGAAACACGGCTACGAGTATCAGGCCGAAGATGGCCATCGCGGCGAACGCCCAGCGCCACCCGAGATGAGCGGCGAGGGTGCCGCCCAGGGCCATTCCCAGCACCGATCCGAACGGGCCGCCGGCGATGAACGCGGCGCTCAGGCTGGAGCGCAAGCGGCGGGGGAATACCGACAGCACCATGGCAATGCCCACGCTGCCATAGGCGGCTTCGCCGACGCCCACGCACAGTCGGGCGATGAACATTTCGCCGAAGTTCGTCGCCACGGCACAGCCGAGCGTAGCGAGGCTCCACAAGCCGGCCATCAGCATAAGGCTCTTGACCCGGCCCCAGCGGTCCGCGAGGACAGACAGTGGCAATGTCAGGATACCCACCATCAGCGCAACAATGCCGCCGAGCGCGCCGAGTTCCGTATCGGTCAGCGCCCATTCCTGCTTCAGTAGCGGAAATACGGCATTGAGCACCTGGCGCGACATGTAGTCTGACAGCAGCAGACCAAAGCCCAGCGCGAACACTACCCACGAGTAGTAGTGGAGTCCGACTGGCCTGACTGGATCTGCTGCCATGGTCGGAAATGTGGAACGTTGTTCGAGCATGAATACCTCAGAAGGATCACTTTGACGACTCCCGGCCACTTGAGCCGAGGCGCTGACGCGTCCTTCCATGGCGCTTGCCAACGTCCGGTCGCAACGGAAGCAAGTATCTAGAATCAGTTGCGTACGGTTTGACCGTTCGGGACATGCATTTTGCTTTTCGGGATAGTCCGGGAAAACCTGAGGGCCCGGATGCCGTGTCCGGTGGTCCGACGCCGACTTCGGCGAACTGCACCGGGTCACCTAGTATGAAATGCGACGAGGCGAATGCATCGAACTCGTCTTTTCCCTAACGACACGGTTGCCATGCAAGACAAGCCTGACACAACAACATTCGTGCCGTTCAGCGTGTTGCTGCGCGATGGACGGGAGGTGCTGGTTCGGGAGATTGCCGAAGACGACAGGGCTGGCCTGCTGGCGGCGTTCGACAGACTTTCCGCCGACGCGCGTTACACGAGATTCATGGCCGCCATGCAACAGCTACCCGAAGCCATGCTCGAGCACGCAACGCATCCGTCGCCGGAGTGCGAGCTTGCCCTGGTGGCAGTAGCCACCAAAGGCAAGGGCCCGTCTATTGTGGGGGGCGTGCGCTATGCCGCGGCGCCCGGCAACGATACCTGCGAGTTTGCGGTCACGATCGTCGATGACTGGCATGGGCTTGGCCTTGCCAGCCGACTGCTGAGCACGCTAATCGACACCGCTCGCCGCCGCGGTTACCGATCCATGGAAGGCTATGTCCTGTCATCGAACACCGCGATGCGGCGATTGGCTCACCGCTTAGGATTTGCCGACGTACCGTGTCCCGACGACACGACGCTGCGCGTGGTGACCCTTGCGCTGTAAGAGAGTGTTGATCGGGATGGTTGGGGCACCGGAGTACGAATTGTATTTAACATAAGATAGATTATGCATCTGAACGATGTTGGCCGTTATTAGTAATGTCACCTTTGCGACGAATAGAGATGTCACCTGAGGCTGCCTCCCCGTACGCTCCGAGTTTCGTCGGGCGCTTTGGGAGGCAGCCATGCACAGACAAGGATTGGTGACCATGAGCATGCGCGAAGTTGACCGCATGAAGGTGATCCAGGCTGTGGCCGATGGGCACCTTGCGCGCTGGCGGGCAGCCGAACGTCTGGGCGTCAGTGCCCGGCATGTCAGACGGCTGGTCTTGCGGCTCCTGGAGGACGGGCCAAGCGGGCTGGTATCGCGCAAGCGCGGACGTTCCAGCAATCGCCAGTTGCCTCCCGGCCTGGAATCTCGTGTCCGCGGCCTCGTCCGCGACAGCTACGCCGACTTTGGGCCGACCCTGGCCGCCGAGAAGCTGCGCGAGCGCCACGGCATTGATATCTCCTCCGCGTGCGTCCGCCGGATCATGATCGACGCCGGCTTCTGGGTGCCGAGGAAGCTGCGCCCGCCCAAGGTCCACCAGCCGAGGAACCGCCGCGCCTGCCTGGGCGAGCTGGTGCAGATCGATGGCAGCGATCATCACTGGTTCGAGGACCGGGCGGCGGCGTGCACGCTGCTGGTCTACGTCGACGACGCCACCGGCCGGCTGATGCAGCTGCTGTTCGTGCCGACCGAATCGACGCCAGCCTACTTTGCCGCCACCCGGGCCTATATCGAACGGCACGGCAAGCCGATGGCGTTCTATTCCGACAAGGCTGGCGTCTTCCGCGTCAACCGACAGGAGAATGCCGAAGGCCGCGGCTATACGCAGTTCGGGCGCGCCCTCTTCGAGCTGAACATCGACATCCTGTGCGCCAACACGAGCCAGGCCAAGGGCCGCGTCGAGCGAATGAACGGCACGCTGCAGGACCGGTTGGTCAAGGAATTGCGGCTGCGGGAGATTTCCAGCATGGAAGCCGCCAACGCCTACGCGCCGGCCTTCATGGCTGACTTCAACGCGCGCTTCGCCAAGGTGCCGCGCAGCGACTTCGATGCCCATCGGCCGCTGCGCGGTGACGAGGACCTGGAACGGATCTTCAGCTGGCGCGAATGGCGCAAGGTCTCGCAGAGCCTCACACTGCAGTATGCGAAGGTCATGTACCTGATCGAGGACCTGCCTGAACATCGCCGGCTGATCCACCGCTATATCGAGGTGGCGGAGTACCCCGATGGCCGGGTCGAGCTATGGGCCGATGGCGCTGCCCTGCCCTACACCACCTATGACCGGTTGCCGGAGGTGGATCAGGGCGCGATCGTGGACAACAAGCGGCTCGGGCACGTGCTCGCGATTGCCGCCACGGTCCAGGCCGAGCGGGACAGCCGGCACTGGAGCGCGCCGTCGCGCACGCTCTCGGGCGAGTCGCCGCGCCCGGCCAAGGTGCCCTTGAACGTCAAGCGCCAACGGCTGATCAACCGGCTGGATCTGGAACGCGCCATCGCGGGAACGGAATGTCCCACCCTGCTCCCGGCTCAGGCGCCATCGGCCAGCGCCACCGCCTTACGGGCACCCCACAAAAAACATCCCACCCCGCACAAAAAGCACGCCCGGACTGACATTTCTATTTAGCGGAAGAGGGGGTGCGGATGAAAACTTGGACTACTTGGAGGTAGTTCATGTATTCGTACGAGGATCGCATCAGGGCGGTCAAGCTATATTTCAAGTACGGGGGAAAGACGGCAACGGTCGTTCGTGAGCTGGGCTATCCGTCGGGCAAGAACCTGAAGCGGTGGGTTCACCTGTACCAGGCGCTTGGGGACCTGCCCAAGCTCCGCCGTCCAAGGCAGCGATACACGCTGGAGCAAAAACGCGTGGCGGTGGATCACTATTTCGGTCATGGCTGCTCTTTAGTTCATACCCGCAGAGCCCTCGGGTATCCCAGCACCGAAATGCTGGCCCGCTGGATTGAGGAGCTGCGCCCTGGGTCGCGCCGCATGGTCACGAGCACAAACACCAGTGCGCCGTTTGCGTCCGAACAGAGGCGTCAGGCAGTCACTGACCTTTGCACCCGCCCGGGCTCAGCGGAGGATGTGGCAAAAAAGGTTGGAGTAAGCCGACCGATGTTGTACAAGTGGAAAGATCAACTGCTCGGAGACGAGGCATATCGATCTATGCGAAAACGTAAATTGGCTTCGCCTGAAGACGAGCATGCGGCGTTGCTGGAAAGAATCGCGCAGCTCGAACAGCAGGTACGCCAGCTGCAACTTGAGCGCGACATCCTGACGCAGGCGGGCGATCTAATAAAAAAAGACCAAGGCATCAACACCCTGGCCCTGACAAACAGGGAGAAGACACAGGTGGTTGATGCCTTGAAATCTACGTATCCGTTGTCCGAACTTCTTCGCATCGTCGGGCTTGCACGCAGTAGCTATTTTTATCACAAGACAAGATTAGGCCTGGCCGATAAATATGGCGAGGTTCGTAACGCCATGGTCGAGATCTTTGAGGGCAACCATCGGTGTTACGGGTACCGCCGTATCCACGCGATACTGCGCCAGCGCGATATGCAGATCTCCGAGAAAGTTGTGCGCAGATTGATGGCGGAGGAGCAGCTTACTGTCCATCGACCTCGTCGCCGGTATAGCTCTTACAGCGGGGAGATTGGCGTTGCGCCCGAGAACCTGATTGCCAGGGACTTCCATTCGCAGGCTCCAAATCAAAAGTGGCTGACGGACATCACCGAATTCCAGCTTCCAGCGGGCAAGGTCTACCTATCACCCATGATCGACTGCTTTGACGGCAAGGTTGTGAGTTGGTCTATCGGAACGAGGCCTGACGCGCAATTGGTCAATAGCATGCTCGACGGCGCTATCAAGACGCTCACCGAAGGCGACAGCCCCGTCGTACACAGTGACAGGGGCTCGCACTATCGTTGGCCGGGATGGCTACAACGTATCGATGCGGCGGGTCTCGTCCGATCCATGTCGCGAAAAGGCTGCTCACCTGACAACGCTGCGTGCGAAGGCTTCTTTGGGCGCCTGAAAAACGAGATGTACTACGGTCGCAACTGGGCCGGCACCACGGTAGAGGCATTCATGAACGAGCTAAACTCGTACATCCAGTGGTACAACGAGCGGCGCATCAAGTTGTCCCTGCAGGCGATGAGCCCGGTCGACTACCGGCGCCGCTTGGGAATCGCAACCTGAATCAGTCCAAGAAATCGTCCGCAGCCCCTCTGAGCCAAATAGAAAATGTCACCGCCGTTGTTCCGTCCGCCTATGCCCGGCTGGCGGTCATCAATCGGTTGTCCCGGCCGGGTAGTGTTCTCGACTCAAAGCTGACTCAAAGCTGCTTGCGGTACACGACAAATCCGGACTTCTCAGCGATGGTGTCGTAGAGGCGCATGGCGGTCGTGTTTGTTTCCTGGGTCTGCCAGTACACTCTCTCCACGCGCTGTGCCTTTGCACGCGAAAAGACCTGATCGATCAAGTAGCGTGCAACCCCCTTTCCTCTTGCGGCCTCCGCTGTGAAAAGATCCTGCAGATAGCAGTTCGGATTAAGTTGAATCGTACTTCGATGCAGTAAAAAGTGTGCCAACCCAATCAGCTCACCGGCTTGTTCTGCAACTAACGCTTGCATTGGCTCGTACGCGTCGAAGAAGCGTGACCAGGTTGTGAGCGTGATTTCAGCCGGCAAAGCAGTAGCACCGTGCCGGCCGTAGAACGCGTTATACCCATCCCAGAGAACTTTCCAAGCAGGAAAATCGTCCGGATTGACCGTACGGATCTTCACCGGGGTGGTGGTTGTTTCGGCTGTTTGCATTATTCTCCTTTCCGATTGCCCGCAGAAGGTGAGTCTACTGTCATCAACGTATTTTGACTGAAATTGAAATCACTGGGGAAGTAGCTCGACGAACTGCATTTCTCGACCCGAAGCGTTCATTTGGCGAACTGGGACACATGCCTGTCGCTTCCTTTGACGGCCGGCGAGCGCCCCGACATGGCAGCTATCCGCCAGAAGCGCTTAGTCGACTTGAGGACAGAAATCGTTGACAATTTTCCTGCGCGACCCTGATAGTTTGCTTCCCAAACGGTAATGCCTAAGCCAGTGTCCGTAGCACGGTGCCGCTTTCCTGGCGGCATGAACGTGATTTGTCTTGCGATTGTGACGGATGCCCTCGTTACGCGAGTCTCTGCCGATCGCAGACGCTTCGAGGCGTGGCGCAAGCCGGAGCCAGGAGAGCTTTATCATTTATCGCAGGAAGAGTTCAAGCGCGCGAAGGCGCTCGTCGAGCAGGAAGGGATCAGCGTCGTCACGCATCCGGGCGAACTCACGCCGGACGATGCTGCCGGGCCTCGCGCGATCATTTCGGCAGAAGGCGCGGATTTTCTCGAAGACAAAATCGAGCGTGTCGACGAAGCCTTTACGTTGTATCAGCTACGCCACCTGCAGTTGACTCACTATCGTAAAGCGTGCGGCCTCCGTGGCAACAAAGCCGCCGGTCCTGTCGCATACCGCGCTGGCCAGGCGCCCGACCAGCCGAGGCCGATTGATCTCTGCCGATCATGCACGCGCGATAGCGGACACGGGCGGCGTGATCGGCGTGTGGCCTAGCTCCAGTTCGTTCCACGACCTGCAGGATATGGCACATGGATTCAGACGCATGGCCGACATCGTGGGCGTCGACCACGTAGGGCTTGGGACGGACATGCTCGGCTTCATTTCCCCGCCCGTATTCACCAGCTACGCGCAGTTGCCATCCCTCGGTAACGCCTTGCTCGCTGCAGGGTTCTCGCAGTCCGAATCCGAGCAGATCCTCGGTGGCAACTATCGACGCGTTTTCGCGGCCTCGGTGGCGAACTAGAAACTCGGACGAACCGTCTTCCTCCGATCGCCCGCTCCAATTGGCTATCGCGTGGTTACGCTCACTGGAGAAGCCGCCTATCCAAATGACCGCTCAGGGTCGGCAGCCGCCTCTGGTGCCGAGATGCCGTCCCCGAATCGGGCCGAGGTCCTCATCAACGCAAGGCAATCGACCAGTGGTCAGGATGAATCACCACCTGGAAGCGCGATAAATAGGATTGACCGAGCAGCCCATCGATGCCGGGCGCGAAGTCGCCCTTCTCCTTCACCGCGACTTCGACCTGACGCGTACTCATGTTGCCAACCGCCACGGTGAATGCGTGCGCCAGCATCGCAGTCGTCACGCCGTTGGCGGAATGCAGCTTGATGGGCCGGCCGTCGGTGGGCGAAATGCCGGCCCGGCGGGCGAAAGCCGATGTCATCGAGACATAGCTTGCGCCCGTGTCCAGAATGAAGTTGCCCGTCTGGCCGTTGACCGTCACTTTGACGCGTATCACCTCGTTAGGCCTGCGCGGGAAACGCTGCACCGGCGGCAGTTCCTCGGTCTTGCAGTTGCCGCCCTCTTGCCGGTATTGCGCGAGCTGCTTGCGCGCGCTGGACGAAGCCCGCCGCGCCGGATCATAGCCAATCCATGTCGCCATCAATTCGGCCGCCTTGCACGGCTCGCCCAGCGCTGCGCGCGCATCGGCCGCGCCCACATACACGGCACCGATCAACTGCGAGGGGGCGGTGCTACGGCGAATGATCGTCTCGAAATCCCGCAGCGCTGCGGCGTATTCCTTCTGCGCATTCAGCACCGTCCCGCGCATCAACAACGCCATATCGGAACCGTCGATGCTGACCAGCTTGTCGGCCGCCTGCCGCGCGGCACGATAGTCACCGAGCATCCGGAAGATCTCCACAGCGTCGCTCAGGAAGGCCGGCTGCGGCTGGCACACGTTGCCGTATTCGGTCAGCAACGTCGCGGCCTCGCGCCGATAGCGCGCCGCCAGCAGCGCGCGGGACAGATCCCATGCCGCTTGCTTGTCGCATCGCTCGCGATTGAGGGAGTCCAGGTGCCCGACGATGTCGCGGCGGCTGAAAGCGTCGCGCGGCAGCGTGTCCAGATGGAAGGCGATGAGCACATCGCGATACTGGTCGCGGTAGTCCGGTCCACGTACGATCGCATACAACACGCCAAGCACAAGAAACACTGCAACAACCGAGGCAATCAGTAACCGCAATAGCGACTTGGACATGTTCCGGACACGGAGTTCAAGATGTCTGGCATTCTAGGTCAAGTACACTACGAATCACATGGGAGGGAATCGTCGGTCGCCCTTCGGACGCGGCCTTTGCTCCGATGCCGGAACAGCGTCAACAATCGGACCATATGTGATTCAACATCGGCAGAACCCTTCATTGACATATCGGGAAATATCGATATACTGCCGTCATGGACCTGCTCGAAATTTTCAAAGCGCTCTCGAACCGGACACGGCTCGAGATCCTGCGCGGCTTGAAAGATCCCGTGAAGAACTTCCCGCCGCAGGATGAGGGCGACGTTCACACGGTGGGCGTTTGCGTGAGCAGCATCCAGGAAGGGGTCGGACTGTCGCAATCAACGGTGTCGGATTACCTTGCCACGCTGCAACGCGCGGACCTGGTCGAGGTCCGGCGCATCGGACAGTGGACCTACTACAAGCGGAACGAAGCAGCCATCAGCGCCCTCGCCCAGCTCATCGGGAAGGAGCTGTAATTTTTTGCCTATATATATCGATATTTCCCGATATCCCGTTTTATCGAAACAATCCGGAGACACCTCACCATGAAAGCACTGGTCCTGAAAACATTCGGCGGGCCCGACGCATTCGCACTTTGGGAAGTACCTAAGCCCGCGCCTCAGGCGGGACAAGTCCTGGTCCGGGTCGAGGCTACCTCGATCAATCCCCTGGACTATCAGGTCCGGCGTGGTGACTACGCCGACCTCGTGCCACTGCCCGCCATTACCGGCCACGACGTCTCTGGCGTCGTCGAAGCAATCGGCCCCGGCGTGACGGCCTTCATCCCCGGCGACGAAGTCTGGTACACCCCGCAGATCTTCGACGGCCCCGGAAGCTATGCCGAATACCACGTAGCATCCGAGAACATCGTAGGAAGGAAGCCTGCGTCCCTGAGCCACCTCGAAGCGGCAAGCCTGAGCCTCGTTGGCGGAACGGTGTGGGAAGCGCTGGTCGCGCGTGCGGCGCTGCGCGTGGGAGAGAGCATCCTGATCCACGGCGGTGCGGGCGGCGTTGGCCATATTGCGATCCAACTCGCGAAAGCGATGGGAGCCAGAGTATTCACGACCGTGCGCGACGACAACTTCGAGTTCGCAAGACGCCTGGGGGCGGATGTGGGCATCGACTATCGGAAAGAGGATTACGTCGGCGCGATCCTGCGCGAAACAGGCGGCAAAGGCGTTGATGTCGTGTTCGACACCATCGGCGGCAACACGCTGTCCCGCAGCCCGGACGCCCTCGCCCAACTCGGCCGCGTTGTCACGATCGTCGATACCGCGCAGCCGCAGAACGTGATGCAGGCATGGGGCAAGAACGCGAGCTACCACTTCGTGTTCACACGACAGAACCGCGGCAAGCTCGACGAACTGAGCGCATTGGTCGAGCGCGGCCAACTACGGCCGCACGTAGGCGCAGTCTATTCCCTCGCCGACATCCCCCTCGCCCACGCCCGACTCGAAAGTTCCGGCAACGGCCTACAGGGAAAAATCGCGATAGCGGTCGGACCGTTGGCGCAGCTCGACATGGAGAGGGCTCTCTGCGAATAGAACTCTGCCATTCGTCTCCATCACCTCTATTCCTTCGTCAAGGTCGTAGTTTAAGCAGTCATTGCGGACGGCGCTACCGGTTGATGGTGTATCTTGCCTGCTCCACGCTTTACCACCATCCAGCCACTACCGTTTGAGTGCTCAATGCTGATCTCCGTCATCTCCAACGGCCAATCACCAAGACCTCCCGGGCAGTTTGAACCCGCCGTACCATGGTGGAGTTTTACTAAGACAGTATTGGCCGCGACAGCTCTGACACTGGTGCGAGACAGACTGCTCGACCTGGATACTTCACTTCCTGAAAGCGCATTCACCTTGCGCCAACTCCTGCGGCACGAGGCTGGACTCGCAGACTATGGCGAGCTTCCCGAGTACCACGCTGCCATTGCAAACCATGAAGCGGCATGGTCGCCAGACGAGATGATGCGCCGTCTCGATGGTCGCCGGCTTCGATACACCCCCGGAGCTGCCTGGCGCTACTCGAATGTTGGCTACATGCTCGTAGCAAGGCTTATCGAACGTGCGACAGACCAGCCGCTTAAAGAAGCCGTCAGGCGGCAGGTGTTGGTGCCTCTCGATATTTCGACGGCTCGTTTCGCAACGGAGCGCACAGATATACACCGGGATTACCTCGACAGTTCGTTGAACTACGATCCGGCCTGGGTCTATCACGGATTGCTGATCGGCCCCGTTTCGCAGGCTGCTCTTCTTCTGGATCGTCTGCTCGCCGGAGAGCTTCTTCCCGCCAACTTGCTTCAGGATATGCAGTCGACACGGGTACTGGGTGGCCCGATCGCCGGGCGTCCCTGGATTTCGCCAGGATACGCTCTGGGTCTTATGCGAGGCGCTATCGGAGGCGGCTTGATCGTGGCTGGACATACCGGATGTGGGCCCGGAAGTGTCGTGGCGGTCTATCGTGGCACCGTTGGTGAAGCCACGGCGTGCTGCGCAGTTTTCTCGCCGGGTGCAAATGAGGGGGACATCGAGGCGCACGTTGTCCAGCAGATACATGAGGCGCTGGAGAAAACGCGCTGAGGGCATTCTCCGGTCATGCCTGGCGTCTAGTGGATATCAGTCTCTGCCCATCCTGGATGCCCGCTTTGGGTTGGAACTACTGGGGCGTCAGCTTGATCGAGGCGGCCATCTTCCTAAGCCTCTCGGTCTCGTCGACGTAGAACTTCGCGGACGCCGCAAGGGTCTGTGGCTTCATCGGCTGCACGCCGGAGAGCTCAAGCGCCTTGATCAGTTCGGGCGACCGCAGCGCTTGCTGCGAGGCGTCCGTCAATACGCGGGCACGCTCCGCTGGGACACCGGCCTTGCTCATGACGCCCAGCCAGATCGAATACACGAACTCGGACTTGCGCGCGACGCTGGTTTCGGAGATGGCAGGCACGTCGGGCAGAGTTCGCATGCGCTGCGTGTCCAGCACCGCCACCGCCTTGATCTTGTGTGTTTCCAGCAACTGCGTGGAGGCACCGAGGTTTGGCAGAATCGTCATGTCAATCTGGCGACCGGTCAGGTCTGCCAGCATTGGCGTGGCGCCCTTGTACGGCACCTGCAGCATCTTGGCGCCGGTCAGCTGAGCCATGTATTCGGCGACGATGTGGTACATGGTCCCGTAGCCCGGATTGCCGAAGGTCAGGCTATTGCTACCTGCCGACTTGCCGGCCGCGATGATCTGTTCCATCGAGTTGTACGGCAGGTCGCTGCGCGTCATCACGACGAGTGGGTGGTTCGAGACCGGCGCCAGCAGAGTTAGTTCCTCTGACTTGTACTTGGCGCTGGCAAGCGCCAGCGGCGTCAGGATGGCCTCGTTGGGCGAGCCCATGATGAGCGTGTAGCCGTCTGCCGGACGGCTCAGCAGCCGCTGCACTGCCAGCGCGCCGCCGGCGCCGGGCAGATTCTCGATGATCACGGGCTGGCCGAGCGCCTTGGCCATTGCCGGCTGCATGGCCCGCGCCAGCACATCGGCGGGCCCTCCCGGAGGAAATGCGACCAGCATCGATATTGGCTTGGTGGGAAACGCGTCGGCAGCGGATGCCGGTGCGCCGGTCAGCGTCATCCCCAGGATGACGGCACTAAGCGCCATCCAGCGGTTGGCGGGGGGGTGTCCTCGGTCTTGCATCTCGTCCTCCACTTTATTAGACCTTCTCGCATCGATACGAGAACCGGTTGTGAGGGGATTGTTGGCCGGAAATTTTGTTCGAGATACAGCAATCCTTACACAAGATCGTTGCTCTGTGGGCAACGCAGAGCGGGAAGGACATGAAGGCGCGATCGGCCAGCAGTCGCCGCTCGAGACCGTGAGAGGCCGTTCAGTGTGTGGCGATATCGGCTATGCTCCGCAGCATCCGCCTTCATCCAGTCGTTCCTCCCATGGGCCATTCGCAAGCCTCCAGGCAAGCCACTCACGCACGCATTGTCACCATTGCGGCGCAGCGTTTCCGCGTGCACGGACTTCGCGGCATCGGCGTAGCGGACATCATGCAGGAAGCCGGGCTGACGGTGGGCGGCTTCTACAAGCACTTTCCCACACGTGAGGCGCTGGTCTGCGAGGCGATGGCCGAGGCGTTCCTCGATACCGACCAGTGGAGCCTGCGCCTGCGTGCAAATCTTCGGCGATCGTTGCGGGAATACCTTGGGGAATCGCATCGGGACCGGCGCGAAAACAGCTGCGGCATTGCGGCCTTCCTGAACGACACGGGTGTCAGCGGTGTGGAATCGCGTGCGTTGTATACGAATCGGCTGCGGCGGTTGGTGGAACTGATTGCGTCGCTGCTGCCGGAGGACGGAGCCAACAGGCAGGCCAAGGCGATGCTGGTGTATAGCGCGTGCGTAGGGGCGCTGACCCTGTCACGCGCGGTGTCCGATGCAAAGTTATCGAGGGAATTGCTGAATGCCGTGGCGGATCAACTGATGGCGGTGATTGAAATGCCCGACCGCTCCCCTGCTCCTCTCCCTGAGGGAGAGGAGCGCTAAGCTACCTACTGCACTTCCCAGCCACCTCCAGCCGCCGCAAAGATCCGCACCAGTGCCTTGCGCAAGTTCGCATCCGAGGCCGCCTGGCGTGACTCCGCCTCTAGCTGATCCCGTTCCGCTACCAGTACATCGAGCAGTCCCACATACCCATATCGATATTGCAGGCGCGCCAGTTCTGCCGCCTTGCGGTTCTGCGCCACCCCTGCCGTCAACGATGCATTCTTGACGTTCTCGTTCAGATACCCGGACAGCGCGTTCTCCATGTCCTCCAGCGCATCGAGCACAGTCTGCTGATAGCCGAGATAGGCCTGCGTCTGCCGTGCATCGGCCGCGTTGATCTGCGAGCGGATGCGACCGAAGTTCAGCACCGGCTGGATCAGCCCGGCGCCAATCCCCCACGGTGTTGATGAGAACGGCGATGCGCTCTGCGCCCCGAAGAAGGCCGTCAGCGAGATGTTGGGAAACAGTTCCGCCACCGCTGCCTTGCGTGCCGAGATGCTCGCCGCGAACTGACGCTCCGCCACACGCACGTCGGGCCGCGTGGCCAGCACCGTTGCCGGGGCCGAGACAACGATGCCTGGATCGAGCGGTTGCCAGGCCGGCTCTCCGGCAAGCATCGCCGACAACGAGCCCGGCGTGCGGCCCAGCAGGCTCGACAACCTGTTCATCGCGCCGTCGTATCCGGTACGCAGCGTAGGCAGCAGCGACTCCGTTGCGGATACCTGTGCGGCGGCACGTTGTACGTCGAAGTTGCTCGCCAGCGCGCCCTGCTTCTGCGCCTCGATCAACTGCAGTGTGCGGCGCTGGCTGTCCAGGTTGCGTTCCGTGATGCCAATCTGCTGCGCGAAGTTGCGCAGTTCGAAATAGCTGCGTGCCACCTCGGCCAGCAGCGCCACGCGCACCGCCCGCTGGCTCGCTTCAGCGGACTGCAGCACCGCAGCCGCCTGTGCCGTGCGTGCCTGGTTGCGGCCAAACAGGTCCACCTCCCACGCGGCCGAGATCGCCACTTGATTGATCGTCACGGCCTGGTCATTGGTCACGAACCCCCGGTTGCCGCGCTCGGAGCTGGCCGTCGCATTGACCTGCGGCGCCAGCGCCGATTGCGCCAACAGGCGGCCCGCGCGGGCCTCCTCCACCCTGGCTTTGGCAATCGCCAGTGCCTTGTTGCTGGCCAATGCCTCGCTCACCAGGGTATCGAGTGTCGGGTCGCGGAAGCGCGACCACCACGTCTGGTCTACGCCGGCACCGGCGTCGGCCACCAGATAGGCGTTTGCCGCCCCATTTCCGTCCTCCAGCTTCGTCCACTGCGGCGCAGGATCGATGCCCGACGACTGCGGCCCCACGGGTGCCGTGCAGGCCGCCAGCGCCGCAGCCGCCAGCGCCGTCATCAGCTTAAGCTTCAACATGGTGATGCACCTTTTCGGTCTTGGTGATGCGCTTCTCCAATGCGCGCGCCATCACATAGAAAATCGGGGTCAGGAACAGGCCGAAGAACGTTACGCCGATCATGCCGAAGAACACCGCCACCCCCATGGCATGGCGCATCTCGGCACCGGCACCGTGCGACAGCACCAGCGGCAGCACGCCTGCGATAAACGCGATGGATGTCATCAGGATAGGCCGCAGCCGCAGGTGAGCCGCCTCCACCGCCGCCGCAAACGTGGACTTTCCCTCGATCTCCAACTCGCGCGCGAACTCGCCGATCAGGATGGCGTTCTTGCACGCCAGCCCTATCAGTACGAAGAAGCCGATCTGCGTGAACAGGTTGTTGTCGCCCTTGGTCAGCCACACGCCCATGATGGCCGAGAACAGGCACATGGGCACGATCATGATGATGGCCAGCGGCAGGAACACGCTTTCGTACTGCGCGGTCAGCACCAGGAACACCAGCAAGATGCAGATCGGGAACACGATCAGCGCCGTGTTGCCGGCCAGGATCTGCTGGTAAGCCAGTTCAGTCCATTCGAACGTCATCTCGCCCGTCAGCGTATCGTCCAGGATCTTGGTGATCGCGGCCTGCGCCTGCCCCGTGGAGTAACCGGGCGCCGGGCCGCCGTTGATATCGGCCGAGCGATAGCCGTTGTAGCGTGCGGCGCTCTCCGGCCCGCTGGTGTCGCTCAGCGTAACCACCGCGCCCAGCGGCACCATCTTGCCCTCGCCATTGCGCACCTTCAGTCGAAGAATGTCATCACGCGACGAGCGGAAGTCCGCATCGCCCTGTGCAATCACCTGATACGTGCGGCCGAACTTGTTGAAGTCGTTCACGTACAGCGAGCCCAGGTAGATCTGCATGGTCTTGAAGATGTCATCCACGTCGATGCCCAGCTGTGACGCCTTGGTGCGATCCACATCGGCAAATAGCTGCGGCGTGGTGACGTTGTACGTGGAGTACACCCCGGCCAGCTCGGGCGCCTTGCGCGCTTTCTCCAGCACCGTGTTGACGGTCTTGCTCAGCGCCAGGTAACCCACATCGCCCCGATCCTCGATCTGCAGCTTGAAGCCGCCCGTATTGCCCAGCCCTTGCACGGGCGGCGGCGGAAACACAGCGATGAACGCATCCTTGATGGCGCTGTACTTCTGCTGCAGCGCGCCGGCCAGGGCCGGACCGGACGAGCCGATCTCGCGCATCTCCTCGAACGTCTTCTCGCCGAAGAACACGGTTGCCGACGAAGAACTGTTGATGAAGCCATTCAGCGACAGCCCCGGGAACTGCACCGCATTGCGGAAGCCCGGCTCCTTGGCGGCGATGTCGGTCATCTGCCGCACAACCGATTCGGTTCGCTCCAGCGTGGCACCATTCGGCAGCTGGATCAGGTTGACCAGATATCCCTTGTCCTGGATCGGCACGAAGCCCGACGGCACCTTGCTGAAGCCCAGCACCGTGGCCCCCAGCAGCACGAGGTAGATGGCGATCGAACCGCGCTTGCGATGCAGCGCGCGCGTCACGCCCCCGCTGTACGCCTCGGAACTGCGGTGGAAGAATCGGTTGAATCTGGTGAAGAAGCCACCAAGCAGCCGGTCCATGAAGCGCGTCAGCCGGTCCTTGGGCGCATCGTGCCCGCGCAGCAGCAGCGCCGCCAGTGCCGGCGACAGTGTCAGGGAGTTGAAGGCCGAGATCACCGTGGAGAACGCAATGGTCAGCGCAAACTGGCGATAGAACTGCCCGGTCAGGCCGCTGATGAAGGCAATCGGCACGAACACGGCGCACAGCACCAGGGCGATGGCGATAATCGGACCAGTCACCTCCTTCATGGCCTTGATGGTCGCATCGCGTGGCGAGAGCCCGGTGGCGATATTGCGCTCCACGTTCTCCACCACCACGATGGCATCGTCGACCACGATGCCGATGGCGAGCACCAGCCCGAACAGCGACAGCGCGTTGATCGAGAACCCGAACGCATGCATCGCTGCAAAGGTGCCCACCACGGACACGGGCACCGCCAGCAGCGGGATGATCGCTGCACGCCAGGTCTGCAGGAACAGGATGACCACCAGTACCACCAGCACGATGGCTTCGATCAGCGTATGCGTGACGGCGGTGATCGAGTCGCGCACGAAGGTCGTGGGGTCATAGGCGATGCGGTACTCGAGCCCCTTGGGAAACCGCTTGCTCAGTTCCTCCATCCGTGCCCGCACATTGTTCGATATCTCGATGGCGTTAGCGCCCGGCGACTGGAAGATCACCAGTGCCAGCGCCTGCTTGTTGTCCAGCAGTGCGCGCAGCGCGTAGTCGCTGGCGCCAATCTCGATGCGCGCCACATCCTTGAGGTAGGTAACCACCCCGCCGTCGCGCTTGACAATGATGTTCTCGAACTGGTCGACATCGGACAAACGCCCCTGCACGTTAACCGGCAACTGGATCTCGACGTTGTTCGCGTATGGCGCGGCACCAATCACCCCTGCCGCCACCTGGATATTCTGCTTGCGGATGGCGGCCACCACCTCGTCGGGATTCATGTTGCGCTCGGCCACTTTTTGCGGGTTGAGCCAGATGCGCATGGCGTAATTGCCCGAGCCGAACATGTTGATCTGGCCGATGCCGCTGATCTTGGCCAGTTCGTCCTTCACGTTGAGCCGTGCGTAGTTGCGCAGGTACAGCATGTCGTACTGGTCATTGGGCGAGACCAGGTGCACCACCATGGTCAGGTCGGGCGAACTCTTGACCGTGCTGACGCCGAGCTGGCGCGTCACGTCCGGCAGGCGCGGCAGTGCCTCATTGACGCGGTTCTGCACCAGTTGCGTGGCGAGGTCCGGATCGGTGCCGAGCTTGAACGTCACGGTGAGCGTCATCTGGCCATCGCTGGCGGCCTGCGACGACATGTAGAGCATGTTCTCCACGCCGTTGATCTGCTCCTCGAGCGGCGTGGCGACGGTTTCGGCAATCACCTTCGGATTGGCGCCCGGAAACTGCGCGCGCACCACCACCGACGGCGGTACCACTTCCGGATACTCGGAGATCGGCAGCTTGGGGATGGCGATCAGCCCAGCCAGGAAGATAATGATGGAAATGACCGCCGCGAAGTTGGGCCGATCGACGAAGAATTTCGAGAGATTCATGCTGTCACTCCGCCAAGGGCGGCGTGCCCCGCGCCGGGCCCGCCGATGCCGTCTTCACCGCCTCGGGAGCGGCCTCCCTCGGGGCGACCACGACATCGGGGCGGACGAACTGCAAGCCCTTGGTCACCACGCGGTCGCCCGCGTTGAGCCCGCTCAGCACGATATGCCGGCCATCGACGCCCGCGCCGAGCGTCACTTCGCGATAGACGATCTTGTTCTCCGGCCCCACTACGAAGACGAACTTCTTGCTCTGGTCGGACCCCACCGCCACGTCCGGCACCAGTAGCGCACGGGTGTCTCCGCTACCGGCCAGGCTGATGGAGACGAACATGCCGGGCACTAATGCGCCGTCCTTGTTGGCAAAGCGCGCTCGCGCGCGGATGGTGCCGGTGTTCACATCGATGCTGTTATCGAACGTGTAGATCTTTCCCTGATAGACGTGTTCGGCATCGCCCTGGAGCCGCATGTCCACAGGGATCTGCTGTTCCTTGCTTTGCGTGTCCGCGTGATTGCGGATGGAGCGGACATAGCTCTGCTCGTCCACCTCGAAGTCCGCATAGATCCCATCGTTGGACACGATACGCGTGAGCACCGGCGCGTTGGGGCCCGGTTGCACGAGGTTCCCCACCGTCAATTCGGCACGACTGATACGGCCCGCGATGGGTGCCTTGACGTAGGCATAGTCGAGATTGATGCTGGCCTGCCGCAACGCGGCATTGGCGGCCAGCACCGCCGCCTGCGCCATGCGGTACTCGTTGCCGCGCTGGTCGTGCACGCTCTTGGGAATTGCCTCGGCGGCAATCAGGCCCTTGGCGCGGTCGTACTCGGTGGTGGCAAACTCCGCCCGCGCACGCGCCGAGGCGAGGTCGGCACTCGCGCGCGCCACGGCGGCTTCGTACGGCCGCGGATCGATCACGAACATGACCTCGCCAGCGCGTACGGACTGACCGTCGCGGACCTTCACTTCCACGATGCGCCCGCTCACCTCGGGCCGCACGAGCGCCTCGTCCACCGCCTTGAGTCGCCCGGAGAAGCTGGTCCAGACGCGCACGTCCTCCGGCTGCAGCGACTTCACGGTCACCTCCGTGGGCGCAGCGGCGGCCGGCGGTGCGGCGGCGCTTGTTTCGGTCAGCGCCACACTGGCTGCCAACCCGGCTGCCACCATGACGGCACCGACGCCCGCCAGCACCGGTGGACGGCGGAAAATGGATCTACGTTGTTCCATGACTTCACTCCTGCGAAGCGTGTCTTTGTGGATGGGATGTTCATTGCGCGCGGCGCGGGCCGGCTTCGGCAGCGTGGAGACGGCGAGCGAAGAACGCTGCCACGTCGGCCAGCGCGCCGGCATGGGTCACGATCGACTGGTGTGACGCCTCGGCGTAGCGGGTGGTCTCGGTCGGCACGCCCGCCGCAATCAGTTCGCTGGCGTAGGTCTCGCCTTCGATGTGGCAGAGGTCGCGCGCGGCGCTCACGATCAGCGTGGGCGGCAACCGTTGCAGGCGGCGCGACTCCAGCGGCGCCACGTAGGGGTGCAAGTGCTGGAGGACGTCAGGCAAGTAGGCGCGATAGGCCATGGCGCAGTCGCTCGCCGAGAGATCGGCCCCAACCAGCCTCCCGCCATCGGCCAGCCGGGTCATGCTGGGGTCGAGTAGCGGGGCAATCAGCGCTTGCGCGAGCAGCGTCAGGTCCTTGCGGTCACGCGCCATGGCCGCGATGCCAGCCGCGAGGTTGCCGCCGGCATCGTGACCTGCGATACCCATGCGGCGCGCGTCACCGCCGTAGGTGCCCGCATTGGCCAAGGCCCAAAGCCCTGCCAGATACCCGTCCTCAAGCGGTACAGGAAACGGAAACCGGGGCGACAGCGAATAGCCCACCGCAATCACCACGGCTGGGGTGGCGGCGGCAATGGCCCGCGCTGCCGCGTCGGCGTACGCCACACTGCCCTGCACGAAACCGCCGCCGTGCAGGTAGAGCACCACGGGAGGCCGGACGTCCAGTCCGACCGGCACGTAGATGCGCAAGGGAATCGGCTGCACGTGACCCGCAATCCGCACGCTTTCCACGCGGGTCGTTACAGGAGGGGATTGGCCATTCGGGACCATGAGGGGCTGCCTAGAATTGCAAATGCTGCGATGCACGAAGTCTGGTACATTGCGAACTTCTGGTAAACGTTCATAATCCAGAACACAATTTGGCGTGACCGAACAATCCGGCCCGTAACGCACCAGGCGTTCCGGTCCGGCGCACCAATGAAGGGCAAGACGATGGATAAGGTCCAGGCAATGGAAGTCTTCACGCGCGTGGTGGAGATGAACAGCTTCTCGCGTGCGGCGGAGGCGCTGGGGTTGTCGCGCACGTCGGCCACCACGATCATCCAGGGACTGGAAGCGCACTTGCGCGTGCGGCTCATCAACCGCACCACGCGGCAGCTCAGGCTGACGCCCGAGGGCGCCGACTATTACGAGCGCTGCATGCGCATCCTCGCGGAGATTGCCGAGACCGAGGTGGCCATGACGCGCTCTGGTCAGGGGCCGATGGGCAGGCTGCGCGTGGAGATGCCGGCGGCCATCGGCCGCGCCATCGTCGTGCCGCGGCTGCATACGTTCCACGCGCGTTTTCCCGACATCGAACTGGTGGTGGGCTATGGCGACAAGCTCGTGGACCTGATCCAGGACGGCGTGGATTGTGCGATCCGCGTCGGACCGCTACAGGACTCGAGCCTGGTAGCGCGCGGCCTGGGCGACATGCACCTGGCCACCGTGGCCAGCCCGGCTTATATCGCCCGCCATGGCATCCCGCGTACGCTGGCCGACCTGGCGCACCACACCGCCATCCATTACTTCTCCAACCGCACCGGGCGCACGCTGGACATGAACTTCATCGTGGACGGCAATCCGGTGGAGGTGGCGATGCGCGGCCGCGTCAGCTTCAATGACGCCGATGCCTACGTGGCGTATGGCCTGAGCGGCGCCGGCATGCTGCAGGCGCCCCGCTTCATGGTGAAGGAGCACCTGCGCAGTGGCGCGCTGGTGGAGCTATTGCCGCAATGGCGGCCACGGCCGATTCCGATTGCGGCGATCTATCCGCAGAACCGGCATCTCGCGCCAAAGGTGCGGGTGTTCGTCGACTGGGTGGCGCAGATGTTCGAATGCTGCCCGCTGCTGGCGGCGGATGAAGGCAAGTGTCCCGATGCGATGCCGCTGGCAGGCGCATCCGCTCGCGTGCCGGCCGCGGCCCCCGCGATAGCACACGAGCACGAAGCCGTGCTGTAGGGCGCCAGCGTCCCTAGCGCAGCGGCGTGGCGAGTTGGACCAGACCGTCCGCCACGTTGTCGAGGAGGTCTTGCGAGTACGCGGGATCGCTGACGGCACGGGACAACCCCATCGCACCGACGAAGGCGGAGAGTTGAAGCAGCGCCATCGCCCGTGAATCGGCGTGCCCTTCCGCCTTGTTGAGTCCTTCCAGGAAGTCCAGCACGCGGTTCACCTCGAGCGTATAGGCATCGCGTGTGGTCGGGTCTGCGTGCGCGATGTCGTGCACCAGCGCCACCAAGGGGCAGCCAACACCGGGTGCGTCCCGGTGCGCGGCATTGAGGTAATTCCGCACCGCACTGGGCGCATCAGGCGATCCTGCAGCCCACTCATCGAGACTGCGCGCGGCGATACGGACGACTTCGGCCAGCATTGACTCGCGCGACGAGAAATGCCGGTAGAACGCCCCCGGCGTAATACCTGCCTCGCGGGTGATCTCAGCCAGCCCGATCCCTGAAAAACCATGCTCGCGGAAGCGCTGTGCGGCGACGGCAAGTATGCGTTGACGCGTAGAGGCCTTCGTCTCCTTCGAGTGTCCCATGTTGCATGCAGTGATTCAGCGGTTGGCAATATGGCACGCATTGTCGCGCGTAAGTCTCAAGCCAGCAATCATGACGAGATCCACTGCTCGCTGGCCTTCTTGGGTTATTCGGCGAACAGGTCGGGGCCGAAAACCTCGTAATGAATATGCGACTCACGAATGCCCAATCCCTTCAGCGCGTCATGCTGGAGCCGCATGAATGGAATCGGGCCACAAATGTAGTAATCGGCATCGGTCAGCAATATCGAATCCTTGATCGCCGCCACGTCGATTAGCCCGGCAAAATCGTAGTCGTGATTGGCGATATCCTCCGGCAGTGGCGCATCGTAGAACACGATCAAATCGAAATTGGGGAATGTCCGAGCCGTCTCGCGCAGCCGGTCGCGCATGGCGTGAACGCTCCCATTACGGGCACCATGCACGAAAACTACATGCCGCTGCGGGTCCTGGATCGCCTGCGTCAGCATGCTGACCATCGGCGTCAGCCCTACGCCGCCGCTAATCAGCACGATGGGCGTGCGCGCATTGACGTCGATATGGAAACTGCCATAAGGCGCTGCCAACCTGACTTCATCGCCGACATTCACGTGGTCATGCAGCAGGTTCGATACATAGCCCGCCGGCTGCGGCCCGCCCCCTTCACGCTTGACCGAGATCCGGTAGCTGCGGCCATTCGGCATATCGGACAGGCTGTACTGACGAATCTGCTGCATACCCAGTGCAGGCACGTTGATGGCAACGCTGGTGTACTGGCCGGGCTCAAAGTTGACCACCGGCCCGCCATCGACGGGTTCCAGAACGAATGAGGTGATAACGCTGCTTTCCGCGTCCTTTGACCGCACGACAAAATGCCGCCAGCCCGTCCAGCCCCCGTCCTGTGCCCCCGACCGCTCATACAGATCGCTTTCCATCCCCATCAGCACATCGGCAAGATTCCCATACGCCTGCGCCCATGCCGAGATAATGTCGTCCGTCGCTGCACTGCCCAAGACTTCCTTGATCGCCGCAAGCAGATGCTCCCCGACGATAGGATATTGCTCGGGACGAACACCCAGACTCGCGTGCTTGTTGGCGATATTGGTTAATACCGCCATCAGACTGCTCGGATCCTCGATATTTTCCGCATAGGCATAAACCGCCCGCGCCAACGCCTGCTGCTGCTGCCCCCGCTCCTGGTGAGCCATGTTGAAGATGTTCTTCAACTCAGGATGGGCCTGGAACATGCGCGTGTAAAAGCACTTGATAATGTCGTAGCCGTGCTCAGCCAGGACGGGAGCGGTGGCCTTGACGATGTCTTTGGTTTTTTGGGTGAGCATGGGGGATCTCCTTGGGGGCAGGTCAAGCGGCTTAGGCGCTTGAACAGCATAGGAGACGTGAGGCGGAGCGGTGAGGCGAGGCTTATGCCATCGCCGCTGGTCGAGTCGTCCGTCGGCCGGTTGCGG
This sequence comes from Cupriavidus sp. 10L45, assembly GCF_056395225.1. NCBI lineage: Bacteria > Pseudomonadati > Pseudomonadota > Betaproteobacteria > Burkholderiales > Burkholderiaceae > Cupriavidus > Cupriavidus sp. 10L45. The sequence goes on from NZ_JBFTJC010000006.1 coordinate 138,373, forward strand.
TCCTGCTGGAACCGCAACCGGCCCGCCTCTCCTCAGGGCCTCGGCTCGACAATGGCGATCGCCACGTTGCCGTTGCCGGTGGGGAATGGGCTGCCCGGCACCGCGGTCAAGGCACCGCTCGTCCCGTTAATCGCGTAGCCGTAGACCGATCCATTGAGCGCCGGCGCGTACAGAAACTTCCCGTTCGGCGTCACGCGCAGCCTTTGGGTGCCTATCCCGGCAGCAACATTCACCGGAGCCGTTGTCGGCATGCCTGTTGTGGCATCGATCTGAAGAGACGAAATATTGTTGCTGCCGCTGTTGGCCACGTAGGCAAACTGGCCGGAAGGTGCCATCGCGATATCGGTCGGCGCCGAACCCACTGCAAACGCGTGGGTACCGACAATGAGGCCAGAACCGGCAGCCAGTGCATGAACGCCGACGGTGCCGCTGCCCATGTTAGGGGTATAGAGAAACGCCCCGTTCGGCGAAAGCACAGCCGCATTCGGTCCGATGCCTCCGGAAGGCGTGTCAGCAAAAAATCCGATATAAAGATCGCCCCGCAACGTCGTGACCGCATCCGCACTCGTGCCGGCCACGTAGATCCACTGTTCGTCGGGTGAAATCGCGATAGCCGTCCCCGCCTGCGTTGCGGATCCCACCTTGATGTTGCTAGTCCAGGCACGCGGCATACCACTGGCGGCATCCACGTCGTACCGAAATGTCCAGCCAGAATCCAAGCCTACGTAGAACGACTGCCCAGAGGGCGATACGGCGATGGTTCTAACTCCCGCGATTGGACTCGGTATCGCGGCAGCTGGCACGGCTTCCAAAACGCCGGATGCCGGGTCCAGCGCAAATGGCATCAATCTGTCTGTGTCTCGCATCAGCGCGTACGCTACCCGTCCCGACGGCAAAAAGGCGAGATCGGCGATCTGCCCCGTGGCCGCAAACGGACTACCTTGCACCGCGGCGAGCGCGCCGCTGATCGGGTCGATCCGGTAGACAGATAAGGTGCGGTCTGTGCTGTTGGCCACCACGGCAAACTGCGCCTGCACACAGGTGATCGCAATGTTGGTCACGCTGGCCGCCGCGAGCGTGCCGCTGCCATTGCCCACCGTGCAGGTCTGCCCGGCGGGTTGGCCGGCCACGGTGACGTTGTAGGCCGTGCCGACAGCGCGCGAAGCCGGCATCGCGAAACTGCCGTTGGCATTGACGACCTGGGTGTCGCCATTGGTGTCGGCCAGTTGCAGGCTCTTGCCCGCAGCCAGGCCCGACACGGTGCCGCCCACGGTGTAGATCGTCGGTGCAGCGCCTCGCGACAGCGCCGCATTGGCGCACAGCCGGCCGCCAGCCGGGGCGTCGGCGCAGGCCGTCAGCACGCCGGCTGCGGCGGCGACGGCCGAGACAGGGCTCGCCACCTGGGCGCTGTGGCCGTCGGCGGCTGGGGTGGCCACGAAGCTGGCGCCATCCGTTGTCCACGCCCAGTTGGTGAGATCCCCTGCCCCGTCCACGCCGTCCGAGCGGCGCACGGCGACGGTCACGGTCTGCGCGGCGCCGCCGGCCGTCACGACCAGACTCGCCGGGGTCAGCACGAGGGCGTACGACTTGGCGGGCGCGGCCTGCACCACCAGATGGGTGATGCTGCTGATGCGACTGCCATCGGCCAGCGTCGCCGTGGCCGTGATGTCGGCCGCGCCGGCGGCCAGGGTCTGGATCGTGGCGTAGGTGCCGACCGGCCCCATGACCGATGCCGAGGCGGCTGGCGCCTTGTCCGAGGCGCTCGCCACGGTGGCCACGGCCGGATCGGAAGACGTCCAGGCGAAGCTCGCGCCCTTCACCTCGGTGCCGTCGGCGGCCAGCAGCGTCGCCTTGAGCGTCAGCGTGCCACCCGCCACCGGCGCGGCGCTGCCGGTGTCGACCACCAGGCGCGCTGCCGCGGGCGTGGCGGTCGGGCTTTCGGGGGGATCATCGGAGCCGCAGGCGGCGAGCAAGGCCGCGGCGAGCAAGGCAAGGCCGGCAGCGCGCGCGCCGGCAATAGCGTGTGAGAACATGGCCCCAACCCGTATCTATATAGCGAGGGCCGCCCAAGCCTTGAGCCGGCGGCCACTTGCGCCCTCAACGGGGCAGCTTGCGCGCGACTCTATCAGCGCCGGCGATATGCCACATCCCCCAATCGGGGGGTGGCTGGTGCGAGCGCATCGAATACCCACCACGGCCCTCGTGGACAACACGCGAGCGGCCTGCTAGTGTCCTCGGCAATCCCAACCTTCCAGCGATCCCAATGCGTGAATCCCTGACGAGGCAGAAAAAGGCCCCTGATCCTCATGCCACGGAACCCGGCTCCGCCGAGCGATCGGCAACGCCGGTGGGGGCGGGCGGCCGGCAGGCGCTGGTCGACCGCTCGCCCCGGCAGTTGCATCAGCGCCAGGCGCTCGCGTCGCTGACTGCCGCCGGCACGTCTCCGGTCCTGCAAGGCAAGTTCGTCTACAAGAAGGATGACGAATTGCGCGACATCAGCAGCCGGGCCGCCGCAGGGAAGCTCGCCAGGGAACTCTATGGCGACGAGGCCACGCCCAGTCAGATCGCCGCCTTGGTTGCGCTCGCCACCAAGGGCGACCATGGCACGCTGAACACGCATGAACTCCTCGACAAGCTCGACGACCCCCGCCTGGAACGGTTCGCGCTGAAACAGATTGGCCGCCGCCTGCATACCACCCGGAACGTGGACGCGTCTTATCCGGAAGCGCGCTCGCGGACCCATCGGCATCTGGCGCAAGAAGAGCAGGAGGCGAAGACCAAAGCGGAAAACAAGAAGAAGCGCAAGCGGAGCGACGACGACTCGGATACAGAGGCCGTGGAGGCCGATCCGGTGGGCGATTTCTCGTACGTCGACCTCCATTCGATCCTTGCCGCGGCCACCCAGGGCATGGATCCCGAACAGGCCAAGCAGGCCGCCCAGGCCGCGGTGGACAATTTCGAGCGCATGAAGCTCCATGTCGATGTCCGGATGGACGCCGACATCCAATTGATGGTGCAGCATGCCCTGCAATATCAGGCGTTCAATCATCCGCAACTGAAGGGGCGCCGGAAGCAGGGCCCGACCGACGAGGAGGCCGGGCAAAACCGGTTCCGCCAGTTCGAGCTGGAAAAGTCCAAGGCCATGCTGGTGCACGACGCCAGCCACGGCTTCGGCAGGACCCTGCCCCCCAAGCCCACCGAACCGGACCAGCCCGAGCTGGCGTTCTCCGCACTGATGGATGTCAACCGGCCGCTGCCCCAGAGCACCCTCGACGGTGCCACCTACAAGGCCGTTTTCCTCTGCACCAAGCAGATCCTCGAACTCGCCTATCGGGCCCTGCCGGAAAACAAGGCGCCCTCCCCGGAGAATTTCTTCACCCAGCGGCTGCACCTGAACAACGCCTTCGCCCAGCAGATGACCCAGATGGACGGCACGCATCTGACGACGCCGGACGAGGCAACCACCTACGTGCAGAACACGCTCGGCTTCCCGAAGTTCAGCACCCGCGGCGAGGAGTCGGACGATGACCAGTCCGATGCAGAAGACTATGGGACGCACAGCGACGCCAGCGTCATGGACGTCGATGAGAACATCTTCCAGAACAAGCCGAGGATGGACTTGTTCACGGTCAGTCTGGCCACGCTTTCCAAGGTGGCTTCGCAGAAGCAGCTGATCGACGAAATGGACTCGGCGCGCCCGGCGCSCCCCGGCCGCAAAACCGCCGAGGAGCGCGACCGCAAGCATACGAAGCGCCGCAAGCTGCTGAAGCGGCGCGTCGAATGGGCGAACCAGCAGCACGGTACGGACTTCCACGTCACGCGGCTGGAGTCCGACTACCTGAAGCGCAAGAAAGCCCTGATCGACAAGATGGAGACTGGTCTGGAGATGGAACTCGACAAGACCGTGGACACAGACGAGCGCCAGGCGCTGGAGGACAAGCTCACGATGCTGTCCGACCTGCAGGTGACTCTCGACCAGTTCTACACCGACACCTCCGTCAAGTCGCTGCGCGAGAAGCGCACGGCAAGCAAGCGCTGGAAGGCCACGAAGGCCCACAAGCCGATCTTCGGGCCCGTGGGCAGCGAGAAATCGCTCACGGCCTACCTGGACGACTAGAAGCAGACGCCGGGCGCCAGCGGTGGCGCCCTGTCACAGCCCCCGCTTTCCGCGTCGCCGCTGGTGGTGGAAGATCCGCCGGTAGGCCTCCGGATAGGTCTCCGGGGAGACCAGCACCAGCGTCCGCACGGCCGTTTTCTGGTCCTCCCGCAGCCCGTTCCAGGCGATATGCATCGCACTCGGCGCCTTGCCGTTCAGGTCCGCCGCCAGCGCCTGCATGCCCTTGTAGTATCCGGCGTTGCGGGGCATGTCCGTGAGCAGGTGCACGTTCTTCGCGCCGGCCGTCTCGGCCAGAATCCGATAGATGATGGTCGACTGGGCCCCCGTGGTGTCTCGCATCTCGTTGTTGACCCGGTCCACATACTCGGGCTTCTGGGTGGGCGCGAAATCAAGGTCGCCCAGAGGCGCGTCGGGGGTTTCCGCCGCGCGTTCCGCCCCGGGCACATAGGTCACGATGAAGTTCTTGTTGCCCTTCATGAGCGCCAGGTTTTCGCCCGATGCCGCCATGCGCAGTTCGTCCACCCGGGCGTCGGCACCATGGACGGTGTTGTTCGAGCCGAGTCCGGTGTAGATCTGGCCCAGGTGCGGCTTTTTCTTGCGAAGGTCGTCGAAGCGTTTCGCCGCATCGGGCGAATTGTTGAACAGGATAATTTCCCACCAGGGCTCGGGATGCGCCTTCTTGAACTGGCTGATGGCCTTGGCGACCGCACCCTCCAGCTTGCCGCTGTATTCGGCCTCCAGCCGCGTCTTCTCATCCTTTTTGCGCTGCTTCGCATTCGGCCCCGTGATCAGGTTGGTTGCCGCCGTGATCTTCTCGTCGGCCTGGTGCCCCTTCATTTCGATTTCCACCCGCAGCGGCTTGCCACTGGCCGTGAAGTAAGACTGCGCGACGCCAAGCGTGCCGTCGAGGAAGCCCCTCAATGTCAGGAATGCGCTGTCGGCACTGGCGGTGCGCTGGATGCCGGTCAGCTGGGCAGCGGTCAGGTCCTCGATATGCGTGTTGTCGCCAACCAGTGCGTGGTGCACCAATTTTTGCGCGTCAGAGAGCTGTTCCTTGATGTTGCCTTCGTGGCTGAGGATCGGCACATCGTCCTGCGACAGGAAGACATCGCACTCGATACCGTCCAGCGACGGTGCCGTGGGGGTGCGCGTGGTCTGGGCATAGGCCGCGTCGAACGCCGACTTCGAGTTTTCCGCGGGGTTGCCGGTGCGGCGCAGATCGGTCTGGCGGATCAGCCCGCCGCGCGTGCGGTTGGTGGGACCATGGCCGCGATGCGCGACGATGCTGACGCCGGGGCGCTCGGCCATTCTCAGGCGCAGCTTGCGCAGTTCAAGCTGGACATCGTCCGAGCTGTGCTGGTTCTCGAGCCAGAAATCGAGCGGCCCGAGCAAACTGTACGCCTCGTAGTCCTGCGACGTGAGGGCGGTGTCCGGTTTCACGGCCTCCTGGAGTGCGCTGACGCTGTCGCGGTGAATGCCGTCATCGGCAGGCACGGTCGCCTCGGTGAGGCCGAGATCGGTATCGACGGTCACCAGGAAGGTCTTCAGCCCCGTCACCACCGGGTCGATATGGGGCACCGCCTGGTTCTGGTAGAGCGCGCCGGCAAGGCGGTTCAGCTTGCGGAAACGCTGGAACTTGAGCGAGGCATCGAGCGGCGCCTCGGGATGGCCCTCCGCCTGCTTGCCGGCCTTCTTTGTCGCATGCTCGACGTCGCCATACGCGTCGGGCTTTCGCTGGATTGCCCCGTGCGCGGCCGCCACGCCAGACCGGGGCGCTGCCGTGCCCTGCCCCCCTGCCAGCGCCAGGCTGCCCATCCGGTCAGCCTCCCGCTCGAGAGCTTCGTCATCATTGACGGGAATTCCCGCCTTGAGCTGGCGCGTGGGCTGCACGCGGCCTTGTGCCTGTTGCACGACGTGCCACGCCTCGTGGGGCAAGTGATGCGCCTGACCAGCCGCCAGATGAATGTCGTGGCCCTGGGCATAAGCCAAGGCCTGCGCGCGCGCCGGCGCTGGCGAGTTGTAATGAACCTTCACGTGGTCCATTGACATGCCCGAGAGCGCTTCGATCCCCGACTTCAGCTGTGCCGGCAGGCCATCGGACCGCGCATCGGCCATCGCCTGCCGGTCCCGCAGCGCGTTAGCGCGCTCGCCATGGCTGGCGAGGTCCTGGGCCTGCCGCTGGACGGGCGCCTGCAGGCGCCCGTCGTGCATGGCGTCGTGGGCGTTCTCAGGCTCCCGTCGCGCGCGCGGCGATGCGTGGCTGGCTTCGGGGCGATGGGGCTTTTCCACTTTCAGGCGCATGGCAGGTCCGTCTTCTTCCGTCTACTTGAGGGTGGATCCAATACTAGTCAATCGAATGTCACGCGACGATGTCACATGAAGTGGTCGGAGGCGCCAGGGACTAAGCGCCCCGCTATCGCGGCGCGATACGGGATTAAACGCCGCTTACATCTCGATTAAACAAGAAGAAATCGCTCGTTGTTTTACGCGTTTTTTCCGCAGGATGCGCAGCGGGTACGCGATCTATAGTACTGTCCGATACGCGTCGGCCCCCAGGTTCCATCCTGTACGAGGCCGGCCAAAATCCCGGCTGACGGCGCCGCAACCATGCGTCCAATGCAAAGGCATTGCCGGAGAGCTGTTGAGTCTTTTCGGGAATTCGGACGAATGATGAGTGGTTCATTGCCTGTGCCGGCATCGCACTTCGACGATTTGCGTGCCGTCTCTTACCATCGGGGCAGCCATACCGCGCTTGACCCCGCCGCCCGCGCGGCCCTGGCCCAGACATTGCACGACGACCTTGCGCAACGCCTCTCGTTCGCGCTGATCCAGATCGACACGGCCACCCAGGGAGCCGCCGCCGCTGCCGCAAGCACGAGCAGCGACCCGCGCGACGCGGCGCTGCGCCACGGCCGCCAACTCGTCAAGGACGCACTGCGCACCACGCGCGACGTGATTGCCGGCCTGCTCGATGCGGCCACGCCGGCAGCCCCGGAGCCCCCATGCGCGTTTCCGGTGCAATGCGCGCGGATCGTAGAGGCCGCGCGGCAGCAGAGCCGGCAGGGTATCCATATCGATGTCGATGCGGCGCCGCTGCCCGCCGATCCGCCAGCGGCGGTGGCACGTGTGCTGTTGCGCGCGATACGCGAGCTGCTCGCCAACGCCGGCAAGCATGCGTCGGGGGCGCGCGTGGCGCTGGCCCTGCGCGGGGTCGATGGCGCCATCGACATTACGATCGCCGATGACGGCCCCGGCTTCGACGCCGCCCTGCTCCACCAGCCCGCGCGCGGCCACTGCGGCTTGCGCGGGCTGCCGGGCGCGCTGCGCCAGGTCGGGGCGGAACTCGCTCTCGAGACTGCGCCAGGCCGGGGCGTGCGCGCGCGCGTCCGCTGGCCGGGCGCGGGCGCGCCATGACCATCCGCATCGTGGTCGCCGACGACCACGCGATGATCCGCGAGGGCCTGATCGCACTGCTGCAGCGTGAAGCCGACATGGAAGTGCTGGCCCAGGCCCGCAACGGCATCGAGTTGCTTCACCTGGTGCGCTCGGTCCGGCCGGACGTGGCGATCCTCGACATCGGCATGCCGATCATGAACGGCATGGAGGCCATCCGCCGGCTGGCCGCCGAGTCCATGCCGTGCAAGATGCTGTGCCTGTCCGTCAACAACCAGCACCAGGAAGTCATCGCGGCGCTCGACGCCGGCGCATCGGGCTATGTGCTGAAGGAAAACTCCTACGACGAACTGGCCCGCGCCGTGCGCCGCGTGATGGCTAACCAGGTCTACCTGAGCGGCGAGCTGATCGGCGGCGTGCTCCACGCCGCGCGCAGCCCCGCCGCCGTGGAGGTGCCGCTGCGGCTGCCGCAGCTGACCGCGCGCGAGCGCCAGATCGCGCAGCTGTTTGCCGAGGGGCACAGCACCAAGTCGATCGCCCGCCTGCTGTTTCTCAGCGACAAAACCATCGCCAGCCATCGCGAGAACACCTTCCGCAAGCTCGGCATCCGCAGCATCGCCGAGCTGACGCGCTACGCGATGCGCGAGGGCCTGAGCCAGTAGCAAGCGCTTCGCCATGGCTCAGGGCCTCTGCACTTTGGGCTTGAGCAGCGGCACCAGCAGCGCGACGATCACCACCGCCAGTACCGCGAAAAGCAGCTGGTTGCTGAAGTTCGCGGAAGCGAGGTCGGGATCGCAGCGCAACAGCAGCCCGCCGATCACCAGCGGCACAATGCCCGCCACCACGACATAAAGCTGGTACGGCCGGCCCAGCGCGCGCACGCGGCACGAGAGGAGCAACGCGGCCAACGACACGGCCACGATGCCGAGCAGCAGCCAGAACGCCGCGCGCAGCGCCCAGCGCCAGTCGCAGACCAGATTGCACAGCGCGCCCTCGCGCGTCTCGCCCGCCAGGATGGTGCCACGCAAGGTGGTTTCCACCAGGTGGGTGAACGTGGCATCGGCCACCGGCTGCGGCCACAGCGCCACCCCGCCGAAGTTGTCGTTGAAGTAAGCCATGTCGTCGCTCATCTGCTGCGCCTGGCTGCTGCCCACCGACACCAGCGGCAGGATGCGCCGCATCAGGATTGCCCGGTTGGTGCCGGCCAGCGCCGGCGTGCTCTCCACGGCCTCGCGCAGCGTCTTCTTGCTCAGCGTGGTCGGCTCCGGCAGCGCCACCAGGTAACGCACGGTGACATTGGTGTGGGATCGATAGCCACCCGCGCCCACGGCGATGCGACCATCCTGGAACGGCGGATCCTCGGCGCGCACCAGATAGTCGAGCAGCCCGTCGAAGGTCCAGGTAGCAGAGGGAGGGTCAGCCGGCGGCGCCGGCGGCGGAGGCGCCCTGCCCCGTGCGGCGGGCGTGGGCGGATTGGACGGCTTGGGCGCCGTAGCAGTGGCCGGCTCGTCGCCGTTGCGCAGCGCAGGCACGAGGTCCGCCGCCTGGACCATCAGGTTCAGCGTGTAGTGGCGGTGGCGCTGGCGCATCTCGGCAATCAGCGCGTGCACCAGACGGTTGCGGAAGTCGTCGAACGCGGCGTAGCGTGCATCGCCGGGCAACGGCGGTTGGTCGAGGAACAGCGTGATGCCGTCGCCGACATGGCTCTCGCCAGCCAGCCCGGGAACGCGGTCCTCCCAGCGGGTGTCCAGCCGCCGGAGCGGCGTGTCGATCAGCCGCAGCGCCTGCCGTGCGGCCTCCTCGGCCACGCGCCGCCGCTGTGTCTCGGGCAGGCGCAGCAGAAACTGCCAGTCCTTGCGATAGAGCGTCACGTCCAGCTTGCTGCCATAACGGTGGATCGCACGCAGGAAGTCGATCTGCGCCGCATCGGGCGCGAGGGGCGTGACGTTGCCGTCCTCGTCGAACGGCTGCGCATAGCCGACCAGCCGGTCATAGAGCCCGAAGTCGGTCTTTGGCCCGGTCTTCGGGTCGCTCCAGTTCGGCACCATGCCATAGACCTTGCCGGTGGACTCGGACACGAAGCAGTTGCAGCCGGTGCCTGACCAGCCCGGTGCCACGGCCTTGGCGGCATCGTGGCTGGTCATGGCCTGCTCGACCAGCCAGGCGCGTACGCGCGGCGGCAGCAGCGTAGCCGGCAGGTCCTGCCACTTGACCGGCGTCTCGGCCAGTTGGGGCGGCGTCTTCGGCGGCGGGCCCTGCCATGCCGTGAGGCAGCGCTCGCGCCACTGCGCGGCACCGGGGGCGGCCTTGCCGGTATCGAGCGCGACCTTGGCGGTCAGCTCCGCCGCGTAGGTGCAGACACGCGCATCGAGGGCCGCGGTGAACAGCGCGCGCGTCGGGTATTCCACATTGACCAACGGCTGCAACAGTGTGGCCAGTTGGCTGGCGCCGGCCTCGCTCAGTTCGTCGAGGCCATCTGGGTCTGGCGCCGGTGGTGCCGGGGGCGCCGGGGGCGTCGGGGGCGTCGATGGGCCCGCCCCCTCGCCATCGGCCTCGCCCTCCGGCGCCGGCGGTGCCGCGGGCGGGGCGATCTTGCCGAGCACAGCCTCGGTCAGCAGCCACGTATCGATCAGCGTGCGCCCACGCAGCGGGGTTTGCGTGGCCGCGATCGGCACGGTCTGGATCGGCGGATCGGCGGCGGGCGTGGAAGCCGGCCGTGCCGGCGACGGCGCGCGCGGCCCGACCACGTTCAGCGCAAAGCGCTGGCGCACGCCTTGTCCCCAGCGGTCGCGCAGTTCGACCAGGAAGGTGTGCCGGCCGCGTCTCGCCGTGGCACCCTGCACGTTACCGGCCGCATCGAGCGCCAAGCCCTCCGGCAAGCCGTTGTCAGCCGCGCGGAACACGTAGGGCGGCTCGCCACCCGTGGCGCGGAAGCGGTACGTATACGGCAGGTTCTCTACCGCCGCCGGCAGCGTGGTCACAGCCGTCTTTTCGAACGACAGCGGGTCGGCATCGGCAATGCACTGATCGGGCACGGGCTGGCCCGGCGCCACCGCGCACGACAGCGCAGCCGGCGCCGAGGCGACCACCGTCACCACCGCCAGCGGCGCACCGGCCGGCGCGGACGCCGGCACCGCCACGGCAGCCGAAGCCGGCACGGAAGCCGGGGCAGGCGGGGCCACCCCGGCCGATGCCTGCCCCGGCGTTGCCGCCGGGGCAGGCCAGAGCAACCCGAGCCCGGCCGCGAATAGCGCCGCTGCAAGACCCCGCCGCGCTGGCCTCATGGTGTCCTCCCTTCCTTGCGCAGCTCGCGCGCGATGCCGTGCAACAGATGCCCGGCCCCAATCTGCACCGCGCCCTCCCGATGGGCCTGCAAGGCGGCGAAGCGCAGCACGTTGACCATGGCCCCGCCAGACAGCTCATGCCGCTCGGCCAGCTCCGGCAAATCGATATCGGCCGCAAGCCGCCCCGGCTCGCGGATCAGGCTGCGCCACAGCCGCAGCCGCTGGGTTGCATCAGGCATCGGGAAATAGATCATCGACTGAAAGCGGCGCGAGAAGGCCTCGTCGAGGTTCCCGCGCAAATTGGTGGCCAGGATCACTGTGCCCGGGAAGTCCTCCACGCGCTGGAGCAGGTAGGCCACCTCCTGGTTCGCGTGGCGGTCGTTGCTGCTCTGCGTGGCAGAGCGCTTGCCGAACAGCGCGTCCGCCTCGTCGAAGAACAGCACCCAGCGCCGGCTCTGCGCCTGGTCGAACACGCGCGCAAGGTTCTTCTCGGTTTCGCCGATGTACTTGGAGACCACCATCGACAGGTCGATCCGGTACACGTCCACGCCCGCGTCCTGCCCCAGCAGCGTGGCGGTCAGCGTCTTGCCGGTGCCGGGTGGGCCGTAGAACAGGCAGCGGTAGCCGGGTTTGACGGTCCTGGCAAGGCCCCAGGTCTCCATCAGGGCCGGGCCGTCGCGCAGCCAGGTGCGCACGATCTCGATCTCGTCCATCACGTCCGGCGCGAGCACGAGGTCGTCCCACGCCAGCGCCGTGGCGATGCGCCGCGCCGGAAACTGCGCGTTGTAGTCGGGTTTGTGCCAGACGCCGGTCTGCAGGCGCTGGAGCGTCTCGGCGCTGACGCGCAGCGCGCCGCTCAACTGCGGTTCGCCACCGATCTCCCCATCGAGCTGCAGCAGGCCTGCTTGCGCAAACGCATGATCGGGGTCGAACAGGGCCAGCGCGGCGATCCGGGCGGCCAGGTCCTCGCCAGCCAGCAGGAAGATGGCCGTTTCCCCGCTCGGCAGGAAGCCGCCGTGGTGCTGCGCCCGACTGCCGCCGAATTCAGTGAAGCCCCGGTCGAAATCGCGGTTCTTGACGAAAAACAGGTCGAGCGCAGAGGGCCGCAGGTGCGGTGCCAGCGCCAGCGCCAGCACCAGCCGCTCGTGGGCCGCGAGCCCGTGCTGCGTCACGATGACGGACAACGCGCTGCCGGCGGGCAGCGCGGGCGGCGGCGGCACGTCCGGCGCCACCTCGGTTGCGTCGCCATGCGTTGCGGGAGACGCCCCGGCCGGCTGCGCGAAATGCTGCCGGAAGCGGGCATCGAGCGCGGCGACAAGCCAGTCCAGTTCGCGCCGCAACGCCTCGGCGTGCAGGACGATGTCCACCTCAGCGCCAGTCGACATACAGCGCCTCCTGCATCCAGGGCAGCTTGATGGTGGCGTACGACCACGGCAGGCGGTCCAGCAGCATGTCGAACGGCGCAGGCCGTACCACCAGGCGCCAGTGCGTGCCGGCGGCGGCTTCCTCGCGCACCAACCGGCCTTCGCGGCGCAGGAACGTCTCGCGCAGGCCATCCGGGGAGGTCTGGCCGATCGTCTTCCAGTGGGCGATCACCGCGCCCAGCAGGCTGTCGAGTACCGCGCGCGTCTCCGTGTCGAGCCAGGTCGGGCCTTCCGCAGGCGCGGACAGCGGCTCGCCGAGCGGCATGCCGCAAAGCAGCTTCGGCAGGATGCACTCGGGCTCGCTGGCGTCGTCGTGACCGTGCGCCAGCCACGCCAGACAGCGCACCGCCTTCGATGCCGCCCGCGCATCGCGCAGGCGCGGACCGTCGAGCAGGTCCAGCATGCGGAACAGTTGCTGGCTATAGTTGGCCAGCAACACGAGCCCGGCATCGGACACGTAATGCGTGCCCGTTGCGATGGCGGCTTCCAGCGCGGCGAGTTCGGCCAGTACGGCGGCTTCGGGGCGCGCCGGCGCCGGAGGGGTTGGGCGGTCGGCCACGGGTGAATTCCTTGTCGATGGCGGAAGCGGCCAGTCCAGTGGCTGGCGGGCTTCCCATTGCTCGGTTTCGGTGGGTGCAGCGTGCAAGGCACGGATGGCGCCTGCAGACAGGACTGGCGCCGGCAAGGACGCCGGGGCTGCATGCCCACGCCGCCACCAGCGCCCCAGCCGACCCCACTGCCCCAGCTTCGCCAGCTTCACCGGCGGCGCAAGCGGGGGCGTGGCTTCGGGCGCCTCCGGCCGGGCACTGGCCTGCGCCACACGCCGCAGCCACTGGCCAAGCGCCCCTGCGCCGTGGCCCTGCTCGCGATACAGGTACAAGGCATGGCGCCGCGCGAGCGATGCCGCCGTGATCGGCCGCTGCTCCACCAGCACATGGTGTGCGAGAAAGCGCCAGTGGCTGCGCGCCCGCGCCGCTGCCGAGAGGTCGGGACCCAGCAGCGCCGCGGTCTGCGCCAGCGCGGCGCTGGCCTCGCGCAACGTGCCAAGCTCGCGCGGGAACAGCACGCCCAACAGCGCCCAGCGCTGGGTGGGCCGCGTCACCGCAATCCAGTCGGCACACAGCGCGGGATCGGCCAACCAGCGCGTCGCCTGCCGCCGCACCATCCAGTCCCGCCGCGCGGCGGGACGCTGCGGCAAGGCGAGCAGATGGGCAATCCGCAGTGTGCGGGAAGCGATGCGGTGAATCGCGTCCCAGTCGAGCCGGCCGGCCAACGCACGAGGCGTCTGTGGCGCATACGTCGCCGGCCTTGCCGTCGATCCCTGCATGGCCTGGACAGCCTGAGGGCCTGGAACGGCCTGGATGGGCGCCGATGAAACCGCTGCAGCCGCTGAAGCCACTGAAGCCGCCGGGCGGCGCGACGGGCGATGGTCAGGCTGCCATGCCCGCAGCGCGCGCAGCCACAGCCGTTCCCAGCCACGCTGGTCGGTCGGTGCGCGCTCGCCCAGCGCCAGTTGCCGCAGGCTGTACGCCGCGAGCCACGCTTGCAGCGCCGAGACGCCCCCGGGTCGCGCGGCGCGGCCCACGCCGGCCGGGCGGGCCAGCGCGGCCAGCGCAAACTGCCGCAGCGACTCGGCCCAGTGCACGCCGAGGCTCGCGCCGCGCGCCGCGTCGTCGCGCGGTGCGAGCGCCCGCAACACACGGCCAGTCAGCGGCGCGCCGTGCCGCGCCAGCCACTGTTCGGCCTGCCCGTCCCGCAGCACCAGCCCACGCAGCCGGGCCCGCAGCACGTCGGGTTCGCGTCGATACAGATCCTGCAGCAGCACCTCCAGCGCCGCGCCGTCCAGTGGCACGCTACCGTCCAGTGCGGTGCCAAGCCGTTCCAGCGCGGCATCCAGCGGTCGCCGCGCGTGCTCGGGCGCGCCCCCCGGCATGCCTGGGGCGAGGCGCGCAGGCACCGGGGCCAGCATCGCGCCGGGAGCCACGGTGTCGATGACGCCAGCAAACAGCAGGGGGGCGAGCGCGGCATCGTTGGCGCGGCCCGGGGGTTGCCGGCGTGCGGGCCGCCACGCGCCCAGTCCGCCCTGCCCCAGTTGCCGCGCCAGCGCGGCGCCAAGCTCGCGCCGCAAGCGCTGGATGCCATCTGCGCCAAGGTGCCCGGCGTGCCGGTCCCACAGCGTGCGGAACGCCGCCACCCGCCACGCCTGCTGCAGCTGCTGCACCTGATAGGCGCTGAGGCGACCGCGCGCCTGGAGCGGCGCGAGGATCTGCGCGTCCAGCATGTCGAGGCTCTCGGCCAGTTCCCGATGGCGAATCGCCACCAGCGCCTGCAACCCCTGGTACGGCGTGATCTGGCTCAGGCGCGCGAGCACGTAGTCCGCGGGGCGCAGCGCGCGCAGCAACGACCACAGGCGCGGCCCCGTGCGCCGTGCCAGCGTGGCCAGCCACGCCGACAACCCACGCCCCGCCATCGCACTGCGAGACCACGGCAGGTGTCCGTGGCGCAGATAGAAGAGGAAGTGCTCCAGCCGCTGGTGGTCCGCCGGCCTTGGCGCCATGCCGGCCAGCGCGGCGGCGTCCGCACGCATGCCCCCTCCGCGCTGGCCGTGACGCGCGTTATGCAGTGTGTGATGCAGCGCGTCGGCCAGCTGGCGCTCGAGAATGGCTGACCACTGGCCGAAGCTGCCATCCGCTGGCATCGGGCCGGTGTCGATTTCGAGCCGCTCAATTTGCCACACCTCGCCCGGCACGGAGAGGCGCGAAAACACACGGGCAATCGTCGCCCGCCCGGGCCCGTTCAGGAACGCGCTGAGGCGGGCCTGATGGGCGCGCGCTGCCTCGCGGTCGTCGGAGCCCAGCGCGTGCCAGGTCAGCGTCTCGATCGCATGCGCCTGCCTCATGGCTGGTCTCCCGCCAGGGCGGCCAGCCGCCGCCGCAGCCGCGCGGCGCAGGCGTCGAGCCGCGCCACGGCGGCGCTGTCGCGGGCGTGGGCCATGCGGGCATCCAGCCATGCCGCGAACTCCCGCTCGAAGGCGGCCAGCGCGGTGGTGTCGAGCCAATGGACGTCCGGCTTGACATGCGCCGGACAGCCGAGACCGATGGTCTCCGTTGCGAGATCGCGAAAGCTCCGGTCCGCGCCGCGTGCGGTCCATCCCGGCAGCACCACGCTGATCCGGTGGGCGTAGAAGGTTTCGGGCACGTCCGGCTGGCCGCCACCCTGCCCCAGCGGGCGCAGCAGGATGTGTTCGACCAGATGAAGACCTTCCGCCTCGCGCTGCACGCGGCAGGCCAGCTCATGCAGGTAGAGCGCGGGTGCCAGCACGCCGCCGGGTCCGTCGCGCACCGGCAGCGGCCACCAATGGCCCGCTTCGTCCGGCCCCAACCACAGTTCCGGCCCCGATGCCCCTTCCACGCGGTGATAACGCCCGGCATGAACTGCGCAGCGGAACAGTGCTGCCGGCAGCGCCTGCGGCGCCAGTTGCGGGAAGTGAAAAGCCAGCCGTTCGTGCACCTGGCGCTCGGCCAGGTCTTCCTCGTAATGCGCGACAAGCCGCGCGCGTGCCGGCGGGTACATCACCAGCAGCTCGGGGTGGTCGGGCGCGCCCGCCTGGGGTGTCGGGCGGGTGGCGGGGGCGATGGGCGGCTGGGCGACGTGCGGCGGGCGTTCGTCGAGGGCCAGCCCGTGGCGCGCCAGCACGCCCGCGAGGCGCCGGCTGTGCGTCTCGGCGAAGCCGAGCAGCAGCCCCACGCGCTCCTGCAGCGGCGCGGTATTGCCCCGCCGCCCCAGTGAGGGGCGGCTGTAGTCGAAACCGCCGGCGCGGTCCCGCGTATGGCGCACGATCCGCTGAACGAAGCGCCGCTTGCAAGTCAGCAGATGGGCCTGCCAGGCGGCGCTATCGTAGTACACGCCGAATCGCTGGATGCTGTGCTGGTCGCACGATTCGCCGTGCAGCGCCAGCATCAGGTCCAGCACGCGACTGCGTCGCTCGGGTGCGTCGTCTTCCTGGCCGAGCGCCGCCTGCACGGCCGCCGGCGTGTC
The DNA here is from genome assembly GCF_056395225.1 of Cupriavidus sp. 10L45. Lineage (NCBI taxonomy): Bacteria > Pseudomonadati > Pseudomonadota > Betaproteobacteria > Burkholderiales > Burkholderiaceae > Cupriavidus > Cupriavidus sp. 10L45. Next base: position 154,629 of record NZ_JBFTJC010000006.1, read on the forward strand.
GGCCGGCACCCCGGCCAGGCCGGGGATGTGCGTGGCGTCCAGCGGCGTCCACCAGTAGCTGTCGGCCGACGCGCGTGCCACGCTGAACAGTGCCCGCAGGCGCTGGGTCTGCGCGCTGCCGTGCGCCAGCCATTGTTCGAGCAGGGCAAGATAGGCGCCGAACTGGGCCTGCCGTACCGGGTCGGCCTTCGGCGCGAGGTGAGCCTCCCGATAGAGCGGTGGCAAGTGCTGCCAGCTCGACAGGTAGGGGGCATCGGGCAGGTAGTGTCCGGTGGGCCGCCGCAGCAACTGGCCTGCATACGGCGCCGTACGTGGCGCTGTCAGGGCGACGCGCGCAGCCTGCCGAGCATCGGCCAGCCGTACCAGCAGGGCATGGGTATCCAGATGGAGCCGGCTGCCGCGCCGGCTGACTTCCCAGCGTGCCAGCGCATCGGCATCTTCCGGCCAGCGCAATTGCAGCGCCCAGTCCGGGCCCTGCCACGGCAGGCTGTCGCCGGCCTCGTCATGGGTAACGTCCGTGGCCGGGGCGTCGAGTGGCACGAGCCGTAGCGTGCTGATGTCGGCCACGCCGTCGATCTCGCGGAGTGCGCGTGCGAGGTCGCTGAAGTAAAGCCGGTTGGCCGGATCGTGCCGAAGGTCTTCCGTGGCCATCCAGCCGCACTGCACGGCGGGGCCGTCGAACAGTTCGTCGGTGGGCAGCACGCGGCCCTGGGCGTCGCGCTGGGCGAGGCGGGCCTGCACTGGCTGGCGCGGCGGCGCGGCACCGACGATGTCGGCACAGCGGCGCACCAGTTCGACGAGGATGTCGCCAAGCTCGCGCGGGCCTTCCACGCTGAGACGGATCTCCAGCGCGCACCAGCGCGGGCGCAGGATGCCGGGTGCGCCATCGAGATCCTCGGCCAGGTTGCGCTGGGCCAGGTAGGCGCGCACGGTGTCGCGCGCGGCGGCCTCGCCGTCGCCATCAGCCACGCGCAGCGCCATCTGCCATCGCCCGTCCGCTGCGGGCATGCGCAGGCGCAACTGGCGTACCGCCGGCACGCGGTCCAGCAGGTAGCGCAGCCAGTCGGCTTCGGTGGTCGGCCGGCACGGCAACGCTTCCTCCGCGCCGTGGAGCGCGTGGCGGCGGTAATGGATGCGGCCATCGGGCGCGGTCAGCAGGTCGGCCACGTCGGCGTCCGCGGCGAATACGCCTTCGGTCATCGCGTAGCACAGCGACTCGAGCAGCGTGACGCCGGGGTCGTGGAGGTTGTAGTCGGTCCAGAGCTGGCCGCTGGCCGCCTGCGAGAGCGCAATGCCCCGCGCGCGCAGGTCGGGATAGCTGAACGGCGCGTCGCCGTACAGCCGTGCGATGGCGGCCGTACCGAGCGCGTCGGCATCCACTGCGCCAGGTGGCAACACGGTGCCGCGTGGCGGCGGATCGGTGGAAGCGCCCGGACCCGACATCGGCCCGGTCATGGGTGCGGGGTTGGTTCGGCTCACGGCTGGCCTCCGCTCATGTGCGGATCGAACCAGAGCTGGGTCAGCTGCGCCTGGATCTGCACGTCCGGCCCGAAATCGCAGCCGGTGCGGATCTGCAACCGGTACGTGGCATTGCGCCCGCTGGTGCCGGTCCAGCGCAATTCGAGCTTGTCGCAGCGGCGGCTGTAGTAGCCGTGCGTGCAGCGGATGCCGCGCTTGCGGTTCAGGAAGTCGAACAGTCCGAGCGTGGGGTTGTAGGTGTTGACGGCGATGGCGTGGACCATCCCGAAGCGGCCCTTGCCGCGCAGCCCCGCGCCGGCCATGACCTCGAACGCCTGACAGCCCTCCAGGTCGTCGGTCAGGTCTTGCCACGTGCCGTCGGCGCGCAGCGGGGTCGCATGCGTGCGCCCGAACGCGCCCTGGCGCCCCCGGCTGCGCACCGCTCCGGCCACGTCCAGCGTGGCCGCAGGCTGCTCCGTGCCGATGCCGATACGCCGCGCCTGGTCCAGGCACAGCAGCGCCGGCCCCACCTCGCCCTCCTCCTTGCCCTCCCCTTCACCGGCACCGGCCGCGCGGCCCTGCACCAGCAGCGCGTCGCGCTCACCGCCGAAGCCGATGCGCCAAGCGGGCCGCTCGGGGTCCTGGTCGCGAAAGAAGCTGATCAACGCATCGTGACCAACCGGCGAATAGACCTCGAAACCATGTTCCACCGTCTTGCGGAAGCCCTCGTCGCTCATGTTGAGCATCGAGTCGATCAGATCGGCGAAATGGTCCTCGTCAGGCAGCGCGCCTTCGCGGAAATAGCGTTTGAGGGATTCTCGGTTCCTACTGGTCATCTCGCTCCTGCGCGGAAGACGTCGGCAGCGAACGGCCCACGATGAAGGTATTGCCCACCTCGAGCCGGGCGATGCCGGTGCGCTGCGGCACCAGCGGGCCGACCTCGTCGCGCAACTCGATCAGGTGACGCCGCGTGGGCAGCAGCAGGCTCCACGGCTGCGCCGGGCGCAGCGTGCGCGCCTCGCCGTGGGTCACGTGCGTGGCGGTGTCGCGCAGCGCGTTGAACTGGCTGTCGTTGCGCACGATATGGAGCATCGACACACGGCCCACGGCGGCCACGCCGGGCTGGCCGCGCAGGAACGCTTCCACGGCCTCCGCGCGCACGCTCCAGTCGAACTCCGCGCCGAGCCCATCCGCATGCCACGGCGACAGGTATTCGACGATCGCCCGGTTCAATTGGCGCACCGCCGCGCCGGGGTGGGCGTCGGCGCGCAGCTGCACGATGCAGCGCAGCTGCGCGCGCTCGTAGGCAGCGTTGCGCACCCGCACGGCCGCGCCGGGCGGCGCACACGACTGAAGGTGGCGCTGCATGGCGTCGAGCACGGCGGCGTCGAAGCGCGGGGCTTCGGTGCTGCGAAACAGGTCGCCCGAATGCGGATGCGGCACCACCACGACCAGCACCTGCCCGGGATGGTTGGCAAGGTGGCGATGGCGCGTACTGCGGTTGGCCGCCGTGTCGTCGTCGATCGTTACCTCGTGGTGGGGGAAGCACTTGGCCTTCCACACCGCCGGGAAGGCATCGAGCACCAGCCGCTCGTAGTCCCAACGCGTGACCGCGCGCGCCTTGTGGCGCAACCGCTCGGCACCGCGCTGGCGCACCGCCTCAGGGCGATCGGCGGCGCGCCAGCCCTCGGACGGGCCGACCTGCACCACCGCGCCGAGACCCGGCACGCTGCGCTCGGGGCGGTCGATGCTGCCCGGCGGCAAGGCTACCTGCACCGCGTCCGGGGCGATGCCGGCATCGGCCGGGACACAGCGCGTGGCGTGCACGGCGTGGGCGTGCACGCCATGGAGACCCGCCAGCCGCAGGAAGCCCCAATCGGCACTGAGCCGCAGCCAGTACGCCTGGCCGGCGGGACGCGACACAGCCAGGCAGTCCGTCGCCATGCCGGCCGGCAGGTTGAGCCGGACGATGCCCGGGCGCAGCATGCCCTGCGTGCCGTCGCTGACCAGCGCGTGCGCCGGCAGCGGCTGCCAGCCACCGTCCCGCCACGCCGCCCAATGCAAGGCTGGCTCGGCATCGGCCCAGCGCCCGGCCGCTGCCTCCCTGCGCAGGTGGAAGAACAGGCTCAGCGCCCCCTGTGGATTGCCGCCGGACAGGCCGATGTAGAGATTGCCGTCATGGGGGAAGCGCGGCAGCAGCGCGGGCGGCTGGCCGCCAGCTCGCGCCATCGGCGAAACGCCGAACGGATGCAGGTGATAGGCCGCCTGCACCAGCCCATCGACATGGCCGCCGTTCGGCTCCCCGACGAGGTCGATGTCCTGGCTGGCCTGGTAGCGCAGGGACAGGCTTTCCAGCACCGGCGTGTAGGGTTCGCGCGGGAGCGGACCGGCGCGCTTGCGCCGCGCATTGCGGGTGAGCGCTGCGCCGAGGAGCGCCGGATAGGCCGCGTGGCCAAACGCGCCGGCGGGCTGGCTCAGATCGAATCGGAAGAAACCGGCGCGCGTGCCGAGGCCATACTGGAACGGCTGGCCCGGGGCGACCGGTGCGGCCGCGCGCTGGAACCGGCGCAGCACCGTGCTCGGGAACACCAGCCGGTGGCCGGGCACCAGGCGCTCGCCGCGGCCATCGCCGTCGTGCGTGCTGAACAGCGACAGCACCGCAGTATCCGCACCGCGCCATTGCCCATCGGTCAGCACCTGCGCGCCGACACCGAAGTCACTGGCCGACCAGTCGCCGGGATAGCCTGCGTATTGCTCGGGAAAGCCGCCCGGCGCGGTGGGCAGGCCCGACCATTTCAGGTCGACCTGCAGCGCCTGTAGCGGCTTGCAGGCCAACTCGGCGCTGCCCAGGACCAGATGGCTGCCGACGGCAGGCGTCGGGCCGAACGGCAGGAACGGTTTGGAGGGGTCGAGGCGCCCAAGCTGGTTGTAAAGCACCACGTCGCGCATGTCCTGCACGCTCACGCTGAGGCGCATATCGTGGACCGCGTACTGCGCCAGCAGGCCGTGCGCAAAGAGCCGGCTCTGCGTGCGCAGCATGCACTGCAGCACGGCTTGCGCCGGCCACGGCGCGCCATGACTGGCGGGCTGGCACGGCACCACCGGGGGCTGCTCGGGGCCGAGCCGCAGCGTCAGTTCGATGGCCCCGCCGGCATGGTCGCCGCTGCCGGGCCGCCGGCGTGTGAAGACCGTGTCGATGCGCAGCCAACCCGTGGGCACGCTCAACTGGACGTGCCAGACATCGGCGAACACCCGCTCGAAGATCAGCGCGCGGTCCGGCAGCGCGCCGGCCTGCGCGGCGTCGCGCGGTGGGTGGATCAGGATCAGCGGATCGTCGATCTCCACGCGGCGCCCCGCGCGTGACGGATCGAGCCTGGCGGCGTGCGCGCGCAGTGCGGTGAGATCGGCGGCGCGCAGGTCTTCCTCGCCTGCCACGAGCCAGGCCGCGAACAGCCGCCCCAGCCGTTCCGCGAACCGCTCGGCGTCGGCGCAGGCCAGGCAGGCCGCGAGCAGGTAGGCCAGTTGCACGTCGGACCCGAAATCCGGCGAGCGCGCCCAGGCTTCCTGGGCCAGCGTGGCGGGCTCGGACGATTCAGCGGGCGCGGGGGCCGGCGTTGCGCGTGGACGTGGGCGTGGCGGAAACTGCTGGCGCTCCCGCGCCGCGTAGCGCTGGAACAGATCGGCGAGCCAGTCGACGGTGCGCGCCGCGTGCGCGGTGCGCAATGCGCGTTGCAGCGCCGGATCGTCGCTGGCCGGATGCGACAGCTGCAGCCGGACGCGGATCTCGCGCTGGCCCTCGCGCAGCCGCAGCAGCGGGGAGGCAATGGCGAAGCCGAGCCGCGCGTCGTGCGCCTGCGCGGCCGAGTCGCGCACGGCGCCCCCCAGCAGCGGCCACCACGGCGCACGTTCGGCATACGCGGCCTCGGGCGGCAGGAGCGGCAGCGTTTCGACCTGGATGCGCGTGGGATAGTCGAATTCCCGCTCAGGCGAAATGCTCGGGTCGCGCGCCACACGCAGGCTGCACAGCATGGCGACCGCGGTATCGGTCACCGTCAGCGCGGTATCGGCGGCGAAAGCCAGCGCGCGGCCCTGCGCGTCCTTGCCGCCCAGGAAGCGCGTACCGGCGTCGATATCGACCGGCCCGGCATAACGCGGCGCACGGCCCAGCAGCAGGTGCACCGATTCGGGCACCGCCGGGCGCGGGGACAGGCGCAGCACGTCGCGGTAGTAGAAATCGATCAGCCGGTCCGGAAAGCGGTTCAGCGGCGCGCGGCTGTACTGGAACAGCTGGAGCGCCGTCAAAAGCAGGCCCATTGCGGGCTCGTGCCGGCCGGTGGCAAGGCTGGGCCCGAGCCGCGCGCGTGCCAGCGGCTGCAGCCGCGCGATGGCCAACCGCATGGCCAGCCAGGCACGGCGCAGCCACTGCCGCCGCGCGGCGGCATCGTCTTCGGGCAACGTGCCGGCCAGAGGGGCGTCGGCGTGGGCGCCATGCCCGGCCGGCATCGCCCAGGCCGGGTGCAGCGTGCCGCCGCCGTGGCCGAAGGCGTCGATGCCGGTGCGCAGCACGCTCGCCAGTCCCTGGGAGATCTGCGCGTAGAGCGCCTCGCGCAGCGCATCGCCCATGCCGTTGCCGTCGGCCACGGGCGGCTGGTCCCCCACGCCGTGAGCGATCACGCCCTGCCCGCCGAGCCACCAGCACCAGCCGTCGTAGGCGCGCACCAGCTGCCAGATGCGCGCCCACAGCGCGCCCTCGCCTTCGCTGTCCAGTGCGGCCAGGAAATCCCGTTCCAGACGCTCAAGCGGGAACGATGCCAGCTCGGCCAGCAGGATGGATTCGTCCTGGCGCAGCACGGTATCCCAGTTGGCGTCGCCGCCCGCCCCGAAGCGCAGCCCGCGCGCCTGCGCCAGGGTGAGACGCAGGCGGTCCGCCAGACCGAACTCGTCAGGCAGCAGGTGGTGCGATGCGAGCGCATCGGCCAGGCGGTCCTCCTGACGCGTACCGTTTGACATACCGCGCCGCCTCAGTACATCCGGACCGGCTCGGTGGCCTGGTCGAGATAGAGCGGATAGACGAGGTTGTGCCGCGTGTTCGTGGTGCGGACGATGTAGCACACCTGCAGGTCCACGCGGCCTTCCAGCGGCAGCACGTCGGCGTCGATCCGCTCGAGCAGGATGCGCGGCTCGAAGAACAGGATCGCCCGGCGGATCAGTTCCTTGAGTTCGGTCAGCGTGCTCTCGTTGAGGGTGTCGAAGACCGCGCGGCGCACGCTGCAGCCGTAGGCCGGCAGCATCACGCGCTCGCCCGGATAGGTGCCGAGCAGGATGCGCAGGCTTTCCTCGATATCCTCCACGCCGGCCACCATGCCGACCTGGCCGTTGCGCGGGTCGAAGCGCAGCGGGAACTGCCAGCCCCGGCCCAGGAACGGACTCGTCTCGTTCATCGTCAGCCTCCGATGATGACCGTGGGCAGGCCCATCACCACCGTGCCGCCGTGGGCCGTGGTGTCGCCCACGCGTGCCGCCGGGCGGCCGCCGATGATGACTGTGGCCGAGCCTTGCACGATGACGTCGGGCGGGCCCACGCAGACCGCGTTGTCGCCAACCACGGCGGCCGGCAGCTTGCCGATCAGCACTGTCGGCACGCCGGGGCCGATCACCGGCCCGCCCACGTGGGGAATGGGCGGGAGGCCCGGGGTCTGCATCGGACAGGCGTGCATGTCGGTCAAGCGGGCGGCGGGAGGCATGGCGGCAGGCAGTGGGCTCGGTTCGGTTCGATTCGATTCGGTTCAGTAAGGTGCGGGGCGGCCGGTGGGGCTCAGTTGATCATCACCATGGCCCCCTGCACCGTGGTCTGGCCGGCGGCGGACAGCTCGGCCGTGGCGCCGCCCTTGCCTGTGAAGCCGACCTGTGCCTCGCATTGCACATTGAGCCCGGCGGCCTTGACGTCAGCCTGTGCCGTCAGTTCGATCGACACATTCGCGCTCATGCGGATGCTGCCCTGGGCGGTGAGCGTGATGTCGTAGGGACTGTCGCAGGCAATGCCGGCCTCCGAGAGCTTCACGCTGTTGTTGTGCTGGTCCTGCAGCAGGATCGACTGCGCGGTGTCATCGAACACGACCTTGTTCTTGCCCGGCGTGGTAATGGTCACGGTCTTGTTCTTCTCGTCGAACGCAATCACGTGGCGCGCGCGGGTCACGATGGCCTTGGTGTCGTTGGCGGCCTCGATGGCATACGGCGGCACATGGTTGGCGCTGTAGACCGCGCCGATCACCACCGGGTGGCAGGGGTCGTCGTTGAGAAAGCCGACGATGACCTCGTCGCCGACCTCGGGCAGGAAGAAGGCACCGAAGCCGTTCGACGCATAGCCCTGGATCAGCCGGGCCCAGACGCCCTGTGTCTGCGCCTGCGTGACCGGCAGCGAGATCTGGATGCGCTGCGCGTTGAGCGGGTCGCCGTCCAGCTTGAGCACCACCCCGATCTGCAGGCCGCCGATGCCGGGCAGCAGCCCCGACGCAGGCGGCGCCACCACGTCGTGCTGGAGGGGGTGCCAGGCCGGATCGAGGCCGAACTCGACATCGGTGTGCCAGAAGCCGCCCACCAGCGCATGCTCCACTGCGGTGACGTAGACCGCGCCCGAGAAGCGCTGGCCCACCCCGCTGACCTGCACCAGCACACCTGGCCGGGCCAGGGCCGTGCCCATGCAGCGAAGATGGCCACGAATGCGCGCCAGCTCGGCACGGGTCTGCACGCCCTTGGCCCAGCTCGTCAGCATCTGTGGCGACTGCGTCGTGGCCGTGCGCAGCGGCATGACGGACAGGCCGATGACATCGGCCAGCGTGGCGCTGTCGAGATTGCCCTGCGCGTTGAACGGCGCCGGCGCGGCCGCGTCGCCCTGGACGATGGCCTGCGCAGCCGGGTCCCAGGCGGTGGCTTGCACCGACTGGTACTGCAGCCGGGCGTCGATGTCGGCATCGAACTCGTACAGGTCGAGCCCCCACGTCACGCCGAACGCGACGGCGCCGCCGGCCTGCGGCGTCTGGACGTTGACCGTACCGTCCTCCACGTCGACGAGCATGCCGTTGAACTCGGCGCGCGCCAGCAGGAAGTCCCAGTCCGAACTGTGGAACTGAACCATCTCGCCATAGCTGCCCACGGTGGTGTCGACCTTGGCCGTCAGCCCGTGTGCGCCAATCAGCGTGGACAGGACGTCACTGTCGGTGCTGTCGATGAAATTGGCATTGTTGCGACCAACGGTCATCTTTACCGCGGCGTCGCGGCATTCGATCACGAGCCGCGAATCGTTCTGGCCCTCGATGCGTACGCCGTGGCGGATCACCACGCCACTGAAGATCTGCGCCTCGTCGTTGCCGAAACCAGCGCTGATGGTCACCCCGCTGCCGGGCGCGAAATCTGCGGAGTCGCCGCAGGCGAAGGTGCCGGTGGGCATATCGCCGTCGCGGATCACGATCTCGGCCCATGGGATGCGGTTGAACGCGCGGCGCACGGTCACCGAGACCACGGCGAGATCCGGCTGCGCTGTGCCGTTGGCGCTCACGGTGAGGCGCAGCACGCCATCGGTGTCGATCGACGGATAGGTTGGCATGCGCTACTCCAGCGGCGGAAAATGTAGCGCCATGCCCGGCGTCAGCGCACGGAACTGCCGCAGGCCATTGAAGCGTGCCACGGCCATGTAATAGCGGCTGTCGCCGTAGATGCGCTCGCACAGCAGCGGCAGCGTGTCGCCATCGCGCACCTGCACCAGGTGGCTCAGGTCCGGCGAACTGGCGTCCGCCTCGAGCTTGGCCTGCTTGCTGCTGGTATACGAGTCGAAGGCGAGCGAGGCCGTCGCGCGCAGCGGCACGCCGCTGGGGCGGAACATGGTGTAGTCGGTGCTGAAGCTGGTCAACCGGCCCGTGAAGATAAGCTGGCCCCAGAGGATCTGGACGATGCTGGGCTGATGCTGCACGCCCTTGTACTCGTAGATCACGGCGCTCAGCGCCTTGAGCTGGTCCTCCACCTCGGCCGGCACGGCACTGTTGGCCGGGCGCGGCACCACGCCGGTGCCGTCGAAGATCACCGCGAACGAAAGCTTGCCGGGTTGCATATGGCTGAACGGCCGGCCCGAGCCCGTGTCGCCCATCGGCTTCTCCTTGCTGAAGCACGTGTTGCGCTCGTGGCGCAGCTGCGAAGGGTTGATCAGCAGCGAGACGGACTTGCCCGCGCCGGCCTGGGGCGACACCACGCCGCCCTTGTCCTCGCAGGCCGTGATCTTGAGTGGCGTCAATTCGGCCGACTGCAATGGCATCTAGCGCTCCCTCAGCCGGGCCAGCTGCGCCCGCAGCATGCGCAGTTGCGCGCGCTGCTCGCGGTGGCGCGTGCTGGCGGCCTCGTCCTCGTCGCAGCACTGCGCGGGATCGGGCTCGGCCTCGGCACGGGCCGGTGCCGCACCCCGCTGGCCGTTGCCGAGTTCGGAGCGGATTACCATCTGGCGGACTTCGATCGTCATGGGCTCAGAGCTCCCGCGTGCAGTTCAGGTAGGCCAGCTCGATGGTCTCGATGGCGAGGTTGTTCTTGGTGGACTGGAACTCGTCCACGCCCCAGCGGACCGGGTACGCCGCATGGAAGGTCCAGCCGCGTACCTTGTTGCCCACCTCGTCCAGCAGGTAGACGCTCACGTCCATCGGTGTCACGGCCTGCACGAAGCCGCCGCCAAGGACCGACTTGCACCAGCGCATGAGCGGCGAACGCATGTCCGCCACGCCACGCTTCAGCACCAGCTTGTCCTGGCGGATGCCCTTCGGCAGCTTGTAGACGAAGCGGTTTTCGCCGCCGCACTGCACGTCCTCCACCTCCATCGTCTGGTCCATGCCCGACACCTCCTGGAAGGAGCAGTCAACGCCCGTGGCGATGTTGGTGAAGCCAACCGAGAAGGCGAACGAAACCGGCGTGAAGTCGGTGCCGAAGCGCGCCGATTTCTGCATGGAAGATCCCGCGTCAGCTGTTGGCGATGGTCAGGCCCTCGTGGGCGATCTCGATGGTTTCCACGGCCACCTCGTTGCCCTGTGCCTTCAGGTCGGTACCCGTAATCTTCGCCGGCCAGGCGTTGTTCAGCGTCCAGACCATGGTCGGATTGCCGGTCTCGTCCAGCAGGCTGATGATCACCGGCACGCGCTTGATGGTGTTCATCTTGATCTGGTTGAACCAGTCCCAGAACTTGTTATCGGCCTTGAAAACGCCCTTCTTCATCGTGACGTTGCCGAACTTCTTGAGCCCGGGCATCTTGACCGTGGAAAACACCGGGCTGTCGCCCGAACGGTATTCGATCTGCTGGGCCTCGACGTCGAGCCCCGAGACCTCCTCGAAAGACATGACCGTGGAGTCCCACTTCACCTGGAAGTGGAACTTCGGAATGGGCCACACGTTCTTCGACTGTGCCGAGCCGTCGTCTGCCATGACACTTCTCCCTTGCTATCTGTGATTTGTCTTTGGACCCTGCCCGCGACCCGGCGTCAGGACTTCTGCATTTGTTGCTGGAACGTGATCTCGATGAACTCCGCCGGCCGCACCATCGCCACCAGCACGGTCACGCGCAGGATGCCCTCGAGGATGTCGTCGGGCGTCATGGTCTCGCCCAGCCCGACGTGCACGCTGAACGCGTCCTCCGGCACCGCGCCGGCCAGACCGCCGCGCTTCCAGATGCTGGTCAGGAAGTTCTGGATCATGCTCTTGATGGTGACCCAGGTATTGGCCACGTTGGGCTCGAAAACGAGCGCCTTGGCCGCCAGCCGGCACGATTCCTCAAGCATGATCATCGTGCGGCGCACGTTCACATAGCGCCAGTCGAGGCTGTTGCCGTCTAGCGTGCGCGCACCCCAGACCAGCACCCCCTCGCCGATGAAACTGCGGATGGCGTTGATCGACTTGCCCTGCGTGGTGACGTTCAGCTCTTCCTGGTCTACCGCGGAGATCGACACCGACGGCGACACCACGCCGGCCAGGCTGACGTTGGCGGGCGCCTTCCAGACGCCGCGCGTGTTGTCGACCATCGTGTAGATGCCGGCCATCGCCGCGCTCGGGGGCAGCAGGTTCAACTGGTACTTGACTTCGTTGAGGATGGTGTTGAACAGGCTGCTGACCGAAGTCAGCGTCTTGTTCAGCAACGCCTTGCTGGTCAGGATGGCGTCGTCCGTCAGCGGCGGCGTGGTGGCGCTCCAGTCCTTGCCGATGTCGGCGACGGCGCCGGCCAGTTCCCGCGTCTTGGGCGGTGCGTCGTCGGGCAAGGTGTCCGGCAGGCCCAGGTCGCTGCGCAGCAACTGCATCAGCACGTCCGGGTTGGCGATGTTCTCGTAGCTGATGTCCTTGTCGCCGATGACCGTGGTGTTCAGCCACGGGTAGTAGGCGGCGGCGAAATCCAGGAAATTGATCCCCAGCGCGTTGCGGAATGCGGCTACGGGATCGCCGGCGGGGTCGCTGCGCGGCTTGTCGCCGCCCCAGATGTCGAGGATTGCCACGCGGCTGCGCATCTTGTCGCCGCAGTGGGCCAGCACGGCTTGTTGCAGGTCGATGCATTCGGCGGCCTTGAAACGCACGGCCTCCGGAATCACGACCATGGTCGGCTCCTGCTCCTTGAGCAGTTCGTCGATGCCGGCCTTGAATTTGTCGAGGTCGAGGTCCTGCGTATAGTCGCCCACGGAGACGATGTAGCACGGGCCACCCCCGTTCTGGAAGAAATGGCGCAGCGCGCGATAGAGCATGTAGCCGCCGCCGTCCTTGCCTTCCGGCATCTCGAGCACGTAGTCCTTGCCGGCCACGCGGAACGCGGCAATCGCCGAGGCATCGGTCTTTTCGGCGATCGTGAAGCGCGGAAACGGCGAGAAGCCGAAGTACTGGTGATATTCGGCCATGGAGCTGATGCGCCACGGCTTCATGCTGAGCGGCTTGTTGCGGTTATCGGCAATCTGCGTATGGCCGATGAACGCCGGAACGGCCGTTGCCACCTCCACCACCGAATTCGGGAAGGCGTTCTTCTCCACGATATAGACGCCAGGCGTCTTCATTGCACCCATTGCACACTCTCCCGGTGAAAACGGTTAGCGGTTGACAAAGATCTCTGATACATCGCACAGCGCGCCGTCGATGACTTCCCGGCGCAACGCCACAGGGGCTGCCATCGGCAGGCGCGGCACCAGCACGCGGGCGCCCGCACCCGATGCGCGGCGCAACTGGAAACGGTGGCGCGGGCGCTCCGCCAGCGGCAGCGGCGCGGCCGAGCGGATGGCAGTCACGGTGGCGCCGTCCGGCAGCGTCTCGGGCACCGGCTCGGCAAAGCTGACCGCGCCGGCAAGATCCGCGCAATGCAGCGTATCCAGCGTGCCCCAGTCGCCGATCAGCAGGTATTTCCAGAACGTATGGCGCACCGGCACGTCGATAACATGGTCGAGTGGCGCGGCGGCGAGCCAGTCGGCCAGCGTCGGGCAATCGCGCGAGGCCAGCGGAAAATTCACGCGCAGGGCACCGGTCGTCGGTCTTTCCGCAAAGACAGGGGCACGCACGTCGGTGTAGTAGGCCCAGAGCGGATCGGCGGAGCGGGCCGTGAACGACAGGCCGGCTTCAGGCCATTCGTCGCGCGCGCGCCAGAAGGTGTCGAGCTGGCTGGCTTCCGCCATGATCACGAAGCGGCGCGGCTCGCCGCGCAGCAGCAGGCCAAAACGGGACATCAGCGCTGCCGAGGGCGGCTCCGGCGCGAGGTGCAAGGCGCCCGGCCATCCCGCGGAGAAGTACGAATGTCGGATGGACAGCGCGGTGACCGCACGATAGCCGGACGTCATGGCCGAACACCCACCTCGGGGCGCCCCACCAGCGGGTCGCGACGTTGCGTCGCAGCGGGGTCCAGGCACACGAGCCGCACGCGATACAGCACCGAGGGCAGGTAGTGGCCGCCGTGGATGCTCCACAGACTATGCATCTCGCCCGTGCTCAGGTTTTCGATATTGAGCACGATGCGGTCGATTCGGGGGTCGAGGTCAGGGGTGTTCTGATGGTCGAACACCGGGGTGGCCTGGAAGAACGTGATGGCGTCGGCCAGGGCGCGCAGCGCCTCGGGGTAAGTCTGCCCACTGAACGTGGCCGCGCAGACCACCAGCAGGTTCAGGAACAGCGGCTCGGCGCCGGCCACGCGGCTGCCCTGCTCGGCCGTGACGGCGCCGCGCGCCCGATGCGCGGCAGTATCGCGCTCGATCCCGCCCAGGAACAGCACCAGCTTGTTGGCTACCGAAGGCACCGCGCCTCCCCCCAGCTCCTGCAGGTTGGACACAACGACCATGTCCTCCGCCAGCACCACGCGGCGGCGGAACATCTGATTCAACTGCAAGGCGAGATGGGCGAGCGCGGTATCAATCACACCCGCTCCCGACCGGCTATCACTGGCTTCACCACTGGGCTCCTTCAACCTGACGTCTGCTTGACCGCGTGGATGTTGCGCGGCGCCACACCTGCCGGCCATCGGTAATTGTCTGAACCCGGGTTCGGAAATCCCTAGGTAGTACTTTCGAGGGGTATCTCAGGTAGGCGCTGGGGACTGGCGGTCCCCGGCGCACGCGTGACACGCACAAAAAAAAACCGCTGCGCATTGGCAGCGGTCAGAACGCGAATTTAGGTCTTACCGATTTCTCGGTCGGCGGATATTGTCAGAGACGGCCTGCGCCTGACATTGCTCTGTGGGGGTAGGTGATTGTCTGACGGTGGGGGGGCAGTCAGAACCTATTGGTTCGGGAAATGCCATCTCGGTTACGGGCAGTTGCTTCCCAAGCTACCCCTTCCGACACATCCCCTGCACGACGAACGTCCAATTCCTCGGGTCGGTCGGCTTGCTGGTCACCTCGGCGTAGTAGGCCATGCTGTTCTCGTCGAGCGGCATGAACACCTGCGTGCGCAGGCCCGTGACGGTGTTGGGCGGAACCGCCGGCACGGTCCAGTCCGCGTACATGGTGCCCGGGATGGCGGCCGGCGACGAGACGCCCAGCAGGTTGTTGGCCTGATTCAGCGCCAGCGAGGCGACCTGTCCGGTCCCGGCACTGGTGACCGAACCCGTGCCGGAGATGGTCAGCGCTTCCTCCTGCATCGAACCATCGAGCGCGGCACTAATGCCGAGACCCGTGACAGCGGCATACGACACGCCCGGCTGCCGGCAGACCCACTGCCCTGATATCTGGCTCGCCGTCAGCGTCTGGGCGGGCCGGAAGACGCCCGTGCCGGTCATGCGGTTACCTGCGGAATCGAGTTGAAGGTGGTCGAGGTACAGCGCCGTGACGCCGTTCGTCTTCAGCGGGAAGACCTGTCCCCAGACTTTGCCACCCAGGGTCAGCGTGTAGGCGCCCGGGTAGCGCGTCTGGTCCGCCAACGCGAGTGTGCCGGCGAGGCCCATGCTGCAGGTGTCGCTGTACGTGCCAGCCTGGCACAGCCGCACGGTACCGTCGGCGCCCACGCGCATCTGACCGCCCATGCCGTACTGAATCTGGAGGTTTCCGGAACTTGCGTAGTACGTGGATTGTCCGCGCAGGAAGGTGTAGGTACCGGCCAGATCGGCGGCCGTCACCGGCGTGCTGACACTGCTTGCCGTGACCTGTCCCGACAGCTTGCCGTTGCCGAGCTGTTTCGGCAGGCCGGAGATCTCGCCCGTCAGCGTGGTGCCCGACACCGTGAACGACGCGGTCACCGAGCCCAGCAGCGCGGTCACGAAAGCCGGCGGCGGTTCGGCGCTGTCGGCCTCGAGCGCGCTGACCGTGTAGACGTTCCCGTTCTTGACGTAGTGGCCGATCACCGCACCAGCCAGCCCGAACGCCGAATCGGAGAAGCGGATCCGAACCTGGCCTGCGGCCGGGGCATCGAGCGTCACGGCAAGCGTGTCGCCAAAGCTGATCACGCCGAGGTATGTCACGGCCTGCGGCGTCGCGGGCGTCTCCGGATTGCCCGGGGTGCTCGGTGTTTCGGGCATCGATGGCGTCCCCGCGCCGCCGTTACCGCCACCACTGCCCGCGCCGTTCCCCCCGTTGTTTCCCCCGTCCCCGCCGCATGCGCCCAGTGCAACACTGACCGCCAGGGCCGCCCATGCCTTCACCCAGGTTTCCCGTTTCATTCTGCGACCCTTCCCCGTTCGTTAGTCTGTTGGCTCGTCGAGCCTGTTGTTTTGGTGCATGCCCGCGCGCGCCGCCTTTGCATCCGGTCCCGTGCGTGCAACAATCCGGCTGGATCATAGCCTTGGGTTTTCGGGCTGTATGTCCCCAGATCGTGCGACAAGCCGTCATGCCCCACGATCGTGGGGGGATAGCGGCTGCACGGGCCGTTGCATGTCGTGCGTCGACCCGTTCGTCTCGCATTCGACCTCCCGTGTCCACTGACCGCTCCTCTCCCCTTTCCCCGCCCATCCGCGTCGCCCTGATCGAGGACGATCCCGGTTTCAGTGCGGCATTCCTCGAGGCGCTGTCCAGCGCGCCCGACATGCGCACCGCTGGCGTCGTCACGACGTTGTGCGATGGGCTGGCGCTGCTGCAATCGGCCCCTGCCGCAGACATCCTCGTTGTCGATCTGGGGCTGCCCGACGGGTCCGGCATCGATGCCATCCGCGCGGCACGCGTGGCATGGCCGCGCTGCGATGTGATGGTGGCCACGGTCTTCGGCGACGAAAGCCACGTCATGCAGTCGATTGCCGCAGGCGCCACCGGCTACCTGCTCAAGGACAGCACGGCGGCCCATATCGTGCGGGAGCTGCGGTCACTGCATCAGGGCGGCAGCCCGATCAGTCCGCTGATCGCCCGCCAGGTGTTGTCCCGCCTGCAGGCGCCGCCAGCCGATGCGCCGGTGCGAGCCCCCCAGGCAGCGGCCGGCCCGAAGCCTTCCGCCCTATCCCCGCGCGAATATGAGGTCCTGAACGACATCACGCGGGGCTTCTCGCACGACGAAATTGCGCAACGGATCGGCGTATCGAGACATACGCTGCTGACCTATGTCCGACGCATCTACGTCAAACTGGACGTCCATTCGAAGGTCGAGGCCATCAACGTGGCCCGGCAACATGGCCTGCTGCGCGATGACTGACGGCGCGGGCACGCCGGCATGGCGGCGGTGGCTCCCCTTCGTCCTCGCCCTGTTGCTGGCGGGTTCGCTCCAGGGCGCGCTGGCGGAGGTCCTGCCCTGGCACATCACCTCGGCGCAGCTACGGATCACGCCCGGCGGCACGCTCGACCGGCTTCCGCCGCAGCTCGCGCTGCCCGCCGCCGGCGAAGCATGGCGGGATACGCCGCTGCCGATGGCCGTGCCGCGTCACGTGACACCCGATGAGGTGGGGTCAGGCCAGATCGAAACGGTCTGGGTGAGACTGGCGCTTCCGGCGGCCACGGCCGCTGCCGGCGAACCCCTCTACCTCTACGCGCCGCGCTGGCAGACCGTGGGACGCCTCACCGTGTACGCGGACGGCGAGCAGCTCTGGCAGTCTCGCGGCGGGCCGGTATGGAACGGCTACAACTATCCCTTGTGGATCGCACTCGGGCAGGCGCCGCGCGACATCGTCATCCGTATCGATGTGGTGGGTCAGGTCGGCGCCGCCCTGTCGTCGGTGCGGATTGGCACGCGCGACGACTTGTTCTGGCGCTACGCAGCACGAAGCTTCCTCCAGACGCAGTTTCCCTATCTGTCCAGCGGCGGCCTGCTTGCGGTCGGCATCTTCTCGTTGCTGGTCTGGCTCCGGCGCCGCGACGAAACGCGCTACCTGCTGTGCTTCCTGGCCGCAGGGGCCTATTTCCTGCACACACTCCAGTATCTGGTTGGCCAGGACCCATTGCCGATTCCGGAGGCCTGGTTCAGCTGGCTGGCCTTCAACAGTATCGCGTGGCTGATCCTGGCCTGCTACCTGTTCATCTTCCGATATCTGGGCCTGCGCTACCGGCGCCTGGAAGCCGCGCTGTACTGCTCGGTCGTGTTCCTGGCCACCAGCACGCTGCCACTATCGTGGCTCACGCATGTGGTGTTCCTCTACCCGCTGTCCCAGTTGCTGCTGGTGGCGCTGAACCTCGTGGTGTCGATTGCGGCCTTGCGGGCTGCCTGGCTAGCCAGGTCGCGCGAGGCGCTGACGTTCTCGGCCTGGAATGCGATGAGCACGCCGATCGCCGTGCATGACGTGCTGCTGCAGAACTACCGCATCGATATCGAGGGTATCTACCTGCTGTCCTACCTGGGATGCGTGCAGCTGCTGCTGTTCATGGTGCTGATGTATCGCCGCTATACCAGCGCGCTGGATGAGGTGGCGCAGGCCAACGCCAACCTCTCGCTGCGTCTGGCGCAGCGGGAGGCGGAACTGCTGGAAAGCCATCGGCAACTGCGCGATGTGGAGCGCCGCGAGACGCTGACGCGTGAGCGACAGCGGCTGCTGCAGGACATGCATGACGGCCTCGGATCATCGTTGATCAGCGCCTTGCGCATGGTCGAGAAGGACCCATCCGGCACGGCGCGCGCCGACGATATCGCCCAGGTGCTGCGCGAATGCATCGACGACCTCAAGCTGACAATTGACTCGCTGGAACCGGTATCGACGGACCTGTTGCTGCTGCTGGCCACGTTGCGCTACCGGCTGGGGTCGAGGCTCGAAGCCGCGGGCATCTCGCTTACGTGGGACGTCGACGACATCCCGCCGCTGCAGTGGCTCGGCGCCCAGAGCGCCCTCCACATCCTGCGCATCCTGCAGGAAGTGTTCACGAACGTGCTCAAGCACAGCCACGCGACCGCGATCCGCGTGCAGACCAGCCACGACGACCACGCAGTGATGGTGCGTGTGCACGACAACGGCACGCCGTTCGACCCCACCGGCGTGCCACTGGCACACGGCGGCAGAGGCCTCGCCAACGTGCAGCGCCGCGCGTCGGCCCTCGATGCAGCGGTATCCTGGGAGCCGGACGCAACAGGCACGTGGTTCACGTTGAGCCTGCCAATTGCGCCGGTGACCGCTTCGCTGGATGTGGGCTAGCGGCTTCCTCCTTCGTCAAGCGGCCGCACTGGCGGCATCGATCACACGCGTCAGTTGTTGCGCGATATCGCCGGCTCGTGCGTAGCCGTCCGAGACGCGGTACAGACGACCGCCATGATGCAAGCGCAGCGCCGGGAAACTTGAAATGCCCCAGCTGCGTGCGGTATGGAAGTCTTCGATGGTGGCCGCGATGGCGGCGTCGCTGGACCACTGATCCAGGAACGTCTTCGCGGAGACGTCATGGCCTTGCCGATTCAGCGCTTGCGCGGCGACTTCCGCTAGCACCTTGCCGTCGGTGGTGTCGCGGGCATCGACATAGAACGCTTCCTGCAAGGCACGGAATAGCGTCAGGAGGTCGCACTGCGGGACCAGCAGGCGAGCCGTGACGACGGCGCGGCAGATGGGTTCCGTGTCGTAGACGAAGTTCTCCCGAGCCATCAGCCCCTCGCGATTGAACGGCAGGCCGCTTGCGTTCTCCACCAGGCCCCAATGATGCAGGCGGAATCGCTTGCCGGCGTCGTCGAGGATATCGGTGGCCCCCGCTCGGATGCCACCCACTACGATCCGCAGCGGCAGATCGGGCAAGATTTTGCGGACTTCCGTCAATTCCTTGCCGAATCCATAGCACCACGAGCACATCGGGTCGGCAACATAGAGCAGTTCCATATCATTCCTTCAATCTTTTTTAGCTCGCCGCAAGGCTGCGACTCAGTGGATGTGTGCCTTCTGGCGCGGATCGTCTTCGACGTTCACGTAGTCGATCCCAAGCGGGCCATTCCCGCTTACCTGGGTGACATAGTCCCCCGACCGGGCCCAGTGGAAATGCGGCGTGCCACCCGGCAACACGATGACGCTGCCCGGGGGATATGCGACCAGCTTCTGCGGCTCGAACTCCTCGCCGATACCGATATAGAACACCCCTGAGATCACGGTGTAAACCCGATCCTCTCGATGCACGTGCGGCATCAACTTCACGCCTGCGGGCACGTTGACGCGCACCACGTAAGGCCCCGCGGCCGACGGATCTCCAACCAGCACCGACAGGCGCGCACGTTTTGGAAAGGCTGGGAAGGACGACCACTGAAGGTCCTCCTGCAGGATGGCCCCGTTGGACGTGGGCGACAGGCCGGCCGCCCATCCAGTCCCGGCCGCGAGGGTGGTGGCCAGTGCCAACCCTACGCCGATGCGTTTCGCAAAGAATGTCATGTGTCTATCTCCTGACGTGCTTGAAGCATCGGCGTGCTGCCTTGCCTCCAGCGATGGAGAGCACTATAGAAGCGCGGATTGGCCCGATGAAGCCATCCAGGAGAACTTGAATTGATACATGGTGGAACAAGTCCGCGCCCCAAAGTCCCCGACTCACGTGTCCGCGCTATCGCAACGACACGAAGCTCTTGCGGACGTCTTCCGTGAATGCTTGCGGTTGTTCCCAGGCCGCGAAGTGGCCGCCCTTGGGCAGGCGGTTGAAGTGAATCAGCTTCGGGTAGGCCTTCTCCGCCCAGCACTATTCCGCGCCACGAAGCGTGTGAGACAGGAACAACACAGCCGCCCCGGGCCTGAGGCGGTTCGCCGGAGGCTATCCGAAATCGATCACCAGTTGTCCTCGCTCGCGGTGGCCAGCAGGAAGTCCCGCAGGAGCTTGGCGCTAGGGCCGATCTGCTTCGAATGGACCAGGAAGATCTCCAGCGGCGCGGTCTCGGCGTCTGGCAGCACGCGCACCAGATCGCCGGAGGCCAGGAGCGACGCGGCGTCGTAGGCCGGCAGCCTGGCGATGCCGTCACCCGCGAGCACGAACGCGAGCCGCGAGGCGGCGCTGTCCGTCACGACATCGCCCTGCACCGGGACCTCGATGTCCTTGCCGCCAGCGCGTACGACCGTGGTGCGCTGGCTCGGCGGATAGACGACCCAGCGATGACCGTCCAGTTCCTCGACCGAACCGGGCGCCCCGTGCTGACGTAGGTAGGCCGGGGATGCGCACAGCATGGTGGCTTCCCGAAGCAAGCGGCGAGCAAGCAGTGACGAATCCGCCAGCGGCCCCGCCCGCACGGCCAGTTCCACACCGTGGTGGACGATATCCACGTTGGCATCCGACATCGCGACATGAAGGCGAACCGCCGGATAGCGCCGCCGGAACGCGACCAGCGCCGGCAGGATCCGCTTGGTGCCGAAGTGGTGCGAGCAGGTCAGCCACACCTCGCCGCGTGGCTCGGCGCGCATCAACTCCATGCTACGGATGCCGTCCACGGCCTCATCGAGTAGCCGCTCGCAATGCACGCGGAACGCCTGCCCCGCCGGGGTGAGGCTGAAGCTGCGTGTGCTGCGCTGGGCCAGGGGCACACCAAGTTTCGTTTCGAGGGCGCGGATATGGTGGCTCACCACGGCGCGGGTGAGCCCAAGCGAGCGCGCCGCGGCGGCGAAGCTGCCACAGCGCACGACGGTGGCGAAGATCGCCATCGCGCGGAGTTCGTCGAGGATCGTATTGGTCGGGTCCATGGCCGATTGTCTTATGCCATGAGCCAATGTGTCAATGCGATGCTATCTACTCCCAGGCTGCCTGTCTGGCTACAGTTCATTTAACCGCGCTGTGCGGCGAAATGCAGACCAGAAGGAGTTCATCATGACCGTCAAGCATGTCCTGTTCATTTTGACAAATGCGGCCGAGATCGGGCCGAACAAGCGCGCCACCGGCTACTTCTATCCGGAGGTGGCCCACCCCTTCGAAGTGCTCGACGCCGCCGGCATTGCCGTGGAGTACGCGTCGCCCCTCGGTGGCAACCCACCGTTCGACGGCTACGACGAGACCGATCCCGCGCAGCTCGCGTTCAGCAAGAGCCAGGCGATCCGGCGCATGGCGCATAGCCGCAAGCTCTCGGAAGTCGATGTCCTGGACTACGACGCGATCTTCTTCCCCGGCGGCCTTGGCCCCATGGTGGATATCGCAAACGACCCCGACGTCAAGCGTGCGGTGCTGCGCGCCTGGAACGGCGGCAAGATCGTCGCCGCCGTTTGCCACGGGCCGGCCGCGCTGCTCGGCGTCACGCTTGAGGACGGCACGCCGCTGGTCCAGGGTCGCCGCCTGACCTCCTTCTCGAACGCCGAGGAAGAGGGCTACGCCAAGGCGGACGTCCCGTTCCTGCTGGAGGATGCGCTGCGCGCGGCAGGCGCCGAGTTCGCTTCCGCCGATCCGTGGCAGTCCAAGCTCGTGGTCGATGGTCGCCTGATCACTGGCCAGAATCCGGCATCGGGCAGCGCCGTCGGCGAGGCCATCGTCGCCGCGCTCCGCGGGCAAGTCGAGTTGGCGCGCGCATGACGCGCTGATCAAGGGAAACTGCCATGTTTCCCTTGATAACTGACAACGTGGCGGCCTTCTTTTGAAAGATGCCTCGGCAGATTCAAAGTGACTTAGTAAACACCCCTTTTTCCGCGCATTGCGACCTATCGCGCTGCCTAGAATCGTCAGCGCCGGAATTCCCCGGCATCACTTTTCTCCTAAGGAAATATTGATGAGCCAACTCAGACTCGGTGGACTCGATGCGATTCGCAGTGCACAGGCATCGTCGTCACTCAGGCGCACGCAGGCCGCGGAAACGGCCAGTGCGAATGCGGGTGCCGTGGATCGTTTCAAGGCACGGGGCATGGCCCTGAAGTTGGTGGACATGGTCGATGCGTTCAAGACAGAGCAGCTCAAGGCCACCGACCTCAACAGCGATAACGTGGTATCCCT
Organism: Cupriavidus sp. 10L45; assembly: GCF_056395225.1. NCBI lineage: Bacteria > Pseudomonadati > Pseudomonadota > Betaproteobacteria > Burkholderiales > Burkholderiaceae > Cupriavidus > Cupriavidus sp. 10L45. Next base: position 176,824 of record NZ_JBFTJC010000006.1, read on the forward strand.
CAGCGAACTGGGCAAGCAGTTGGCCGGCAAGAGTGAGGCGGAACTGGCGAGCATCCATGAGGCCATGGACATCGACAAGGACGGTCAGGTATCTGGCGCGGAATTCAAGGACAGCATTCCCCTCGATGAATTCTTCAACAGCGTGGCAACGGCCAGTAACCAAGACGCGTTAATGGCTCGTTTCAGCGCGCAAGGGGCGGCATTGCAAGTACGTGCCGGCATATTTCAAGCCGCAAGCACCCCGTGGTTTTCACCGAGCAGCGCCATGGATCCCAATCTGCCCAATTCGTCCGAACACTTCGCGCTTTTGCCGTAGCAGCCGAATGCAACGGTAACGCGATCCGAAAGCGGCCCGATGCGCGGCAGGCCCGTTGTGCCGAAGGTGGTCATGCAGGGCACGACGCGCCGTTCTTCGATTTGCAGGCCGGGGATACGCTCGAGGAGCTGCGCTTCGAGCCCTTCCGCCACGGGAATCGAGCCGCCGGACCGAAACCAGTCCTGGATATTCCCCTCGCTTTCGAGGGGAATATCCACCGGATCGCCGCCGAGCTTCAGCCAGGTCTGGCCGTCCGGATAGAGGATGGGCGGCAGGATATAGGGATCGGCACCCTTGGGTCCGAAACAACGCATCGATGGCATGCCGGCCAGGCGTTGCACCTCCGCCGCATCGAGCCGAAACATCGCGGCAGTCCGTGCGTACACCACAAAACCCAGGGATTGGCCGAGCAGCGATTGGGTATGTCCGCCGGCCGCAACGAGAACGCGCTCCACCTCCACATCGCCCGATCGCGTCCGGATCGTCACGCCAGTGGCGCTTTCCGAGATGCCCAGCGCAGGTTCGGCGATAATCCGCGCCCCGGCGCGCTGCGCCGCAATCGTCTGCGCACGGACCAGGCGGCGCGGGCTGATATAGCCAGCGTGTTGCGGCTCGAAGTAGCCCCGGGTTCCAGCCGGAAATCCCAGGTACGGGAATCGCTGAGCGAGCCCCGCATCGTCATAGGCTTCAACAAGAATGCCGGCGTCCGCCGCAATGCCGCCGATGGAGGACACGTCCCGGGCTCTGACCAGGGCCCACGTGAAGCACGCCGACTTCCCGGTAGAACTCGACCCCGCTTTCCGCAAAAATCTCGCCGTAGCGCGCAATCGATGCGCGGTTCATGTCCCGCCAGAATGGCGTCGAATCGAACTGCCGCGTGATACGGCCTTCATCGTAGTGGCTACCAAAGACCCCGGCATGGCCAGCGTAGTCGGCCGGCTCATCGGGCCCGATCAGCGCCACCTCATGGCCCATCTTCGACAAATGGCGCGCCGCCGCCGCGCCGATCATTCCCCGTCCGATTACCGCGAGTTTCATGCTCTATTTGCCCTGACGACAGCTACCACGTGTACTTCACCCCGGCGCGCACCACATACTGATAGAAGCTCTGCGCGCCCCACGCGCCGGACACATTGGTCCAGCCAGTCCAGCGCTTGCGCAAATCCACATTGACGCCGATTTTCAATTCGTACCGATTATCCGGGTACATGCTGCCCACGGGAAGCTGATTGAACGAGACGTTGCTGCCAACGCTGGTATGCCACCAGTTGAGGGTCAGGTACGGTTGCCATTTGCGCGCGTCATCGCGAACGTAGGTGCGATGCAGCCGCGCCCCGAGCCGCGTGATCCAGCCGTGCGAGTCCGCCCCGCTCACGCGGGTGCCATTCGGCTCCGTGATGTCGTCCTCGCTGTAGCCGACGTAGATCAGCTGCCCTTGCGGCTCGATCACCCAATCGTTGCGCAGCGGCATGGCATACCCACCCTCCGCCGATACGGCGAAACCCTGCGCATGGTAGCGGACCACCGGCAGCAGGTCGCCTTCCACGCGATTGGTGAACCAGCCGTACTGGAACCAGGTGTCGACGTAGGCGCCGAGCTTGTGCTCATCGTTCTGGTACCAGGTGCCGTAGGCGCCCACGCTCCAGCCTTCCACCTTGCCCTTGGCGCGGAAGGCGTTGCCTTGCGCTTGCGCGTCCGTCCAGGCGTTGCCGTAGCTGCCCATCAGGCCAAGGTGGGCGCGGGCGGCTTCGCCGAAGACCTTCCACTTGGCCATTTCGGCGCCCCCTTGCAGCAGAAAGGCGTCCGTGCTGGTCTTGAACACACCATTGCTGCTGCGGCTGCCCTCCCACTTGCCCACCGCGCGCAGCCAGCCCGACCGCGGCTTGTCGTTCTCGTGGTCGAAATCCTGCCCTTCCACGTACTGGGGCTCGCCCAGCCGGTCATGGAGGCTATGGACGAACATCTGGCCAGCCAGGCGCTGATTGGCGAGGTAGGCCGCCACCTCGGGCCGATAGAGCGCCCCGCCCGGCGTCGGAGTTGGGGTTGGATTCGGGTCCTGCTCGGACCGCAGATACCAGACGTTACCCGCGCTGCCATCCGGCGCGCCCTGGAACAGCCGGTATTCGTAGGCGCCCGCCACGGCGCGGCCTTCCAGCGCGAAGGCACCGGGAGCGCTGTCGGTGGCCACGGGGCTCAGGATTTCCACGAGCGGTATCCCGTTGGCGACCGTGAGCGCGCCCTGCCCCCCGACATTGTTCACACGGAGCCGTGTGGCACCGCCGGCCCCGGTCGCCGTGGCATCCGCCACGAGCATGTCGGCACGGGAGGCGGGCCCTCCCTCATTGAGCACGGCATTGAGCTTCAGCGTCCCGCCATTGGAGACATAGAGGCCCCCGCCGTACTGCCCTGCCGTCTGGCCGCCCCCGATCACCAGGACGTTGCCGACCGCCGCACCGCCTCCGGTCAGATCGATGGTGCCGCTGTTGGTGAACGTCCGCACGCCGAGGATTTGTCCCTGCACCGCGCCGCCAGCGACCGGCGTGTTGGCGGCCTGGCCCAGCGGCAGGTAGGCGCCGGCGGGGTTGAAGGTGACGATGGCGTCCGCCGGTTGCCGCGTGCCGCCCGCCCCGCTCACCGGCTGCGCGGCCAGCGCCAGCGTGCCGGTGTTGTCGACCGTGTTGTTCAAGCCCGTGCCGAGGTTGGCGATGGCGACGTTCCAGGAGTCCCGCGAACCGCTTCCCGTGCTATCCGCGAAGCTGCGCAGGTTCCACGTGCCGCTGTTGTTGAGCGTGACGTCCGACGTCGCCGCCGAGACCACGCCCGTCATCGTGCCAGCGTTGTCGAGCCGGAACGATCCCGCCGAGCCGTTGCTGTCGGCGCGCACGGCCTGATCGCTCAGGGCCTCGATGGAGGACGCATTCCGCACGGCCTGTGTCAGCCCGGCCGTGGCGATGCCCGCGCTCGTGCCCCATCCCGCCCGAACCGGCTGGAGGTTCTGCACATCGACCGCGCCGCCCACCGAGGTGATCTCCAGGCCCGACGCATTGTTCCCGACGGTCGAGATCGCCCCTTCATTGACGACGGACATCGCCGCCGCGCCGCTGCCCCGCGCCAGGATGCCCTGCGCGTCGATCGCGCCGAGCGTCTGGATCGCGCCGCGATTGATGATGGTCTGCGCGCCCGTTCCCGAGAGCGTGGCGATCCCACGCTGGGCGTTGCCGCGCGCCGTCAGCGTGCCGGCATTCTGCACGGTGACTTTCCCCAGCCCCGTGCCGCCGTTGTAGCCGCTGCCCGCCACGATGGCCGCGCCGCTGCCATTCACGTCGATGCTGCCGCTCAGGAAATTGATGTCGACATCGCCGCCCAGACTGGTGCCTTGCAGACCGAACGAGCCGCCGCCGGATCCTTCTCCACCGCCATTGTCCGAGTGCGTGATGATCGTGCCCTGCGCCGTGATGCCGACCGTGTTGGTCGCCGCACCCGTGGTAGCGTAGATCCCGTTGGCATTGCCGTTGAAGGTTTCGAGGCGGGCACCGGTGTAGGTCACCTGCGTATTGCCGCTGACGGAATGCGCGCGAATGGCGGCCGAGCCATCGCCGTAGGTGGTGATGTTGCCCGAATAGTCGACGGTGACGGCGCCAGCTTCCGCGCCCACGGTAATGCCGAAGGCGCGCACTGTCGCCGGGTTGCCGTACACCGTGATGTCACCAGTGCCCGTGACGGTGGCCGTCCCGCCAGCCCGGGCGATCATATAGATGCCGCGTGAGCCCTCGGCATTCCCCGTGGCGCCAACCGTGATCGGCGCCCGGTTGTCGACCGACAGCGAGCCGGACGTGTTCAGTCCCGACGTGACATAGATGCCATGGCCCGCCTGCCCCGTGGCCAAAATGGCGCCCTCGTTGACCACCGCGACGTCGCCGCCCTGCGTGCTGGATCGGATGCCGAAGCCGTTCAGCCCGTCGGTGGTGATGGCGCCGCCGTTGCGGATGCGGGTGGTGCCGGTGCCGGCATCGGTCATGATGCCGAACGCATTGGTCGCGGTGGCGCGGACCGTGGCGTTGCTGTCGATGGTGATGGTGCCGCTGCCGGGGCTGTAGGCGCGTATGCCGGCATGATTGGCGGGGCCAGCCTCGAGACCCGGGTCCGACGGATCCTCGATTGCCGTGGTGTTGTCGATAAGGAAGGTCACGCCGCTGCCGACCGTGGCCGAGACCGCGCCCGCGCTGGTCGCCGTGGTCTTCAGGTTCATGCCATGGCCACCGACCGTCGAAATGGTCCCGCTGCCCTGATGCACGATAGTGGCGCTGCCGCCGCCGTTGGCAGTAATGTCGAGCCCATCGTGCTCGTTGCCGGTGACCCGGTTCGTCACGTTGAGCGTCGTGCCGGACGTTACCGTAATCGTCGAGCTACCCGGGCTCAGGTTGATCACGCCAATCCCGTCCAGGCCAGCGCCCTGCATGGTGATCGACGTGGTGCCGCCATCGATGTTTGCGGCGGCATTGCCGGCCGTTACCGTGCCGGTGACCTGGGCCGTCACCCCGTTTGCTGCGGCGGCCGGCTGGTTGGTAATGGTCGTGCCCGCCACGGTCGCCGTGGCGTTGGCTGCGGACGTGGTCGCCCGGATACTGGCCCCGGTCGTCGTATTGAACGTGGTGCCCGTCAAGGTGCCGATATTGGATGGCGTGCCCGCAGCCGGTTGGCAGAACACGCCCACCGAGAACGTTCCGCTGATACTCGTACTGCACATGGACGTCTGCGCTTGCAGGGCCGAGGGGAACAATGCTGCGGCGCCCAGCGCGATCCGCGTCCTCACACAACGTGCCGGCCGGCCCATAGAGTCTCCCGTGTCACAGTCAGACGTGGTCGAACCAGTATGGAATGTCAAATCTGTCGGGCAAGTGAAACTTTTGGCAAAGCGAGTTAAAGACGTTGAACCGCGCCGACTGCCCGCCGGCCCACCGCCACGAGCACTCCCGCCCCGAACACCATCAGCATGCCGCCCGCCGCGCGCTCCAGCTTGGGCAGCGCCCGGGCGAAGCGCCGCAGCACGCGCGGGTGGCCGATGGACACCGCGACCAGCAGGTCCCACCCCAGCACCGCGGCGAACATCCACACGCCGTACGCCACCTTCCACGGCGCGCTGGCGTGCGGCCCGCTGAGCATGGCGGCCAGGCTGGCGTAGAACAAGGCGTTCTTGGGGTTGAGGATGCCGGACAGGAAGCCGCTGGCCACCGCCTGCGCGAAGCCGGTCGCCGCCCCGCCGCCCGCCTTTGCCTCTCCCAGGGGCGTGGTCCCGGCGAACCGCACGAACTGCCAGCCGAGGTAGAGCAGGTACAGGCCGCCGGCCAGTTGCGTCAGGCTGAACAGCGCGCTGTCGGCCCGCATCGCCGAGACCCCCGCAAATGCCCCGGCGATGAACACGCCGTTGGCCAGCGCGATGCCGAGGCACGCCCCGGCGGCGCGTCGCCAGCCGGCGGCCAGCGAGGTACGGGCGATCAGGAAGAAGTCGGGGCCGGGCGATAGCAGCGCCAGAAAGTGGGCCGTGGCGACGATGAGGAATAGGTGCATGACGCAGACTCGCTGAGGAAACCGCCGGAGTCTGCCGCCCCGCGCGGGCCGCGTCTTGAAGGAAATTGCAGGATTGGGAGGATCAGGCCCAATCAGGCCCGATCAGGCCCGATACCGCGCCGGTGTCACGGCGGCGTGCGCCTTGAACACGCGCTGGAAGTGGCTCTGATCCGCAAAACCGAGCCCGTAAGCCACCTCGGCAATCGCTTCGCCGGCCCGCAGGCGGTCGCGAGCCAAGTTGACGCGCTGGTTGACCTGCCACGCGTGCGGCGTCATGCCGGTGGCCCGGCGGAAGGCGCGGATCATCTGGTAGCGGCTCAGGCCGGCCAGCGCCGCCAGTTCCGCGAGCTGGCGGCAGCGCCACCGGCGGGGGGCCGGCCCCCGTGAAAACGCTGGCGCCGCCATCCACGGCGCCAATCGACCAGGTCGGATGGCTGTGCGGCCGATAGGCGGCACGGCTCCGGCACACCCGGCGGCTCTCGGCGCAGGGCATGGCGGGGTCGCGCCAGAACTCGGTGGTGTCATCGGGGCCAGTCATGGCGGCGATTCTACCTTCGAGGAACCGCCGCGCCTTACCCTATCCATCACTTCGACTGCACGATCACTGTGCCTTCGGTAATCGTCGGTGCGCCCACGGAGATTCCGGTAGCGTGCTCCGCGATCCAGGTCTTGGCGACCTTGACGCTTTCGTCCGTGCCCGCCTTGTCGGTGCAGGTGGTCACCGAAAAGCCGCCGGCGTCTCCGCGCACCAGCGTGTAGCTGAGCAGGCCCTGAACCTCCCGCATCAACGGCTCGATCTCATCCTTGTGTTGTGCCAGCAGGTCGAATAGCTCGCTGGCGCCGCTTCCTGAATACGTTCTGACGACGGTGTGCATGATGGGTCCTCCAATGCTTGAACCCCGGCCTTTCGCGCAGTGCGCAAAGATAAGCTGCAACGGAACCAGTCTAGGTGCCAGCGGCCTCGGCAGGCCCCGGGCTTGCATCTATATCAACCGCCCAGCAAATCGCCGTTGAACAGGATGTGCAGGGTCAGGACGAACAGCACCACGATGGCGATGCTCAGCAGGGCCAGCAGGACGATGGCAATCGCCGTCACCGGCCAGGCCTGGACGAACATCGCGTACTTCAGTGCGGCGATGGCCAGCGCCGCCAGCGGGAAACTGATGGCCCACCAGCCGGAGGCGAACGGCAGGCCGCGGCGGAACACCTTGGGCGCCAGCGCCAGGAAGATGAACAGGCCGAAGTAGAACAGCAAGGCGGCGAAGGTATCCACGCGCTGCGTCATGTTCGTATAGGCCAGGAAGCCGACCTCGAACGGCGCCATCAGGATCAGCAGCGACGGCACCATGCCGGCCGGCACCGGCTCGTGGTGGATCATGCGCGCCATGATCATCGTGAAGAACAGCAGCGCGATCATCGTCCCCACGGCCATGGCGAACAGGTTCACCTCATGGGCCCACGGCATCGGCATGGTGGCGCCGGCCACGGCGATATCGAGCGTGGCCACGCCGGGGATGAACCAGGCCGGCACGGCGTGCGCCGCGTCGATCTTGCCGCGCAGCAGGCGGCTGGAGATGGCGAAGCAGATGGCGAGCGTCGCCACGGTGCCCACGGTCCACATCCCCTCGGCCAGCGGCTGGCTCAGCGGGGCGACCACCGTGGACAGCAGCAGGATGGCGATGGTGATCGTGCCGAAGAAATTCCCCGCGACTGGATGCCGGTACTCGCTGGCCACCGCCGCCGGGTACTTCGCCGCCTTGACCAGATAGCCCGTGCCCAGAACGACGAACACAGCCAGCGCCAGCCAGCCGGCCACATCGGCAATCCACGGGCTGGCCCCGAACGCCTGGCTGGCCTGCCGCCATGCCAGCGACAGCCCGGCGATCCCCATCACCGACGCGAACAGGTTGACGGGCAGGTGCTTGACGGAGGCGGATTTGCGCAGGGTTTGGGGGTGAGGGTTCGAAAGCGTGGACACGGCAGGACTCCAGATTGAGGGGTTCGCCCGATACTAGGCCCTTCCACCCATAAAGATAATCTGGCACGATCGGGAATCACTCTCCCAAAAATCGAGAATATGGCGGATCGTTTCGAATCCATGTCGATCCTGGTGGCCGTGGTGGAGGCCGGCAGCTTTTCCGCCGCCGCGCGCCAGCTCCGGATGCCGCTTGCCACCGTGAGCCGGAAGGTGGGCGAGCTGGAGGCGCACCTGAACACCCGGCTCCTGCATCGCTCCACCCGGCAGCTCTCGCTGACCGAGACCGGCCACGCCTACGTGGCCGCCTGCCGGCGCATCCTCGAGGAGGTAGGCGAGGCGGAGCGCGCCGCGTCCGGCGAATATGCCGCGCCCAAGGGCGAACTCGTCATCACGGCGCCCATCGTCTTCGGCCGCCTGCACCTGCTGCCCGTGGTGGCGGATTTCCTGAAAACCTATCCGGACATCGACGTCCGCATGGTGCTGACCGACCGCGTGGTGGCCCTGCTGGACGAGCATGTCGATATCGCCCTGCGCATTGCCGACCTGCCGGACAGCAATTTCATTGCGATGCCGATCGGCACCGTCCGGCGGGTGGTGTGCGCCAGCCCGGCCTACTTCGCCGCGCACGGCACGCCCGCTCGCCCCCAGGATCTCGCCGAGCATGCCTGCATCACGTTCGAGCAGATGACCTCCCGGCAGGTCTGGCATTTCACGGCGGGCAAGGTGGCGAAGGGGGCGAAGGCGGGCAAGGCGGAGATTGCGGTGCCGGTGCGTTCGCGGCTGGCCGTGAGCACGGCCGAGGCGGCTGTCGATGCGGCGGTGGCCGGCGTGGGCATTACGCGCGTGGTGTCCTACCAGATGGCGGGCGCCCTGCGCGCGGGCGCGTTGCAGATCGTGCTCGAAGCGTTCGAGCCGCCGCCGTGGCCCATCAGCCTGGTCCACACCGGGCAGGGCCTCCTTCCGCTGAAGCTGCGCGCCTTCCTGGACTTCGCCGCGCCCCGGCTCAGGGCCCGGGTGGCGGCGATTGCCGTCTGACGTTGGACAAGCTATCGATCAAGGGGCAGGACGTCCCGCTGCCATTGGCGTGGCATTGCGCAATGAGGGTCTTCAGTTCGTCGCGCAGGCGTAGCAGATCCTTCAATCGATCTTCCACCAGCCCGAGTTTCTGCTCGGCCAGCACCCGGGCCGTGCCGCACGTGTCGCCATGGCCCTGCCGCAGCAGGACTCGCACTTCGTCCAGCGTGAAGCCGAACGACTGCGCCTGGCGAATGAACTGCAGCCGCTGCAGGCTCGCCTCCGGATACTGGCGGACGGCGCCGAACGCGCGCTCCGGCATCGGCAGCAGCCCGCAGCGGTGGTAGTAACGCACCGTCTCCACGCCAACGCCTGCGGCCTGGGCCAGCTTCCCGATTGTCATGGTGTGATGCATTGCACTTGACTCCGTACCTTGGTACGGATCTAGCCTAGCGGTAAATCTGACGGAAGAAAATGGCGGGGAATACGGAGAGAGAACGATATGCAATCGCGCATCATTCGCGTTCTGCCCGCCGAGTATGGCTGGGCACTGCAGTTCGGTGGTCTCGATATCAAGCCCCAGCGCTTCACGACCATGGAAGCGGCCATCGCCGCCGGCTGGGACATGGCCCGGCGCGAGCACGCCGAGTTGCACATCCATCGTCACGATGGGGACGTGCACCTGCGCAGGGCATGGTACGACCCGTATCAGGACCGCTAGCCGCGCGCCGGAAGTGCGGGATCAGCCGCTGGCCGGTCCCGCCTCTCGCTTGACAACGCCGGCGCTCAGGCCGGCGGGGCACCCTCCTTGAACAAGGACTTCAGCTGCGTGCGCAGTTCAGGGGAATCCTGATGCTGATGCACCGCCACCGCATGCTGGACCGCAGCCTCGAGCAGTTCGTCTTCATTGTCGGCGCTCAGCGCCACAGTGCAGTTTTTCTCGCTCGGATAGTCGCGGCAATCGATGTACTTGCGTCCCATATCGCCTCCTGACACCGGCCTGGGGCCGGTACCTTGAAGTATAGGTAGGACGGCGGCAACGCCTAGTCCGGCTTGATGCCCGCGCGCGCCACGATCGGCTTCCAGCGTTGCTGCTCCGCCGCGATAAAGCGGGCGAATTCCTCGGGCGTGCTGCCCACCACCAGGGCGGCGTCCGCGCCCAGCCGCTCCACCGAGGTGGGACTCTTCACCGCCTTGATCGTGGCCTCCGCCAGCTTGGCCACCGCCGGCTGCGGCAGCGAGGCCGGCGCCAGCAGCCCGTACCACTGCGTCATCTCGAAGCCCGGATAGCCCTGCTCCGCCACCGTCGGCACATCGGGGAGCTGCGGAATGCGCTGCGCCGTGCCCGTGGCGATACAGCGCACCTTGCCCGTCTTGATGAACTGGATGATGGCCGGCGCGCCCACCGCCGCCGCATCGAGCCGCCCGGACAGCAGGTCGGTGATCTGCGGGCCGCTGCCGCGATACGGCACGTGGGTGATAAAGGTGCCGGTGGTCGCCTTCAGGTACTCGAAAGCCAGGTGGCCGGCGCTGCCATTGCCCGCCGAGCCGTAGTTCAGCTTGCCCGGCTTGCTCTTGGCCAGGGCCACGAACTCCTTGAGGTTCTTCGCCGGCAGGTCCGGGTGCACCACGTACAGGCTGGGCACCTTCGACAGCAGCGAAATCGGCCGGAAGTCCCTGTTCGGGTCGTACGGCAGCTTGGGGAAGATGTACGGATTGACCGCCAGCGTGCCGATATGGCCGAGGATCAGCGTGTGGTTGTCGTCGGCCCGCGCTACCTCGCCCATGGCGATATTGCCCGCCCCGCCCGGCTTGTTTTCGACGAATACCGATACGCCGAGCAGCTTGGTCAGCTCCGCCGCCGTGGAGCGCGCCACGATCTCGGAACTGCCGCCCGGCGCGAACGGCACCACCAGCCGGATGGGTTTGGACGGCCAGGTTGCCTGCGCGCGCGCCAGCGTGGGCGCCAGGGCGCCGGCGCCCAGCGCAGCCATCAACCCGAGCAGGTGCCGGCGATCGGCGTCAAAGGGGGAATCTGTGGACATGGGGGTCTCCTTCGTTTTTAGTGTGCTACGACGTCAAGCCGGCGCTTATTCCGGCTTGACGTTACCGTCCTTGATGACCTTGGCCCAGAGCCGCGTCTGGGTGTCGATATAACGCGCCGCCTCGGCCGGCGGGGCGCCTACCACCTCGCCGCCCAGCTCGGCCACGCGCTGGCGGATCTCCGGACTGCCCATGACCTTCTGGAGCGCGTCCGACAGCCTGGCCACCACGGCTTCCGGCGTGTTGGCGGGCAGGAAGGCGGCATTCCATTCATAGACCTCGTAGCCCGCCACGCCGGCTTCCTGCATGGTCGGCACGTTGGGCAGCGCCGAGGTGCGTGTATGGCTGGTCACCGCCAGCGGGCGCAGCTTGCCTGCCTTGATGTGCTGGAGGCTGGAAGCCACGTTGGCGAAGAACAGCGGCACCTGTCCGGCGATGACATCGGTCATCGCCGGACCGCCGCCCTTGTATGGCACGTGGAGCAGGTCCACGCTGGCGCGCTGCTCGAACAGCACGCCGGACAGGTGCTGCGCCGAGCCATTGCCCGACGAGGCGAACGCCACCGTGCCCGGCTTCTGCTTCGCCAGCGCCAGCACGTCCTTGACGTTCGTCGCCGGGAAGGCGGGATTGGCCACCAGCACATTGGGATAGCGCGCCAGCACGCCCACCGCCCGGAACGCCTTGGCGGGATCGTAGGGCAGGCGCGGATAGAGGCTCGGGTTCACCGCGTAGGACGACGCGTCCACCATCAGCGTGTAGCCATCGGGCGCGGCCTTGGCCACGTACGACGCGCCGATCTGCCCGCCCGCCCCTGGGCGGTTTTCCACGATCACCGTCTGGCCGAGTTCCCGTCCCAGCCCCGGCGCGATCAGCCGCGCCATCAGGTCGGCACCACCGCCGGGCGGATAGGTGACGACGATGGTCAGCGGGCGCGTCGGCCACGGCTGGGCGGCGTCGGCGGCGTGCAGCAAGGTCGGCTGCAAGGCCAGGCCTGCCAGCGTGAGGGGGATCAGGGAACGCATGGGGGTGTCTCCGTCAAATCAATGTTGGGGCGAGGTCAGCGAATCTCGGCCGTGTAGCGGAAGGCATAGGCATCGCCCCGGGTCAGCCGGTATTCGACGCACTGGCCCTGGATATCGAACGCCTGACGCGTGACCAGCGCACAGGGATGGGAGGGCGGCAGCGCGAGCAGCTCGGCTTCCTCGGCATCGAGCAGCCGGAAGGTCACCTCGTCCATCGCCCGGTGCACGGTGATGCCGCAGCGCTGGCTCAGCAGCGGATAGAGCAGCTCGCCCCACTCGGCCATCGGCGTCTCCTGCAGCGCCGCGCAGCGCGGCAACGGCAGCCAGATCGATTCGAGCAGGCGCGGGGTGTCCGCCACCCAGCGCCGGCGCGAGATGGCCAGACCCCGCGCGCCGGCCTCCAGCCCGAAGCGGCTGGCCATGGCCTTGTCCAGCCGCACGCTGCGGCAGGACAGGATCTCCGAGCGCGGCACCGCCGTGGGCGCCGCATCGGCATCGGCCTCCGAGCGGAAGCGGAAGAAGCGCATCATGCTGGCGCCGCTCCCCCCGGTCAGCCCGGTGCACACGAAAGTACCCTTGCCCTGCACCCGCTCCAGCAGCCCCTGCTGCACCAGCACGGCAATCGCCTGCCGGATCGTGCCGAGCGCGATGCCAAACTCGCCCGCCAGCGCACTTTCGGCCGGAATGGCAGTGCCCGGCGACCACTCGCCCGTGACGATCTTCTGCTGCAATAGCGCGGCAATCTGCCCGTAGCGGCTCATGCCTGCCGAGGCGGCGGCCGGTTGGCGCGTGGCATTGTCTGGCATCTGGTGTCCGTGTTAGATTCCACTCCTATAGAGGACTAGAGTACCCGGACCGGGCCAGCCCGCCATATCGGGGCTAACCCGCACAGAGGAGAATCGTGCCGATGACGACAAGCCAGACGCTGGTGGACTGCCACTTTCATGTCTTCGATGCCGGCGTGGCCGTGGCGTCGGCGCGCTATCGGCCGCCCTACGCCGCGCCGCTGGCGGACTGGCTGTCCATGGCCGGGTCGATGGGCGACGCGACCGTGGACCCCTACGGCGTGGTGGTCCAGACCAGCTTCCTCGGCACCGACAACGCGGCGATGCTGGCTGCGCTGCGCCGCATGCCGGGGCGGCTGCGCGGCGTGGCCGTGGTCGATCCGGCCGTGGACGACGCCGAACTCGCCACGCTGGATGCCGCCGGGGTCCGGGGCATCCGCCTGAACCTGTATGGCGATGCCGGCTGGCGGCGCATCGACACCGCGCCGTGGCGCTCGCTGTTCCAGCGCGTGGCAGCGCTGGGCTGGCACGTGGAAGTCCACACGAACAATGGCGACGGCGCGATGGTGCTGGCCGCGCTCGATGCCGCGCTCGACAATGCGCCGGCCCCCATCGTGCTCGATCACTTCGGCCGCCCCGGCCCGCTCGGCGTGGACGACCCGGTCTTCGACACGGCCCGCACCGTGGCCGTGCGACGCCCGCTCTGGATCAAGATCAGCGCGCCCTACCGGCTGGCCAGCCCTGACCAGTGGCCGACACTGGCCGCGCATTGGGCCGAGATAGCCGGGCCGGACCGCCTGCTCTGGGGCAGCGACTGGCCGTGGACCAACCACGAGGCCCCCGCACGTGCCGACGAATGCCGCGCGGTGATGGCCTGGCTCGCACAGCGGCCGGATTTGTCGGAAGGCTTGCGCTGGCGCAATGCCGCCGCGCTCTACGGCTTCGCACTGGCGGGCTGAAGCGCCCACACAGCCGCCCATCTAGCTGACGCGGCGCGTCCGCGCCGGTGCACCGGACCCGCCGGCGGTGCACGGCATGCCCCGCTCCGGGGCCCGGGCTTCCTCCCCCCTTCCGCCCGCCTTTCCCACCCCATTTCCCCCAATCCCAGTCCCCAAGCCGGATTCCGGGCGCGCCGGCTATCAGGGTATTCACTGGCATTGCTCTTGCTAGACCAATGCTGGAAGATATTCTAAATATATTAAGCAGATATTTGCGAGCCCAACCCGACCCAACCGAGGAGTCCCCTGTGACCAATTCGACCAATTCGAGCAACGCCACCAATCCCCGCTGGACCGGCATCTTCCCCGCCATCACCACCAAGTTCCACGCCGACGAGCGGATCGACGCCGAGGGCACTAGCCGTCACATCGAATTCCAGATCCGCAATGGCATCCATGGCCTGGTGACCTGCGGTTCGCTGGGCGAAGCCAGCACGCTGTCGCTGGAGGAGAAGCTCGACGTGGCGCGCATCGCCGTGGAAGCCGCCGATGGCCGCATCCCGGTGCTGGCCAACGTCTCCGAGACCAGCACGCGAGACGCCCTGCGCTATATCGACGGCGCGAACAAGCTCGGCGTGTCCGGCTTCATGGTGATGCCCTCGGTGATCTACGTGGCCGATGCCCGCGAGGCGATGCAGAACGTGCGCGTCATGGCGGAAGCCGCCCAGAAGCCGGTGATGGTCTACAACAACCCGGTCGCCTACCGGGTGGACCTCAAGCCCGAGCACATGGTGGAGCTGGCCGACTGCAAGTGGGTGGCGGCGATCAAGGAAAGCACGGGCGATATCCGCCGCGTGACGGACCTGCGCAACACCCTGGGCGACCGCTACCAGATCTTCATGGGCGTGGACGACCTGGCCTACGAAGGGCTGGCGCTGGGTTGCGACGGCCTGCTGGCCGGCGTGGGCTGCGCCTTCCCGCGCGAAACCGTGGCGCTGTTCGACCTGATGAAAGCGGGCAATTTCGCCGAGGCGCTCAAGCTGTATCAGTGGATGACCCCGATGCTCCACCTCGATGTCTCGAACAAGCTGGTGCAGAACCTCAAGCTGATCGACACCCTGGTCGGCGTAGGCTCCGAGTTCATGCGCCGCCCGCGCCTGCCGCTGGTGGGCGAGGAGCGCGCCTTCGTCGAACGCGTGGTGCGCCAGGCGCTGGAGACGCGGCCGGCGAAGTACCAGTCGGTGGTATGAGGCCAACTGCGTGATGCATGCCTGCGGCGGCCCCCGGGGCCGCAGCAGGCATCCAACTTGCACCAGCCGTCGTGTCCGTGATCGTCACGACCGCCCCCTTCGTCCTGGAGTCTGCCTGCCATGCCTGACCTTCCCTCCCTCACTGCCACCGATGCGCCCGCCACGGCCACGGCCACCGTCAAGCGACCGGTGCGCTGGGTGATGCGCGCCTCGGACGCCGTGCTCGCCGTGGAGCGCCATGCGCTCGGCGGCCTGATGACGCTGCTCGTGCTGCTGATCCTGCTCAACGTGGTCACGCGCTACGCGGGGCTGCCGCTGTACTGGGTGGACGAAGCGTCGGTCTACGCGGTGGTCTGGCTGACCTTCGTCGGGGCGTCGGTCATGACCCGCCTGCGGCTCGATTTTGCCGTCGGGCTGCTCACCGAGCACCTGCCCCCGAAGGCCGCCCGCGCTGCCAAGGCCATCTCCACGGGCGGCGTGCTGCTGTTCGGGCTGGCGCTCCTGGCGATGTGCTGGGTCTGGATGGACCCGGTCGGCATCGTCCGCTACGGCTTCGACGCCCGCGAGTACGCGGCCGAATCGTTCAACTTCCTCTACACCGAGCACACCCAGACGCTCGAATGGCCGGTCTGGGTGCTCCAGCTGATCATGCCGCTGTTCTCCTGCACCCTGAGCCTGCACGCGCTGGCCAACCTGCTCGAAGATCTCGCCCTGGCGCCGCGCCGCGCCTACCCCGAGTTCCAGGTGGGCAACTCCGAGACGGTGAACTGACATGCCGACAACCTTCTTCTTCTGCGGCGTGATGCTGGTCGGCGTGCCGATCGGCATCTGCCTGTGCCTGGCCGGACTGGCGTTCATCTTCAGCACCGGCGCCACCGTGCTGCTGCAATCGTTCCCCTCGCAGATGTTCGCGGGCGTGGACAGCTACGGCCTGATCGCCATCCCCCTGTTCATCCTGATCGGCGAGATCATGAACAGCGGCGGCATCACGCGCCGGCTGGTAGACCTGTCGATGGCCTTCGTCGGCTCGATCAAGGGCGGCCTGGCCTACGTCAACATTCTGGCCAATATGCTGGTGTCGTCGATCATCGGCTCGGCCACAGCCCAGGTGGCGATCATGTCGCAGGTGATGGTGCCCGAGATGGAGAAACAGGGCTACGACAAGACCTTCGCGGCGGGGCTGACCGTCTACGGCGGCATGCTGGGGCCGATCATCCCGCCCTCGGTAATGTTCGTGGTCTACAGCGTGCTGGCCCAGGTGGCCGTGGGCGACATGCTGATCGCCGGCATCCTGCCCGGGCTGCTGCTGACGGTGCTGTTCTTCATCATCATCGCCATCATGGGGCTCTTCTACAACTACCCCCGCAGCGCGCGCAAGACGCTGCGCGAGCGCGCCACCACCGTGATCCAGGCCAGCCCGACGCTGCTGATTCCGGTGGTGATCGTCGGCTCCATCCTCGCCGGCGTGGCTAACCCGACCGAGGCCGCCGCCGTGGGCGCGCTGGCCGCGGCGATGGTCGGCCGTTACGTGACCAAGGAGTTCGACCTGCGCACGATGCCGGCCATCCTGCTGCGCTCGGCCATCTATTCGGCCATCGTGCTGTTCCTGGTGGCAGCCGCCGCCGTGTTCTCGTGGCTGCTGATCTACGGCAAGATCCCGCAGATGGTGGCGGCCTGGATCCAGACCATCGCCCACAGCCCGGTCGAATTCCTGCTGCTGGCCAACGTGATCCTGCTGATCATCGGCACGGTGATCGACGGCATTCCGGGCCTGATCATGACCGTGCCGATCCTGCTGCCAATCGCCACCGAGGTCTACCACATCGACCCGCGCCACTTCGGGGTGGTCATCGTCATCAACCTCGTGCTCGGGCTGATGTCCCCGCCCGTGGGGCTGAGCTTCTTCGTGGCCTCCGCCGTCACCGGCGCCAAGCCGGGGAAGATGTTCATGGTCACGCTGCCCTTCTTCCTGATCAGCTGCGTGGCCCTGGTGCTGCTCTCGCTGTTCCCGAGCCTGTCCATCGCCCTGCTGGACTAGCCGACCGATCCAACCCGATCCAACCCGATCCATAGCCGTCCCATCCGCCTCGCCGTTACCCATCGAACCGCACAGGAGCCGCCATGACCCTCATCACCCGCCGCCGTTTCCTCAAGACCACCGCGCTGGCCACCGTTGCCGCGCCCATGGTCATCACCTCGACCACGCGCGCCGCCACGACCAAGGAGTTCCGCCTCGGGCTGATCACGCCCGCCGGGCACTCGTGGAACCGGGCCGCCGTGGCCTTCGGCGAGTCGCTCAAGAAGGAAACCGACGGCCGCCTGACCGTGACCGTGTTCCACTCGGGCCAGCTTGGCAATGAATCGGCGATGATGCAGCAGCTCCAGTCCGGCGCGCTCGACATGGGCTGGATCCAGGCGGCCGAACTCGGCTCGCGCGTCTCCAGCGTGGCCGCCATCAACGCGCCCTATCTGGTGCGCTCCACCAGCAGCGTGGCCAAGCTGGTGCGCACGCCGGCGGCCCTGAAGCTGCTGGACGCCCTGCCGCGCGAAACCGGCACCATCGGCCTGGGCTGGGGCATCACCGGCATGCGGGTCGTGTTCGCCACGCGCGACATCAATTCGCCGGACGACCTCAAGGGCATGAAGCTGCGCATCAACCCCACGCCGGTCTACCGCGACTTCTATTCGATGCTGGGCGCCGCGCCCACGCCGATCCCCACCCCGGCTGTGTTCGACGCCATGACCAATGGCCAGGTGGATGGGCTGGAGGCCGACATCGAACTGTCCTGGAACCAGCGCTACGACAAGATTTCCAAGTCCCTGCTGCCGATGAACGCGCTGTTCATGCCGTTCGCGCCGCTGGTCTCGGGCCGGATCTGGCAAGGGCTGGACGCGAAGGACAAGGACATCGTGCGCGCGCTGGTCACGCAGTCGCTGACCGCGCAGATCAACGACATCGTCACCACCGAGGCGGGGCTGATCGAGAAGCTCAAGCAATCGTCGGTCCATTTCAAGAGCGTCGCCAACTACGACCCGGCGCCGGCGATCCAGAAGTTCGACGCCCTGTGGGTGGCCAAGGCCCCGGCGATTCCGGAGCTGCGCAAGATCGGCGCCACGCTCTGAGTGCGCCAAGGCCCCCTGAGCCCCCCGGCGGCGGTCACGGCATAATGTCGACCGCCGCCCCCGCTGCCAACCTGTTCGAGATGCCGACACCTTCCAGAAACCAGAGCGCCGAGACTGACAACCGTGAAAAGCGCCGCGCCGCCGACGTGGCCTACGACCGCATCGAGACGCTGATCTCCAAGCTCGAGATCGCCCCCGGCAGCCCCGTGGTGGAGGCCGAGCTGGCCGAACTCACCGGGCTGGGCCGCACGCCCGTGCGGGAGGCGCTGGTGCGCATGGTGTCGATGGGGCTGGTGCTCCAGCAGCCCCGGCGCGGGCTGATCGTCTCGACCATCGACGTGATGGACCATCTGGACGTGCTGGCCACGCGCCGCGTGCTGGAGCGGCTGATTGCCGCCAATGCCGCGCGCCGCGCCACCGATACCCAGCGCAAGGCGCTGATCGCCAGCGCCCAGAAGATGGTCAAGGCCGCCCAGCGTGGCAACCTCGACGAATACATGGCCGCCGACCAGGCGCTGGACCACGTGAACCACGCGGCCTGCCGCAACCGCTCGGCGGTCAAGGCGGTGATCCCGCTGATCGTGCAATGCCGGCGCTTCTGGTACGCCTATCAGCACGAGGGCGAGATTGCCGAAGGCGCCCAGGCCCACCTGGTCATGGCGCAGGCCATCGCCAGCGGTAACGAAGCCGAAGCCGCCGACGGCGCGGAGCGGCTGATGGACTACCTGGAGCGCTTCGCGCGCCGCGTCGTCAACGCCTGATTTCCCCTCCTTACATCGGCTGCCAGCCGCCGCTGGTGGCCACCAACTGCTGCGTCAGCTCCATCGTGCCGCTGCCCCGCACCACGCGGGCCAGCACCGGGAAGGCGCCCTGCACCGCCGCGTCACTGGCCCACGGGGCCGGATCGAGCATGTAGGTGTAGCGGACGGTGGTGGTGGCGTGCGCCGCCCTGTCGCCCACGCCGCTGGCCTTGGGCGTGTCCCAGCCAGTCACCTTGTTCACGCGGACGTGCCCGTAGCAGAGATCCGGCTCGGCGGTGTCCGTGCCTTTCGCTGCCGTCCCGGGATGGGCATTGACGAAGCCGCGCCCCTTGTCGGTCAGGTCATAGCGCAGCGCCTTCACGGTTTCCGTCTCGCCGTTCTGGTGACGCAGCGTCATCTCGGCACTGGTGTGCGCCACCAGCCCGGCATGTTCGAGCGCGGGCATCTGGATGCCGTCGCGCAGTGTCCCCGCCACGGGCAGGTCCGGCACATCCACGGGCCAGCTATGGCGGCCGATGCAGAGGTCGCCGTGGGCTTCGAGCTGCTTCTCCAGCGCGGCGCGGAAGTTGGCTTCGTTGGGGGCGTCCGGGGCGCTGCAGCCGGCGAGCATAGCCAGCGCAGCAAGGGTGGCGAAAAGGATCGGTTTCATGGTCTTGGTGTCGATGGAATAAGGGGTCATGGCGTCTGTGCCTTGTGCGCGGCGTTCCGGGCGGCGTTCTCGGCCGCGGCTTCCGCCACCGTGTGGGCCTGCGGACCGCTCTCGGCGGTGCCCGCCGGCGGCACGAAGCCATCGGTCAGCGTCTTCAGGAAGACGATCAGGTCCTGCATCTCCGAGTCAGTCATCGGCGTGGCGCTCCCCGGCTTGCGCAAGTCCAGCGGCATCTGGTCGTCCAGGTTGGCGCGGTACGACGCCGGCAGGTCGTTGAACTTGTTCACGCGGCCCCGGGCATCACGCGGGTACCACTTCTCCGGCGCGGTGTCCCGGGTGTTGTAGAAGCGCACCACCTCCTCCAGCGACTTGAACACCCCGTTGTGCATGAACACGTGGCGCGTGGCCACGTTGCGCAGCACCGGCGTCTTGAACATGCCGCAGGTGGCCGCCGCACCCTTGTCCTTGCCGGGGCGATGGTCGGTGCGCAGCGGGCCGCACAGGCCGAGGTCGAAGTACTTCGGATCGGCGTTGGCCGGGATCTCCATATTGCGCGGCACGCCGATGGCGGCGAACGAGTAATCGCTCGTCATGTCCTGGCTGCCGTCGTTGCCACCGCCGATCAGGTGGCAGGCCATGCAGTTGCCCTTGTTGGGATCCAGGAACACGCGCAGGCCGCGGACCTCCGCATCGGTCAGCGCGCCGCCGAGCTTGTTGTTGCGGTAGCGGTCGAACTTGCTGCTGTAGGGGTGGAAGCTGCGGTCTTCCACCTGGAACGCCTGGAGCGCGGCGCCGACCAGCGTGAAGGCGCGCTCGGTGTCATCGAACACGGTGGCGCCGTAGGTCTGGCGGAAGGCGTCGGCGTGGGCGCCGTGCTGTACGGCCTCGACCACGGCGGCTTTGCTCGCATTGGCCATCTCGTTGGACGCCAGCAGCGGAATCGCGGCCTGCTCGGCGATGGTGTTGGCGCGGCCGTCCCAGGTCAGGCCGCCGCCGGGACCGGGCGGGCTGACCATGTCGGGGTTCTCGAAGGTATCCGAGTAGGCGTTGGTGTACTCCTTGTACATCAGCGTGGGCACCGCGCGCGTGCCCGGCGCCTTGCCGTCGGCCCCGCCCAGCTGCACCGAGAGGTCATTGGCTGGTGCGTAGGCGTGGTTGGGGTCGTGGCAGGTGGCGCAGGACATCTTGCCCGTGCCGGACAGCGAGGGATCGAAAAACAGCTTCGCGCCGAGCTGCGCGGCGGGTGACAGGGGCGATGCCGGAGCCGATGGCGCCGGCGCGGAAACGGTCTGCACCGCGGCCTTGGCTGGCGTGGCAGCGTGCGGCGCCGTCTCGGTGGCCGGCTTGCAGCCGACGAGCGTGACAGCACACGCGGCCGCCAGCAGGCTGGCGGCAAGAATGGAGTGGGACATGGTCTGGATCAGCGGTGGCAGCCGGGCGCACAGCCGGGCCAGGCCCGGTTGCGCACCATAAGAAGATCGGGGCCCCGGGCGACGGCCTGCGCCGCGCGCCCGGCGCCCCGCCACATCAGGACTTGATCGCCCAGATATTGGTCTGCGTGGCATCCGGCCCGCTGGCCGTGTTGCCGCCGCTCAGCGTGCCGCTGCCGCTCACACCGCGCGTGGCGCCGCCCGAGACGATATCGCCGGCCTTGACCACGTAGTTGTGGTTCATCGGACGCACCGAATCGAAGTGGGTGTTGGCGCTACCCGAGTACTCGGCCAGATTGGCCAGGTTCTGGGCGATGTACTGCTCGGTGTACTTCGAGCGGTTCATGTACGACGTCGGCACGCCCGGGTCGGCCAGCGCGAACATGTCCTGCATCGTGCGCACGAACGAGAAGTGGCTGTAGGCATCCGAGTCGATGACCTGCTTGGGCGCGCCCGGCTGGTTGGTCAGCAGACCGAAGATGGTCGGACCATCGCCCTTGTTGCCGCCGTTGTAGCGCGGAATCGCCGTGGTGATGCCTTCGTCCAGCGGAGCGCCGCTGGTGGCAGTACCGCCCACGTTCCAGCCGCAGCACGACGAACTGCCGAAGAAGCTCGACCCTTCGTCGAACAGCATGACGATGGCCGACCGGCGGCTGGTGTTCTGCCACACCGGCGATGCCTTGATGGTCTCCACCAGGTACTTGGCGTAGGCGTCGCCGCGCTTGATGCCCGGCACGCCCGAGGTGCAGTCCGCCACCGCCGAGCCGGTGCCGTGGATGTCATCGCACTGGTCGGGGACGATGTAGTTCAGCGCGCCCACGTCGCCGCTCTTCAGGTCATCCTCGAACTGGTGGGTGTTCCAGGTGATGCCGTGGCCCTGCGCATAGGTCTGGATGGCCGCATCCCACTGGCCGCCGCCCACGGTACGGTTCAGGTTCTTGAAGAAGTCCGGACGATTGCGCACCTCGTCGAAATTCACCGCCGGGTGGTGCTTGGTCTTGTACAGGCTGGAGATCATGGGCTCGGTGGCGCCCGCGCCGGACGTCACGTTGACGGCGGTGATGGCCGCGTTGCCGGCGCCGTCCTTGCGCGGGTCCTGGCCCGGGTCCATCGACTCGCTGTACACCCGCGTGCCCATGCCGGCGTTGTACATCGCCGTGAACAGGTTGCGGCGGCCCTTGAGGTTGTGGACCTTGGTGTCGGCGTTGCAGGCGGCCAGCGGCTGGTAGACGTCGGTCGGCTGGTTGGCGGTGTCGCCGGCCGGCAGGCAGTTCCAGGCGTTGTCGTCGGCCACGCCCCAGTCGTCGGCGCTGGCCAGCGAGATGTAGTTCGGCTCGCTGGGGTTGCCGGTGGAGAAATAGTTGGCCGCCTTGTTGCCTTCCTGGTTCAGGTACTTGTAGAAGTTCGGGTAGGCCGGATCGTCGATGGTCTGGTTGCTGTGGTTCTCGAAGACCACCACGAACAGGTGGTCGTAGCGCGGGATACCTTCCGGGTTGAACGCAGCGTCCTGCGCAGCCTTCAGCGTGGTGACCGGATCGGTGGCGGCATCGCTGATAAAGCCACGGTCGAGGATCTTCGAGGCCAGCGTGTAGCGCCCGGCGAGCGTGTTCGACTCGGTCAGCAGCGCGGTGGCGGCGTGGGCGTCGGCCACGCTGGCCGGCAGGGCCAGCACGTCATCGGCCTTGACCGTCACATCGGCGGTGCCGCCGGTGAGGCTCAGGCGGCTGGCGATGGCGGTCTTGGCATCGGCCACCGTCAGCGATTCGGCTTCGGTCAGGCGCACCACTTCCGTCGATAACGGACTGATGACTACCTGAGCGCCATTTGCCGCCTGGTCGGCCGCGCTGCGCAGCACCAGCTTGCTGGCGACCTTGGCCGGGGCGCCGCTGGCGTCCGTGTAGGTGGCGTCCGTGCCGACCACGGCCACCAGGCTCGTGGCCGCCGTGGTCAGCGTGAAGCGGCCATCGGCGCCGGTGCGGGTGGAGGCTTCGCCGCTGTCGCACGCGCCGTTGCCGTTGGTGTCGGCACACACGGTGGCGTTGGCATAGGCGATGGGGACGATGGTCTGCTGGACGGCATCGCCCGTGCTGCTCTTGGCGTAGTCCACGCCCGTGGCGGACGATTGGGCGACGCCAGTCGGGTTCTTGATCGCCGTGCCCATCACGCTGCCGCTGACCGTGGCCGGGGTGGCGTTGGGCGTGGACGCGGCCGGGGTGCCGCCGTCATCGCCGCCGCAGGCGGTCAGCATGGCGGCTGCGGCCAGCGCCGTGAGTAACGGAACAAAGCTGTGGTGGTTTGGGTGCATTGTATTTTTGGCTCGCCGGGCTAGGGCGATATGTAGTGGGTATCGTTGGAGTGCCGCACCCAAAAGCCCGCCCCGTCGCGATGGTTCTGGCGGGTGGCCCGCCTGCGCGAGGGAGTTTTTCGACGGGGGAAAGCCGGTACGCGATTCCCTGTCATGTGTGCAGCGGACCTGATCCTAGGAGCCAAATATGACCGTTTGATTGCTCCGGTACCACACGAAAGTTACAGAAAATTTCAAGCCGGCAACCGGTTGCATGCCGCGCGCAATGCCGGGATACTGGCGCCGCCCGTTACCCATGCCGTCCCATGCACGCCTCGCCCCAATCCTTGACTACCCCGCCGCGCCAGCTTGCCACGCTGCATTTCACCGCCGAGTTGCGCGACTGGATCGTGCAGGCCTTGCAGCGCGGCGGCCGTCCGGATGAACTGGTGCGCGCGCTGGCCGCGCAGCGCTTTGCGCCGGACGTGGCGCGCGAACTGGTGGAGGCTTTCGCCCGCGTGCTGCGCGAGGGACTGCCAATGCCGGAGGGCAGCATCACGGTGGAGCGCACCGCCCCCGCCACGGCGCCAGCCCAGCCCCGGCTGCCGCGTGCGTCGGTGCTGCACGGTGGCGACCGCGACGTACCCGTGCTATCCCGCACCGAGCGCCCCGTGGTGGCCGTGCTCGAAGGCGTGCTCAGCCATGATGAGTGCGATGCATTGATGGCGGCGGCGCGGCCTCGCCTCGCGCCATCGACCCTTGTCGATCCACGCACCGGCGAGCACATCGTGAGCCCGGACCGCACCAGCGAGGGCATGTTCTTCCGCCTGGCCGAGGCGCCGTGGCTGGCTACGCTCGACGCCCGCATTTCAGCCTTGATGCAGATGCCGATGGAGAACGGCGAGGGCTTGCAGGTGCTGCGCTACGCCCCGGGGGCGCAGAGCCGCCCGCACTTCGACTTCCTGATGCCGAACAACGCCGCCAATCGGGCGTCGATTGCGCGCAGTGGGCAGCGTGTGAGCACGATGGTGATCTACCTGAACGACGTGCCGGCGGGCGGGGAAACGCTCTTCCCCGAGCTCGGCCTGTCCGTGGTGCCGCGCAAGGGCAATGCGCTGTACTTCGAGTACTGCGACGACCACGGCCAGCTAGACGGCCGCACCTTGCATGCAGCCGCCGAAGTGCTGGCCGGCGAGAAATGGGTGGCGACGAAGTGGATGCGGCAGCGGCGCTTCGTGCACGCCGCCGAAGCCGAGCGCCAGGAACTTACTCCACCCGAATCCCGCGCGCCTTGACCAGCGCCTGCCAGCGCGTCGATTCGGTGTGCAGGAAGCTCTTGAACGCCTGCGGCATGTTGCCGACCGGATCGAGCCCGGCCTGCTGGAGCTTGGCGCGCACGGCCGGGTCCGCCACCGCCTTCTGCACCGCGTTCGCGATGGTCTGCACGCGGTCCGGCGGCGTGCCCTTGGGCACGAAGACGCCGTTCCACTCCAGCACCTCGTAGTTCGGCATGCCGCTCTCGGCCAGCGTCGGCGTATCGGGCAGCGCCTTCAGGCGCGTCTTCGAGGTCACCGCCAGCGCGCGCAGCTTGCCGCCGGTCACGTACTGGAGCGTAGAGGCCGTATTGCCGAAGTAGGACGCCACCTGGCCGCCCATCACATCGGTCAGCGCCGGCGCGCCGCCTTTGTATGGCACGTGAAGCAATTCGATCTTGCCCTGCTCGTTGAACATCTCGGCGGCCAGATGGGAACCCGTGCCAGCGCCGGCGGACGCGTAGGTCAGCTTGCCGGGCGTCTTCTTTGCGGCAGCGATGAACTCGGCCACGGTCTTGTACGGCGCGTTGATGGCCACCACGAGGATCTGGGGCGCCGTGGCGACCAGCGAGATCGGAATGAAATCGGCCGATGGGTCGAACGGCAGCTTGCGCAGCGCGCCGTTCACGGCGAAGGCCGAGGCGTCGTAGAGCACCGTGTAGCCATCCGCCGGGGCCTTCGCCACGGCGTCCGCGCCGATCACGCCGCCGGCACCCGGCTTGTTGTCGATCACCACGGTCTGGCCGAGGAGTTCGCCCACCTTCTGGGCGACGACCCGCGCGGTGTTGTCCGCCCCGCCGCCGGCCGAGTACGGCACCACCATGCGGATGGGCTTGTCCGGGAAGGCGAAAGCGGCGAGCGGCACGGCCGCAGCCAGGGTCGCCACGGCCTTGCCGAGGCGTTGCAGGGTCTTGCTCATGGTTGTCTCCGTTCTTGAGTTCTATGGACCGGCTTACGCGGCCTCGAATCCGTACAGCGTGGCGGGGTTGTCCACCAGGATGCGGCGGCGCGCCGACTCGGTGCCGGCCCAATCGGCCAGCAGGTCGAACAGCAAGGCATCGTCCGGCTTGGCGTGCGGCTCGGTGGAATGGGGCCAGTCGCTGCCCCAGACGAGCCGCTCCGGCGCCGCCTGCACCCACGCACGGGCCACCGGCGCGATGTCGGCATACCCACCGCCGGCGCCGACCATCGAATCCAGATAGGCGCCCGACAGCTTCAGCCACGCACGGCCCTCCGCCAGCAGCCTGGACACCAGCGCGAACGCCGGGTGCGCCGTGCCGCCGGGCAGCGGCAGGCGGGCCAGATGGTCGAATACCAGCGGCGTGGGCAGCCGCGCCAGCAGGTCGCCATGGGCGACGATCTGGTCGGCAGTCCAGTGCAGTTGCAGATGCCAGCCCAGTTCGGCGATGCGGTGCGCCAGCGTCTCCACCATCTCGAAGCCCACCACGGCGTGGGCCGGGGTGTACAACGAGAAGCGGATGCCCCGGATACCGCCGGCATGGAGCGTCTCCAGCGTCTCGTCGGACACATCGGGCCGCACCACCCCCACACCGCGCGTGCTGGCGATGCCAAGCTGCCGAATCGCATCGAGGGTGCAGCCGTGATCGGTGCCGTAGCAGCGGGGCTGGACGATCACCGCGCGACGCGTGCCCAGCAGCGCCTGCACGCGCCGGTAGTCCGCCACGGTGGCGTTGGCCACAGCCGGGGCGATGGCCGGGAAACGCGAGTCGTAGATATGGAGATGGGCGTCGCAGGCGTCCGGCCATGCCGTGCTGCGTGGCGCGGCGCTGGCCGAACTGTTCGGCACGGGATGGAAGCCAGCCTCGGTCTCCCCCTCAGCCACGGCCAGCCAGCCGGTCGGCCGCCTCGCGGACGGTGTCCCCGTGCTGGTCCAGCGCCGGCGCGGCAAACGGCTCCGGGCCCGGCGTGCGGCCAAACTTCACGGCGCGCGTGAAGCCGCGATAGCGGCCCACCACCGGGTGATCGAACGTCGTCACCATCTCCTCGGCCAGCACCTGCGGGAAATCGAACATGTCTTCCACCGAGCGCGCCGCCGCGCAGGGCACTTCCTCGCCGAACTCGGCCTCCCATTCCAGCGCCGACCGCTGCTGCAGGGCCGCGTGCAGCTTGGGCAGGATCTCGCCCTGATGCTGGGCGCGCTTGCGCACGCTGTCGTAGCGGTCGGTGGAGAGCAATTCCCCCAAACCCGTCTTCTCGCACAGGGCGCGCCAGAAGTGCGGGGTGTTGGCCGAGATGTAGAGATAGCCGTCCCGGGTGGGATGGATGCCGGTGATGCCGCCCGAGCGCATGTCGCGCCCCACGTCGCGCGGCTCCGAATCGGCCCAGACCATGCGGGCCGACTGCATGGTCAGCGCCGCCCGCAGCAGCGACACGCCCACGTACTGCCCCACCCCACTCTTCTCCCGCTCATAGAGCGCGGACGCCACGCCGCCCGCCACCAGCGCCGAGGCGTAGTAGTCCACCACCGAGCCGTACAGGATCTCGGGCGGCCCGCCGTGCTTGCCCTGCAGCGTGCACATGCCGGTCATGGTTTGCAGCACCTGGTCGTAGCCGGCCTTGTCCTTGAGCGGCCCGGCCTCGCCGTAGCCGGTGACCGCGCAGTAGATCAGGCGCGGATTGACGGCGGCCAACTGCGCGTAGCCGATCCCCAGCCGCCCCGGCACGCTGGGCCGGAAGTTGTGCACCAGCACGTCGGCCTCGCGCACCAGCGCCAGCAGTCGCTCCAGATCGGCCGGAGCCTTCAGGTCGAGCACCACGCCCAGCTTGCTGCGGTTCACGCCCAGGAAGGCGCGGGACTCCGTCTCCAGCGTGGACGGGTACTTGCGCAGGTTGTCGCCGACGGGCGGCTCCACCTTGATCACGTCCGCGCCCTGATCCGCCAGCAGCGAGCAGCCGTACGGCCCCGCGATATAGGCGCTCAGGTCCAGCACGCGCACGCCGCTCAGCGGACCGGGCTGTCCTGCCCGTGGCGCGCCGAAACCGCCCGCCTGGCCCTCGGTCTGGCCCTTGGTGTTGGGTTGCATACTCACTCCGAAAATTCTCTAAATACTCAATCCGCGACGATGTTCTGCTGCTTGGCCAGCGCCTTCCAGCGGGTCACATCGGCGGCAATCGTCTCGGCGAACTTCTGCGGCGTGCCCGGCGTGACCTCGGCGCCTTCCTTCAGGATCGCCTCCTTGACGGCGGGCTTGGCCAGCGCCTGATTCACCGCCGCGTTGAGCCGCGCGACAATCGCCGGCGGGGTGCCAGCCGGCGCCAGGAAGCCCCACCAGAGTTCGAACTCGTAGCCGGGCACGGCGGTGGCCATCGGCACCAGATCCGGCGCAATCGGGCTGGGCTTCAGGCTGGTGATGCCCACGGCGCGGACCTTGCCGGCGCGCACCATCGGCAGCAGCGACGGCCCGCTGGAGATCAGCAGTTGCGTCTGGTTGCCGATCAGGTCGGTCACGGCCGGGCCCATGCCCCGGTACGGCACGTGGGTGATGGCGAGCTTGCCGGCCTGCGCCTTGAGCAGTTCGGTGCCGAACTGGTTGACGCTGCCCGGGCCGGACGACGCGTAGTTGTATTTGCCCGGATTGGCGCGGATGGCGTTGACCAGCTCCTGCGGCGTCTTGGCCGGGAAGTCATTGCTGACCGCCACGATGAACGGCCCGTGGGCCACCATCGCCACCGGCGCGAAGCTCTTCAAGGCGTCGAACGGCAGCTTGCTCTGGATGGCCGCGTTGGTGGTCATGCTGGAGGACACCGCGACGAGCGTGTAGCCGTCCGGCGCCGCCTTGGCCGCCAGGCCGGTGCCGGTGTTGCCGCTCGCGCCGGGGCGGTTGTCGATGACCACGGGCTGCTTCAGTTCCTCGCCGATCTCCTTGGCCACGATGCGCGCGAAGATGTCGTTCGAGCCGCCCGGCGGGTACGGCACGATCAGGGTGATGGGCTTGGAGGGGTAGGCGCCCTCGGCGACGGCCACAGCCGGCACAGAGATCGCGGCCGTTGCAGCAACCGTCAGGCCAAGGCATGCCACGGCACGCAGCGACGATGGATTCGTCATGGTGTTTGTCTCCTGTGTGTTTTTTATATAGATACTGCGGGGAATCCGATCAGGCGGCGATCAATCCAAGCTTCCGGCCAATCTCGACAATCGCCTGCGCGCGGCGCACAAACGGGGGATCGATCATCTTGCCGTCCACCACATAGGCGCCCACGCCCTTGGCGTCCGCCTCCTCGGCAGCCACCACCACGCGCAGCGCGTGGGCGATTTCCTCGTCGGACGGCCGGTAGACTTCGTTGGCCAGCGCGATCTGGCTCGGGTGGATGCAGCTCTTGCCCAGGAAGCCCATCTGGCGGGACATCTCGGCCTCGGCGCGGAAGCCCTCGGTGTCGCGGATATTGGCGAACACCGTGTCGTAGGCATAGACATTGGCCTCGGCGGCCGCCATCCGCACGGCGAACATGGCGGAGGCAATCGCCGCCGTATTGCGTCGATGTACGCCAGCCGGCTCGAACAGGTCGCCCAGCCCAAGCTGGAGGCCCGCCACACGCGGATGGGCGCCGGCCAGTTCGGCGGCCAGCCGCAGCGCCCGGGGCGTTTCGATATTCAGCAGCAGTCCAACCTTCGCATCACTATCGCCAAACCCATTGGCCCGTTCGGCCTGTTCGATGGCCGCCGCCGCGCGGCGCACGTCATCGGCACTTTCCGGCTTGGGCAGGTTCACCAGATGCAAACCCGGCACGACCACCGCCGCCAGATCAGCCTCGAAATGTGGCGTATCGAGACCATTGACGCGCACGATCAGCGTCTTGGTGCTGGCGCGCGTCTCGGCGGCGCGCAGCAGGCCGGACAGCAGCACCCGGGCCTCGCCCTTCTTCTCCTCGGCCACCGCGTCCTCGAGGTCGAACGACAGCGCGTCGGCATCGCTCGCCAGCGCCTTGGCGAAAAACTCGGGGCGTGAACCGGGCACGAACAGCTTGCTTCTCATGGCGAATACCGTATCTCCGTGGGGGTGACAGGCAGTGTCCGCGAACCGATGAAAAAGATAAACTATCCTTTACTACGTTCGTACATTAGAAATTCTATGGAAACCGCTTACCTGAAGGCGTTCGCGCTGGTGGTAGAAACCGGCACGCTGGCGGAAGCCGCGCGGCGGCTCAATGTGACCCCGGCGGCGATCTCGCAGCAGATCCAGGTGCTGGAGCGGCAACTCGGCACCACGTTGCTGGGCCGGGCCGGCCGTACCGTGGCGCCCACCGAGTCCGGGCGACGGCTGGCGGAGCGCTGCGTGACCCTGCTGCGGGAAGTGGATGAACTGAGGGGATGGGTGAATCAGGCGGACGCCGTACGCGAACTGCGCATCGGCACGATCAACACCGCGCTGCACAGCCTGCTGCCGGACGCGCTCGCGCGGTTCGCGGCGGTGCACCCCGGGGTGTCGGTGCATATCCGCTCGGCGCTGTCCCACGAATTGTTCGATGCGGTGAAGGATGAATCACTCGATGCCGCCGTCTGCCTGCATCCGCCCTTCGCCCTTCCCAAGACCTTCGCCTGGGATTTGCTGCGGCAGGAGCCGCTGGTGGTACTGGCGCCGGCGCAGGACCGCGACGCCGATCCGCACGAACTCCTGCGCACCCGGCCCCTGATCCGCTATGACCGCAGCCTGGGCGGCGGCAAGCAGGCCAGCGACTACCTGCGCCGGGCCGGCATCACGCCCGCGCAGGAGCGCTTCGAGCTGAGTTCGCTGCTGGCCATCGCCATGATGGTGGACCGTGGGCTCGGGGTGTCGCTGGTGCCGGACATCGCCTCGCCGCTGACCGCCGGGCTCCATATCGCCAAGCTCCATCTGCCGATCGAGCCGGAGCCGCGCCGCTTCGGCCTGCTATGGCGCCGGACGTCGCCCGGGGCCAGCGTGATCCGCTCCTTCCTCGAGCAGGCCCGGCTGGCGGCGGGTACCTGATCGCGCGACCGTGCGGCCCTGCTGGGTGATCAGCAGCCCGCTGACCACCAGCGCAATCGACACCAGCAACGACCCCGACGGCCACTGGCGACCCACCAGCAGTTCCAGCACCGCCGCCGCCACCGGCCCCAGCGCCTGGAAGCCGACGACCCGGCTCGCTTCCAGCCGCGTCAGCGCCCAGAGCCAGCAAAAGTACCCCACGCCGCTGGACAGCCCGATAAACGCGACATGCCCCCACTGCGTCAACGACAGGGACGGCCACAGCGGCTGCCCGGTCGTCGCGCAGAGCGCCAGCAGGAACACCACCGCCGCGCACATCGCCAGCACGCTGGTCGGCAAGGCGGGATAGCGCTGCAGCAAGGGCCGAACCAACAGGCTGCTCACGGCGCCGATCACGGTCGCCCCGATCAGCGCGGCCATCGCACCAAGGTGTGTGCCGCCGCCGACGCCACCGAGGGGCGCCCCATGCAGCAACACCGCCACGCCCGAGACGGCGCAAACCAGCCCCGTCAGCTTGGGCAGGCTGAACGCCTCCTGCCCGCTCAGCACGGCCAGCAGCATCGTGAACAGCGGCATGGTCGAGAAAACCAGCGCGCAGGTGGCGGCCGAGAGCACGCCGATCGCGTGGTTCAGCAGCACGATCAGCACGGCGAACTGGCACACGCCCAGCCCGGCGAGCACCGCCACATCCTTCCGGGCAAAGCGGGTGCGGGTCCGGGCGCGCATGCCGAGCCAGGCCGGCCCGATCAGCACGCACAGGCCAATCAGATAGCGCAGGAAGGCCAACGTGGCTGGCGACGCATCGGCCGACACCGCCCGGGTCGACACCATCGCCGCGCCCACCAGAATGCCAGTCAGCGCGGCCGCGACGATGGCCGAGGGGTCGCCCCTCACAGATCCCGCGCCCAGATCTGACCGACAAGATCCTTGCCGAAACTGTGGTGGGCCTCCTCCTCCACGAGCGTGAAGCCGGCCTTTTCGTAGATCTTGCGCGCGTCGGTCAGGATGTCGTTGGTCCACAGCATCATCCGCTTGTAGCCCACCCCGCGCGCGAAGCGCAGGCACTCATCCACCAGCCGATGGCCGATACCCAGCCCGCGCGCGCTGGCATCCACATAGAGCATGCGTAGCTGGGCGGTCTCCGCGTCATGCCGCACGACGAACACCGAACCCACCGCCTTGCCGTCCTTCTCCGCAATCCAGCAGCGCTCGGCGCTCGGGTCGTAGTCGCGCAGGTACTTGGCGACGATCTCCGCCACCAGCGCCTCGAACTCGCTATTCCAGCCGTACTCGCGCGTGTACAGCACCGCCTGCTGGCGCACGACCCAGCCCATGTCGCCCGCCTGCGGGTCACGCAGGATGTAGCTCGGGGTCGATTCGCCGAGCAGGGCTTCGATCTGCGTCATGGCGTCCACCAGTTGCTGCTGGGTGGACTCGGTCATGCGGCCCAGCATCGCGGTCACCTCGTTGCGCGAGGCCAGGTTCAGCACCTCGAAGGTGGCCCGGCCGGCATCGGTCAGCGCCAGTTCGCTGACGCGGGCATCGGCCTGCGAGCGGGTCTTGGCGACCAGCCCCTGCTTCTCGAAACCGGCGATCACCCGGCTCAGGTAGCCGGCGTTCAGGCCCAGCTCACGGCACAGGTCGGACGAGGTCAGGCCCGTGCGATGGGCCAGCTCGTAGAGGATCCGGGCTTCGGTGAGAGAAAACTCGCTTTCCAGCAGATGCTCGTGCAGCAGGCCGATCTGGCGGGTGTAGAAGCGATTGAAGCGGCGCACGGTTTCGGCGCGCGCAAGAACTTGCGGATTGGGAGACATGTCGGGGACGATTTATTTGCCTGAGGCAAATTATTTGTTGCCTCAGGCAAATAAATCAAGAAATTCCGATGGACGCGCTCAGTCCCTCGCGCCCAGTTTCAACACCAGCGCCAATTGGAGCGCGGTAGCGGCCACCGTATCCACCTCCGGCACATGCTCGTGACGAATCCAGTGCAGCGCCACGTGGATGATGCCGCCCGCCACGCCGGCCAGCAGCATCGGATCGGGCTCGGGCGCACCCGGCAGCAGCGTCCGGGCGAGCAGTCCGCCGAATTCGCGCAGGGACCGCCCCAGCGCCTCGTCCACCAACCGGCTCACGCCCCGGATCTCCACCAGGAACACCCGGGCCGAGCGGGGCTCGCACTGCAATGTGCCGAAATAAGCATGCAGGATAGCCAGCGCGCGATGCTCGCCATCGCCCCCGGCATCCTCGCCCGCCTGTTCGATGCGCAACAGCAACCGGTGCGTGACCGTTTCAAACGAAGCCAGCAGCAACGCTTCGCTATTGGCGAACGATTCGTAGAAGTAACGCTCGGTCAGGCCGGCGGCTTCGCACACGGCCTTGACCGTGGCGTTCTGGTAGCCGCGCTCGCCGTAGACCTGCACGGCAGCGGCAATCAGCTGGGCGCGGCGCTGGGCGCGCCGCTCTTCGGCTTCGGCGCCGCGATAGCGGCGGGCGGGGATCAGCTCGGCAGTCATGGGCGCCAGTATGACATTCCCTATTGTCAGATGGCGTCTGACAACCTATGTTGTCAGAACTCCCAAGATCCGGATGCCCGTCATGACCGCCCCCACTCCCGATGACGCAGTCCTCGATGTCCTGATCGTCGGCGCCGGCCTGTCCGGCATCGGCGCCGCCCGCCAGCTCCAGCAGCGCTGCCCCGACAAGCGCTTCGCCATCCTCGAAGCCCGCGACACCCTGGGCGGCACCTGGGACCTGTTCCGCTATCCCGGCATCCGCTCCGACTCGGACATGTACACGCTCGGCTACCGCTTCAAGCCGTGGCGCGGCGCCAAGGCCATTGCGGACGGCCCGTCCATCCTCAGCTACATCCAGGAAACCGCCGAGGAAGCCGGCATCACGCCCCACATCCGCTTCGGCCACAAGGTGGTGGGCGCGGCGTGGGACAGCCGCGACGCCTGCTGGACCATCGACGCCGAACGTGCGCAAAACACCACTCCGGCCGTCCGCGTGCGGCTGCGCGCCCGCTTCCTCTACGTCTGCGCCGGCTACTACAGCTATGCCGAGGGGCACCGCCCCGCCTTCCCGGGCGAGGAAACCTTCCGGGGCCAGATGGTGCACCCGCAGTTCTGGGATCCGTCGATCGACTATGCCGATAAGCGCGTGGTGGTGATCGGCAGCGGCGCCACCGCCGTGACGCTGGTGCCGGCCATGGCCGACACCGCCGCGCACGTGACCATGCTCCAGCGCTCGCCCACCTATATCGTGACCCGCCCCGGCGAGGACGCCATCGCCAACAAGCTGCGGCGCCTGCTGCCGGAGCGGCTGGCCTACCGCGCCACGCGCTGGAAAAACGTGCTGCTGGGGATGTTCTTCTTCCAGCTCGCCCGCCGCCGGCCCGAGAAGGTCAAGCAGCGGCTGGTCAGCATGGCCGCCGCGCAGCTCCAGCCGGGCTTCGACGCCGCCACGCACCTGACCCCGCGCTACAACCCGTGGGACCAGCGCGTCTGTCTGGTGCCCGATGGCGACCTGTTCCAGTCGATCCGTAACGGCCGCGCCTCCATCGTCACCGATCAGATCGAACGCTTTACCGAAGATGGCATCGTGCTGAAGTCCGGCCAGACGCTGCCGGCCGATCTGGTGGTGGTGGCCACCGGGCTCAAGCTGAACATGCTCGGGGACATCGCCGTCCATGTGGATGGCCAGCCGCGCCGGCCGTCCGAGCTGCTCGCCTACAAGGGCATGATGCTGAGCAACGTGCCGAACCTGGTGCTGGCTTTCGGCTACACCAATGCGTCCTGGACGCTGAAGGCCGACCTGACCGCCGAGTACGTCTGCCGGCTGCTCAAGTACATGGATCACCACGGCCATCGCTACGCCCTGCCGCAGGTGGACCCGGACGTGCAGCGCGTGCCCTTCCTCGATTTCAGTTCCGGCTACGTGCAGCGCGCCGCCGCCGTACTGCCGCGCCAGGGCCACCGCAAGCCGTGGCGCGTGTATCAGAATTATCTGATGGACATGCTGACGATCCGCCATGGCCGCATCGACGATGGCGTGCTCCGCTTCGACACCACGCAGGCCACCACGATGCCCACCCAAGACCCCCTCGCCGAAGCCCAATCATGAATGCCTTGCTGATTTTCGTACTCGTCATAGCGATAGTGGTGCTGGTACCGCTGGCGCTGCTGTTCCTGTTCACCTGGCGCACGGCACGCAAGATCGAGGCGGCCCTGCCGCCCACCGGCCGGTTCGTCGAGGTGCCCGGCGCCCGCCTGCACGTGGTGGAGCGTGGCGAGGGGCAGCCGGTGCTGCTGGTGCACGGCCTGGCCGGTCAGCTCGCCAATTTCGACTACGGCATGATCGCGCCGCTGGCGCGTGACTTCCGCGTGATTGCGGTCGACCGCCCCGGCGCCGGCTACTCCACCCGCACGCCCGGCGCCCCGGCGGACCTGCGCGCGCAGGCCGACACGCTCGCCGCGCTAATTGACCATCTCGGGCTGGAGCAGCCGCTGGTGGTCGGCCATTCGCTCGGCGGCGCCATCGCGCTGGCGCTGGCCACCTATCACCCGGCGCGCGTGGGCGGGCTGGCGTTGATCGCCCCGCTCACCCATCCGCCCGAGGTGGTCTCGCCGGTGTTCAAGGCGATGGCCATGCAGAGCGCGCTGATGCGCAAGCTGATCGCCTGGACGCTGCTGATTCCGATGTCGATCCGCAACCGCGAGCAGGTCATGGAGGTCGTCTTCGGCCCGGACGCGGCGCCAGCGGACTTCCCCACGCGCGGCGGCGGCCTGCTGGGGCTGCGGCCCGGCCATTTCCTCGGGGCGTCCGAAGACCTGCACGGCGTGGCGCACAGCCTGCCGCCGCTGCTGCCCACCTATGGCGATCTGAAGATGCCGGTCAGCATCCTGTTCGGCCGCGAGGACCGCATTCTCGATTACCGCGAGAACGGCGAGGCGCTGGTCGCCAAGCTGCCGGCAGCCCGGCTGACATTGGTGGCCGGCGGGCATATGCTGCCGGTGACGGCCGTCGAGGCCAGTGTTGATTTCGTGCGTAACGCCGCCGCCAGCCTGCGCGCGGCGGTGCCCGCCTGACCTTCCTGCCCGTGATGACCGAGGAGCCTGCCATGGCCAGTTCCGCTTCCCCCTCTCCCGCCCCCTCGACTGCGTCCGATCCCTACCAGCGCGACCTGCTCACCGCCTTCCGCGCCGTGCGCAAACTGCTGGCGGACGGCAACGACACCGAGCAGGTCTTCCTCATCATGCGGGCGCTGAACGGCCCCGCCATGCCGAAGAACTACCGCCGCCTGCTCAGTACGCGGCAGGGGCGGCGGCTGGCCTACCAGCGCATCGAACTGGCCGAGCGGCTCACCGACCCGGCCTTTATCGCCAGCTTCGCGCCGGGCACGGTGGGCGCTGCCTATCGGCAATTTCTGGAAAAGACCGGCTATAGCGCCGATGGACTGGCCAAGGTGTCGAACCTGAACCAGGAGCCGGTGATGGAGGACGCCTATCTGTGGTTTGGGCGCCGCACGCGGGACATCCACGACATCTGGCACGTCCTGACCGGCTATCGCGCCGATGAGAGCCTGGGCGAGGCGGCGCTGGTGGCCTTCAGCTACGCCCAGACCGGCGGCACCGGCTGGGCCTTCATCGCCGTGGCCGCCGCCCTGAAAAGCCTGCGCGTCTCGCGCAGCACGGCCTTCGCCCGCGCGGTGCTGGAAGGCTACCGCCGGGGCCGCCGTGCCGGCTGGCTGCTGGGGGAAGACTACGAAACCCTGCTGCACGAGCCGATGGACGCGGCGCGCGCCCGGCTCGGGATTGCCGAACCGGCGCGCTACCTGGCCTGCAACCCGGCGCAGGCCTGGACAGCGTAACGAGCCGCCGATTTATGGCGTAGGCTGCACAATCGCCATGCCGACATTGCCCCTGCCCGAGGCGAATGGGCTGCCCGGCAGCGGCGTCAGCAAGCCAGTCGTCGCATTGATCTCGAATCCATACACCGGCCCCGTGTAGGACGGCGTGTAGAGGTAGCGGCCGTTCGGTTCGATCCGCAGGCGCTGGCCGGTGACGCTGGCGGGCGTGCTCCCGACACTGAAGTCGACCAACCCCGTCGCGAGATTGCGACGGAACACTTCGATGCTGTTACTCATCGAGCCAAGGACATAGGCGAACGAAGGCGCGAGCGCGACATCGGTCGGCCCGGCCGCGGCCGTCGGGAAGTCCGCGACCGCCGCGACCATCCCAGTGCTGGTGTCGATCAGGCCGATGCCGAGCGAATTGCTGAAAAGGTTCGCGAAGAACAGGGAACGGCCATCGGCAGACACGGCGCCCCCGCCCGGCCGGGCGCCAAGGCTCGGCGCGGTGTTCGGCGTGGACAGGACACCGGTCATCGCATCGAAAGGCATGCTCCAGAGCAGGTCCGGCATGGCGTTCATCGCGTAGACATACTGGCCGTCCGGGGACACGGTGAGCCCCGTCGTGACACTCGACATGCCGCTCGGCTGCGTGGTCGAAGGCGTCAGCGCGTACGTCGCGGCGTCGATGCCATACGTTGCCACGGATACGAGCCCACCAACAAACAGCCACTTGCCGGACGGGTGCATGGCGATAACCTCCGGACCCGGCAGGGTCAGGGCCGTCGCCCCGGGGATGGCCGCCAGCGCGCCGGTGACCGGGTCCAGCCGGAATCCGACGACCGTGCTGTTGTCCCCCGCTATCGCATAGCCCACCAGTCCCGAGGGCAGGAAGGCGATGTCGTTGATCTGGTTCACGCTCGGGAACGGACTGTTGGGCACGGCGGCCAGCACGCCGGTATTCGGATCGATCCGATAGACCGAAATCGTCAGATCGATGTTATTGGGCACCACCACGAACTGCGCCTGCACGCAGGTAATCGCCACGTTGGTGACGTTGGCGGCGGCGATGGTGCCGCTGCCGTTCTGCACCGTGCAGGTCTGGCCGGCCGGCTGGGCGAACACGGTGACGTTGTAGGGCGTGGCATCGGCCAGCCCGCTGGAGACGGTGAAGGCGCCGTTGGCGCTGACAACCGCCGTATCCCCATTCACGCCGGAAAGCGTCAGGCTCTTGCCCGCCGCCAGCCCGGTGACCGTACCGCCGACGCTGTAGGTAGGCGGCGGCGCGGTCGGACGCGCCAGCGCGGCGTTGGCGCACAGGCGAGTGCCCGTGGGGGCGTCCGCGCAGGCGGCCAGCACGGCCGAGCCGGCCAGCCTGGCCGAGGACGGGCTGCTGACCTGTGCCGAATGGCCGTCCGCCGCTGCCGTCACGGGGAAGGTGGCGTCGCCGGTGGTCCACGACCAGTTGGTCAGGTCGGCGATCCCATCGACCCCATCCGAGCGGCGTACGGCTGCGGTCACGGTCTGCGCCGCCGCGCCAGCGGTCAGGGTCAGGTTTGCCGGCGACAGGGTCAGCGTGTATGACTTGGCCGGCGCTGCCTGCACCACGAGATGGGTGACCGAGGTAGCGCGGCTGCCATCGGCAAGCGTCGCCGTGGCGGTGATATCGACTTTCCCGGCATTCCGGGTCTGCACGGTGGCGTAGGTACCGACAAAGACCGAGGCCGAAACACCCGTCGGCGCCTTGTCCGAAGCCGCCGTGACTACGGCGACCGATTCATCGGAAGACGTCCAGGCAAAGCTGGCGCCTTTGACCTCGCTCCCATCGGCGGCCAGCAAGGTCGCCTTGAGCGTCAAGCTGCTGCCAGCCACCGGCGCGCCGCTGGTGGTGTCGACCACCACCTTGGTCGCCGCAGGTGTGGCCGAGGGAGCCGGCGCGGCCTTGTCATCGGAACCGCAGGCGGTGAGCACCGCAGCGGCAAGCAAGGCAACGCCGAACGCGCGTGCGCCGGCAGGAAGACGAAGGAACATGGAACCCGACCCCGTAATGTGATTGGAATGGTTTGATCCGACTGGCTTATGGCGCCGGCTGGACAATCGCCATGGCAGCGTTGACGTTGCCCGTGGCGAACGGACTGCCTGGCACCGGTGTCAGCGCGCCGCTGCCTGCATCGATGGCGAAGCCGTACAGCGTGCCGTTGAGGGACGGCGTGTACAGGAAGCGCCCGTTCGGCTCGATCCGCAGACGCTGGCCGCTGATGCTGGCGGGCGTGATGGCGAGCGGCAAGGGGCCAAACATGGGGTCGATCCGCATCGTCTGGATATTGTTGCTCCCTGAACCGAGTACATAGACAAATTGGCCCGACGGCGTGACAGCGACGTCGATGGGACGCGACACCCCAATCAGCATGTCCATGACGCTCGTAATCGCCCCTGTGGCATCGAGCGTGCAGCTACCGAAGCTATTGGTGCCCATGTTGGCGAAGTACAGCGCGCTGCCGTCGCGTGACAGGGCCGTTCCCATCGGCCGTGAGCCAAGCGATGATCGGGTGTAGGCGAACGTAAGGGAGCCCGTCGCCACACTGACGGGAGCGTGCCACAACGCGTCCGTCGCGATGCTCGTGGCATAGACGTTCTGCCCGTCGGCGGACACCGCGACCCCGCCCGCACTGGCCGATCCGCCTGGGGACAGGCTTGACGTCAACTCCGCGGCTTGCGTCACGGGATTGATGGCAAAGCTCGCCAGCGTACCTAGGCCGCCGACATAGAGATGCCGGCCTGTCGGATCCACCGCGACGACCTGAGGCGCGAGCGGCGTCGGGGCACTCGCCGCCGCAATCATGGTCAGCCTGCCGGTGGCGGCATCCAGCTGGAAGGGGACGATCGTGTTGTTATCCACCATCACCGCATAGCCCACCCGGCCGGACGGCAGGAAGGCGATGTCGTTGACCTGGTTCACCGTCGGGAACGGGCTGTCCGGCACGGCGGCCAGCGCGCCGGTAACGGGGTCGATCCGATAGACCGACAGGGTCCGGTCTCCGCGGTTGGCCACTACCACGAACTGGGCCTGCACGCAGGTGATCGCCACGTTGGTGACGTTGGCGGCGGCGATGGTGCCGCTGCCATTCTGGACGGCACAGGTCTGGCCGGCAGGCTGGCCGGACACCGTGACGCTGTAGGCCGAGGCGGCGGCCAGCGCGGTGGGCAGCGTGAACGCGCCGTCGGCACTGATCGCCAGCGAATCGCCATTGGGGCCTGCCAGCAGCAGGCTCTTGCCAGCCGCCAGGCCGGACACCGTGCCACCCAGGGTGTAGGTGGGCGGCGGCGGCGTGGCCGGGCGAGCCAGCGCGGCATTGGCGCATAGGCGGGTGCCGGTGGGGGCATCGGCGCAGGCTGCCAGCACGGCGGAGCCGGCCAGCGTGGCTGAGGATGGGCTGCTGACTTGCGCCGAATGGCCGTCCGCTGCCTGCGTCACGGGGAAGGTGGCGTCGCCCGTGGTCCAAGTCCAGTTGGTCAGGTCGGCGATCCCATCGACCCCATCCGAGCGGCGCACGGCTGCGATCACGGTCTGCGCCGCCCCGCCAGCGGTCAGGGTCAGGTTCGACGGCGACAGCGTCAGCGTGTACGACTTCGCCGGTGCTGCCTGCACGACCAGATGGGTGACCGAGGTCGCTCGGCTGCCATTGGCCAGTGTGGCCGTGGCGGTGATATCGACTTCCCCGGCGTTCCGGGTCTCCACCGTGGCATAGGTGCCGACGAACACCGAGGCCGAGACCCCCGTCGGCGCCTTGTCCGAAGCCGCCGTGACTACGGCGACCGATTCATCGGAAGACGTCCAGCCAAAGCTGGCGCCCTTGACCTCGCTACCATCGGCACCCAGCAGTGTCGCCTTGAGCGTCAAGCTGCTGCCAGCCACCGGCGCGCCGCTGGTGGTGTCGACCACCACCTTGGTCGCCGCTGGCGTGGCCGAGGGAGCCGGCGCGGCGTTGTCATCGGAGCCGCAGGCGGCAAGCACCGCCGCGGCAAGCAAGGCAATGCCGAGCGAGCGCGCGCCGGCAGGAAGACGAAGGAACATGAAACCTGACCCGTAGTTGTCTTGAATGGTGGGGAGCCGACTGGCTTATGGCGTCGGCTGCACAATGGCCATGCCGATATTGCCGATACCCGTGCGGAACGGACTGCCCGGCACCGGCGTCAGCAGGCCAGTGGTCGCGTCGATGGCAAAGCCGTACACCAGGCCGACGAAAGACGGCGTGTACAGGAAGCGGCCGTTCGGATCCATGCTTAGGCGTTGCCCATTGACGCCAGTCGGCGTGGCCCCCAGGTCCCGGTCAATCAGACCCGTCGTGAGATCGCGCCGAACCACTTGAATTTGATTGGTGGTGAGCGCCCCCCCGGTCAAGACATAGGCAAACGGGCCCGACGGGGCGAGGACGACGTCGGTCGGCTGGAACATGCCCGAGGAGGAGAACCCGATCGCGCCTACGGCACGGTTGACAGCATCGATCACGCCGGCGCCAAGCAGGTTGGCGGTCATGCCCACGAAGTACAGGAAGTTCGCATCGGCCGACAGCGCCGCCCCGCGCGTACCCAAGCCAGTCGTTTGCCTGACGCTGGGCAAGCCAAGGTTGCCCAGCGACGTGTCGAAGGGCATGGACCAGATCTCGCCGGTCCCGGTGTTCACCGAATAGACATACTGCCCGTCCGACGACACGGCGATCCCTGACGTACGGCCTGCCAGGTCGCCGCTGATATACCCAAGCCGAAGCGACAGCGCGTGGGTGACGGGGTCGAGGCTGTACGGCATGACAGACCGGCCGGCGCCAATGATCAGCCACTTGCCCGAGGGGTGCACGGCGACGACCTCCGGACCCGGGTCGGTCGGCATGTTCGTGCCGGGGATGACGCTCAGCGCGCCGGTGGCAGGGTTCAGCTGGTAGGCCTCGACCGCGCTGTCGTTGGCCATAACCGCATAGCCCACCAACCCGTCCGGCAGGAAGGCGATGTCGGTGACCGGCCGCGTGGTGGTGAACGGGCTGCCCGGCACGTCCGAGAGCGCCCCGGTGCCGGGATCGATCCGATAGACCGAAATCGTCGAGCCCATGCTGTTTGGCACCACCGCGAACTGCGCCTGCACGCAGGTAATGCCCACGTTGGTGACGTTGGCGGCGGCGATGGTGCCGCTGCCGTTCTGCACGGTGCAGGTCTGGCCGGCGGGGTGGCCGGTCACGGTGACGCTGTACGCCGAGGCGGCGGCCAGCGCGGTGGGCAGCGTGAAGGCGCCGTCGGCACTGATCGCCAGCGAATCGCCATTGGGGCCTGCGAGCAGCAGGCTCTTGCCAGCCGCCAGTCCGGACACCGTGCCACCCAGGGTGTAGGTGGGCGGCGGCGGCGTGGCCGGGCGAGCCAGCGCGGCATTGGCGCACAGGCGGGTGCCGGTGGGAGCATCCGCGCAGGCGGCGAGCACCGCCGAGCCAGCCAACGTGGCCGAGGATGGGCTGCCGACTTGCGCCGAATGGCCGTCCGCTGCCGTCGTCACGGGGAAGGTGGCGTCGCCGGTAGTCCACGACCAGTTGGTCAGATCGGCGATCCCATCGACACCATCCGAGCGCCGTACGGCTGCGGACACCGTCTGCGCCGCTGCGCCAGCCGTCACGGTCAGATTCGACGGCGACAGGGTCAGCGTGTAGGACTTTGCCGGGGCGGCCTGCACCACCAGATGGGTGACGGACGTCGCGCGGCTGCCATCGGCCAGCGTCGCCGTGGCCGTGATATCGACTTCCCCGGCATTCCGGGTCTGCACCGTGGCGTAGGTACCGACGAAGACCGAGGCCGAGACCCCGGCCGGCGCCTTGTCCGAAGCCGCCGTGACCACGGCGACCGACTCGTCCGAAGATGTCCAGGCGAAGCTGGCGCCCTTGACCTCGCTTCCATCGGCGGCCAGCAGGGTCGCCTTCAGCGTCAGCGTGCCGCCCGCCACTGGCTGCGCGCTGGTCGTGTCGACCACCACCCTGGTCGCCGCTGGCGTGGCCGAGGGGGCCGGCGTGGTGTTGTCATCGGAGCCGCAGGCGGTGAGCACCGCGGCGGCAAGCAAGGCGACGCCGAACGCGCGTGCGCCGGCGGAGAAGTGTGAAAACATGGACCCAACCCGTTTTTTTTGATGTTTCGCCCGGCCTTGTTGACCGGTGCATTGCGCGCGACTGTAACAGCGCTGTCACGTTTTGACTGTCCCCAAATGGGGGGACTAGCGGGCGTAACGCCCACGGGGAAAACCCGGGTTGCAGCCCAACCCGGTCCCCATTTTGGGGCGCCGTTTTCCCGGGCTCGCATCCATATTGCGAAACCCGCCTATTCGGCCTATTACGTCAGGAAGCCCCGTTTTCTTGAATCGGCAACCTGGCAGCCCGGCTGCCCCGCGCATCATGCAAGAGCTTGCGTTTCGCACGCTGCTGTACCGCTTTTTCTTCTTCGGCTGGCTGTTCAAGGACGCCAGCCGGGGCGACCTGTTCGAGCGCGCGGCGGCGTGGCGCTTCAACCAGTCGCGCGCCCACTGGCTGCCCACCTATATGCGGCGCTGGCTCTGGTGCGGCCTGATCCTGTTCGCCCTCGGGGGCATCGCCGAATCCATGATGAGCGCGCCCGCGCTGTCGGCCATCTTCTACGTCCCTAGCGTGCTCAGCGTGCCGATCAATGTGGTGATCGGCGTGATCTGGGTGGGACTCAAGTCACTTCGAGGACCGTTGTAGGCGTCTCCCCCGCGTGCTGCACAGATCACCCTAATGCAGCAAAGGTCACGATTGTGTCATTCCTGACACATAGGCTTGCGGGTCTGCTGATGTGGCAGACCCGATCCAACCAGCCCTGACCCCATGAAACAAGCCAGTTTGACGACCGCCCTCGCGGCCGCGTGCCTTGCCGCGCTGCTGCTGGCCGCCTGCGGCGGCGACGACAACAAGCCCAGCCCGAGCCAGCCGCCCGCCGGCGATCCGCC
Organism: Cupriavidus sp. 10L45; assembly: GCF_056395225.1. Classification (NCBI taxonomy): domain Bacteria; kingdom Pseudomonadati; phylum Pseudomonadota; class Betaproteobacteria; order Burkholderiales; family Burkholderiaceae; genus Cupriavidus; species Cupriavidus sp. 10L45. Next base: position 220,103 of record NZ_JBFTJC010000006.1, read on the forward strand.
GCCCGCCTCCGCGCCGGCCCCGGACAAGCGCTGCGCGCCCTGACCGTCCCTGACGGCACCTCTCTCCAACACTCCAGAACCCGAACAATGATCTCCCGCCGCAAGTTCTTGCAGGCGAGCATGGGCACGGCTTTCTCCGCCGCCGCCCTGGCCGCCTTTCCGCCCAGCATCCGCCGCGCGCTGGCCATTCCGGCCAATAACGCCACCGGCACCATCGCCGATGTGGAGCACGTGGTCATCCTGATGCAGGAAAACCGCTCGTTCGACCATTACTTCGGCACGCTCAGCGGCGTGCGCGGGTTTGGCGACCGCCTGACCATCCCGATGCCGAGCGGCCGCAACGTCTGGCAGCAGGCGCGCACCAACGGCTCGCTGATCACGCCGTACCACCTGAACGGCGCCGCCAACAACGCCCAGCGCACGGCCGGCACGCCGCACGCCTGGTCGGACAGCCAGGCCGCCTGGGACCACGGCCGCATGTCGCGCTGGCCGGTGGCCAAGACGGACACGTCGATGGGCTACTTCAAGGAACAGGAGATCCCGTTCCAGTTCGCGCTGGCCAATGCCTTTACGCTGTGCGACGCCTACCACTGCGCGATGCACACCGGCACCGACGCCAACCGCTCGTTCCACATGACCGGCACCAACGGCGCCATGCCGCTGAACGTGGCCTTCGTGAACAACGAGTGGGATGCCATCAACGGCGTGGCCGCCGACGCCAACATCGGCTACACGTGGAAAACCTACGCCGAGCGGCTCGAGGAAGCCGGCATCAACTGGATCAGCTACCAGAACATGCCCGACGAATGGGGCGACAACATGCTGGGCGCGTTCCAGAACTTCCGCCGTGCCAACCTGAACTCGGGTTTCCCGGTGTCCAGCGGCGGCTCGCCGGGCGCCCCGTACACCAACACCGGGCAGGCCGTGCCGTACAAGGCCTATGACGCGGCCACCGACAACGCCGCCAATCCGCTCTACAAGGGCGTGGCCAACACGCTGCCGGGCACCCAGCCGGAGCAGTACCTCGACGCCTTCAAGCAGGACATCGCCAATGGCAAGCTGCCGGCGGTGTCGTGGATCAACGCGCCGTCGATCTACTGCGAGCACCCGGGGCCGTCCACGCCCGTGCAGGGCGCGTGGTTCCTCCAGGAAGTGCTGGACGCGCTGACCGCCAATCCGGACGTCTGGAGCAAGACCGTGCTGCTGGTCAACTTCGACGAGAACGATGGCTACTTCGACCACGTGCCGTCGCCGTCCGCCCCGTCGCGCAATGCCGACAGCACGCTGGCCGGCAAGACCACGCTGACCGATGCCGACATGGCCGCCGAGTACTACACGCAGTCGCCGCCGGTAGGCAGCACCAGCCAGCCGGCCCGCGATGGCCGCGTGTTCGGCCCGGGCCCGCGCGTGCCGATGTTCGTGATTTCCCCGTGGAGCCGGGGCGGCTGGGTCAATTCGCAGGTGTTCGACCACACCTCGGTGCTGCGCTTCCTGGAGGCCCGTTTCGGCGTGCAGGAGCCCAACATCAGCCCGTTCCGCCGCGCGGTCTGCGGCGACCTGACCTCGGCGTTCAATTTCAAGACGCCGAACAGCGAGGCGCTGCCCACGCTCGCCGGCCGCGGCTCGCGCGCTGCGGCGGACGCCCTGCGCGTGGCCCAGCAGGCGTTGCCGGCCGTGCCGGTGCCCTCCGACATCAACCTGCCGGAGCAGGCCACCGGCACGCGTCCGTCGCGCGCCCTGCCCTACGAGCTGCACGCCAGCGCGCGCGCCCATGTGAACGGCCAGGTGGAGATCCTGTTCGCCAACTCGGGCACGCAGGCGGCCGTGTTCCACGTGTACGACCGCAACGACCTGAACAGCATTCCGCGCCGCTACATGGTGGAGGCAGGCAAGAATCTGTCCGATAGCTGGAGCACGTCGGCCGCCGCGCCGGGCCAGTACGACCTGTGGGTGCTCGGCCCGAACGGTTTCCATCGCCATTTCAAGGGCGATACGACCGTGCTGGGCGGCGCGCTCGGTGTGGCGGAGGTGCGCGTCTGCTATGACATCGCCAATGGCGACGTCTACGTCGACCTGATGAACACCGGCAAGGCCGCCTGCACCTTCCGCGTGGCCCCGCTGGCCTATCGCACGGACGGTCCGTGGGAAGCCACGGTGGCTGCCGGCGGCACGCAGACGCTGCACTGGTCGCTGAAGGACAGCGGACAGTGGTACGACTTCGCCGTGACGACCCCGCACGACAGCGCGTACTACCGCCGCTTTGCCGGCCGCGTGGAAACCGGCCAGCACACCATCACCGACCCGGCGATGGGCACGGTCTGAGCAGCTTTTAATCCGCAATAGCCATGCGGGGCTGTGACAGGAGGCTTAAACGTCACACACCCCGCATGTGCATCCCCCGACCTCCCGCAAGTCCCAGCACTCCGCACTTGCCCCTTATCGGTGGCAGATATTCCGGGTTTGTTGACATATCATCACGCCCGGCGTGACGGGTGGCTCCACCCGGCGCACGCCACGGCCGTTTGGTCACGGCCTTTCCGTTCAACACACGTTCGATACATAACAGGCTCCGGACCGGCAACTCACACGCCGGCGACGCGCCATTCAGGGGAATACGATGAAACAGAACCGGTGGGCGCTCGCCCTTTCCATGGCCACGGCCCAACTGCTGACCGCCTGCGGCGGCGGCGACGATGCGGGCACCAGCGCCCCAGCGGCGGCTGCGCCGGCGGCGGCCACGCTCTCGGGCACGGCGGCCACCGGCGCGCCGGTCCAGAACGGCGCCGTCGATCTGCGCTGCGCCGCTGGCACGGCCTCGACCACGAGTGACGCCAACGGTGCATGGTCGGTGTCGTCCGCCGGTCTGGCGCTGCCCTGCGTGGCGCGCGTGACCGGCCCCGCCGGGCTGACGCTGCATTCCTACATTCAAGGTCCCGGCACGACCAACATCACGCCGATCACGGAACTGGTGGTCGCGGGCGCCGCGCAGAACCCCGACACCGGCACGGTGTTCAACGCGTTCAACCCCACGCTGGCCAGCCTGATGCAGTCCAACCTGGCCTCGGTGCTCACCCTCGTGCGCGCCCGTCTGGTCAACCTGGGCGTGGACACCAGCGGCCTGAACCTGCTGAACCAGCCGTTCAAGCCGGTGTTTGGCGATGCCTATGACGACAAGCTCGAAGCCCTCGCCATGCAGTTGGCCGCCCGCCAGACCTCGCTGGGCGCGATCTCGCAGGACGTGGCGCGTGGCGATGTGGGCAGTCCGGGCGCCGCGGGTGCCACGGGCGCAACCGGGCCGACTGGCGCCACGGGTGCGACTGGGGCGACGGGCAGCACCGGCGCCTCCGGCCCCTCGGGTGCCACCGGCACCACTGGCGCGGCAGGCCCCACTGGTGTGACGGGTGCCACGGGGGCCACCGGCGCCACGGGTATCACCGGCCCGTCCGGCCCGCAAGGCCCGACCGGCAACACTGGTGCTACGGGTGTCACGGGCGCGACCGGCGCCACGGGGGCAACCGGTGCAACGGGTGCCACCGGCGCAACCGGTGCCCAGGGCCCGCAAGGCAATCAAGGCCAGGACGGCGCAACCGGCGTGTGCACGCTCGGCGAGGTCTGGCTGACCGCCCTGCCCTACCCGGAGAACTACGAGCTGGGCGGCATGGTCGCCAAGGGCCAGCTCCTGCCGATCTGGACCTATACGGCCTTGTTCTCGCTCATCGGCACCACGTATGGCGGCGACGGCACGACGAACTTCGCGCTGCCGAACCTGACTGGCCAGGCGCCGGCGAACCTGACCTATATGATCTGTACCGAGGGGCTGTTCCCGCAGCACATCTGACGGCAGCAGCACCGCCTCCGGCCACGGCAGCCCACACCGCCGTGGCCGCAAGATGCGCCACCCAACCCACCCCACCCCAAGCTCCATGCCACGCATCTGCCTGAACATGATCGTCAAGAACGAGGCGCCGGTCATCGCGCGCTGCCTCGCGTCCGTGCGCCCATGGATCGATAGCTGGCTGATCGTCGATACCGGCTCCACCGATGGCACGCAGCAGCGCATTGCCGCGTGCATGGCGGGCCTGCCGGGCGCGGTGCACGAGCGGCCCTGGCGCGACTTCGCCCACAACCGCAACGAGGCGCTCACACTGGCCCGGGCACAGTGCCAGCCGGACGACTACATCCTGTTCATCGATGCCGACGAAATGCTGGGCGTGCCGGACGGCTTCCGCTGGCCGGCGCTCGGCACGGATGGCTACCGGCTGCGCTGCGAACTGAGCGGCTGGCAGTACCAGCGCAACGCGCTGGTGCGGGCGGGGGTGCCGTGGCGCTGGGAAGGGGTGATCCACGAATACCTGACCTGCGATACCCCGGCGGTCTGGGACGACCTGCAGGGCCCATCCATCGTGGTCTCGCGCGACGGCGCGCGGGCCCGCGACCCGAACACCTATCTGCGCGATATCGAGGTGCTGGAGCGCGCCGTGGCCGACGCCCCGGACAACACGCGCTACCGTTTCTACCTCGCCCAAAGCTGCCGGGACGCTGGCCGGCCGGCGGACGCCCTGCGCCACTACCGCGCGCGGGCCGCCATGGGGGGATGGGACGAGGAGCAGTGGTTCGCCACCTACCAGTGCGCGGCGATGCTCGCGCTGGACGGCGCGCCGGCCGAGACGGTGACCGCGGCCTACCTGGCCGCCTATCAGGCCCGCCCCACCCGCGCCGAGCCGCTGTGCGACCTGGCCCGCTGGCACCGCCAGCGCGGGGAATACGCGCTCGGGCACCTCTACGCCCAGCAGGCGGCGGCCATGCCGCTCCCCGCCGACGCGCTGTTCGTCGATACCTCGGTCTACCGCTGGCGTGCGCTGGACGAGCTGACGGTCTGCGCCTACTACATCGGCGCCCAGGAACAAGGCCGCGCCGCGCTGATCCGGCTGCTCGCCGAAGGGGCGTTCCCCGAGTCTGAGCGCGCCCGAATCGAGGCGAATCGGCCGTATTACGGGATGTAATCGCCGTCCCGCCTACCCCAACAGCCGCCGCAGCTGCACGGCCACGTCCTCGGCGGCGGAAACCGGCAGCAGCGGCACGCCGATGCCGTGGTGCCAGTCGAACAGCGCCTGGCTGTGCTGGCTGGCGAAGCTGCCGATCTGGTCACGCAGCGCGGCGCGGCCGAAGCCTAGTTCCACCTGCAGCTCGCCGTCGCTGACCACGAGGTGGCCGGAATCGGGCAACTCCAGCAGGAAGGGGTCGTAGACCAGCACCGACAGCACGTCATTACGGCTGCGCAGCGCCAGCATCAGCCGGCGCGTGCGGTCGTCGGCGCCGTCGAAGTCGCTGATGACGATGACGAGATGGTCGTGGCCCGCCAGCCGCACCGCGCGCTCCAGCGCTGCGTTGAACTGGTCGGCGCCGCGCCGGGCGGTTGCCTCGGCATGCAGGCGGCGGTTATGGGCGACGAGATCGCCCAGCAGGTGCAGCACGGCATCCCGGCTGCGGCGCGGCGCGCTGGCGGTCAGGTCGGTATCGCCGAACAGGATGCCGCCGACGCGATCACCATCGGCCACGATGCGCCACGCGGCCAGTGCGGCCACTTCTGCCGCCACGACCGATTTCATCGCGCGCCGGCTGCCGAAGAACATGTTCATGCGCTGGTCCACCACCAGCAGCACCGGGCGCTCCTTCTCCTCGGCATAGACGCGCACGTGCGGCTTGCCGGTGCGCGCCGTCACGCGCCAGTCCATGGTCCGCACATCGTCGCCGGGCAGGTAGCCGCGCACCTCCTCGAAGGCCAGCCCGCGCCCGCGCACCCGTGAGCCGTGCCGGCCGGACAGCAGGCTGTGCACCGGCTGGCGCGTGCGGAAGTGGAAGTCGCGGGCCGTGGCCTCCAGGGCGGCCAGCGCGTTCATGTCGACGTTGACGCCCGGCGTGGCGGTCGAGGGGGCCGCGCCGGCACCGGTGGCGGCTCGGTCGCGGGCGGCGAAGTCGCGCGGCATGCTGGGGTGGCTGTCAGGCCACGGCCACGCGTTGCAGCAGGCGGTCGATCACCGCATCGGCGCTGACGGACGCGGCGTGGGCCTCGTAGGACAGGATCAGCCGATGGCGGAACACGTCGTGCACCACGGCCTGCACATCGTCCGGGGTCACGTGATCGCGCCCGCGCAGCCAGGCGATGGCGCGCGCCACCTTGTCCAGCCCGATCGACCCGCGCGGGCTCGCGCCCACCTGAATCCAGCGCTTGAGGTCATCGTCGAACTGGCCCGGGTCACGCGTGGCCTGCACCAGCGCGACGATATAGCGCTCCACCGGCTCACTGACGGCAATGCCGTGGATGGCCGCCCGCGCCGCGAACACGGACTCGGGCGAGAGCTTGTCCGCCGTGGCGCCACCAGCGGCCTGCGGCGGCGGCGCTTCCTCGCTGCGCGCCAGCCGGATGATCTCGGCCTCCGCGCTGGCCTCGGGGTAGCCCACGTTCACATGCATCAGGAAGCGGTCCATCTGCGCCTCGGGCAGCGGATAGGTGCCTTCCTCCTCGATGGGGTTCTGCGTCGCCATGACCAGGAACAGCGGCTCGAGCTTGTGTGTCTGGCCCCCCACGGTCACCTGCCGCTCCTCCATGGCTTCTAGCAGCGCGGCCTGCACCTTGGCGGGCGAGCGGTTGACCTCGTCGGCGAGGATCAGGTTGGCGAAGATCGGCCCGGCCTGGAAGCGGAAGTCGCCCCGGCCAGCGTCCGTCACATAGATATCGGAGCCGGTGATGTCGGCCGGCAGCAGGTCGGGCGTGAACTGGATGCGCGAGAGCCGCGCGTCCAGATGGCGCGCCAGGCTCTTGATCGCCCGGGTCTTGGCCAGCCCCGGCAGGCCCTCCACCAGCAGGTGGCCATCCGCCAGCAGGCCGAGCAGCAGCCGTTCGATCATGCGCGCCTGCCCGACGATGGACTCGCCCATGCGGGCCTGCAGCGTGAGGATGTCGTCGCGGGCACTCATCGGCCGCCTCCGGTGAACCAGCGGTAGTAGGGGTTGTCGGGGTCGGCCTGGATCGCCTCGGTGATGTGGTGGCTCCAGGCTTGCCGGTTGCCCTCGTAGGCGTCCAGGCCGGCGGCGTAGAAGGTCTGGAGGTTGTCGCGCTCCCGGCGGATCGCCTGTTGCAGGGCATCGTCGCCGCCGGTGAGCGGCGGGTCCGATTGCAGCGCCAGCAGCTCGCGCAGCACTGGCACGAACGCCTTCTGGCGCACCCAGCCGGTGTACTCGATGCGCGGGCGGTCATCGGTCACGGCGGGCGCGTCACCGGCAAACCAGTCGAGACCATCGCGGTCGGTGATGTAGGTGGCCAGCAGTGCCGCCGGCGAGGCCACGCCGACGGCGCGCAGCGCGCTGGCGACTTCGGGCTGCTGGAAGCGGGCGGCGATCGTCGGCGCATCGAGCTTCAGCGGTTCGGCCGAGCCCACCAGCAGCATCTCGTGGAGTTCGGTAGTCCAGAGCGAGGCATGCGGGAAGACGTCGAGGAAGCTGCGCACCAGCGAGCGGGTGTCGTCGCGGTTCTGGGTCGGCAGCGGCAGCCACTGGGCGACGATGCCGCCCGGTTGCAGGCGGCTGGCGGCCAACTGGTAGAACTCGCGCGAATAGAGGTTGACCACGCCGCTCGCGGACGGCGGCGGCGGCTCCAGCGTGACGAGGTCGTAGCGCTGCGTGCCCTGCAGCAGTTCGCGGCGGCCGTCGCGCAGGCGGATGTCGATGCGCTTGTCGTGGCTGGCGTCGAAATTGCCCCGGAAGTTCGGCGCGGCGCGCACCACGGCTGGCAGCAGCTCCGCCACCACGCGGTGTTCCAGGCCCGGGTACTGGAGCAGCGCGCCGGCGGTAATGCCGGTGCCGAGCCCGATCACCAGCGCCGAGCGCGGCGTGCCGTTGTGGACGATCAGCGGCAACAGCGCCTGCAGGCGCATATAGCGCAGCGACGTCATGGTATCGCCCGAGTTCGACACCCCTTGGATATAGAGCCGCCGGAAGCTCTGCGTGCCCTTGGCCTGCTCGACCACGGCCACCGTGGCGCCCCGGCTTTCCTCGTAGAACACCAGTTCGCCGCCACGCGCCTGCGCCAGCAGGCGAGCCAGCCGGTCTGCCGGCGTGGCCACGGCCACCATCAGCGTGATCACGGCCAGCAGCGGAATCGCCACCCGGGCGCGACGCGTGACGCCATCGCCAAAGGCCATCGCCAGCACGGCTACCAGCGCGCTGGCGGCAGCGAGCACGCCCAGCGTATGCACCACGCCAATCCACGGCACCAGCACCACGCCCGCCAGCACCGATCCGGCGATGCCGCCCAGCGTGTTGAGCGCCAGCACGGCGCCCAGCCCGGCCCCGACCCGTGCCGGATCGACCGAGAGCCGCACCGCGTACGGAAACGCCGCGCCCAGCAACACGGTGGGCACGAAGACGATGCACAGCGCCGCCACGGCAAAGCGCGCGCTGGAGGCGACGAGCAGGTTGCCCGTGCCCTCCAGCACCCGCGCGTAGGCGGCGGATTGCAGGGCCGGCAGCCATTCCCCGAGCCACGCGAATTCGACCAGCGCCACCAGCCCCGCCCCGACCACCAGCAGCGCGAAGGCACTCCACGGGTCACGCGAACGGTCCACGCGGCGCGCCACCAGCGCGCTGCCCAGCACCAGCCCGGCCAGATAAGTCGCCAGCACCACCGCGAAGGCAAACGCCCGCGTACTCAGGAACTGGACGATGGCCTGTGACCAGACCACTTCGTAGCCCAGCGCGATGCCGCCCGCCACGGCGTAGAGCCCCAGCGCCAGCCGCCGCTGCGCGGTGCCCGTGGCAGGCGCGATGGATGGCGAAGGAGAGGCAACAGCGACGGCCTGCACCCGCCGGCTCTGCCAGAGCGCCCCGGCACCAGCCAGCAGGTTCAGCCCTGCCGCCGCGCAGGCGCTGCCGAACACACCGAGCAGCGGAATGGCGACGAACGCCGCCAGCAGCGTGCCGGCAATCGCCCCGGCGGTATTGGCGGCATAGAGCCGCCCGCCATGGGCGCCAAGTTCTCCGGAAGGACGGATCGCGCGCAGCAGCACGGGCATGGTGCCGCCCATGGCTACCGCCGGCAGGGCCACCAGCAGCACGGGCAAGGCCCACGCCACGATGCCGGCGCGGGTTTCCAGCCACGCGAACGGCGCCGCCGCGTGGGCCAGCGCCAGGGTAGCGCCCAGCGCCAGCACGGCAATCGCGCATTCCAGCCACAGGTAGAGCCGCCAGGGCGAAGCGGCGCGGTCGGCCCATCGGCCAATGGTCCAGCCGCCCAGCGCCAGCCCGGCGAAGAACGCGCTGACGCCGACGGTGACGGCGTGCACATCCACGCCGAGCACCAGCGAGAGCTGCTTGACCCACAGGACCTGATAGACCAGCCCGGCCGCGCCGGACAGGACCAGCAGCGCGGCGGGCACCCGCCAGGCCGTGCCGGCCCGCACCGCCGCCTGGGCGGCGGTGCGCGTGCCACGACTCTGGCGCGCGCCCATGGCGGGTTCCAGCTTCCGGTCCGCCGCCGTCACTTCTTCGGCGGTTGGGCGGACTGCGCCTTGGCCATCTGCTCGGCCACCTTGCGTTTCACGCTTGCCTCGGCCTGGTCAATCGTGAAGCTGGCCGGCAACTGGCTGGGCGGATAGTCGACAAAGGTCTGCAGGAACTGGATGGCGCGCCGGTTACCCTCGATGAACAGGTACGGGTTCTCGGTCTCGAGCTGGTGGTAAAGATTGGTCGGCCCGGTGTCCGCGCGCTCGTAGGGGTCCATGCGCAGGTTGAAGTACTTTGGCGCGCGCAGGCAGGTGAACGGCTCCTTCCAGACCTCGAAACCGCCCCGCGCCCGCTGCTCGCAGAACACCACCTTCCACGCGGTGGGCTGGGTGGCGCCCTGCGTGAGCACGTCATAGCGCATGGCCACGAGTTCGGCATCGTCGTTGAAGTAGAAGAACTCGTTACGCGCGCTTTTCTCGGTCTGGCCGGTCAGCATCGGCAACTGGTTGTAGCCGTCCAGGTGCACCTTGGCGCTCTTGCCGCCCAGCGTGGTTCCTTTGACCAGGCGATCCTTGACGTCGCCGTCACCGGCGGCGGCCAGCAGCGTGGGGAACCAGTCGAGCCCGGACATCAGCCCGTTGGAAACCGTGCCCGGCTGGATCTTCCCCGGCCAGCGGATCATCGCCGGGACCCGGTAGGCGCCTTCCCAGTTCGAATCCTTCTCGCTACGGAACGGCGTATTGGCGGCGTCCGGCCAGGTGAAGAAGTTCGGCCCGTTGTCCGTGGTGTAGACCACGATGGTGTTGTTGGTGATGCCGGCGTCATCGATCGACTTGAGCAGCTTGCCCACGTTCTGATCCATCTCCCACATGCCGTCCGCATACTCGTGGCCGCCGCCCAGCCCGGCCTTGCCGCGGTACTCGGGGCGCACGTGCGTGAACAGGTGCATGCGCGTGAAGTTCATCCACAGGAAGAACGGCTTGTCCCCCTGCGCCTGCTTCTGGATGTACTGGATCGCCGCGCCGGTGGTTTCGTCGTCGATGGTCTCCATGCGCTTGCGGTTCAGCGGCCCGGTGTCCTCGATCTTGCCGTCCGCCGTGCTGTGGATCACGCCGCGCGGGTTGTAGTACTTGAGGAAGTCGGGGTTGTCCTTGGGCCAGTACGGGCGCTCGGGTTCCTCCTCGGCGTTCAGGTGGTACAGGTTGCCAAAGAACTCGTCGAAGCCGTGCTTGGTGGGCAGGAAGCGGTCCTGGTCGCCCAGGTGGTTCTTGCCGAACTGCGCGGTGTTGTACCCCAGCGGCTTGAGGGCCTGGGCGATGGTGATGTCGCGGTCCTGCAGGCCCACCGGCGCGCCTGGCAGGCCCACCTTGGAGAGCCCGGTGCGGAACACGGTCTGTCCGGTGATGAAGGTGGAGCGGCCCGCCGTGCAGCTGTTCTCGGCGTAGTAGTCGGTCAGCATCATCCCTTCCTTGGCGATGCGGTCGATGTTCGGCGTCTTGTAGCCGACCACGCCGTGGCTGAACGCGCTGACGTTGCCGAGGCCGACATCGTCGCCAAAGATCACGACGATGTTGGGCTTGCCGCTGCGTGCGCCAGCCGGGGCGGCGGCCACCGGCGAGGCGCCCTGCGCCGGGGCGGTGGCCGGGACGGGGGTGGTGGGGGCTGGTGTCGTCGATGTCACGGGCGGCGGCGCTGCCGGGGCCGGGGCCTGAGCAGCCGGGGCGGCCGGGGCCTGCGTCTCGGCAGGCTTGTTCTCATCGGCCCGCTTACAGCCCGCTATCGCGAGCGCCGCGACGACGGCCGTGGCCGCGAGTTGCCAGCGGCGCGCCGTAGCCCGCTGCGAGGGAAGTCCTTTCGCGTTCATCGATTGACTCCGGTTGAGGAAAGTTGGGCGGACAGGGGCATCGCGCTGTCCTGGGGCGGGGGCTGCATCGCCGTGGCGGGCTGCTTGCGCAGGGCTGTCCATCGGCTGTCATCCATCACGAGCCGGAAGCCGAGGTGCGACATGCTGGTGTACGGGTCCGTGCCGCGCCGCGCGCTGGGGCGGTAGCTCAGGCAGAAGTCCTCGTTGCAGAGGAAGGAGCCGCCGCGCGTGACGCGCCGGGGCGCCTTCACGGGCACGCCGGGCTCGCTCGGGTCCCAGGAGTCACGGGGGCCGGCCGGGTTGAGCACCACGGTCTTCATCTCGGCGGCCTCGCGGCGGAACTGGTCGGCGCGATACCAGTCGGCCACCCACTGCCACGCATTGCCGGTCATGTCATAGAGCCCGTACCCGTTGGCCGGGAAGGTGCGCACGGGGCTGGTGCCCGCCGCGCCGCCGGCCTTGGCGCTGACCACCGGGAACGGCTGCACCTGCTGGCCCTGCCAGACGTTGGCCATCTGGCGGCCATCCGGCGCGAACTGGTCGCCCCAGGCGTAGGTGGCCTGCTCCAGCCCGCCGCGCGCCGCGAATTCCCATTCGGCCTCGGTCGGCAGGCGCTTGCCGGCCCATTTGGCGTAGGCCTCGGCGTCCTCATAGGACACCTGCACCACGGGATGATCGTCCTTGCCCTCGATGCTGCTGCCGGGGCCGGTGGGATGGCGCCAGTCCGCACCGGGCACGAAGCGCCACCAGCGCCAGTTCTCGCGCAGCGGCACCGGGCCGTTGGTGGCGACGAAGACCATCGCGCCGGCCACCATCGCGCTATCGGGCGGACGCGGCGTGCCGGTCGGAAGCTGGACCTTCATGGTCTCCCAGTCAGGCGCGCGCTCGGCCGTGGTCAGGTAGCCCGTGGCGGTGACGAACTTGCGGAATTCGGCATTGGTGACGTGATGCTGGTCCATCCAGAAGCCCGGCACGCGCACCTTGTGGGCCGGACGTTCATTGGGCTGGGCCATCTTGTGGTCGCTGCCCATCAGGAACTCGCCGCCGGGCACATGGACCATGCCGAGCGGCCCGCTGATGCCATCGCCCGACTTGACGGCCGATGCACCCGCACCCGCGCCTGGACCGCTGCGCGAGGCATACCAGTACGAGCCACCCGCGCCAGCCAGCGCCATCGCGCCCGCCAGGGCCACCAGCCAGAGTCGGCCGCGCCATGTGGATTCGTGGGCCACCTTCGCACCCAACTTAGCTTTCCCTCGCTGCCCCTGTGACATGCCACCCCTCGTCCAGTGCACTTCAGTGAACACTGAGGAGTTTGCAGGCTCCATGCAGCGAAAGGAATGCAAACTTTTTTTGTGCGATCTGAATGATTTCGGAAAAGAACTAGTCCTGGCCGGGACCTTGGCCGGGATTCAGCGGCGGCAGGCCGGAGCGGTGCCAGAGGTTGCTGCACGTCTCCGTGGTGCGATGCCAGCGGGCGCGCCATGCGGCACTGACGGCACCGTGCCCCCTACGCCATCGCCAGATCCCGTAGCCCAGCACCAGCACCGCGAGGACGATGGCGCCGGTCATGCGCCAGTCGACCTCGTCGAGCCAGGCCGGCGGGCGCCATGCCAGCCCGCCCGACGGCGACAGCCCCAGCCCGGGTGCCGCGCGCGCCACGATCACGGTCACCGCCGGGGCCGTCGAGGCCGCGCGCCTTCCCGTGGCGGCGTCGTACCAGCTCACCGGCACCGCCGGCAAGGTGTGGCGGCCGCTGTCCTCGAACACATAGGTAATGGTTTCGATGCGGCGCCCACCGGAGGCGTCGTCCTGCAGGACCGGATCGGCACGGAACTGGCGCACGCCGCGCGGCGGCTGAAGGGCGGGCGGGGCCGGCGGGGCGATCATCATCGCTGGGGTGCCCGGCGCGACGATGGTGATGGTGCGCACCAGCGCGTCGCCAGCGCGCAGCTTGGTGTTCTCGTCGATGGGCTTGTCGAACTGCTGGGTCACCTGGAGCGCGCCAGCCGGAAGCGTCGCCGTGCCCTGCCCGCTCTTTCCCGCCTGCCCGCTGGCGTGGATCGTCGTCGGCGGCAGCGTGACGGTGGCCGCCTGCGGTTTGCCATCGCTCCCGGCGTGGGTGAAGCGGAACTCGATGGGCGGCAGCGCGAAGTCCCCGGCGCCCTGCGGCGTGACCACGTAGGTCTTGCGGATGCCTGCGAAGCTGGCGCCGTCGATGGTCTCGGTGGAGTTGATGCCACGGTCGTCGGGCATGGTCACCACCGCGCCCGGGATCTGCAGCACCGGGAAGGCCGGCGCGGACAGGAAGAAATTCGGCGCAAGCACGGTGACTTCCACCTGCACCGACTGGCCCGCCACCACCGGCTGCGGCCCGACCACCTTCACGTGCACAGTGGGCCCGGCCGCGTGGGCGAGCGTAGCGGCACACAGCAGGACCACGCCCACGGCGTGACGCATCCGGCACCCGCTCATGGCTTGCCCTCCTGCAGCGCGAACTTGCGCGCCAGCAGCTCCGTGGGCGAGGTCTGGATCGCCCGCATCCACATCTCGGCATTCTGCTGCACGCGGCCCATCTGCTGGGTCTGGTCGCTGGGCGGCGGTGGGGGCTTGCTCGGGTCGTCGACGATTTTGTCTGGCGGGATGTCGGGCGACTCCTCGTCGCTCTGCGGGGGCGGCTTGCGCGCCAGCATTTGCGTCATCAGCGCGAGGTTTTTCTGCGCCGGCTGCCAGCCGGGACGCTGTTGCAGCACCAGCCGATAGCGCGCCGAGGCTTCTTTATATTTTTCCTGCCGCGCCAGCGCGTTGCCGAGGTTGAACTGGCCATCCGTCGTGTTGACCTGCCCGAAGGCGCGCGCGGCCTCCACGTACTGGCCGTTGCGGTAGTAGGCCACGCCGCGCCACATCGGATCGGTGAAGCGCTGCGCGGCGATAGCGTAATCGCCACGTTCGAACGCGCGCCGGCCTTGCTGGTCGGGGGTGAGCCAGAGGTCGGCCCAGGTCCATGATTTCTCGGCGGCCTGGGCCTGTGCGGGAATCGGCGGCGCGCCAAGCGCCATCGCCACGGCCAGCCCGGCGATCCATCGCACGGACCAGCCCTTCCGGAACCACAGCACGGCCAGCAGCGCGATGGGGATGGTCAGGGGCCAGCCGGCGTCGCGCCAGCGCTGCGTGTCACTGGCGTGGGTCTGCTCCACATGCGATTGCACGTGGCGCTGCACCCAGGCCACATCGGCGTCGCTGTCCGTGGACAGCGTGGCCACCGGGATACCGCTGTCCCGCAGCGCGTGCAGGCCATCGGCATCGAGCCCCGGCGCGGCGCCGTCGCCCGCGCGCAGCGGCCCGCCCTCCGCCGTGCCGATGGCGAGCACCACCACCTGCGTGCGCCGGCTGCCGTGCTGCGCCTGTATCGCCTTGGCGGCGCCGGCTTCCACGCCATCGGTCAGCAACAGGATCGTGCCGGGCACCGGCTCCTTGGCGAGCGCCGTGTCGATGGTGCGCACGGCCTGCGCGGTGTCCTTGCCCGGCACCGGCATGATGCGGGTCTGGAGCGCGTCGACGAAGGTCTGGAGCAGGTCCGCATCGTCCGTCAGCGGCAGGACCATATGCGTGGAGCCGGCGTAGGCGTACAGCGCCGTGCGGCCGCCGTCGCGGTGCGCCAGCAGCGCCTTGACCTTGAGCTTGGCGCGCTCCAGACGGGTGGGGCTGACGTCGATGGCGTCCATGGTCGTGCCGAGGTCGATGGCGATGGCCAGCGGCGCCTTGTCAGCCAGGAACGGCGGGCGCTCGCGCTCCCAGGTGGGGCCGGCCAGCGCGATGGCGCCCAGCGCCAGCAGCGCGGCAATCCCATGCACCGGGCGCACTGCGCGGCGGCGCTTCTCGCCCACCACGAGGGCATCGAGCAGATGCGGGGCGATGGTGCCGCGCCAGCGCCGGCGCACATCCCCCTGCCGCCCCACCGCCCACGGCAGCCACACGGCGGCCAGCAACACCAGCAGCCACCACGGGCGCAGGAAGTGGAACTGGGCGAGCGATTCGAACAGCGCGCTCATGCGGCAGGCTCCCGGGAGGCGCGTGGGGCGGCGCGGAAGGTCCAGCGCGCGTAGGCGGCCATCGCCAGCTGGTAGCCCAGCACGATCAACACGGCCACGCCGAGCGGCCACATGAACAACTCACGGCGCGGGCGCCAGCTCAGCGTCTTTTCCTGATGCGGGGTGACGCGGTCCAGCGTGGCGTAGATCGCCGCCAGCGCGTTCTGGTCGGCGCCGAAGAAATAGCGCCCGCCCGTGCTACCGGCGATGCGCTTGAGCATATCCAGATCGACCTTGGCCTCGCCCGTGGCCGCCGGGTCGCCGATCCCCACCGTATGGACCACCACGCCGCGCGTGCGGGCAATCTCGGCGGCCTGCGCCGGCGGCATGCGGCTGGCGGTGTCGTTGCCATCGGTCAGCACGATCATCACCTTCTCCGCGGCGTGGCTGTTGTCGAACAGCTTGATGCCGAGGCCGATGGCATCGCCCAGCGCCGTGCTGGCGCCGGCCATGCCGGGCACCATGTCCGCGATCAGCGTGCGCACCAGCGCGTGGTCCAGCGTGAAGGGGGCGAGCGGGTACGGGGCGTCGCCGAAGACGATGAGGCCGATGCGGTCGCCGGGGCGGTGGGCGACGAAATCCCCCACCACCTGGCGCACGGCATGCACGCGGGTGTCCAGCGCACCGGCGGTATCGCGGAAGTCGCGGGTGTCCATCGACTGGGAGAGGTCCAGCGCCACCAGCAGGTCGCGCACGGGCTCCTTCTTATATAGAGGGGGCTCCAGGAACTGCGGCCGGGCCAGCGCCGTGACCACCAGCGCCCAGGCAATCGGGGCCAATACGCGCTGGACGAGGTTGCGGCGCGGCACGTGGGCGCCGGTGGCCGGCTTCAGGCCGACCGCATCGGCCACTTCCTCGAAGAACGGCAGTCGCACGGAGGCGCTGCGCTCCCGGTACGGCGGCAGCCGCCACCAGACCAGCAGCGGCAGGGGCAACAGCACGAACAGCCACGGATAGGCGAAGACGATCATTGGCGGTTGGGCGGCGAGTCCCGGCTATCCCGGCTATCCCGACGGTAGGCGGCGATCCACCGGCGGCAGGCATCGGCTGTGGCATGGGCCTGTTGCGGCGGCCACGCGGCCAGCACGGTGGCGCCCCGGTACTCGGCGTCATCGACCAGCGCGGCGAGCCCGGGCACCGCGTCGGCGGCCGTGCCCGCGTGGGCGTGGAGGAATTGGTGCCAGCCGGGGCCGGACAAGGGCGCGACGGCCTCGCGCGGCCATTCGGCCAAAGCCACCCGCTTGAGCAGTTCGGCCAGCCCCAGCAGGGCCTGGGCCCGGGTGCGATCGTCGCCAGCCAGTTGGGGCGTCCAGCGCGTCAGCTCCGCCAGCGCCGCGCGTCGATGCCGATTGGCATACCAGCGCCGCCCGGCGCGCCAGCCCAGCCAGGCAAGACCGGCCAGGATGACCAGTCCCACCACGAGCCAGCCAGTGGTCTGCGGCATCCACGAGGGCGGCGAAGGCGTGACGAGGTCGGCCAGCTCGGGCATGGGGGCGGTCAGGATAGGGATCCGCACAGGCTACGCCGCCGGCCCGCGCGGCTGAAGTCAATTTTTTCGGGGGCCTTTTCAATAGTTTTGTTGCGGTTGTTTCGCATGTCGATCTGCGGAAAAAGTGGTGGCGTATCCGTCGCAAATTTCCCTATAATGCAACCCTGTTGCAAAAAGGAAGTTGTCCCTTTTCCCTCGCCGACCATCTTTTCCGATGCGAACTCGTTATTTTTCCGCTCGCCGCCACCGGCTGCGCTACGCCGCGCTTGTCACGACCACCGCCATGGCCGCCACTGCCGCCGAGGCCGACGACGCCCCGCTCCTGCCCGAGGTATCCGTGGTCAGCCAGGCGGACGACGCCTACGCGCCGGCGCTGGCCAGCGGTGCCACGCGGACCGAGACCCCGCTGCGCGAGGTGCCGCAGTCCGTGCGGGTGCTGCCGCGCGCGCTGCTGGACGATATCGGCGCCACGCGGCTGGACCAGACCTTCGACTACGCGAGCGGCGTGGCGCGCCAGAACAGCTTCGGCGGGCTGTGGGACAACTACGCGATCCGCGGCTTCTCCGGCAACGAGAACACCGGCGCGGCCTATCTGGTCAACGGCTTCACGGCAAACCGGGGCTTCACCGCCCCGCGCGATGCCGCCACCATCGAGCGCGTGGAGGTGCTGAAGGGGCCGACCTCGTCGCTCTATGGCAGCGGCGAGCCCGGCGGCAGCCTCAACATCGTCACCAAGCAGCCGCGCTTCCAGCCCGGCCAGACCTACGATCTCGAGGTGGGCAGCCGCGACGGCTACCGCGCCGCCGCCGACCTCACCGGGCCGATTACCGAGACGCTGGCAGGCCGGCTGGTGGCCGTGGCCGACCACCAGGGCAGCACGCGGGACTTCATCGACAGCCAGCGCTATCTGGTGGCGCCGTCCCTGACGTGGATGCTCGGCGCCGACACCATCGTCCAGTACGCGGGCGAATTCCAGCGCTTCACCACGCCGCTGGACCGTGGCGTGGTGGCGGTGCAGGGACGGCTCGGCGCGGTGCCGCGCTCGCGCTTCCTGGGCGAGCCCAATGACGGCGCGATGCGGCTGGACAGCCAGTCGCACCAGTTGAGTGTGGAGCACCAGTTCTCGCCCGACTGGAAGGGCCGGCTGGCCGTGGCCTATCGCGGCGGCAGCCTGGAAGGCTATTCGACCGAGGCGAGCGCGCTGCAGGCGGACAACCGTACGCTGACGCGGCAGCGGCGCTATCGGGACTATCAGTCCGACGATGTGTCGCTGCAGGCCGATGTGACCGGCAAGTTCACCACCGGACCAGTCGGGCACGAGGTGATCGTCGGCATCGACACCTACCGCTTCGCCAATACGCAGGTGCAGCTGCGGCGCAACCCCAGCGCCGCCGCGCCCTACGCCATCGACATCTATCAGCCCGTGTACGGCCAGACGCCGCCCGCGCTGGCCCCCAACACCGACACCTACGAGCGCCAGACCAGCCTCGGCCTCTATGCGCAGGACCAGTTGCGGCTGGGCGAGCGCTGGCGGCTGCTGGCGGGCGTGCGTTTCGATACGTTCAACCAGTCGCTCGACAACCGGCTGCGCGGCACGGAGACGAGCCAGCACCAGACGGCGGTGTCGCCGCGCGTGGGGCTGACCTATCTGGCCAGCCACAACGTGTCGCTGTTCGCCAACGCCAGCCGCTCGTTCCGGCCCAACGCCGGCAGCGACGCCGCAGGCAACGCGTTCTCGCCCGAGCACGGCCGCGCCGTGGAGGCCGGCGTGAAGGTGGACAGCGACGACCGCCGCATCGGCGGCACGCTGGCGGTGTACGAGATCCGCAAGCGCAACGTGCTGACCGCGAACCCGGTCGATCCGTCCTATTCGGTGGCCGCCGGCGAGGCGCGCAGCCGGGGCGTGGAACTGGACGTGGCCGGGCAGCTCGGCAAGCACTGGCGCCTGAGCGGCAACCTGGCCTATACCGACGCCGAGATCACCGAGGACAGCACGCTGCCCGTCGGCACGCCGCTGCTCAACATCCCGCGCACCAGCGGCAGCCTGATGGCGGTCTACGAGGACGCTGCGCCCATCGGCCAGCGCTACGGCGTGGGCGGCGGCGTGCGCTACGTCGGCAAACGGTCAGGCGATGCGCAGAACAGCTTCTCGCTGCCCGCCTACACGCTGGCAGACCTGTTGGCCTACTGGCAGTACAGCAAGACCGTGCGCGTGACGCTGAACGTGGACAACCTGTTCGACAAGACCTGGTACGCCAGTTCCTACAGCAGCGTCTGGGTGCTGCCGGGCGCGGGCCGCACGGTGCGGCTGGGCCTGCGGCTCAGCTACTGACGCCATGGGGAACATTGGGAAGCGCAGGCGGCTGCTGAAGGCTGCGTTGGCGGCACCGATTGTGTCGACGGTGGGCGCTGGGAAAGCCGTGTTCGCGCAGCCGCGGCCGACCTTGCGCGTGATCGGGCCGTGGGAGCTGTCCAGCCTCGATCCGCTGCGCAACGGCTACCTGTTCTCGCGCATGCAGGTCACCGAGACGCTGGTCGACTACGCCCCGGCCGGCGTGCCGGTACCGGGGCTGGCGGCCGGCTGGCAGATGTCGCCAGACGGCCTGCAATGGCGCTTCGCACTGCGGCCGGGCGCGCGTTTCCATGACGGCACGCCGGTGATGGCCGCCGATGTGGTCGCTGCCCTCGGACGCGCCCGCCATGCCGCCGGGGTGCTGGGTGCGGCGCCCATCGCGGGGATCGATGCCGAAACCGGTGCGGTAAGCATCCGGCTCGCGCGCCCCTTCGCCCCCCTGCTAGCCCTGCTCTCCCATAGCAGCACGCAGGTGCTGGCGCCGGCCTCGTTCGGCGCCGACGGCACGGTGCGCGCGATCATCGGATCGGGCCCGTACCGCGTGACCGAACTCGCGCCGCCGCAGCACTTCGCCGTGGAAGCGTTCGACGGATGGCACGGCGCCCGGCCAGCCGTGACGCGGGCCGAGTATCTGTCAGTGGGCCGCGCCGAGATGCGCGCGCTGATGGCCGAGGCCGGACAAGCCCAGCTGGCCTATGGGCTCGACCCGGGCAGCATCGCACGGCTCCAGCGTGGCCGCGCCGTGGCCGTGCATGCCGTGACCGTTCCCCGCACCACGCTGCTGAAGCTCAATGCCAGCCATCCCCTGCTGGCCGATGCGCGAGTGCGCCGCGCGCTGGCACTGGCGCTGGACCGGCGCGGCATCGCCAGTGCCATCCTGCGTGATCCTTCGCTGGCGGCAGGCCAGTTGTTCCCGCCCGCCCTGCCCGGCTGGCACGATCCGCGACTCCCTGCGCTGGCCTACGACCCTGCCGCCGCGTGCGGCCTGCTGGCTGAGGCCGGCTTCCGGCCCGATGCCGACGGCGTCCTGCAGCGCGGCCCGGATCGGCTCGCGCTGACGCTGCGCACCTTCCCGGACCGGCCCGAGCTGCCGGTCATCGCCGCCGCCATCCAGGAGCAGTGGCGGCAGGTGGGCGTGACGGTGCGCGTAGCGGTGGGCAATTCGAGCGACATTCCGTTCGGGCATCGCGACGGCACGCTCGAAGTGGGCCTGCTGGCGCGCAACTTCGGCGTGGTGCCGGACGCCTTCGGTGCGGTGGCGCAGGACTTCGCGGTCCAGGGCGGGGACTGGGGGCCGATGCGCTGGTCTTCGCCGGCGGTGACGGCCGCGCTGGCCGCGTTGCCGTCCACGCCGGAAGGCCCGCGCGCCGAGGCGCTGCGTCGGCAGGTGGCGGACACGCTGCACGACGCGATGCCGCTGATCCCCGTGGTCTGGTATCGCCAGACGCTGGCGGCCAGCCCCCGGCTGGCTGGGGTGTCCATCGATCCCTTCGAACGTTCCTACCGGCTGACGCAACTGCAATGGAAAACCTGACCCGCGCCGCGTTGCCCGGCGCCGACCCGGTGGCCGTGCCTACCGCCACCCTCCGGCGCGACACCACGCGCCAGCTTGGCCGCATCGTGCTCCAGCGTGGCGTGCAGGCGCTCGTGGTGGCTGCGCTGGTCGGCACGGTGAGCTTCCTGATGATGCGGCTGTTGCCCGGCGACATGGCGTTCCGGATCGCCGCCGGCCGCTATGGCTACGACATGGTCACCGCGCAGGCCGCCGAAGCGGTGCGCATGGAGCTGGGACTCGGCCTGCCGTGGTTCGAGAGCCTCGTGGCGTGGTGGGGGCACCTGCTGCGGATGGACCTGGGCGTCTCGGCGGTGACGGGCGCGCCTGTGGCCGCCGAAATCGCCCATCAACTGGGCCATACGCTGTCGCTGGCGCTGGCGGCGCTGGCGGTGTCGTGCGCCATCGCCGTGCCGCTCGGCTTCGCGGCAGGTCTGCGGCCCGCTGGCCGGCTGGACCGGCTGACGCTGTGGCTGTCCGTGCTGCTGCGCGCGCTGCCGCCGTTCGTGCTCGGCATCGTGCTGGTGGCCGTGCTGGCGGTCCAACTCGGCCTGATTCCAGCCGGCGGCGATGCCGCGCACGGCTCGCTGATCGCTCCGGCGCTCACGCTGGGGCTGGGCCTCGCCGCCACGGCGATGCGCGTGGCACGTGATGCGATGGCCACGGTGACCGCCTCGCCGTATTTCCTGTTCGCGCGCACCAAGGGGCTCTCTGACCGGGCCGCGCTGCTGCGCCACGGCGTGCGTAATGCCGCCGTGCCGCTGGTGGCCTACCTCGGCGTGCAACTGGTCTTTCTGGTGGAGGGCGTGGTGGTGATCGAGACGCTGTTCGCATGGCCCGGCATCGGCCATGCGCTGGTTCACGCGATCTTCGGGCGGGACGTGCCGATGATCCAGGGCACGGCGCTGGTCATGGGGCTGCTGTTCGTGGCGCTCAATACGCTGGTGGATCTGGCCTGCGCGGCGATCGATCCGCGCGTGCGCATCGGGAGGGGCCGATGACCTGGCATCCCCGCCGCAAAGCCGGCGCCGCCCTGCTGCTGATGCTGGCGCTGTTCGCCATCGTCGGCCCCTGGCTGGCGCCGCGCGCCCCGTTCGAGCAGAACCTCTACGGCATTCTCCAAGTGCCGCAACTGGCCGAGCCGCTCGGCACCGACCATCTGGGCCGCAGCATGCTGGCGCGGCTGGCGAGCGCGGCGCGGCTCTCGCTCGGGCTGGCGCTGCTGAGCGTGGCCTCTGCCGCCGTGCCGGGCACGCTGCTCGGCCTGCTGGCCGCGTGGCGCGGCGGCTGGACCGAGCGCCTGACCGGCGCCGTGGCGGACGCGGTGCTGGCGCTGCCGGGCCTGCTGCTGGTGTTGTTGCTGAGCGCGTTCGCGCCGGGCGACTACTGGCCGCTCTATGTCGGCCTGTCGCTGGTGCTGTGGGTCGAGTACTACCGCGTGACGCGGGCCACGGCGCGCGTGGTACTGGCCAGCCATCATGTGGAAGCGGCGCGGCTGCTCGGCTTCGGTCCCGGCTATATCGTGCGGCGGCATCTGCTGCCCGAGCTGGCGCCGCTGCTGGCCACGCTGATGAGTTTTGGCGCCGGCGCGGCGGTGCTGGCGCTGGCGGCGATGGGCTTTGTCGGCCTGGGCGCGCAGCCGCCGGCGGCTGAACTGGGGCTGATGATGACCGAGTTGCTCCCTTATGCGGCGGAGGCGCCGTGGATCATCGCCTGGCCGATCCTGCTGCTCGGGATCGCCATCCTGGGGCTGGTGCTGGTATCGACCGGCGCGCCGGCGGAGGCCGACGCATGACCCGCATCGACACCCATCCCCTGCTGGCCGTGGATGCGCTGACCGTGGACAGCGCCGACGGCCAGCTGCTTGCGCCGGTGTCGTTCACGCTGGAGGCCGGACGCGCCCTGACGCTGCTCGGCGAAAGCGGCTCCGGCAAGAGCCTGCTGGCGCATGCGCTGATGGGCACGCTGCCGCGCGGCCTGCGCGCGGGCGGCACCCTCACGGTCGATGGCCGCCGCTGCGACGCCGCCGACCCCGCCACGCGGCGGGCGATGTGGGGCCGACAACTGGCGCTGTTGCCGCAGGAGCCGTGGTTCGCGCTCGATCCAACCATGCGGGTGGGCCGGCAACTGGCGGAGACACATGCGCTGGCCGGGATCGGCAACGCGCAGGCGTGGCGCCGGGCCTTGCACGACCTGCACGGGCTGGGCATGGCGCACGCGGCGCAGGCGTGGCCGACGACGCTGTCCGGCGGCATGGCGCAGCGGGTGGCCTTCGCCATCACTCGGGCGGGCGGCGCGCCGGTGCTGATTGTCGATGAGCCCACCAAAGGCCTCGACCGCGTCTGGCGCGATGAACTGGTGGCCCGGCTGCAGGCGGCGCTCGGCGAAGGGTGCGCGCTGCTGACGATCACGCACGACATCGCCGTGGCCCGTGCGCTGGGCGGCGATGTGGCGGTCATGCTCGACGGCAAGCTGGTCGAACGGGGAGACGCCGCGGCGGTCCTCGGTGCGCCCGGGCATGCCTATACGCGCGCGCTGGTGGCCGCCGAGCCAGCGAACTGGCCGCCGCTGACCGCCCCGTCGCCCGGTGGCGATGACATCCTGCGCGCGTGCGGCGTGACCAAGCAATTCGGCGACCGGACCTTGTTCCGTTCCCTCGACCTGACCCTGCACGCCGGCGAGCGACTGGCGGTCACCGGGCCCAGCGGCAGCGGCAAATCGACCCTCGGCAACGTGCTGCTCGGGCTGGTCGCACCGGACGGCGGCACGGTACATCGGCCGGATGGGATCGCAAAAGTGCGCTATCAAACACTTTATCAGGACCCGGCCGGCGCGTTCGCCCCGCATACCAGCATTGGCCGCGCGCTGGAGGATCTGGCCGCGCTGCACCGGATCGACCGGGCGCGCATCGCGCCGCTGCTCAAGCGGCTGAAACTGGCGCCGAACCTGCTCGCGCGCCGGCCGGGTGCGGTGTCTGGCGGCGAACTCCAGCGCGTTGCGCTGCTGCGTGCGCTACTGCTGACGCCCGCCTTCCTGTTCGCCGACGAACCCACCTCGCGGCTGGACCCGGTAACGCAGCAGGACACCCTGGCGCTGATCCTCGAAGCCTGCGCGGACACCGGCGCGGCACTGATGCTGGTCACGCACGACGAGGAGATTGCCGTCCGGGTGAGCGACCGTCGCATGGCGATCGGGTACGATACCCCGTTCCCGCAATGCACTCGCCCATGCCAATGACGATGACATTTGCCGTAACGCCGCCGATACCGCCCGCCCCTTCCCCCTCCCGTGCCCGCTACCGCCTTGCCGCGACCTGCGTGGCGTGGCTGCTCTGCGGCGCGGCCAGTGCGTGGGCGGAGCCGCTCTGGTTTGTCGATGGCAAGCCGACGCAGGCCGCGCGGCAGGCCGTGACGGCACTGAGCGATGCGGGCGCCGATGGGCTAGAAGCCCAGGACTACGATGCCGAGTCGCTGGGCCGCATCGTCACGCAGGCCGCTGCCGGACCCGCGCTGGCGCCGGAAGCCGTGGAGCGTATCGACGGGGCGTTGACCCAGTCGATGCAACACTATCTGTCCGATCTGCACCGGGGGCGCGTCGATCCGCGCAAGGTGCATGCGGGCTTCGATGTCTCGAAGGAAAAGCCGTTCGACCCGGACGCCACCCTGCGCGCCGCCTTGGCCGCCAACCGGCTGCCCGATGCGATTCGCGAAGCGCCGCCGGCGTTCCCGCTCTATGGCACGCTGCGCACGGCGCTGGCCCGCTATCGCGCGCTGGCCGCCGAGCCGCTGTGGAATGCACCGCTGCCCGCGCCGCCCGGCGGCAAGCTGACGCCGGGGCAGCCCTACAGCGCCCTGCCCCAACTGGCCCAACGGCTGGCGGCGCTGGGCGACCTGCCGGCTGGCACGCCCGCACCGGACGGCTACAAGGGCGCGCTGGTGGAGGCCGTGAAGACCTTCCAGTCCCGTCATGGGATGACCGCCGATGGGGTGATCGGCAAGGGCACGCTGGCCCAGCTGAATACGCCCCCGTCGGCACGCGTCAGGCAGATCGCGCTGACCATGGAGCGGCTGCGCTGGACCCCGCTGGCCGACAGCCCGCGCATGATCGTGGTCAACGTGCCGGAATTCGTGCTGCGCGCCTATGACTATCGCGACGGCAAGCTCGACATCCGGCTGGAGATGAAGGTCATCGTCGGCAAGGCGCTGGACACGCGCACGCCGCTGTTCGAGGAGGACATGCGCTACATCGAGTTCAGTCCCTACTGGAACGTGCCGCCCTCCATCGCGCGGGCCGAACTGGTGCCGCACTTCCGGCGCGATCCGGGCTATTTCACGCGGCAGGGCTTCGAGTTCGTGTCCGGCACGACGGCCGTGCCGACGCTGAACGAGGCCAACCTGAGCGCGGTGCTGGCCGGCAAGATGCGCATCCGCCAGCGGCCTGGGCCGCTGAACGCGCTGGGCGACATCAAGTTCGTGTTTCCGAACAACCAGAACATCTACCTCCATCACACGCCCTCGCCGCAGCTGTTCCAGCGCGACCGGCGCGACTTCAGCCATGGCTGCATCCGGGTGGAGGCGCCGGTCGAACTCGCCAAGTTCGTCCTGCAGGACAAGCCGGACTGGACCGAGGCGCGCATCCGTCAGGCCATGACCAAGGGCAGCTCGAACACGGTGTCACTGCAGGCGCCGTTGCCAGTGGTGCTGGCCTACGGCACGGCGATTGCGCGGGCCGATGGCCGGGTATACTTCCTCGCTGACATTTACGGGCAGGACAAAGTGCTCGATCAGGCGCTACAGCAGCGTGCCGTGCGGCGGCAAAGCCCCACGACCGATGCTGCCGCCAGTCCGGCGCGTCCTTCCTAACCGCCGATTTCGCGCATCGCCCCCTTCGCCGCCATCGCCATGACGTATTCCCACAACACGCCAGCCCGTCGCCGTTTCCTCCGCCAATCCGGCGGTGTGGCCTTAGCTGCGGGTCTGTCAGCGCTGTCGGTACCGCGTCTGGCGCTGGCCAGCGTGCCGGGCGCGCGGGCGCTGTCGTTCTCGCATACGCATACCGGCGAGCAGATCTCGCTGGTCTACGCGATGGGTGATCAGGTGCTGCCGGACGCCCAGCAGGCGCTGAACCGCTTCCTGCGCGACCACTACTCGGGCGACGTGGGCAACATCGACCCGAAGCTGTTCGGGCTGCTCTCCGACCTGCGCGGGGTGCTGGGCGCCGAGCAGGCGTACGAGGTGATTTCCGGCTACCGCAGCCCGGTCACCAATGAGCGCCTGCGCAAGACCCGGGGCGGTGGCGTGGCCCGGCGCAGCCTGCATATGGATGGCATGGCCATCGACATCCGCCTGCCCGGCGTGCCGCTGGCGGACCTGCGCGACGCGGCGGTGTCCCTGGGCGGCGGCGGCGTGGGCCTCTACACGCGCGACAACTTCGTGCACGTGGATACCGGGCGGGTGCGGCACTGGGGTTGAGGTTTCCTCGCCCCCGCCGCGCGTTGCCGCGCGGATTCATGAGTTAATCTGATTCGTCCCCGCTGATAATCCATCAATCGGACTGGCCGCATTTATTCCCGCGCGACGTCCCGTCGCTTATTCCCACGTATTTTCATTTTTCCGCATCGCGTCAATTTGCGATTTAATCCATCGCCCTGCCTGGATTATCTCCATTACATTTTTGTCATTTGGCGGAAAACCACGTACGCGCCCTTTATTTTGTGCGTATAACTGCGACTACATGCTGCGGACTGGTGTCACGCAACGTGCCTCCGCCCGCCGGGACGCCTGCGGGCATTTTTTTTTGCCATTATTGATTCGTCCCTCATCTGAGCCAGCCGCATTGATTCCGATAATCACTGTATTTGGTGAAAACCCTGCTGCGTCTTTATCTTGCGCTGCGCTGGTATATCACATACTTTGTATTTGACCGCCCAATCGATAAATGGGCCGGCATACGATTTATTCCTTTTCGCGAGCGCACATCGCATCCAGGAAACAGGAGACAAAACATGCCACAACAAACCACCCAGGGAGCGCGCCATGACTAGTCCATCCTCCGCCGCACTCACCCCGAACCAGCAGGCATCGGAACGGACCCGCTGGATCCAGCTGGCCTTCGGCGTCGTCTGTATGGTCGCCACGGCCAACATCCAGTACGCCTGGACGCTGTTCGTGCCGGAAATCCAGCAGACCTACGGCTGGCCGCGCGCGCAGATCCAGGTGGCGTTCACGTTGTTCGTGCTGGTCCAGACCTGGCTCGCGCCGATCGAGGGCTACTTCATCGACAAGTTCGGCCCGCGCCTGATGGTGGCGTTCGGCGCACTGTTCATCGGCGCGGCCTGGATCATCAACTCGCAGGCCACCACGCTGGCGGGCTTCTACTTCGGCGCGGCGGTGGGCGGGATTGGCGTCGGGTCGATCTATGCCACCTGTATCAACAATGCCCTGAAATGGTTCCCGGACCGGCGCGGGCTGGCGGTTGGCCTGACCGCCGGCGGCTACGGCGCGGGCTCGGCGGCCACGATCCTGCCGATCGCGGCGATGATCGAGACGTCCGGCTTCCAGGACACGTTCTTCTTCTTCGGCGTGCTGCAAGGCTCCATCGCGTTTGTTGCCGCGTGGTTCCTGCGTTCGCCGCGTAGCCAGGAAACCCGGGCGTCGAACAAACTGGCCCAGGCCACGCGTGACTACACGCTCAAGGAGGCCATGAGCACCAGGCTGTTCTGGCTGATGTTCATCATGTTCATCCTGGTCGTGACGGGGGGCATGATGGCCGTGGCCCAGCTTGGCGTCATCGCCAAGGACCTCGGCGTCAAGGACTTCAAGGTCGATCTCCACTTCTTCGTGATGGCGGCCCTGCCGCTGGCGCTGATGCTGGACCGCATCATGAACGGCATCTCGCGGCCAATGTTCGGGTGGATCTCGGACCATATCGGCCGGGAGAAGACGATGGTGATCGCCTTCACGCTGGAGGGCATCGGGATCATCGCGCTGGGGTACTTCGGCAGCAACCCGTACGCGTTCCTGATCCTGTCCGCCGTGGTGTTCCTGGCCTGGGGCGAGGTCTACTCGCTGTTCTCGGCACTGGCCGGCGACGCCTTCGGCACCAAGCACATCGGCAAGATCTACGGCGTGCTCTACACGGCGAAGGGGATTGGCGCGCTGTTCGTGCCGATCGGCAACCTGATGATGGAGGCCACCGGCACGTGGTCCACGGTGCTCTACACCGTGGCCGGCATGGACCTGACGGCGGCCTTCCTGGCCATCGTGGTGCTGCGGCCGGTGCTGGCCGGTCATGTGGCGACGTCCAAGAGCCTGTTCGCCAAGGAATCGGCGGCGGGCGGCGCGCCCGTCAGCGCCTGAACGCATATCCTTATGAGACCGCGTAATATCTAGCGGGCGACGGGCTTCCTCGGAAGCCCGTTTTGCTTCTTCGGAAGCCCATTTCCCTTGGTGGCCGGCCCCCCGCCGACTAAACCAAGGTATGAGTTGCGCAAACCATTTGACACCGTGCGCAACCGTTTGTAGGGCTATTCGGCCTTCTTTGCCTGATATACCTTGAAGCCATGCTGGGTCTAGCGGCCCAGAACCGCTTCAACGTTCAGTTCAAAGGGGCCGTCATGCATCACGCTTCGCTCTTCCCGGTCAGTACCGCCCGCCTACCCGCGCCACCAGGACTCATCGGCGCCGAGCAGCAGTGGCGCGCACCTTCCCACGACACGGGCGCCCAGATCCCGGTCTCGCGCTGGACGCTCGAGCCCAGCGAACCGTTCCAGGTTTCCCATCCCGGCGCCGACGCCCACCACTGCATCGCCATGAACCTGCGCTGCACCACGCTGGCGTTCGTGCATGCGGGCCGGCCGCTGGTGGATGGGCGGGTCACCGCCGGGGCCGTGCAGGTGACCGCGCCGGGCGTACCGGTGCGCGCCACCTTCCAGGCGCCCGCCGACGTGCTCCACCTCTACGCCACGCAGGCGGTGCTGGCCGAATGCCACGCCGACCTGTTCGATCGCCCCCATGCCGGCGACATCGTGCTCGACTCGCCCAAGCTGCTGCAGGATCCGGCGCTCGAACGGCTCGGCCAGGCCCTGGCGATGACCCAGGTGCAAGACGCCGGCGCGAGCCGCATCTTCGTCGAGAGCGTGAGCCTGGCCATCGTCTCGCGCCTCGTGGCGCGGCATTTCCAGGCCGGTGCGACGGAGGCCCCGGGCGGCAGCCTGGCGCCGCTGCCGCCGTGGCGCCTGCGCCGTGCCACGGACTACATCGACGCGCATTTGTCCGAAGCGATTGGTCTGGCCGATATCGCGCAGAGCACCGGCCTTACCCGCATGCACTTCGCGGCGCAGTTCCGCCGCGCCACCGGCCTGCGGCCGCACGAATACCTGCTGCGGCGGCGCGTGGAACATGCGCAGTCGCTGCTGAGCGCCAGCGGCCAGTCGATTCTCGACGTCGCCATGCATTGCGGCTTCCGCTCGCAATCTCACTTCACCACCGTGTTCAAGCGCTTTGTGGGCGAGACCCCCTACAACTGGCGCGTAAAACGCAGCCTGGAGCGCAAGGCTGCCTGAGCAGCCGTCGCCCTCAACCCGGAGCCCCATCATGCTTGCAGACAACCTCGTGACAGACCAGGTTGCGCCCACGCGCAACCGCCCCGACCCCTGGCAGCAGGCACTCGGGCTGCTGTTTGCGCAGTCCGACCAACCGGCCGGCAGCCCCGTGTCCTACCAGCGCTGCGGTCGCCAGGATCTGGCCGGCGTGCTGATCCGCATCATCGACATGCCCGATTCGCACACCGCTGTGCTGTCGTGGAACGATGCCACCCACTGCCGCTACGGCGAGCAGCAATGGGGCACGGCCTTCGCGCGCGTGGCGGGCTTCTGCGCGATGAGCGGACGCCAGATCGAGCCCGGCGATGCCATCTACAAGCCCCGCCCGCAGCGTCCGCGTGCGCGCAATGCCGACGCGATGATCCTCGCCGACGTCCTGCTCACGCAGGCCGTCGTGGCCGGGGTTGCGGCGAGTTAAACCTAAGGATGAGGTCCCGCAACGAATGCGCTATCGGCGGCGACGGATGTACAAATGATTTTCGGGGCGTGAGTCTCTAAGCTTGATTCCAGGCAGCCAGCAATGCGCGGCAGCCGCCAGGAAACCCAAAGCTGCACCCTCACTGATGGAGAGATTCCCATGACCACACGCACCCAACGCATCGTTTCCGCAACCGCCCTGCTCGTGCTGGGCAGCCTCGGCGGCCTCGCCTCCGTGGCCCACGCCAGCGTCAGCTCGCCGCGTGACCCGTACACCGACGGTGCCCGCGTCGACTCGCCGCGCGACCCCTACACCGATGGTGCCCGTGTCGATTCTCCGCGCGACCCGTACACCCAGGGCGCACGCTTCGACCAGCCCGCGAATGCCTCCGCCACGCTGCAACTGGCCGGGCGCGACCTGACCGGCGTCTCGGCATCGCCCGAGAAGTCGGACGCCTAAGTCCAGGCCCACGCACCCAGCGACCGCCTCTTGCGATGCCCCGACAGCGGGCCATCGCGACAGGCATCCGGCACGCCGATGCTCCGGCCTGCCCCCCGGAGCCCATCATGCACATCCACACCCCGACCATGTCCGCCCAGCACGTGTCTTACCCCGTCGCCGTCACGCGACGCGAACGCAAGATGATCTGCTACTGGCTTGGTGTCTGCACCGCCTGCTGCGGCATGGCGGCCCTGATCTCGACGTGGGCGCCGGTCTGACGCGATCGCTGATGGCTTACTGCGAAGCCGCCGGCGTCATGCCGAGCGCTTCGGCCTTCAGCACGAAGTCGGCCAGCGAACGCGAGCCCATCTTCTTCATGGCCTGGCCACGGTGGATCTTTACCGTGATCTCGCTCAGGCCCAGGTTCGACGCGATCTGCTTGTTCATCAGCCCGCGCACCACCTGTGCCATCACTTCCCGCTCACGCTGGGTCAGCGTGGCAAAGCGCTGGCGCAAGTCCGCGCTCGACTGATCGGCCACGCGCCGCTGGGCGTCGCGCGCCAGGGCGCTGTTCACGGCGTCCAGCATGTCCTGGTCCCGGAACGGCTTGGCGAGGAAGTCCGTCGCACCCGCCTTCATCGCCTTGACCGACATGGCAATGTCGCCATGGGCGGTCATGAAGACAATGGGAATGCTGACCTGGTCCGCGCCGATCTGCTCCTGCACGGCGAGGCCGCTCTGGCCCTTGAGCCGGACATCGAGGATCAGGCAGCTTGGCGCGTCGGTCCGCTCGCACGCCAGGAATTCCTGCGCGGAGGCGAACGTCTGCACCTGATGCCCGACGGAGCGCAGCAGCATCGCCACGGCAATCCGCATCGACTCGTCGTCATCGACCACATAGACCACGCCACTCGCCGCCTCGTTGACCGCGCCCGACTCATTGCCCATGTTCGCTCCCTGCTTCCGCGGTCTGCCGTAGGGCCGCGCATTCGCCGTCCGGTGCATCGGCGAGATGCAGCGGCAGCATGATGTGGAAGGCCGCGCCGCCCTCGGGTGGCGAGTCGGCCCAGATGCGGCCGCCGTGCGCCTCGACGATGGAGCGGCAGATCGACAGGCCCATGCCCATCCCCTCGGCCTTGGTGGTGAAGAACGCGCTGAACAGCCGCCCGGCCTCTTCCGGTGCGATGCCCTTGCCGGCGTCCCGCACGGTGATTTGCGCCTGGCGCGACTCGGCCAGCGCGGTGTTGACCCAAAGCTTGCGGGGGCGGCCGGTGCCCTCCATCGCCTGCACGGCGTTCAGGAGCAAATTGATCAGCACCTGCTGAAGCTGCACGCGGTCGCCGCAGATCATCGCGTCCGGCAGCGCCAGGTCGATCGCCGACTCCACATGGTGATCCTGCAGCTCCCGGCGCATCAGTTCGATCGACTCACGCACCAGGCTGTCCAGCGCGGTCTCGGCGTAGACCGGATCGCGCTTCTGCGCCATCGAGCGGATCTGCCGGATGATGTCGCTGGAGCGCCGCGCGTCGCGGATCATCTGGTCGATGGACTGGGTGGCCTCGGCGACGTCCGGCTGCGCACGGTTCAGCCAGCGTAGCGCGGAGTCCCCACAGGTGACGATGGCCGCGATCGGCTGCGTCACCTCATGGGCGATGGACGCCGCCAGCTCGCCCAGCGTGGTCATGCGCATCACGTGCGCGAGTTCGGTGGAGGTGCGCTGCAAGGCCTGCTGAGTCTGGACGGCGGCGGTGATGTCCATCAGCGCGCCTACGTACTCGGTATAGTCCGACGCCGACTCGCGCAGGCGCGACACCAGGTGCACGTGCTTGACCGTGCCATCCGGCATGCGCAGCCGATGCCGCACGTCGATCAGGTGCACGCCCTGCCGCATCTGGTCGCGCACGGATATCACCAGCGGCAGGTCTTCGGGATAGGCGCGCGCCAGGACCAGGTCCGGACCCGGCGTCACCGTGCGGTCGTAGCCGAAGATCCGGTAGGCCTCGTCGGACCACGTCATCGTGTCGCCGGGCACGCGCATGGCGATGCTGCCGGTCTGGCTCAGTTGCTGCGCTTCGGCCAGGAAGGCTTCACTGCGTGCGAGCGCAGCCTCGGCCGTGGCGCGGATCTGCATTTCCTCGTGGAGCTGGGCGGTCTTGGCGAGGTTGCGCATGGCCAGCAGCGAGGTGCTGGCCAGCGCCAGCAGGCTGAACACGCAGCGCGCCAGCGGGCCGGCGTCCTCGGTGACCGTGCGCTGGAACAGGAAGGCGAAGATGGTGAGCGCGGCGCAGCCGATGGCCGAATACAGCGTGGCCTGCTGCGAGCCGGTGGCAGCCACCAGCAGCACGACCACCACGTAGAGCACGGCGACGGCAATCGTCAGCGGCGTCAGGACATCGATCAGGAAAATCCCCAGCGTCAGCAGGGCCGCCAGGGTCAGCAGCGCGCGCGGATTCTCGGATTTCGGCCTGTGCACGGCGGTTGGCTCGGACATGCTCTGGGTGGCTCCTCGGGGGGGACTTCGGCGGTTTCAACTACCGCTGGCCGTCGGCAGTCTTGCGGGGCGGTCGCTTGCACAGTCGTGGTGCGATCGGGCACGGACGTGCCATCGATCCCGCGGGATGTGTGCGCAGGAATTATACATAGCGGGTGGCAAAAGTGACGCACCGCAGGGCACGGCACTTATGCGCTCGGCGCCGCCTTGCCGATCCGATCCAGGCACGCCTGCAGTGCGGCGCCGTCCACCGGCTTATTGAGGAAGGAAAGTGCACCGTTCTTCATCGCCTGCCTGCGCGTGGCTTCCACGGAAAACGCGGTAATGAAGATCACGGGCACGTGCACGCCGGCTTCTGTCAGCCGGCGATGCATCTCGATGCCAGTGATGCCGGGCATCTGGACATCGGAGATCACGCAATCCACCTCGGCGGCACAGCCGGAGTTCAGGAACGCCGTGGCGGTGTCGAAAAGGATGACTTCCCAGCCCAGGGAGCGAACCAGGCGCGACGTGGCGACTCGCACGGAGTCGTCGTCGTCAACGATGGCCAATAATTGTTTGTTGTGCAAAGCGACTACCTCGACCGGACTGAAACACGCAGCGGGCCCGGACCGACTTGCCGGGATGCGTGCTGGCATGATACGAGGCCCATCCCTGCGGCGGAACTATATGTATGTATAGTCTGGTCCGGCTCGGCGGGCAGCCTGCCCGGCCGCCCCCGGCCCGGCGCGCCAACGTGCGTTATCGACAATTCCGGGGGCCGGCGGCAACGCCGGCGCGGGGCGTGGCCCGATCATGGCGGGCCGAACCCCCTGA
This sequence comes from Cupriavidus sp. 10L45, assembly GCF_056395225.1. Lineage (NCBI taxonomy): Bacteria > Pseudomonadati > Pseudomonadota > Betaproteobacteria > Burkholderiales > Burkholderiaceae > Cupriavidus > Cupriavidus sp. 10L45. Next base: position 253,721 of record NZ_JBFTJC010000006.1, read on the forward strand.
CAACCAGGAGCCACCATGCCCGCACCCTCCCTCGTCACTGCCACCACCGTCGCCACGTCCGTCCCGGACGCCAAGGGCGTCGCCGCCATCGCGGCGCACCTCAACCCGCTGCTTGCCGATGTCTTCGCGCTCTACCTGAAGACCAAGAACTTTCACTGGCACATGTCCGGCCCGCACTTCCGCGACTATCACCTGATGCTCGACGAGCAGTCGGCGCAGATCTTCGCCATCACCGACGACATTGCCGAGCGGGTGCGCAAGCTCGGCGCCACCACGCTGCGCTCCATCGGCGATGTCACCCGCCAGCAGCGCCTGCGTGACAACGATGCCGACCGCGTGGCCCCGCGCGACATGCTGGCGGAACTGCGCGCCGACAATCTGCAACTGGCCGCGATCATGCTCGACGCCCACGCCGTCTGCGACGACCACGGCGACGTGGCCACGGCGAGCCTGCTCGAGAACTGGATCGACGAGGCCCAGCGCCGCGCCTGGTTCCTGGCCGAAGCCAGCGAGTAAGCGGGGTCGCTTCCGGGCACGGCGCCATATGTTGCAGCCGTAACATCTGCTCACCATCGCGTAACCCACTGTAATGCGTCGCAGGGCATGATGGCTTCCATCGAGCAAGGCCGATCATCGGCCGACAAGGAGCCCGACATGCGCCAATCGATTCGTTACACCGGTATTGCCGTTCTCTGCGCCGCCATGCTGGCCGCCGGGCCGGCGTCGGCCCGCGGCCGCCATCACGGTGGCGGCGGGTCGGACGGCGCCGCGGCTGCGCTGGCGGTGGGCGCCATCGCGGCGCTGGCCATCGGCGCGGCGGTCTTCAGCCAGCCCGTGGTGGCTGCACCGGCGCCGGTCTACGCGCCGCCGCAGCCGGTGGCCTACGCCGCCCCGCAGGTGCCACCGGGCTACTGCTACAGCAACTACCAGCGCGCCTACGTGCCGTGCGCGCCGGCCGCACCGGCGGGTTACGGGCAGGTCGAGTACCAGCAGGGCTATGACCAGGGCTACAACCAAGGTTACAACCCCGGTTACAACCGTTACGGGTATTGATCGCCCATCAAGCCTGCGCCGCGCCAGCCCAGACGGCTGGCCGGCGCCCCGCCCAGCCCATCTCCCGTTCCAGTTGCCCCGCCAGCCGGAACAGCATCCCCTCCTCCGCGAACCCCGCCCCGAACTGCATGCCGATCGGCAGCCCGCTCGCCGCGTCCACGCATAGCGGCACGGACATCGCCGGCAGCCCCGCCACGTTGAACGCCGGCGTGTAGGGCGAGTGCCGGAACACGCGGTCGGTCCAGTCCAGTCCATCCATGGTTGCCGCGCCGGCGGCATAGGTGCCCACCGGCTCAGGCAGGGCCGGCATCGTTGGCGTCAGCAGGACGTCGATGTCATCGAACCAGGTCGCCGTGGCCCGCGTCACCGCGTTGCGCACGTCGAGCGCTGCCGCGAAGGCGGGGCCGGTGACGCGCCGGCCGTAGCGGTACGCCGCCAGTGTTTGCGGCTCCAGCGTGGTGGCGTCGATGGGGCGCCCGGTGGCCGCTGCCACGCCATCGATCCAGCCGACCAGCGTGGCACACCAGATGCGCGCATTCGCCAGGACGACCGCCTCCCACGATGCGCCCAGCGGCAGCGTGACGTCATCGACATGGTGGCCCAGCCCTGCCAACTGCGCGGCCACGCCCGCCACCGCCTGCGCCATGACCGGGGCCACGCCAGCCCCGTTGAACGGCGGCACCATCACGCCGATGCGCAGCCGGCCCGGTTCCCGCCCCACTTCGTCGAGAAAGGGTCGGGACGGCGCGGGCGTGTGATACGGCTCGCCGGCGGCGGTGCCGTGCATGGCGTCGAGCAGCGCGGCGCTGTCGCGCACCGTGCGGCTCAGCCCGCCCTGCACGCCGAGCCCGGCGAAGACTTCGTCCAGACCGGGACCGTTCGAGACCCGGCCACGCGTGGATTTGAGCCCGAACAGGCCGTTGAACGCCGCCGGCACGCGGATCGACCCAGCGGCATCAGTCGCATGCGCCAGCGGTACTATCCCGGCCGCCACGGCGGCACCGGCCCCGCCGCTGGAACCGCCCGCGCTCAACGCCGGCTGCCAGGGGTTGCGCGTGGCGCCCTGCTGAAGGGACTCGGTCGCGGTGCTGAACGCCATCTCCGGCGTAGCCGTTCGGCCAATTGTTATCAGCCCGGCGGCGCGCAGCCGCTGCATCAGGAACGAGTCCGATGGCGCCACGAGGCCCGCCGCCAGCCGCGAGCCCAGCTCCAGCCGCTTGCCCGCCATCGACAGCGCGAGATCTTTGACGAGGAACGGCACGCCCGCCAGCGGCCCACTGCCGGGTGCCGCCGAAGACCCGGCTGCATCGGCCGGCCAGTCCTCCACCACCGCGCCAATCCTCGGATTCACGGCGGCAATCGCACGGCGGGCCACTTCCGCCAGTTCCCCCGCACTCACCTCACCGCGCGCCACCAGTTGGCCCAGCCCGACCGCGTCATAGGTCACGTACTCGCTCAATTTCATGATCGCCTTCCTGCCTTGTTGGATTCGATGGGGCGATCTTACGGAGCGAGTGGCGTCGTGATTAGTCCCCGGATCCGGGCAGCATTGGCCCATTGATGGGACAATCGCATTTCTCCTAAAAGCGGGCCTTAGCAGGGACCAGAACGATGGCGGCAGACCTTAACGACACGCTGATCTTCGTGCGCGTGGTGCAATCGGGCAGTTTCACGGCGGCGGCGCGCGCGTTGCAGATGCCCAAGACCACGGTCAGCCGGCGCGTGATGGCGCTGGAGGCCCAGCTCGGCACGCAGCTACTCCTCCGCACCACACGCCGGCTGGCGTTGACGGACGCCGGCGCGGCCTACTTCGAGCACAGCCAGCTCCTGGCCCGCCACCTCGACGACGCCCAGGCCGCCGTCGAGCAGTTGCAGCACGGCCCGCGCGGCTGGCTCCGTGTGACGCTGCCGTACTCGTTCGGCACGACGTGGATCGCCCCACTGCTGGCCGCCTTCCGTGCGGCCTATCCCGAAGTGCGTCTGGAGATCCTTGCCTCGCACGTGCCGCTCGACCTCGTTGCCGAAGAGATCGACGTGGCGCTGCGCCTCGGCGTGCTGCCCGATTCCGACCTCATCGCACGCCAGCTCGGCAGTTTCCCGACCGGCGTCTATGCCAGCCCCGCCTACCTGAAGCGGCACGGTGTGCCAGACCATCCCGCCGCCCTGCTCGACCACGCGACGCTGGCGCTTCATCAGGCGCGGCGCGAGCGCGGCTATGCGTGGCCCTTGCGGCAGGCCGCCGGCCGTGCGCGGGATTTTCCGATCGATCCGGTGATCGTGGCGAGCGACCCCGCGCTGCTGCACGACGCGCTGTGTGCCGGCGAAGGACTCTCGCTGGCGATGGACCGCAGCCTCGCCCCGGACGTGACCGCGCGCCGGCTGCGCCGCGTGCTGCCGGCGTGGACCGGGCCGGCGCAGGACTTCCACGCGGTGTTCCCGCGCCGCCGCGTGGCATCGCCCAAAGTCACTGCTTTTGTGGATTTCCTGCGCGCGCGGCTGCTGCCGGCCTAGCCCCGGCGGGCGGGTTGTAGGACCGAACCCGATAGCAGAATGGGGCACGGGCTGACGCCGCGCGGCGTGCGCGGAACTCTAAGATAGATACGCACCAAATCCCCACATAAAGTGCCCACACAAGTCCCCGCTCACGGTTGGCAAAGGAGTCCATCACAATGCAATCCCAACCCTTCCTCACCGACATCAAGACTCTCCGCGAACGTGCCCGCAAGAAGATCGAAGACGGCGCCGTCACCGAGGGCTACGACGGCGACCGCAACACCGTGATCGAGTTGCTCAATACCGCACTCGCCACGGAAATCGTCTGCGTGCTGCGCTATCGCCGCCACTATTTCATGGCCAAGGGCCCGAACTCGAAGAGCGTTGCCGACGAATTCCTCCAGCATTCCAACGAGGAGCAAGGCCACGCGGACCAGATTTCCGAGCGCATCGTCCAACTGGGCGGCGAACCCAACCTGTCGCCGGACGGCCTGCTGACGCGCAGCCATTCGGAGTACTCCGAGGGCGACGACCTCGCCAGCATGATCCGCGAGAACCTCGTGGCCGAGCGGATTGCGATCGACAGCTATCGCGAGATCGTCCAGTACCTGGGCGACAAAGATCCGACCACGCGCCGCATGATGGAAGAGATCCTGGCCGTCGAGGAAGAACACGCCGATGAACTGGCCGATCTGCTCGCCAATCAAGGTTAAGGRCGATAAAGCGATCTAAACGCCACGCATCGCAGCGATAAAGAAAGGCCCATCCACCTCGGATGGGCCTTTTTTCGTCCGCGCCAACGATCAGGCCGTCACGCCTTCCAGTTCGTGCTTGCGCTCCTCGAGCTGCGCCGCCACCGCCTTGAGGTCGACCTTGGCCTGGATCACCGCCTTGAACAGCTCGCTTTCCTCTTCCTCCACGTGGTGCCCGACGTACTCGGTCAACACCTTGTAGTTGGCGTCGAGCATGGCCTTATCGCCCGATTCGATCTTCGCGATCAACTGCTTGGCCACCATGTGCTCGACCTTGGCTTCGTCCAGCATGTCGTCGATCTTGTCCGAAACGCCGCGCAGGGCGGGATAGAAGATCTCCTCCTCGATCTGGGCGTGGATGCTCAGCGCGTGGCAGGTTTCCGCCGCAATCGACTGCTTGGCGCTGTCCTGTTTGGCTTCCTCGAACTGCTTGAACAGCTTCTTGACGGCGCGATGGTCGTCCAGCAACAGGCTCAGGGCCGGACGCTGGCCGACCGGGATCTTGGACTTATCCATGATGACTCCTCGTTCTGTGGGGTTTTTGCGGGGTGGGGATGCGGACATTGCGAAAACGGGTCCGTGGACCGGTTCTGCAAAAGCCGTTCCCGGCCGCCCGACGCCGCCAAATCGGCGTGCGGCAGCGGCCAGGCCCGCCCGCTACGCGTAAAACTTGCCGGCGAACGTAGGGAGCGCGGCCGGTCAGCCCTGCGGAAGCCGGGGCGCCAGCCGGGCGATCACCTCGGCGTGATGCGGATGGGCGGCGGCCAGCGTGGCCAGGGCGGCCGCATCGGCCAGTTCGAACTCGCTGAACTCGAACCCGGGCGCCACCGTGCAGCCCACCAGCGAATAGCCGCCGGCGTAGCCCGCCACCCGCTCCGCCGCGAACCAGCAGCCGGCCGGCACCACCGCCTGGAACGCGGTGCCCGCGTCGTGCAGCGGGTTGCCGAGGTGGTGGGTGTGCAACCGGCCTGCGGCATCGATCACATGCACGTCGAGCGGCCCGCCGGCGTAGAAATGCCAGCCTTCGTCCGCGCAGATGCGGTGCCACGCCGAATACGCGTCATCGCACAGCAGGTAATAGATGGCCGTGGAGGCGGCGCGCTCCACGCCGTCGGCCCGGCGGACCCGCGCGGCGTCGCGGTAGGTCTCCCGGTAGAATCCCCCCTCCGGATGGGGCACGAGGCCGAGATCCTGGATCAGGCGGTGATGCGGCGCGGTCGTTGGCATGGCGGGAACGCGGCCCGATCGGGGCCGGAAGACGTGGACAAGGCGCATATTGTCCATGAGGTCCATCGGATTTGTCTGAAGGTCGATTGCAGGAATCGCCAAGACAGCCCCCTCCCGCCCCGCTACCCTGCCGGACAATCTCCCCCAATGCGGCCACTGACCGGCCGCCCGGAATCTGATCGAGTACCGCTTCCATGTCGCGCCCCCTGCCCGCCTGGCTGCCTGGCCTGGCCTTCGTCCTGATCTGGTCCACCGGCTTTATCGTCGGCAAGGCGGTCGTGCCCGTGGCCGACACCAGCCTGTTCCTGCTCGCCCGCTTTGCGCTGGCCGGGCTGATGTTCACGCTGGCGGCGGTGCTGGCCGGGGCGGCGTGGCCGGCGGCGCGCGAGGTGCCCCGCCACCTGCTGGCTGGCGCGCTGATGCAGGGCATCTACCTGTGTGCCGGCTACGGCGCCGTGGCGCACGGGCTGTCGCCGTCCGTGATGGCGCTGCTGGGCGCCCTGCAGCCGCTGCTGACCGCGCTGCTTGCCATCCCACTATTAAAAGAGCTACCTTCGATGCGCACCTGGCGCGGGCTCGCGCTCGGCGCGGCCGGCGTGGGGCTGGTCGTCCTGCCGGCGATGCGGGCCGGCGCGCCGCACGCGGTGTCGCCGTGGATCGTGCTGATCGGCCTGCTGGCCATTGTTTCCATCACCATGGGTACGCTCTTGCAGAAGACCTCCATCGCCAAGGCCGACATTCGCGCCAGCTCGGCCTGGCAGAATGCCGGCGCGATGTTGGTGGCCGGCGCGCTGGTCACGGTCAACGGCGGCCCGGGCGCGCTGCACTGGGAGCCGGGCCTCACGCTGTGGGCCTCGCTGGCCTATGCGGCGCTGGTGCTGTCGGGGCTCGGTACGTGGCTGCTGCTGGGGCTGGTGCGCCGCGGGCGCGCCGCCAACGCCGCCGCGCTGATGTTCCTCGCCCCGCCGCTGGCCGCCGTGCAGGCCGCGCTGCTGTTTGGCGACCATCTGGTGCCGCTCCAGTGGCTCGGCATGGCCGTGGCCGGCGCCGGCGTGTGGCTGTGCCAGACCCAGGGACGGACGCAACGTGCCGAAGCGCGCTGACCACGCCGCCCCGCTGGTCGAGCCGCGGCGATTCCAGCCGCAGCCGCTCGGCCATGCGCACGACTACCACCAGTTGCTGTTCGGCGTGGACGGCGCCATCGAACTGGAAATCGACGGTCACGCCTATCGTGTGGATGCCGAACACGGCCTGGTCGTGCCCGGTGGCGAACACCATGTCTGCGTGGGCCTGACCGAGAACCTGCAGCTTGTGGCCGACTTCCCGGCCAGTTCCGTGGCCCTGCCGGCCCGGCTGATGGCCCGCCCGCGCACCTTCGCGCTGGAGGGCCCGCTCGCCGCGCAAGTGCGCACGCTCGTCACCATCCCGAAAACCCACCCCGGCGCCCCGCCGCAGCACGACTGGCAGCGCGCGGCCATCCTCGCCGGCAATCTGGCCACCTCGCTCGGGCAGGACCTCACCCGGCACGACGCCGCCCGCTTCCCGGTCATGGCGATCGACGCCTGCCTGCGCGCCAGCCTCGCCGAACCACCCCGCGCCGACGAACTCGCCAGCCGCTTCGGCTGGGGCGCCCGCCACTTCCATACCCTCTTCTGCGAAGCCTTCGGCGACACGCCGCACGGCTACCAGACCCGCCTGCGCCTCGATCAGGCCGTGCAATGGCTGATGGCCGGCACGATGCCGCTGACCGACATCGCCTTCGGCGTCGGCTATCCCGACCAGACGACTTTTACCCGCGCGTTCGCCCGCCGCTTCGGCCTGCCGCCGGGAGCTTGGCGTGGGGCGGCGCGGCGCGGCTGACGCGCTCGCCATCCCTCTCCGTCGATTGTCAAAATTACAAAGCCGAGTAAAGCGCACACCGGCGGCGGTGCTCCGCTATCGCCAGACCCTAGCCTCAGCCCCAGATCCCCATCCGGTACAAAACTTGCGCCTGTGGCGGGGTGATGTCCGACGCCCTTCCTAATTCCCCGCTCCTGCGTCCCGGCCACAACTGCTGGCGGGTGGAGCCGTGCCAGCGGTTTTCGATGCTGGTCGACGCCGATGCGTATTTCTCCGCACTCCGTGAGGCGCTGGCCAAGGCCACGCACAGCGTGTTCATCCTCGGCTGGGACATCGACAGCCGGATGGTGATGAACCCGGGCGGCGATGACCCGCCCGATGGCCTGCCGCCCACGCTGCGCGAGTTCCTGAACACGCTGTGCAAACGCCGGCGTGGGCTGCGGATCTACGTGCTGAGTTGGGATTTCGCGATGGTGTTCGCGCTGGAGCGCGAGTGGCTGCCCGACGCCAAGATGCACTGGCAGACCCATCGGCGGCTGTCTTTCCGGCTCGATGGCAACCATCCGCCCGGGGCCTCGCATCATCAGAAGGTCGTGGTGGTCGATCATCAGGTGGCCTTCGTGGGCGGCCTGGACCTGACCATCCGGCGTTGGGACACCCATCATCATCTGGCCGACGACCCGCGCCGCGTGGATCTGGATGGCAAGCCCTATCCGCCCTTCCATGACGTGCAGTGCGTGGTCGATGGCGACGCCGCCGCCGCGCTGGGCGACCTGGCGGCGGCGCGCTGGCTGCGCGCCACGGGCCGCCAGCCGCGCGTGCCGGACCAGCCGCTGGGGGATGCGTGGCCGGAGAGCGTCGAGCCTGACCTCACCAATGTGGACGTCGGCATCAGCCGGACCGCGCCGGCGTGCGAGGACGATCCCGGCGTGTCCGAGATCCGCGAGTTGTATCTGGATGCCATCGGCGCGGCGCGCGAGGGCATCTACCTTGAGAACCAGTATTTCAGCTCCGGCCTGATCGCCGACGCGTTCACCAAGCGCCTGCGCGAGCCCGAGGGGCCGGAGATTGCGCTGGTCTCGCGGCGCACCGAGAGCGGCTGGCTGGAAGAAGCGAGCATGGGGGTGCTGCGCGCGCGGCTCTGCCGGCGGCTGCGCGGCGCGGACCAGCACGAACGGTTCCACCTGTACTGCCCGCATGTGCCGGACCTTGGCGACGCCTGCGTCAACGTCCACAGCAAGGTCATGGTGGTAGACGACCAATTGCTGACCATCGGGTCGGCCAATCTCAGCAATCGCTCGTTCGGGCTCGATACCGAATGCAACCTCGTGGTGGAGGCCAACGGCCATCCAAAGATCGCCGCCGGCATCCGGGCCATGCGCGGGCGGCTGCTGAGCGAGCACCTCGCCGTCACGCCGGAGGAACTCGACACCGCGCTGGCGGATGCCGGCGGCCTGCACGCCGCCATCGAAACCCTGCACCGCAGCGACGGGCGCACGCTGGAGCGGTTCTCGCCGACCGTGCCGGAAGAAGTGGATGCCGCGCTGCCCGATGCACGGCTGCTGGACCCCATCGAGCCCATCGACAGCGAGCAGATCATGGCCGAGTTCGTCAGCCAGGAGGCCCGCCCCCACGCGGCCAACCGGGTGGCGGTGTTCGTGCTGCTGGTACTCGTGCTGGGCGGCATGGCCTTCGCGTGGCGCTATACGCCGCTGCGCGAGTGGGCCGATTTCCGCTACCTGCTGACGATGATCGAGCGCGTGCGCGACATACCGTTTGCGCCGGGCGCGATGATGGCCGCCTTCGTGGCGGGCGGGCTGGTGATGTTTCCGGTGACGCTGTTGATCGTGGTCACGCTGGTCGTGTTCGGGCCGTGGTACGGCGCGCTGCTGGCGCTGTGCGGCTCGGTGCTGAGCGCGGCCGGCGGCTATACGGCGGGCCGGCTGCTGGGCCGCCACGCGGTGCGGCGCCTTGGCGGACGCCGGCTGAACCGCGTGAGCCAGAAGGTGCGCCAGCATGGCGTGCTGGCGATGGTGGTGCTGCGGCTTGTGCCCGTGGCGCCGTTCACGCTGGTCAACCTGGTGGTGGGCGCCTCGCGCATCCGGCTGCGGGACTGCCTGCTGGGCACTGCCATCGGCATGACGCCGGGCATTGTTGTCACGGCCTCGCTGGTGGACCGGATTGCCGCCGTGGCGAAAGACCCCGGCGCGGGCACCTTCGCCCTGCTGGCGCTGGTGCTGCTGATTCCGATCACCGTGGCAGTGTTGCTGCGCCGGCGGCGCAAGCGCCGGGAGCGTGCGACGAACGCCGAACTCCATGCGGCAGCGACGGCTGCGACGGCCGCGACAGCGGCGGCGCGGCACCCGCCACCGTGCACCAGCGCGCCTTCGCGCGAGGGGGCCTGATGAACGCGCCGTTGCCTCCCGCATCGAATCCCGCGTCGGACGCCTCCGGGTCCCTGCACGCGGACATCGCCGTGGCCAGCTACAACATCCACGGCGGGGTGGGCACCGATGGGCATTTCGTGCCGAAGCGCATCGCGGATGTGGTGACGGAACTGCGCGCGGACCTGATCGCCCTGCAGGAAGTGGAGTCGCGCCATACCGGCTTCGACATGCTGCGCTTCCTCGCCGCGCACAGCGGCTTGCACGCCATTCCCGGCCCCACGCTGGTCCGCGAGGACGGCGACTACGGCAACGGCCTGCTCACGCGTTACCGGCCGCTGCGCATTCGCCATATCGACCTCAGCGTGAAGGGGCATGAACCGCGCGGCGCCATCGACGCCATGCTCGAATGCAACGCCGTGGAGCACGACACCTTCGCGCTGCGCGTGATTGCCACGCACCTCGGACTGATGCCCGGCGAGCGGCGCTGGCAGGTGCGCCGGCTGCTCACCGCGCTGGCGGAGGCGCCCGAGCAGCCCACCATCCTGCTCGGCGATGTGAACGAGTGGTTCCTGTGGGGGCGCCCGCTGCGCTGGCTGCATGCGTACTTCGAACGCACACCCCATGTCTCGACATTTCCGTCGCGCTGGCCCTTCCTCGCGCTGGACCGGATCTGGACTTCGCCACGCGCGCACCTGGTGTCGGTGGCGGGCCATCGCAGCGCGCTGACGCGGCTGGCGTCCGATCATCTTCCGCTGCTCGCACGCATGCGGTTGACTGCGCGCGCACATCCTTCCCCAGAGGAAATCATCGCCACGGCGGGGGCATCGTTGCAAGGTCCGGGTGCCTGAGCGGTGCCTTGCATCGCACCATCGACATCTTGTTTCAGACTCACCCACATGGCCGCCACGGTTTGCCGCAGGGCCGCAATACGGGTATCTCGCTAGGCTTGCGCGCTGGTCTGCGCCACGTGCGCTTCCTATACTGACTCACGCATACTCCATGTCATGCCGCATGGCGATGCATACCGAAAACGATCGGGCAGGCGATGGCGGTTCCCGGGAGGACCCCGCCGACGGGTCATGTCGACACGCCCTGCCCTGGAACAGGAAAGTGGAGAAAAGGCATGCCCAGCGAACAGTTCCTTGCCACCCAGGAAACCCGCCGCTTAGGCCTGCGCGCCCTGCGCGCGGCATTGCTCCAGGTACACAAGGAAGTCATCGGCTACGACCGTGGTCAATACGAGCGTCTGCACGGTCCGATTCCAGCCGGGCAGTTCGTGCAGCTGGTCACCGAAGAATCTTTCTTTCGCTGGCTGGACCCGCTGTCGCGCCTCATCATCGAGATCGACGAAGAACTCGAGGGCGACGAACATCATGACGATACCTGCCGGGCCGTGGCCGCCGCCGCGCAGAAGCTGTTCAGCGAGCGCGGGGACGAGGCGTTTCGCAAGCGCTATCAGGAGGCGCTGCAGGACGAGTCGTCGGTCATCGTGGCACACGGGCGGTTGATGTCCGTGATCGGACAGCTTCGGCAGTTGCCGTAGGCATTGCTCCTGCCGGCATCGCGCGGGCGCGCTGGCACTCAGCGTCGACCGCGCCCGCCGCCGCCTCTTCCCCCGCCCCCACCGCCATAGCCATAACCGCCGCCACGGTAGCCGCCATAGCCGCCGTGGTACCCGCCGTGTCCCCCGTGGTAGCCGTGGTAGCCCCCGTAATAGCCACGATATCCACGCCCGTAGTAGCCGCGATAGCCGCTGCCATACCAGACACTGCCGTAGAAGCCGCCATACCAGGGTCGGTAGTAATACGGATACCCGGCATACGGATAGCCGTAGGCATAGGCGGGATAGCCGCTGTAGTAGCCGCCGTAATACCCCGACGAGTCATAGCCTGACGAGGCATAGCCGGACGGATAGCTGCCGTAGTACGTGTCATAGCCGGGATATGCCACGCAGCCGCCCAGCATCCATGTGGCGCCCGCAATGCCCGCCATCATCCAACCGCGCGCCCCATTCATCGTGCACTCCCATTGACCTGCATCAAAGCCGAGGGCGGCTTCGACCGTCGCCCCATGGCCGTTAGACAGTATTTGCGGGGCGGAAATCCATTTTCGGACTATTCCTATTCACGAATCAGAATCGTCTTCTTACACTTGGCCCCGCCTGTGCAATGCAGGCACCCGATGGAGTGCCAGAGTTGACCCCTCGCTGGCATTCTTTTACTTGGATGCCACGTGGTCCCCGCCACGTGGCATTTTTTTGGTCTCAGGCCACCGTCAGGCCGTTCTCCACCATGTCCAATAGCCGCGCACCGATGATGCCGGCCTGTTCCTGCGCGCGGCTGCGCAGGGGGCCGTCGATCAACAAAATGGCTAACCCGTGGACGGCGGACCAGGCGACATACTCTGCGCCGGGGCGGCGCGCCGCTGGCAGCAGGCCCGCATCGACCCAATGATCGAGCGCGGCGCCCAGCAACTGGAACGGGTTGAGGCCGCTGTTGCCGGCCTTGGCGGGGTCCGGGTCGTCCTCTACATCGTCCGGCACCGAGAAGGCGGTGCGGAACAGGCCTGTCTCGGCCAGCGCATAACGGAGGTAGCCCGCACCCACCGCGCGCAGGCTCCCGCGCGCGCGCTCGGTGGCGGAGGCATTGGCGGGCAGCGCTGCCAGTTCGGTCTCCATGGCCATGGCCAGGCCGGACAAGGCCGCGGCGCGCACCGCCTCCAACAGGTCCTGCCGGCTCGCGAAGTGACGGTACGCGGCATTCGGCACCACGCCCGCGCGGCGCGTGGCTTCACGCAGCACCACGGCCTCCGGGCCGCCAGTGCGTGCGAGATCGATCCCGGCTTCGAGCAAGGCGCGCCGTAGATCGCCATGTCGATAAGTGCTCCGCGTGGGCGGCGTGGCGGCGACTCGGCTCATATCAAACTCCCATGTGGACATCGTCCACTCATTCTGCTTTGTATAGTAGACAGTGTACACAAGGAGCGCCAGCCGCCAATGTGGACAACGGCGGCAGCGGATTTGCTCAGAGGATGGGGGCGAACAGCTTGGCAACGTGCATCGCCACCCGGAGCAGCGCGGGCGAGGCCAAAAATTCGTCGCGACTGATCTCGCGCGCCTCGGCGAAGTCGGCCTCGAGCATGCGCGTGACGTCCCGCGCGAAGGCCGGATGCGCGGTCATCACCATCATCTCGAAATTGAGCCGGAACGAGCGATTGTCGAGATTGGCGGTGCCCACGGCGGCGGCCTCATCGTCGATCAGGATCACCTTCTGATGCAGGAAGCCGGGCTGGTAGCGGTAGACCTTCACGCCTGCGCACACCGCCTGGTAGGCGTAGATGGTGGACGCCGCGTACACCACGAGGTGGTCCGGGCGCGACGGAATCAGGATGCGCACGTCCACCCCGCGCAGCACGGCAAGGCGCAGCATGGCGAACACCGCCTCGTCCGGCACGAAGTACGGCGAGGTGATCCAGACCCGCTTCTGCGCCGACTGGATCGCCTCGACGAAGAACAGCGAGCAGGTCTCCTGCGCGTCAGCCGGGCCGGACGGCACGACCTGGCAGATCATCTCGCCCACATCGCCATGCGGCGGCAGCATCAGGTACGGCACCTCCTTCGCAGCCCAGTACCAGTCCTCGGCAAACGCCATCTGCAGCTCCAGCACCGCCGCGCCGCGAATTTCGATATGCGTATCGCGCCACGGCGAGAGCGGCGCCCGCGCGCCCAGGTATTCGTTGCCGACGTTGTGCCCGCCCAGGAAGGCGCGCGCGCCGTCCACGACCACCAGCTTGCGGTGGTTGCGAAAATTCAGCTGGAAACGATTGACGAAGCCGGGATGCGTGGCGAAGGACCGCGCCTCCACCCCTGCCTGCTGGAGCGTGCGCACATAGCCGCGTCCGAGTCCGTGACAGCCGATGCTGTCGAACAGGAAATAGACCTTCACGCCGGCGCGGGCGCGCTCGCACAGGCGGCGCTGGAGTTCGCGGCCCAGTTCGTCGTCATGGACGATGAAGAACTGCACCAGCACGACCTGCGTGGCGGCGTCGATGGCAGCGAAGATGGCTTCGAAGGTCTGCTGGCCGTTGATCAGCAGGCGCACGTCGTTGTTGGCCAGGCACGGCATGCCGGTCAGACCGGGCAGCGCGCGCATGCAAGCCTGCGCCGGCGCCGTCACCACGCAGGCTGACATGGCCTCGCGCTCGGACGCGGTCATGCCACGGCGGATCTCGCGCAGGCGGTCATTATTGAAACGGCGGGCATTGACGTAGCCGGCGAAGGTGCTGCGGCCGAAGATCAGGTACGGAATCAGCGCGAAGTACGGCATCATCACCAGCGACCCCGCCCACGCAATGGCGCCGGGCGCGGTGCGGACCGTCATCACGGCATGCAATGCGGCCATCACGCCCACGATATGGAAGGCGACCATCACTGCGGCGATCACGCTAGGACTCATCAACATAGGCGGATGGTTCGGCGCTGCGGGCCCGTACATGGATGAGCCGTATTCTGGCATACCCGTCACATGAGGGCATCCCCCGATCGCCATATGCCGGTCGGGCTGCCTCATTTTTAGGCGCGCCGATGCAATGGCGTGCCGGCGCCGGTGCGCCTCCGCCCACCCGCCAGTTATCCACACGTTCTGTGGATAAGCCTGACCCGGTTCGCGGCGATCCCACATTTAAGGGAATGGCGATTGTCCGGCCGGGCATGCCGCCGCTACGCTCTGACGGTTCCTCTCCGTCAATCCGTTTCAGTTTTCTGGTAGTTGTAGCATGAGTGTTTCGACCAACATTGCCTTACTGGCCAGCCGCGCGGCCCGCCTCCACCCCATCCAGGACCTGCTCTCCCTCGCGGGTTTCCAGTGCACCCTCTTCCTTGCCGGCCGGGACCTGATCCACGGCCTCAGCCATGACAGCTACGACATGCTGCTGGTCGACCGCGACCTGCAAGACATTTCCGCCATCGACGTGATCCGTGCCGTGCGCGCCGTGCGCGCCCGCGACATGCCGATCATCATGATCGGCGGGCAGCATAACAACGACAACGACCTCGTGGAGGCGCTCGACGCCGGCGCCGACGACTACGTGCTCGAGGCCCTGAGCAACCGCGTGCTGCTGGCGCGCATCTCCGCTCTGCGCCGACGCATGTGCGGCGCGCGCTTCCGCAACAACCTGCCGATGCGCGCCGGCCCCTACGAGCTGAACAGCCCCGGCCGCTTCGCCATGCTGAATGGGCGCCGCATCGCCATGACGCCGAAGGAGTTCGACCTTGCCACGCTGCTGTTCGCCAACGCGGGCCGCATCCTGGCCAGCAAGCGGATCGAACATATGATCTGGGGTCATGACCTGCCACCGCTCTCGCGCGCGCTGGCGGGGCTGGTCTCGCGCATGCGCCGCACGCTCGATCTCTGCCCGGCCAACGGCGTCACCGTCAATGTCGTGTACGCGCAGGGCTACCGGCTCGACATCCTCGACCAGACCGTCCGCGCCGACCTGACGGGCCCACCCGGCCAGCCGTTGCTCCAGCCGTAACCCGCCCTCTGCGGCCTGCGCCGATCTCCCCGTTGTGCGACGGTGTCACGCCTGCGTCACACCGTTCGCCGAGCATGGCGGCGCACCGCAACGGGAATATGCCCCGGTCGTCCACACCGGGCGGCACGGTCAGGCAGCCACGCGGCGGGCATCGGGTCATGGCATGGCCGGGGCAATCCCGGCAGGAGTCTGTTTCGTGTTGCAAGCCATCCAACTGAGTCTGCCGCGCGCACGCGGCGAAGCCGTGTGGCAACGGCTGGTGCGACTGCCGCTGGCGGCGCGGCTGTCCGCCGCATTCATTCTGGTCTATGTCTTCGGCGCCGTGGTCGGCCTGATCGGCATCCTCAATCTGGTTACCCTCAAGCAGGACACCGACATCCTGTATCAACGCGACATGCGCGGCGCCATTTCGGCGGAACGCGCGCAGGCCGCACTGGCTATGCTGGGCCGCGCGCAACTGGCGCTGACGCTGGCCACGAGCACCACCGAGCGCGACGCTGCCGGCGCGGACATCCGGCAGGCCATGCGCCAGCTCGACGCCGCCGTGGACGGCGTGCGCCAGGCCGCGCCGCGCCAGGCACAGGCGCTGCAAAAGGAGCGCGCAGCGGCAGGTGAACTGATGCAAGGCTACGTGGCGCTGATCAACAAGCAGCCGCTGGACGCCCTGCAGTTCGACAGCGCCGTTTCCGTCGACGGCCATTTCCTGGGCGAGCAACTGCAAAAGCTCGGCGCGCTGATGGAAGCCACGCGCGCCGGCCTGGAGCGGCAGGCCGCCGACACCGTGGCGGGCGTTGCCGCGAGCCAGATCGGCGCACAAACGCTGATGGCCGCGCTGCTCGTGGCCAGCTTCGTGGCGGCCGGCGCGCTGGCGTGGTTTGCAGCGCGCAGCCTGACGCGCGAACTCGGCGGCGAACCGCGCGACGCCGCGGCGGCGGCCAACCGCATCGCCAGCGGCGACCTGACCGCGCATATCAACCTGCGCAGGGACGATCAGACCAGCCTGCTCTATTTCCTGGCTGGCATGCGCGACGAACTGGCCGGCGTGCTGGCCCGCATTCAGGAGTCAGCGCACGAGATCACGGACACCAGCGGCGATATTGCCGACGGCAACCAGCAACTCGCGGCACGCACTGCGCAGCAGGCCGAGGCACTGCGCCACGCGGCGGCCAGCATGACTCGCCTGACCGCGCTCGTCGAACAGGTGCATGAGCAGGCCAATGAATCGAGCACGATGGCCAACCAGGCGCGCACTGCATCGGGCGCCGGCATGGCGGTGGTACGCGACATGAACGGGACCATGGCCAACGTGCTGGGCCATTCGCGCAATATCGCCGAGGTGGTCACGGTGATCGAGGGCATTGCGTTCCAGACCAATATCCTCGCGCTCAACGCCGCCGTGGAAGCCGCGCGCGCCGGCGCGGCGGGGCGCAGCTTCGCGGTGGTCGCGCAGGAAGTGCGCGCGCTGGCCCAGCGCAGCGCCAACGCCGCCCGCGAGATCGGCGGCATCGTCGGCGACGCCACGCGCGAGATCGAACGCGGCGCCAGCCTCAGCGGCACCGTGGTGGCGGCGATGGAAGGGATCGAGTCGGCGGTCGATCGCAGCCACAGCCTCGCGGGCCATCTGCGCGCGCTGGCCGAGGAACAGGCCGCCGGCATCCGCACCGTGGGCGATGCCCTCGCGGAACTCGGGCAGACCGGGGCGCAGAACGGCGCGCTGGTGGACACCGTGGCACAGCACGCCAACCGGCTCGACGAGGAAGCCGCCGCGCTGGAATCTGACGTGTCGCGCTTCCAGTTCCAGTAGCCCTGCCACGCTGCACCGCAGCAATGTCACGCCATTGTTAAAGTTTCCGGTCTTTGCTGTCGTAAATAAGCGAATGCTGATTCTCCCCGGGTCACGGCCCGGCTAGCATGATCGCTTGCCTCTCAATCGAGACGCACAGCAAGGACCAGGCATGGCGCTACGCAAGGCAGTGCAGGACGATTCGTCCTTTCATGATGATCTCGACGCGGCGGGCCGCGACTGGGCGCCACGGCTCAAGCCGTGCGGCGCCTGTCATGGCTGCGAGCAACCCGTGGCCCCGACCGTGCTGTTTTGCAGCGCGGCGTGCCAGCAATCATTCGAGCATTTCGAAATGCGTTTACTGCGCAAGCGGTAAGCCGCCTCACCGCCCCCCCCATCGCCCCACCGTCCCTGCCCGCCCCTTCTCAGCCTCCAATCCCGCCTCGGGTAAATCCTAGTAATTCCCCTAATCGCAACGTGTCAACCGATGCGCTGGTGCATTCGTTTTCTTCTCCATTGGCCCCACATCCGCGCCGGAATCGACCCCGGATTCAGGCAGGTGTGTCGGCCGGAAACATTTGAGAACAAGGGGTAACGGGCATTTACGCCTCCGGTGTAGAAGTTACAGAACTGTTGCACTTACGCACGTTTTGTGTCGCCGCAGAAGCCGAATTGCCGAGTACGCTTGTCTCGACCAAACAGTACCGACTACCACAGGGAAATCATGTCTGAACGCCTCATCATGCTGGACGTACCCGGCGTCCTCTACTCGGACCGCTCCGCTGCCCGCCTGGGCGGTACGCCAATGAGCGGCACCCTGAGGGATGTCCGTTTCTTCGATCCGATCGCGCTGGGCTTCCTGCGCCGGCTGTTCGGCATTGCCGGCGCCCGCGTGGTGGTGTCCGACGCCTGGCGCCGTGGCACACCGGCCGCGATCCTGCAACAACTCGACCTCCAGGTGGAAGGCATGACCCCGCGCGTGGCGGGCGGCCATGGCGCCGAGATCGACGCGTGGTTCGCACAGCGTGCCGCGCCGGGTAGCTGGGTGATCCTGTCGACGGCCGCACCGGCCTCGATGACGGATGCGCAGCGCCGCCACCTCGTGCAGGTGAATCCGGTCGAGGGCCTGACGGTAGAGAACTTCCGCCAGGCACTGGACATCCTCGGCGTGGCCTGCCCGTCGACGGTGACGCCCGATTCGCGCGTAGAACCCGGCCTCCAGGCCAAGCTGCGCCACCTCCAGCAACTGGCGCGCGAAGCCCCCGAGCGCTTCATGCCCGCGCCGGCCGCCGCCGAGGCCCGCGAGCAGGCCATGGCCGTCGCCGTAGCCAGCCTGACCGGCAAATCGCTGCAACCGGCCGCGCTGCACGCCTAAGCGACGCGCCGCGCCCCCGCAAGGCCGCCGCCATGGCGGCCTTTTTCATGGTCCGGGCGCATTCGACATGCCGACGCGCCGTGCGGATCGGACAGGACCGGCCCCGCGCGCTATCCTCCCCGGCCATCACCGCCTACCCTTGTACCTTGGGATTCCGCCTCGCTCGCAGGCACCGATCGTACAAGGAGAGCACCATGGCCAACCACGCAGCCGACCTCATCACCCGCGTCCTGCACGCAGTGGGCGTCGAACGCATCTACGGCGTCGTCGGCGACAGCCTCAACGGCATCACTGAATCGCTGCGCCAGCGCGGCGACATCGACTGGATTCATACCCGCCACGAGGAGACCGCCGCATTCGCAGCGGGCGCCGAGGCGCACCTGACCGGCAAGCTGGCCGTCTGCGCCGGGAGCTGCGGCCCCGGCAACCTGCACCTGATCAATGGGTTGTTCGATTGCCACCGCTCCGGCGTGCCGGTGCTGGCCATCGCCGCCCATATCCCGAGCGCCGAAATCGGCCGCGGCTACTTCCAGGAGACGCACCCCGAGCAGTTGTTCCGGGAGTGCAGCCACTACTGCGAACTCGTCACCAGCATCGAGCAGTTGCCCGGCGTACTCGAATCCGCGATCCGCGCGGCAGTGGGCCGGCGGGGCGTGGCCGTGATCGTGATTCCGGGCGATGTGGCGCTGCGCGAGGGCACGTTCGCCGAGTCCGCGCCCGCCGCCATCGCCTTGCGGCCCCCCGTGGTCACGCCGGACGCCGACTCGCTCGACGCCCTGGCCAGCCTGCTGCGCGGCAGCCAGCGCACAACGCTGCTGTGCGGGCGCGGCTGCGCCGGCGCGCACGACCAGGTGGTGCAACTGGCGGCCACGCTGAAGGCACCCGTGGTGCACGCCCTGGGCGGCAAGGAATACATCGAATACGAGAATCCGTACGACGTGGGCATGACCGGGCTGATCGGCTTCAGCTCCGGCTACCACGCCATGCAGGAATGCGACACGCTGCTGATGCTCGGCACCGATTTCCCCTATCGCCAGTTCTACCCCGAGGGCGCGCAGGTCGTGCAGATCGATATCCGTCCGGAAAACCTCGGGCGCCGCACGCGGCTGGACATGGGGCTGGTCGGCGATGTCGGCGCCACGCTGGACGCCCTGCTGCCCCGCCTGGCCCCCAAGGCCGACGAAGCCCATCTGGCGGCGAGCCTGCGCCACTATCGCGACGCACGCCGTCAACTGGACGACCTCGCCACGGGCGACAGTGGCCGCAAGCCCATCCATCCGCAGTACCTGGCCCGCCTGCTGAGCGAGCAGGCCGCCGAGGACGCCGTCTTCACCTTCGACGTCGGCACGCCGACGATCTGGGCCGCGCGCTACCTGCGCATGAACGGCCAGCGCCGGCTGATCGGGTCGCTCGCGCATGGGTCGATGGCGAACGCGCTGCCGCAGGCGATTGGCGCCCAGTCCGCCTATCCGGGGCGGCAGGTCATCAGCCTGTCCGGCGACGGCGGTTTTGCAATGCTGATGGGCGATTTCCTGACGCTTTCCCAGCAGGGCCTGCCCGTCAAAGTGGTGATCTTCAACAACAGCGTGCTCGGTTTTGTCGCGCTGGAGATGAAGGCGTCTGGCTACCTGGAGTCGGGCACGTCGCTGCAGAATCCCGATTTCGCGGCCATGGCGCGCGCCATCGGCGTGCATGCCCAGCGCGTGGAAGACCCGCTGCTGCTGCCGGAGGCCATCGCCACCATGCTGGCGCATGACGGGCCCGCCCTGCTCGACGTGGTGACCAACACGCAGGAACTGGCGATGCCGCCGTCCCTGAAGGCGGAGCAGGTCAAGGGCTTCAGCCTGTGGGCGATGAAGGCCGTGATGAACGGCCGCGCCGACGAGGTCATCGAGCTGGCGCGGTCGAACCTGCTGCGCTAGACGGCGGCTTACCGGCTCAACGTGGGTTGAGCTTCACGCCGGGGAAATCCACCGGCACGTTTAGCGCCACGTTGATGTAGTTGGTGAACAGGTTCAGGGCCACGTGGGCGACGATTTCCACGATTTCTTCGTCGCCGAAGCCGACTTCCCGCAGTTGGGCCACGTCGGCGTCCGACACCTGGCCCCGGTCGTTCACCAGCTTCAGCGCGAAGGCCAGCGCGGCGGCCGTCCGGGCATCCTCGGCACGCCCAGCCTGGGCGGCAGCCATCTCCTCAGCGGTGGCGCCGGCCTTGCGGCCCAGCGCCGTATGGGCGGCCAGGCAGTATTCGCAGCGGTTACGGTCGGCAACGGCCACGGCGATCTTCTCGCCGAGTTGCGCCGGAATCACACCGCCACCGAGCGCGCCAAACGCGCCCCACATCGATTGCAGCGCGGCCGGCGAATTGGCCACGGCGCGGAACATCTGCGGGGTCGTGCCGAAGGCGGCCTGGATCTGGGCCAGGGCGGCGGCGCTGCCGGCGGGGGCGTTGCTGGCGTTGGGCAGGGAAACACGTGCGGTCATGATGAACTCCTATATATAGAGCGACAGTGAGAGAGGCTCCCGGGGTGCCGGCTGAATCGCCTGGCGTCCGAGGTCACGCATGGCGCGAGCGCCCTGCCCACCCGGCTGGTGATCGAGGAACCGTCGCTGCTGTTCTATCCGCGCTACGCCGTCCACACCTTCCACAATCCGCCGGTGGAGGGTTCCCAGTTCACCTGCGCCACGCTCGATTTCGATGGCGGGGCCATGAATCCGCTGGCACGCGCCCTGCCGCCCCTGATCGTGCTGCCGTTGGCACAGGTAGATGGGCTCGATCCCGCGCTCGCGCTGCTGTTCGCCGAGACGGAGCGCGTGCGCTGTGGCCAGCGCCTGTTGGCCGACCGGCTGTTCGAAGTGGTGCTGATCCAGCTGCTGCGCTGGCTGCTCGACCATCCCGAGCAAGCCGGCATCCAGCCGGGCCTGATCACTGGCCTGTCCGATGCGCGCCTGGCGCGGGCGCTGGTCGCCGTGCACGAGGCACCGGGCGAGGCATGGAGCGTGGAGTCGATGGCGGGTTGCGCCGGGATGTCGCGCAGCGCGTTCGCGGCGACGTTTCGGGAGGTGGTGGGGCAGACGCCAGCCGACTATCTGGCCGACTGGCGCATCAGCCTTGCGCAGGCGCGCCTGCGTGACGGCGTGCCGCTGAAACTGATGGCCGACGAGCTGGGCTACGCCAACCCGTCGGCCTTGTCGCGTGCGTTCCTGGCCAAGGTCGGCCAGTCCCCGCGCGACTGGTTGCGGACTCAGTAGTCCACGGTCATCGACAGCTTGAAGGTACGCGGCTGGCCGATCACGAGGATGCCGCCGCTCGACGACGCCCAGTAGTCCTTGTCCGCGATGTTCTCGACGCCCGCCCGCACCGTATAGCGCAGCTGCGACGCCTTGAACGCGTAGCGCGCCCCGAGATCGAATCGGTTCCACGACGGCAGGCTGATGGTGTTGGTCGTGTTGGCGGACTGGCGGCCGGTCTGGATATAGCGGCCGGACACCGTCGCGCCCGGGAGGAACGGCAGGTCGTACTCGCCGCTCATCGTCAGCGTGTAGATCGGCACGCCCACACCCGGCTTGCCCTCGGTGTTGGCGTTGCCCGTGTTCGACACCTTCGAGTCGATATAGGACACGCCGCCCAGCAGGCGCACGCCGCGCAGCGGCTCGCCGAACACGCTGAACTCCACGCCGCGATTGCGCTGGTCCCGCACGGCAAACACATTGCCCTGCGTGACGCCCGTCGGCTGCTCGATCTGGAAGAACGCCAGCGTGGTGCCGAAGCTGCCCGCGTCGTACTTCGCGCCCACTTCATGCTGCTTCGACTTGGCCGGCGCGAACACCTGCCCGGCGTTGATGGTGTTGGACGGCGCGGTGCCGCCCTGCGCCAGACCCTCGATGTAGTTGTAGTACAGCGAGACGTTCTGGAGCGGCTTGACCACCAGGCCGAACATCGGCGACGTGGCGGACTCGCTGTAGTTCGCCGTCTGCACGCCCGTGGCCGTTGCGTAGCCACGGATGTTCATCACCTGCTGGCGCACGCCGCCGGTCAGCAGCACGCGGTCGTTCAGGAACGACAGCGTGTCCGAGAACGACACCCCGTTGATGTTGACCCGGCCCGTCACGTTCGGATCGGCCATATTGCCGGTGGTCGGGGCGGCCGGGTACGGCACGGTCGGCGCGTTGTAGAGATTGGTTGGGAACGCGGGCGAGGACTGGAACGCGCTGCTCTTCTCCTGCTCCAGGCCGGACCAGCTCAGGTTCACCGTGTGCTTGACCGGGCCGGTTTCGAAGCGGCCACGCACGCCCACTTCACCGGTGTAGGTATCCTGCTTGAACGGAACGGTCAGCCGCGTGGCCGTGCCAAAGCCGTTATTCCCGACGTTCGCGCCGCTGTAGTTGCCGAACTCGTTGCTGTGGTGCGCGCCGAAGGCGGCGTAGGTGGTCCAGTTCCTGGTGACGTCGTACTCGGCGCGGATCGTGCCGTAGGTGTCTTCCAGCTCGGAATACGTCCATGGCTGGGCGAAGTTCGTCGAGGCGGACGGCACCGCCGGCAAAGCCGTACCCGACAGCTGGACCGTGCTGCGGCCCTGGTTGATCCGCTGCTTCTGGTAGCCGAAGTCCGCATTCACGCGGAACGCGTCGCCCTGGTAGTCCAGGCCCAGCGTGAACAGGCGCTGCTGCCGGCTCTCGTTGTCCACCGGGGTATCGCCGCCACGCGCCATGGCGTTGACGCGCACGCCGAATTCCTTGTTCTTGCCGAAACGGCGGCCCACATCCACATGGCCGCCCACCTGCGAGTCGCTCGTATAGTCGATGGTCGCCTGGGTGATGTCCGCCGCCGTGGCGTACTTGGGCACGAGGTTGATCATGCCGCCCGTGCCGGAGCCACTCGGCGACACGCCGTTCAGGAAGGCGCTGGCGCCGCGGAACACTTCCACGCGCTCCAGCCCTTCGATGGCCACCAGCTGGCGCGGGGCGATGCCGAACAGGCCGTTGTACTGGATGTCGTCGGTGGTCAGCGGGAAGCCGCGCACCACGAAGGTATCGGCGAAGTTGCCGAAGCCGTAGGCGGTGCGGATCGCCGGATCATCGGCCAGCACACCGGCAATGCTGCGCGCCTGCTGGTTCTGGATCTGCTGGGACGTGTACGACGTCACGCTGAACGGCACATCCATGAAGTCCTGGTTGCCCAGCACGCCAAGGCGGCCGCCGCGTGCGACCTGCCCGCCGGCATAGGGCGCGGGCAGCTGGTCTGCCGAGGCGTCGGCATGGACGGTGACGGCGGGCAGCGTGGCGCTCTCCGCGCTGGCGGCTGGCTGGGCCGCTTCCTGGGCGAAGGCGATGGTCGGCAGCACGCCGGCAGCGGCCAGCGCGGCCACGAGATGGCGCAGCGGCGTGCGGGATGCACGTCCGGCACGCGGTACGGAATAAGACAAGGTGACACTCCCAAGTAAAACGATTTCATGCCCGTCCGCGCCGCTGATCGCGGCGGGCGGGTTTTTTCCCGTATCCGTCTGGATGGTGGCGTCGCTCTGACGGCGACGCTCGTTTGTGCCGCTACGCCTGCACGATCAGGATCGCGCTCAGCGCAGCCGCCACACCGATGCCGATCGCCCCGCGCGCGATGCGCGGCGTGACCTGCGGTGCATAAGAGAAGGCGCCCACCACTGTCAGGGCGCTGACGGTGAGCAGGCCGGCCCAATAGATCACGCCGAAGGCCCAGCCCTGGGCGGCCACGCACGCCGCCAGGGCCAGTGCCAGCGCGATCCAGCCCTGCCAGCGCAGGCGGCGCACGCGGGCCGGCGGGGGCTCGGCGCCCCGGCCGAAGATGTCGGCGTGATGCCGGTCGATGGTCTGGGCCAGCCAGGTGAAGCCGCCCACGGCGAATCCGATGCCGGCCACGCAGGCCGGCCACATGGCGGGTGCGCTCATGACGCCTCCCCCATGGCACCGGTGCGCGCCGACGCGTCTGCGCCGCGTGCCGCCGGACGAGTCCGCCCGAGCCACCACGCCGCCGCGCCCAGCCCGAGGCCAATCGCCAGCACCGTCAGGTCGAAGCCCGCCAGCACCGCCGGCCCATGCAGCAGCGTCACGCCCAGATGGGCGGTGCCGGTCAGCGCGTTCAGCAGCGGCAGGCCCGCGAACAGCACGGCGCCGATGCCCAGCAGCACGCGC
Source organism: Cupriavidus sp. 10L45 (assembly GCF_056395225.1). NCBI lineage: Bacteria > Pseudomonadati > Pseudomonadota > Betaproteobacteria > Burkholderiales > Burkholderiaceae > Cupriavidus > Cupriavidus sp. 10L45. The sequence continues at coordinate 278,327 of NZ_JBFTJC010000006.1, forward strand.
CACATGCCGCGCGTCGGGCGGATCTGGGCGACCAGCGCCGCGATGGCCCAGGCCGCGAAGAACATGCGGATTTCCATGTCGGGCCGCTGCGCGATACCCACCGGCACGAGCCGGTTGGCCCAGAAGTAGCTGGCGAATGCGATCGGCAGGCCGGCAATCACGCCAAGGTTGAGCGCTTCCACCAGCCGCAGCCCAAACGGCGTGCGGCCCGTGGCAGCAATCGTGTGGGCGTGGCTCTTGCGCGTCCTCACGGCCCAGAGCAGCGCGCCGGTCGCCACCATCAGGCAGCCGGCCAGCCCGGAGGCAAAGAAAAGCCCGCGCAGCAGCGGCGGCGCGAAGTGCGCGATGTGCAGCCCCACCATCACGCCACGCGTGGCGCTGGCATTGGCCGGATCGTCGCCGAAGGTTTCCTTGAGCGCGCCGGTGGTGCCGGCGAACAGGACGGTCGGCTGCACCGACGACAGGCTGCGCCCGGCATCGCGCGTCATCGTGACGAGGGCGTTGGCGTCGTTGGGGCGCTCCACCGTGATCCGGGCCGGGGCCACGCCGTCCCACCGGGCGGTCGCCTGCGCCAGCATCGGGCCCACCGGGGCCAGCGGCACCTGCACGCCAGACGCCTGCACGCGCGGGGCGCGGAGGCCCAGCTCGGTGTCGAACCGCTTCGTATCGCCCTTATAGACCGCCTGCACGCCCCACGGCATGTACAGGAACAGCAGCGTCACGAGGCCCGTGTAGGTAATCATCAGGTGAAACGGCAGCGCCAGCACGGCGGTGGCGTTGTGCGCATCGAGCCACGAGCGCTGGCCCTTGCGGGCGCGGAACGTGAAGAAGTCCGCGAAGATGCGCCGATGGGTGATCACGCCGCTCAGGATGGCCACCAGCATGAACATCGTGCAGAAGCCGATGACCCAGCGCGCCCAGATCGCCGACATGTAGTGGAGATCGAAATGCAGGCGGTAAAGGAACTCGCCGCCGCGCGTCTCGCGGGCGCCGGGCACGGGCGTGCCGGTCACGGCGTCGAGCGTGCGCGTCTCCAGCCGGGCGCGGTTGCCCTTGCCGGCATCCTCGGGGCGCGGCTGGCGCAGCCAGAACACCGAGGTGGTGGGACGGCGGTCGTCGGGGAGATTGATGAACCAGCGCTCGGCATTGGGTGCCTGTTCGCGGAGGAAGGCGATGGCGCCGTCGGCAGCCCGGCGGGTCGCGTCGGCGTCTGTGTCGCCACCCAGCCGCGCGTGCAGTTCGGGCTTCATCCAGAGCGTGATCTCGTCCTTCACATAGCTGGCGGTGCCGCTACAGAAGACGAGGAACAGCACCCAGCACACCAGCAGGCCCGCCCACGTATGCAGCCACGCCATCGACTGGCGCAGCCCCTGACCCTTTCGCAATTCGGCCATTACGCGCTCCGCAGGGCCAGCCAGCCCAGTCCCAGGACCGCGCAGGGCACGGCCAGTCCGATCCACGCGCGCCATGCCGACTCGACGGCGAACACCCAGATCACGGCCAGCGCGTACCAGAGGAACGACAGCAGGGAGGCGGTGACTACCGCTTCGGCGCGCGCCATATCGGTCCAGCGTGCCAGCGCGAGCGAGACGCAGCCCGTGGCGAGTGCTGCGAGCCCGTAGCCCCCCAGGATGCCGGCGATCGCCCGCGACGCGACCGCCACGCGATAACCGGTCGAAATGCCCTGCTTCATGTTGCTGCGAATTCCGTGAAAGCAGCAATGATAAGCGTTCTCATATGCATTGTCTTTCAGACCTCGCATTTCGGCGGGTTATGGCGGGGTAGACATTGAAGACATGTCGCGAAAAGCCCATAGACGGAAATCCCAGTAATTCTGCATTGCAGAACCCCCATTCCACGCTGCGGTTGACAGCTTCCGGGGATCGATGGGACGATGCCACGCATCAATACCGGCGACTTCACGCCGGAAGCCTTGCCCGGAGACATGCATGCGCAGTACCGCTTCCCCCGCGGACCGTTCTGGTCACGCGTCCACCCCCGCCCAATCCGACTCCTTCCGCCCCGCCTTCCAGCGCCTGCACCAGACCATGGGCCCGTGGGTGGCCAGCCATCCTGACCGCGTGGCCGTGATGGATGCCCACCGCGCGCTGCGCTATGGCGAACTGGACCTGGCCGTGCGCGAAACCGCCCAGACGCTGACCGCGCTCGGCGTGCGCGGCGGCGACCGCGTGGTGCTGGTCACCGAGAACAGCGTCGGCTGCGCCGTGCTGCTGCTGGCGCTGAGCGCCATCGACGCCTGGTCGGTGCCGGTCAATGCCCGGCTGTCGGCGCGCGAGATTGCCAATATCGTCGAGCACGCCGGCGCGCGCGTGACCTTCTATCTGGACAACGATTTCCCCGAAGCCCGCGAGCACGGGCTGGCGCGCGGCGCGCAGTGGGCCGATGCTGCCGTGTGGCCACACGTCGGCAAGCTGCTTGTCAGCGCCATCGACGAGACGGCCGTGGCGGAGCCGGTAGCCGCCGAGGCCCGCGAGCAGGTGGCCGCGCTGATCTATACGACGGGCACCACGGGCGCCTCGAAGGCGGTGATGCTGACGCACGCCAACCTGATGTTCATCGGCCATTCCAACCGCCTGCAGGCCCGCGTACAGGCCGGCGACCGCGTCTACGGCGTGCTGCCGATCTCGCACGTCTATGGGCTGTCCGTGCTGCTGGTGGGCCCGGTGTCCAACGGCGCCACGGTCTACTACGAGCCGCGTTTCCGCCCGGAGAAGCTGGCGCGCACGCTGGTCGAGGAACAGCTCACCGTGCTGCACGGCGTGCCGGCGATGTACGCCAAGGTGATCGAATGGAGCCGCGCGCAGGGCCAGTCGCTGCGCACGCCGTCGCTGCGCATGGCGCAGTCGGGCGGCGCGCCGCTCACGGCGTCGCTCAAGGCATCGTTCGAAGACGCCTTCGGCATCGTGCTGAACAACGGCTACGGCATGACGGAGACCTCGCCCACCGTGTGCCAGACCCGCGTGGATGCCCCGCGCGCCGACTGCTCGGTCGGCCCGGTGGTGCCGGACGTGGAAATCCGCCTCGGCTCCCCCCTGCCGGACGGCAGCGGCGAGTTGCTGGTGCGCGGCCCCAACGTGATGAAGGGCTACTACCGGCGCCCGGACCTCACGGCGCAGACCATCGATGCCGACGGCTGGCTCCATACGGGCGACCTCGCGCGCATCGATCCGGACGGCGCGGTGTCCATCGTCGGCCGCTCGAAGGAAATCATCATCCACTCGGGCTTCAACGTGTATCCGGAGGAAGTCGAGCAGTCGCTCAATGCGTTCCCCGCCGTGCTGCAATCGGCCGTAGTGGGCCGGGCCACCGAGGGCAACGAGGAAGTGATCGCCTTCGTCGAGGTGCGCGGCGGCATGACGCTGGACGAGCCCGCGCTGCGCACCTTCCTGCGCGACCGCCTGTCGCCCTACAAGATGCCGGCCGAAATCCGCGTGGTGGCGCAGCTACCCGCGGCGCCGTCCGGCAAGATCCTCAAGGCGAAGCTGCGCGAGCAGCTTGCCTCCGGCAACCTTTGAGCCACGCACATGGATAGCCAGGCCGATTCCCTCCCCGACCTCCCGCCCGCCACGCCCAAGGTGGACAACCGCAAGGAAGACCGCCATTTCGTGACCGCGCTGGCGCGCGGGCTCGACGTGCTGGCGTGCTTCCGCGCCTTCGACAGCGAACTCGGCAATGCCGAACTGGCCCAGCGCTGCGGGCTGCCGAAGTCGACCATTTCCCGGCTCACGCACACGCTGACCGAACTCGGCTACCTCCAGGCGCTGACCGAGCCGATGCGCTACCGGCTGGGCAGTTCCGCGCTGGCGCTGGTGCCGTCCGGCCAGCCCGGCGCGGACGTGCTGGCGGTTGCGCGGCCGTACATGCAGGAACTGGCGGATCTCTCGCAGGGCGTGGCCTCGTTGATCGTGCGCGACCGGGGCCGCATGCTGATCTACGAGAACTGCCAGTCGGAGAGCTACCTCACGCTGCGCGTGGCCGTGGGCAGCCGCGTTTCCGGGCTCAATACGGCGGCCGGGCGGGCCTACCTTGTGGCCCTGCCGCCGGCCGAGCAGCGCCAGGCGCTGACCGCCTTCCGCGCCGATGACCGCGTCAGCGCGGCCCATGCCGAGGGCGTGCTCTCCGCCAGCCGCGACGAAGCGCGCCGGCTGGGCTGCACCACCTCGTTCGGCGAATGGCTGCCCGACATCAACTCGATCGCCGTCGCTTTCCGGCCCGGCCAGTCCCTGCCGCCGATGACCCTCAGCTGCAGCGGCCCGAACGCCATCGTGCCGCCGGCGCATCTGCTGGAAAAGGTGCGCCCGCTGCTGCGCGACCACATCCGCCGCATCGAGGCCGCGTTCGGCGTGGCGGCCTGAGCCGGGGGGTTTCCCGGAGGGCGCCGGTTTGCCGTACGATGCTGGCTTTCCCTCCGATCCTTCGACGCTCCCGCCATGCCGCAACTGATCATCGAACTCACCGAAAACACCCGCCTGACCTGCTCGCAGGACGAGCTGCTGGACGAAGCCAACGCCGCGCTGCTGGCCACCGGCCAGTTCCGCGAGCCGGACATCAAGTCCCGCTGCGTGACGCTGACCACCTACCGCCAGGGCACGGAAAACCGTGACCGCGCCTTCGTGCACGCCACCGTCTGGATTCTGGACGGGCGCGAGCAGGCCGTGCGCAAGCAGGTGGCGCAGGCCGTGTGCGATGTCCTCACCGACGCGGTGCGCCCCGGCGCCGGCCAGAGCGTGCAGGTCAGCGTGAACGTGCAGGAGATGGAGCGCGCCGTGTTCACCAAGCAGATCATCGGCGAGTAAGCCAGCGCGGCGGCGTCTGCACTGTCAGCCATATGCATCGCAATATCTGACGCCGCCGCGTTCGCCCCCGGCCGCCATCCGGCGGCAAGACTCGTTTCACCCGCGATACACCCCCGTTGTGCCTTTAACATCCGGCAACCCTGTGCTGAGCATTTTTGACATGGTGCGGCCGTGACCGTCGCCTAGTATGTTCTGGGATGCCTGCCGGCCTGCCCCCCGGACCCGGCGCCCACCCTCCCCGTTTTTGATCTCCCATCGTCTTCGCTCCCCTGCGAGGTGTCTATGCGTGTCGTGCTCTATCAGGAAGAGGCGCTGCGGCTCCGTCAACGCCTGTGCGAGCACGGCCTTCCCGAGGAATTCGACCTGTCCGGCGCGGGCGACGGCATGCTGGTGGTCGTCGTCCTGGCCCGGGACACACGCGTGGCCGCCGCCGCCGAGCACTGGCTGCGCAGCGTGCCCCGCCCGGACGCCTTCATCGCCGCCTGCACCGCCGCCACGCGCGCGCAATGCCGGCAGGAGCCATGGTGGCCCGGCGGCATCTGCGACGTGGTAGCGGCTGACGACGAGCCGGGCATGCTGACCGAACTGGCGCTCCGCCTGAAGCGCCTGCACGAGCTGGAATCGATCCTCACCTCCGACTGGCTGCGCAAGCGCGCGGTGGGCCACTCGGCGCCCTGGCGTGAAACGCTGCGCGCAGTGGCGCAGGTCGGCCGCTTCGGCAGCGGCGCCTGCCTGCTGACCGGCGACAGTGGCTGCGGCAAGGAGCTGCTGGCGCGGCTGATCCATGATCTCGATCCGGTGCGGCGCAGCGGCCCCTTCATCGTGGTGGACTGCACCACGCTGAGCCCCGAGCTATCCGGCAGCGAGCTGTTCGGCCATGCGCGCGGCGCCTTCACCCACGCCGTGGCCGCGCGTGACGGCGCCGTGGCGCTGGCCGATGGCGGCACACTGTTCCTCGACGAAATCGGCGAACTGGACCTGCTGCTGCAAGCCCGCCTGCTGCGCGTGGTGCAGGAGCGCGCCTACAAGCGCGTGGGCGACGACAACTGGCGGCGCTCGGACTTCCGGCTGACCTGCGCGACCAACCGCAGCCTCGACGCGGAGGTGACAGCAGGCCGCTTCCGCAGCGACCTGTACTTCCGCATCACCCAATGGACCATCCACGCCCCGCCGCTGGCGGCGCGGCGCGACGACATCCCGCTGCTGGTCGAACACTTCCTGGCCGAGCACGCCGGCACGCCGCCGCGCGTGATGCCCGAGGTCATGCAGCAGCTGATGGCACGCGACTATCCCGGCAATGTGCGCGAACTGCGCCACGTGGTGCTGCGCATGGCGGACCGCCAGCAAGGCTTCCACGTGCTCAGCACGGGCTGCCTGGACCTGCCGCTGGCCGATGTGATGGCCGCCACCGGCCTGATGGACGGCTGGGAGGGCGTGCTGGCCCGCGCCGTCGAGGGGGCGCTCGATGCCGGGCTGGGGCTGAAGAACATCGGCCAGATCGCGGAAGCCATCGCCGTGAAGGTGGCGGAACGGCGCGCCGGGTCCACCAGCCGCGCCGCCGAGCTATTGCGCGTCACGCCGCGTGCGCTGCAATTGCGCCGGCAGGGGCGGCCCACGGAGGGCTGCCCGTGAGGTCGGCCCTGACGTTGCCACGGGGGCGCCGCCAATCAGCCGCAGCGCGTTGCCGCCGGCTATGCGCGCGAAGGCTTCCGGCGATGGGCGCAGCGCGCGGATCTTGGCCAGCTCCAGCCCCGGATGCAGCCACGGGCCGTCCGAGCCGAACAGCAGCTTGTCCGGGCCGGCGCGGGCGAAGGCTTCCTCGAGCAGGTCGAAGCGGCGCACGCCGGCCGTATCGGCAAACAGGTTCGGATGCCGCACGATCAGGTCGATGACCTGCCGCTGGGCGGCCCAGTCGTCCGCGAAGCTGCCGAGGTGGGCGAACACGAACGCCACGTCAGGATGGGTCTGCGCCAGCAGCGAGAGCGCGCCGGTGTCGCCGCCGGCGTCGTACAGCACCGGCAGCCGCCAGCGGCGCGCAGCGTCGCAGACCTGCCGGTGAATCCGCGCATCGTGACGATGTACCTTGATGCCGCGCAGCCCCAGCCGCAGCACGGCTTCCTCGATCATCGCGTGCAGCCGGTCGCGGTCGCGCTCGGCGTGGACCATGGCGAAGCCGATCCAGCGGCGCGGGTCGGACCGCACCAGCGCAGCGACGTCACGGTTGCCTTGCGCGTAGTCCGACTGGAACACGGGGAGCAGCACCGAACGCACGATGCCGGCCTCGCTGGCGCGGCGCGCGTAGGCGGCCAGCGGCGCGGTGGTGTCCCACGGGCCGGTCATGCCGTCGCCCTGGCCGGCGTGGACGTGGAAGTCGACGATCATGGCAGCCGCCATTCGAGTTCGAGCTTCTCGCCGGACTTCATCGCCAGCGTGCGCTTGTCGTCGCCCGTGCGGAAGGCGTTGATGTGGGTCGCCCGTCGCAGCAGGCTCGGCGGCAGGATGTTCACAATCGTGATGCCGGAAGGCCCTGCGAGCAGAACATCGCCGACCAGCGCGCTGTTGTGAATGCTGCCACGCAAGGCGCGGATGACGGCGTGCTCGACGGCAGACAGGTCCTTCTCCTTCCTGACGCTGGCTACCCAGACGCCGAGCCCGCGCAGCGCGCCGTGCACACCCGCGCACCACCGGTGCTGCTTCATGCGGCTACCCAGCGTCTTCGACAGGCCGACATAGATCGGCGTCGTGCCACGGACGAGGATGTAGACGCCCGGCCCCGATACGGTCCGGTCATCAACCGCCAGCTTGAGCGATTCGAACCTCCGCCACGCCAGCGTCACGTTGACCTCTCGCGTGACTTCCTCCTCCAGCTCCGGCGCGAAGCCCTCGTACAGGTGCCCGCCCGGCCGTGGCGCCGCCAGCTGCAACCCCACCAGTTCCATCCCCCCGCGCGGCTGCTGCCGCGCCAGCAGGCAGGCCCGGCAGCACGCGTCGGTGCTCTCGAAGCGGGCCATGCCGAGCCGTGGCTGGGTACTCACACGCCGCGCGCGGGCGATGATCAGCCGCAGGTCGTTGACCAGGGCCTGCGGGGGCGTGCCGGGCGGATAGCGGCGCATGGCCGCCACCAGCCCCATCAGCCGGCGCATGCGCCATGGCGCAAGCTCCAGCGTGTCTCCATCAGCGGTCTTAAACATGCTGGGGTTCCTCCATTGGGGTCGAAGACGGCCACGGCGCCTGGCGCGCGGCATCGGGCAAGTGCGGCGCGAGCCGCGTCATGGCGGCCAGCAAGGCGTCGATATCCGCGCGGCGATGATTGGCCCGGACGATCAGCGCCAGCGCGTGGCGCCCCTCGGGCTGGCGCAGCAGCGCGGTACGGAAGCCGGCGGCGCGCAGGCCGGTGTGCAGCGCCACGGTGCGTTCCGTACTGGCGAGCCGCACGTGTTGCATCGGATGGTCGCGCGGCGGCGCGTGCAGGTCCGGCAGGCAGCCCCGCGCCAGCGCGCGCAGGCCGGCCTGCAGGCGGCGCAGGCGCTGCCAGAGCCGCGCGCGCAGGACATCGCCCGCCATGCGGTTGATTTCCAGCGCACGGAGCCCGGCGCGCAGCGCGACCTCGCTGGCGGCGCTGCTGTGGGTCTGGGTGGGGCCGTCCCGGGCAATCGCCTGGACCAGCGCGGCAGGCCCGCACAGCGTGGCCAGCGGCGCGCCGAAGGCCTTGGCCCATGACGCCACCAGCAGCACCGGCTGCGCCGGATCGCACCCTGCGTGGCGCAGCGCGCCGCCGCCGCCGCTGCCCCACGGCTGGCGCGGCGACGCGGCGGCGCCCATCAGGCCAAGCATCTGGCTGTGATCGATCACGATCAATCCTCCATGCCGGCGTACCAGCGTCAGATAGCGCGCCAGCGGCAACGGCAGGCCGGCCAGCCGGGTGGCGTCCGCAATCACTGCCGGCGGCCTGCCCCGCCGGCGCAGGCGGTGATCGCGAATCCGCCGCGCCAGATCGGCCAGATCGCCGTGCCGGAACCACGCCACCGGCGCGCCCAGGCCGCGTACGCGCTCCAGGCCCCAGCGCATCACCGGATACAGCGCCTCGTCGGCAATCAGCGCGTGCGTGCGGCCCAGTTGCTCGAACACGTCGATGGCCAGATGCAGCGTGGATGGCGCCACCATGCCGGCCTCGCAGCCCTGCAGCGCCGCCGCGTCCGCCGCCAGCCGCCGCGCCAGTGGCGCAGCGGCCAGCGAGGCCGGGTAGCCAGTGGTCAGCGCGGCGTAGTCGCCCAACTGGTCCGCCGGGTGCCGCAGGCCCAGGTACAAGGCCGAGGCGAAGTCGATCATGGCGCCGCTCCGTCCGCGCTAGGCGATGCGCAGCCCGCCCTTGTGCTCGTGCAGCCTGCGCAGCAGGTGCATGCCGGGCACCTGCACGTCCACCGGCTCCACGCCCACATCCACGCCGGTCACTGCCCGGTAGGAGTGGATATAGGTCTGGATCTCCGGCCGGAAGAAGGCGGCCCAGTTCGCGGCATTGACCGGGTCGCTGACCGAGTTCCAGTCGCTCCATCGGATCGACGAGACGATCTGCTCGCCCGTGGTGGCCAACTGCCAGAACTGGTAGGTGTTGGTATCGCCCCAGCCCTGCAGCTTGCGCATGCTCTCCACCGAGTGCATCCACGGCTCCGGATACGCCACCATCGCGCGCCGGGGCAGGAACTCACGGAACTCGGGGCGCGCCAGCATCCACTGCTGCATCATCATTTCCACGCGGGAGGTGGTGGGCAGGTCGCGGAACTGGTTGTGGGCCCCTTCGGACAGGATCAGGTGGACCTCGCGCAGCGCGTTGAGCAGCGGGAAGCCGTCCGGCACCACCGTGGTGTCGTCGGCCTGGCGGAAGAACGGCACGCACAGGTTGAGCAGCGTGTGGAACGCGCCCAGGAACTTGCTGCGCGTGTCGGCCGGCTGCACCTGCGGCACGGCCCGGCCGATGAGCTGGAAACCGTACTCGTGCTGGTACTCCGCCGCGCGCCGTTCGATCGGCAGGCGGTGCTGCTCGTCCTGCACCCAGCCCCAGATGATGTTGTTGAGCGGGCGCAGGGAATCGAGTTCGAACTGGGCCAGCGGGTCGCGTGGGCCGGCGGAGACGTTCTGGAAGCGCCGGGAGATCGCGTTCATGGTCTGCACCAGCTGGAGTTCCTCCATCCAGTAGCTCCAGATCAGCTCGATCAGCGGCGGATAGGTCAGCTTGGCCGAGATGTCCTGGTTCCAGTGGTCGAGCCACAGGCAGCCTTCGCCGCAATGGTCGAGGTGGCGCTGGGGCATCGGCGTGACGCCTTCGCCCGGTAGCGCGGCGCGCTCTTCCGGCACGGTCCGGTCCGTCAGCGCCCGGTTGATCCGCTCCGCCGCGTCCGTGCCCTGCAGGGCGGAGGCAATCCGCTGGAGGTACGGGAGCGTGGGCGAGGCCCCGCCGCCGAAATACTTGTTCGCCAGCACGTCCGGCTTGGTGATCTTCAGGCCGAGGCGGTCGTTGGCCAGGGCGATGGCGGTCGGGTCATAGGCCAGCAGCCGGGCGATGTCGTTGGCCGTCGGCCCGCTGGGCACCACGGCCCCCCAGGTGACTACGAAGGCTTCCGTCGCCACCTTGAGGGCCCGGTAGGCGTCGGTGTCCGTGAAGGGCAGGAAACGGCGCCGGCTGAGCCGGGCCGCGCCGCCATAGAGGAACGGCTCGCCATCCTTGCCCAGCGGCGTGTTCGCGTCCGGGAAGAACAGCGAATCGATCTGCTTGACGTAGTTGTCCCAGCCGAGCATGTCGGCATTCATCTTGATCAGCAGCCACAGGGCCACGTCGCCGGTGAGCGCGCGCGGGGTCCGCTGCAGGCGCACCGTGGTCGGGCTGACGTACTGCTCGGTGTCGAGCGGCCCGGAGCGGTCCGCGATCGGGTCGTCCAGCGGGTGGAAACTGGGCTCGCTCGGCACCGCTTCCCTCGGCGGGATCTCGACGTCGCGGCTGAGTTCCACGCCATGCCCCTGGGACAGGTACACGCCAATATCGGCCGACTCCTGGGCGCTGATGGCCTTGGGGTCAACCAGCTGCTCGATCAGTCCATTGATGATCTCGATCTTGGCCGGGAGGTCCACACCGCTCTTCATCCTGAGCGTGATGCGCGCCGTCAGCGTCTGGGGGCTGCCGGTGTCAGCGACCTTCCGGGTGTCGGTGGGCTGGTCGCCGATGTGGCATTGCGCCTGCAGGCTGTTGCTGAGCCCGTAGACGGGTATCGTGACATCGTAGTCACCGTCCATCCCCTTGGTCGTCTTCACGATCAAGACGTCTTTGTAGGGGTGGATATCGTCCGAATTGACCATCACATTTCTCCCTCAGCAATTTCACGCCATCACGGAAATCACGAAAATCATGCATAAGCCGGGACCGGGGTCCGGACCGGGCGGCGCTGGTTCAACACCACACTCAGCTGCCTGCTGCCCGCCGACCAGGGCAGGTAGCCGGCCAGCGCCCAGCGCTGCAGCAGCGCCGAGATGATCTGCAGCTCGTCATTGGCCGGCAGCAGGCCGCTGTAGCGCGCCTGGCCGAGCACCGCGAAGGCCAGCGTCGGCGTGTCCGCCAAGCCCTCCTGCGGGCGCTGCCTGACCCGCTCCCAGGCGGCCAGCAGCCGCTTGGGGTGACGGTCTGGCAGGCGCAGCGCCTCCGCCAGCGAGCGGCCGTCCAGCGCCGGGGGCCGCAGCGACAGCAAGGTCGCTACGAACCACGGCACGGCGCGGTCCAGCTGATCGAAGGCTTCGCGCTGGGCCGCGCTCATCTGCCAGCGCGGATAGAGCTGCTCCCAGACCTGCTCCAGCGCGTCCCACTGCGGATGCGGATAGAGCGCGCGGCCCATGGCCAGGGACAGCTTCACGCGGATCCACGGTGCCGGATGCGGATCGTCGAGGTTGATGCGCAGCACGAACGCCTTTGGCAGGCTCACCACGCTCATCAGCCCGCACGTGGCAGCGATGCCCACGCGCGACACCGCCCAGAGATCCGCCACGATCTCGCTGATCCAGCGGTCCCACGCCTGCCAGATCCGCTGCGCCGGGGTGCGCCCCTGCCCCACGCGGCTGGCGGACGCCCGCCGGTAGGCGTTGACGAGGTCCAGCAGCGCCGCCGCCTGGTGCCCCACTTCATGGAACAGGGACGCCGCGATGCCCGTGCCCACCATCCGCTCGCGCGGCATGCGGATCACCGCCACCGGATTGGCGCCGCCGCCCGGCAGCCGGGTGCGGGCGCGGCGGATGGCACCGCCATGGCCGCGCTCGACGTAGCAGATGACGGGCGGCGCCTCGATCGACGAGCCGGGCTGCTTGAGGCCATCCTGCGCGGCCACGTCGAGGCCCGAGAGCCAGATGCCGGTGCCGTGCTGGCTGCGCTGCGTCAGCACTTCCGCGAAGATCTCGAAGTGCGTGAGCGCCGCATGGAAGTACAGCTTGAGCAGGGCATAGCGCTGCTGGGCCCGCGCCACGTCGCGCGGCGTGGGCTGCAGGCCGCGCAGCAGGCGCAGGAAGCCCGTGATGCGCACGCGCAGCTGCTTGCGCTCCGCCTGCATATGGCGCTCGATGGCGCCCATCGCCTCATCGCTGACATTGGCGGCGGGCACCATCGGCATCTGCAACGCATAGGGCAACTGCGCGTCCAGGCGTGCGCGGATGCCCAGCGCTTCCTGTTCCAGCAGACGCAGCGCGTGGAGGCTCGGGTTCATCGCGGTGTCCCGTGGCGCTCAGTACGCCGGCCGCTGCTGCGGACCGAGGTAGAGGATGATGGCGCGCCCGTTGCGCGAACGCCGCCAGACCCCGCCGTGTGGGAAGTGGCCCGTGTGCGGGGCCTGGACCTGCGTGCCGCACGAGGGACATCCGACCGTCGCCACGGCCCCGCCCGGATGGGACTGGCCCATCGGCACCGGCAAGTGGGACCCGCCCGACGCCGGGCCGAAGATCGACGTGCCCGGGTGCTGCATGCCCATCCCGCTGCCGTTCCCGCCACCATTTCCGCCATGCGGCGGAGCAGCCCCGCCATTGCGCGAGAGTTGCTTCATCGCCGGCAGCAGCCCCGGCGCCACCTGCTTTGCCGCGCGCAGGAAGGCCACGTGCGCCGCCCGGGCTGGCGGCACCTGCGGGGGGATGGGGGTCGTCGCCAGGTGATTGGCGGCATGGCGGCCGATGCGCACGACGCGGCGCGCCACCTCGAACTCGCGGTCCTCGTTGCTGAGGCCCTCCAGTTCCAGCCCCAGCGCGTTGCCGGCCATGCTGGCCAGCTTGCCGCCGATGGCCCCGCCGGCGCCCGGCACCACGAGATTGCCCAGCGCGCTGCCGACAATCGGCAAGGCCGACTTCGCCGCCGAGCGCAGGATGCCCCCGAGCGCCTTGCCCGCCGACGACTTGGCGAAACCCGTGGCCGCGCGGCCCACCGACTTGATCAGCCCGCCCAGGAACTGCTCCATCTCCTGCTCGTTGTTGACGGCGAGCAGTTCGGCGGCCAGCTCCATCTCCTGCATCTCGCCGGAGATCTCGTTCTCGAACTCATTCTCGAATTCGTTGCCGAAGGACGCCTCGCCCTGCTCGAACTCGTTCCCGAACTCGTTGGCAAACTCGTTCTCCAGCTCCTGGCCGAATTCGCCGGCCATTTCGGAGGAGAACCCTTGTTCAAACTCGTTGTAGCCGGCACCCCAGCCACCGGGCCTGGAACTTCCGATATCGTGCATTTGCGACTCCTTTCCGCTCAGGGTTGGCGAGATAGGACGTCTCGCTCGTCAAACCCTATTGCAGCAGGCGTGCCAGGCGGGTGTGCGTCGACAAGTCGTTGATATTGCAGGGGATTGCCTCACGCGGGCGCGTGGGCAGTGCGAAGGCGGATTCGTGATCCGGGGGATGGGGATGGGGGTGCGGCGAAGCGGGCTTCGCCCCGGGCGCAGCGCATCGGCAAAAAAAAGGGACCGCGCGACGGCGGCCCCTTCTCTTCCCTGCCCAGCCAGTGACTCAGGTCACCGGCGCCGGGTTGAACAGCGCGAGCGAGTTGTAGAGCTTGTGGTGCTCGGCCCAGGTCTTCTTGCGCCCGCTGGCCACGTCCAGCATCAGGTTGAACAACTCCCAGCCTACATCCTCGATGGTGGCCTCGCCGGTGGCGATGCGGCCCGCGTTGATGTCCATCAGGTCGTGCCAGCGGCGCGCCAGGTCGTTGCGGGTGGCCACCTTGATCACCGGCACCTCGGCCAGGCCATACGGCGTGCCCCGGCCAGTGGTGAACACGTGCAGGTTCATGCCGGCGGCCAGTTGCAGCGTGCCGCAGATAAAGTCGCTGGCCGGCGTGGCGGCGTAGATCAGGCCCTTCTGCTTGAGCTTCTCGCCCGGTGACAGCACGCCGGAGATGGCCGAGCTGCCCGACTTGACGATGGACCCCATCGCCTTTTCCACGATGTTCGACAGCCCGCCCTTCTTGTTGCCGGGCGAGGTGTTGGCGCTGCGGTCCACGCGGCCACGGTCCAGGTAGCGGTCGTACCAGTCCATCTCGCGGATCATGGCCTCGGCCACTTCCGGGGTGGCGGCCCGTGCGGTGAGCTGGGCGATGCCGTCGCGCACCTCGGTCACTTCCGAGAACATCACGGCGGCGCCGGCACGCACCAGCAGGTCCGTGGCGTAGCCCACGGCGGGGTTGGCGGTCACGCCCGAGAAGGCGTCGCTGCCGCCGCACTGCACGCCCACCACCAGTTCGGAGACCGGGCAGGTCTCGCGCTGGCGCGCGTTCAGCACTTCGAGGTGCGATTCGGCCATGGTCATGATCGAGTCGATCATCGACCCGAAGCCCACGTGCTGGTCATCCTGCAGACAGACCACGCCCACCTGCACCTCGCCGGCGCCGGTCTGGATGGGGATCGTGCCGGGCGGCATCAGGCGTTCCGGCTGGAGCTTCTCGCAGCCCAGGCTCACCATCATCGCGCGGCCGCCGAAGTTGGGGTTCAGGGCGATGTTGCGCAGCGTGCGGATGGGCACGATGGCATCGGGGGCGTCGATCGCCACGCCGCAGCCATAGGTGTGCTCCAGGCCGATCACGTCGTCGACATTGGGGTAGCGCGGCAGCAGTTCGGCCTTGATGCGGCGCACCGCGTGCTCGACCACGCCGGACACGCACTGCACCGTGGTGGTAATCGCCAGGATGTTGCGGGTGCCCACGGAGCCGTCCGGGTTGCGGAAGCCTTCGAAGGTATAGCCTTCCAGCGGCGGCAGCGGCGCCGGCACGCGCGTGCCGATCGGCAGGTCGGTCAGGCCCGGCGGCTCGGGCATGCGCAGCACGCGCTCGTTGATCCAGCTGCCGCGCGGCAGGTCTTTCAGCGCGTAGCCGATCACCACGTTGTAGCGCATGACCGCGTCGTCCTGCTTCAGGTCCACCAGCGCCACCTTGTGGCCCTGCGGCACGCGTTCCACGAGCGTCAGGCCGCACGGGAACACCGTGCCGGCGGGCAGGCCGCCGTCATTGGCGATGATGGCCACGTTGTCGTCGGCGTGGATGCGGATGTACAGCGGCTTGGGGTCGGCAGCCACGGCCTGGGCGGCCACCGGGGAATCCTGTTCAGACATGTTGGGGGGTCCTTGTCTTCTCTCTATATCAGGCGTGCTTCAGTTCCACGCGCCGGATGTCCTTCACGATCACCAGGTAGCTCACCACGGTGACCAGGGCGTTGATGCCCACGAAAACCAGCGCGCCGTTGAACGAGCCCGTGACGCTGAGGATATAGCCGATCACGATCGGCGTCACGATGCCGGCGATATTGCCAAAGGTGTTGAAAATGCTGCCGGCGAGGCCCATGACCTCCTTGGGCGCCGTATCGGCCACCACAGCCCAGCCCAGCGCGCCAATGCCCTTGCCGAAGAAGGCCAGCGCCATGATGCCGACCACCAGCCACTCGGCATCCACGTAGTTGCAGGCAATCATCGACACGGACAGCAGCATGCCGACCACGATGGGCAGCTTGCGCGCGAAGGTCAGCGAGTAGCCCTTGCGCAGCAGGCTGTCGGAGATCACCCCGCCCAGCACCCCGCCCAGGAAGCCGCAGATAGCCGGCAGCGAGGCCACGAAGCCCGCCTTCAGGATCGACATGCCGCGCGCCTGCACCAGGTACACCGGGAACCACGTCAGGAAGAAGTACGTCAGCACGTTGATGCAGTACTGGCCGAGGTACACGCCAGCCAGCATGCGGTTGGAGAGCAGTTGCTTGGCGTAGAACCAGCCCGCCGGTGCCTTTTCCTTGGCCTGGCCGGCGCCTTCGTTCATATGGATCAGCCCGCCGCCCTGCTCGATATAGTCGAGTTCGGCGCGGTTCACGGCCGGGTGCGTGGCCGGGCTGCGCATGATCTTGAGCCATACCAGCGCCAGCGCCATGCCCATCAGGCCCATCCACAGGTAGACGTGGTGCCAGCCCCAGCTATGGACGACCCAGGCCATCAGCGGCGTGAAGACCACGGCGGCGAAGTACTGGGCGGCGTTGAAGATGGCCGATGCCGTGCCACGCTCGGCGGTGGGGAACCAGCTGGCGACCACCTTGGCGTTGGCCGGGAAAGCCGGCGATTCGGCCAGGCCCACGGCAAAGCGCAGCGCGAACAGTACGGTCATGACCGAGCCGATGGTGGCGAACACGCCCAGCCAGCCCTGCAGCAGCGTGAAGAACGACCAGACGAAGATGCTGGCCGCGTAGATGCGGCGTGCGCCGAAGCGGTCGAGCAGCCAGCCGCCTGGAATCTGCGCCATCACATAGGCCCAGCTGAAGGCGGAGAAGATATAGCCCATCTGCACGGCGCTGAAGCCGAACTCCTCGCGCATCGCGGGGCCGGTGATCGACAGCGTGGCCCGGTCGGCGTAGTTGACCGTGGTCACAATGAAGATGAGCAGGAGAATCCAGTAGCGGACGTTGGTGCGGCGCGCGCCTTCGACAGAAGTCGCGGCGGCGGTGCTGGAAGTGGGGCTTGCGTTCATCGGGGTCTCCTCACAGCCGGGGACCGGGTGCAGAATGCGTGGGAACCGGCTTGTGATATGTCGTCGTACGACTGCGATTATAGGGACGCGGTTCCGTCAGACACAGTGCGCGTTTACCCTGAACGGTGCAAATCGCCCTGCTTTCGGGCATCGGGCCCGATGGCCTTCCTTTCAATCTCCTTGCGGCCTGGCGGGCGATCGGCAGGTCTGGGCGATGTGACGCCCCCCTCGTCTGCCCACCCCCGGTGCGGGCAAAAATGCCGGGGTTTTCCCTCGGTCGTGCCCTTAGCCCTTGCACCGTCAAGTTGTTAGTTGTACGATGACTTATCTCGAATCCACTCAGCAGTTGGGTGCGAGGTCATCGAACGGGCCTTGCCCCATTAACAAACCACACCATTTTCGCCATGTGGCGATCAGGATGAGCGACATGACTACACCGCAAGAACTCAAGCAGATTATTTCGGACGGCCTGCTTTCGTTCCCCGTGACCGACTTTGACGAACAGGGCAATTTCCGCCCGTCGACCTATATCGAACGCCTGGAATGGCTGGCCCCGTACGGCGCCTCGGCCCTGTTCGCAGCCGGCGGCACGGGCGAGTTCTTCTCGCTGACGCAGCAGGACTATTCGAACGTGATCCGCACCGCGGTGGAAACCTGCCGTGGCAAGGTACCCATCCTGGCCGGCGCCGGCGGCCCGACCCGCGTGGCCATCGAATACGCCAAGGAAGCCGAGCGCCTGGGCGCGCACGGCATCCTGCTGATGCCGCATTACCTGACCGAAGCCAGCGAAGAAGGCATCGCCAACCACATTGAAGAGGTCTGCAAGGCCACCAAGTGCGGCGTGATCGTCTACAACCGCGCCAACTCGCGCATCGGCGCCGACCTGCTGGAACGCGTGGTCGACCGCTGCCCGAACCTGATCGGCTTCAAGGACGGCGTGGGCGAGATCGAGGCAATGGTGCGCGTGCGCCGCAAGCTCGGCGACCGCCTGGCCTACCTGGGCGGCCTGCCCACCGCCGAGGTCTACGCCGCTGCCTACAAGGCGCTGGGCGTGCCGGTGTACTCGTCGGCCGTGTTCAACTTCATCCCGAAGACGGCGATGGACTTCTACCGCGCCATCGCGGCGGACGACCACGCTACCGTGGGTCGCCTGATCGACGACTTCTTCCTGCCGTACCTGGACATCCGTAACCGCAAGCACGGCTACGCGGTGTCGATCGTCAAGGCCGGCGCCAAGCTGGTTGGCCACGATGCCGGCCCGGTGCGCGCACCGCTGACGGACCTGAACGAAGAGGAAATGGGCAAGCTGGACGCCCTGATCCGCAAGCTGGGACCGCAGTAAGCGGTCATGTGGTGCCCTCCCCG
This sequence comes from Cupriavidus sp. 10L45, assembly GCF_056395225.1. Taxonomy (NCBI): domain Bacteria; kingdom Pseudomonadati; phylum Pseudomonadota; class Betaproteobacteria; order Burkholderiales; family Burkholderiaceae; genus Cupriavidus; species Cupriavidus sp. 10L45. The sequence goes on from NZ_JBFTJC010000006.1 coordinate 296,507, forward strand.
CTGCGGGAGGAAAGAACTGAACGCCGGCCTTTGCGCCGGCGTTTTTTTTTGGGCGCGCCGCACCATCCTGCGGCATGGCGTGCGCCACCCCGGCGCAAATCGGCCCGGAACTGGGTCAAAATCGGCGCCATCCCCCTGGCCCGAAACCTGCAATCTCACCCCCCGAAGAGTAGAAGCGTTCAACCGCCCACCCCCGGTGCGCGGCAGGAAATTGCTCTTGACGTCCGTGCCCCGCCCTTGCGCGACTGGCACCGGGGCTCAAGAGATCGTCCGCAGGTCAGATCCCCCGGCAGTCATCGCGCGAAAGGCAGGACCGCACCCAACCTTTCCTGACTCCGGAACGATCATGACCGACACCGCCTCCCTCCACGAACTGGCCCGCGAATCCCGCATGGGCGCGCAAGGCCACGAGACCAGCGCGCGCGAGATCCGCCGCATCGACCTCTCCGACTACCCCCGCCGCAAGGCCGAGATCGCCGACGAACTCTGGCATGCGGCCGTGGACGTCGGCTTCTTCCAGGTGGCGAACCATGGCATCGACCTCGCCGCCGTGCGCGAAGCCTTCGCCATGACCGAACGCTTCTTCGCGCTGCCGGAGGCCGTGAAGGGCCTGTATCCGCTGCAGAAGGCCAACAACGCCGGCTGGGAGTCCCGCGCGCAGGTACGGCCGTCCACGGGCACGCCGGACCAGAAGGAGTCCTACCAGATCACGCGCCCGCACATGGCGCCGCTATGGCCCACTGAGGCGGAGCTGGCCGGCTTCCAGGCCACCATGCTGGCCTTCGAGCGCCAGTGCTGGGAGGTGGGCATGAAGCTCCTGTCCTGCTTCGCCGACAAGCTCGGCTTCGATCCGGAATTCTTCACGCGCGCCCACGACCCGGCCGCGCCGGACTACCAGAGCACGCTGCGGCTGCTGCACTACTACGCGATTCCGCCCGAGGCGCAGGACAAACTCGAACTCTGGCGTGCCGGTGCCCATACGGATTTCGACTGCCTGACGCTGCTGTTCCAGCGCCAGGGCCAGGGCGGCCTGCAGGTCTGTCCGGGCAAGGAGATGGAGGCGCAGGCGTGGACGCCCATCGCCCCGGACGAAGACGTCATCACGTGCAATATCGGGGACATGCTGATGCGCTGGAGCGATGACCGCCTGCCGTCCAACTTCCACCGCGTGCGCAACCCCGCGCCGGGCGAGTACATGGGCCCGCGCTACAGCCTGGCGTTCTTCTGCCAGGCCAACCGCGAGGCGACGATCGAGGGCCCTGCACGGCTGTACCCAGCCATCTCGGCGGGCGATTTCCTGCGCCAGCGCGTGGCAGCCAATTTCAAGGCGTACTGACCCGCCCTCGCCGCCCTCGCCGCCCGGGCATCCGGGCAACAAAAAACCCCACGCGCCGGAGCGGGTGGGGTTTTCAGGACTACCAAAGATGCGTGGCGATCAGGCCGCGGCGTCCTTCAGCTTCTTCAGCGGACGGACCTTGACCTTGACGCTGGCCGGCTTGGCCGGGAACCAACGCTCTTCACCCGTGAACGGGTCCTTGCCAAAGCGCTTCTTCTTGGCCGGCACTTGCTGTGCGGTCACCTTCAGCAGGCCCGGCAGCGTGAATTCGCCGGCGCCCTTCTTGTTCAGCGCGCTGACGATGGTGTTTTCCAGATGGGCCAGCACCGACTTCACGGCCTTGGCTTCCAGCTGGGTCTGAGCTACCAGGTGAGCGACCAGGCTCGACTTGTTGAAGGTGTCCTTCAGCGGCTTCGGAGCCGGAGCAGCGGCGGGAGCAGCCTTCTTGGCCGGAGCGGCCTTCTTGGCGGCAGCCTTCACGGGTGCCTTGGTTGCCGGTGCCTTCTTGGCAGCGGGCTTGGTTGCAGTCTTCGTGGTCGGTTTCGCTTTGGTCGCCATATCGATATACGTGAGTTGAAGAATGTGTCCCGGCGTATCGCCGCGTATCGCTGCGTCTCACCGCAGTGGCACGTTGCGAATCACGGGTGCCGGTACGCACTGAATCATAGCGGAAAGTACCGCAAGTCAAGGGGTTTTCGTACATGAGGCACGTCAAACCCAGTGAAAACCCCGGGTTTTGTCGCTGCTTTGCGTCAGCAACGGGCTCGCGAGCGGGCCTTGCGCACGCGTAAAGGGGGTACGTCCCCCCACTTTGGCGTGCGCGGCGTGTGCCCGAAGATCTGGAATCTGACCCGATCAGTGCACGTGCGCGGCCATTGCGTCGTGCGTTTCGCGGGCAAGGCCCATCGCGAACGCGGTCTCCGCCACCAGGAAGAGCGGGCCGATCAGCAGCCCGACGAGGTCATCGACGAACGCCGGCTTGCGCCCCTCGTAGTAGTGCCCGACGAACTGGATGATCCATCCCACCACGAACAGGCCGATGCCGGAAGCGAGCCAGGCCGCCGTCGGCAGCGCGGCAATCCATGCCCCAACCCATAGGAATACGGCCAGAATGACCGCCATGGCGAGGCCGAAGGCGAACGACAGCCGCAGGTAGAACAGGCACGAGAGCGCGTAGACGACCATGGCCGGGGTGAGGAACGCCGCCCCCTCGCCGAGCGGCATGGCGGGCCGGCCGAGCAGCGTGGTCACGGCCAGCACGATCATCGGGATGCCGACGAAATGGGTGACGATGTTGCGGCGATCGCGGTGATAGGCCGCGTAATGCGACAGATGCTCGATCAGGGTTTTCACGGGGCGTCTCCTGTGAGAGGGCCCGGCTGAGGATGACCCTGTCATGCGTGGGGCATCGGTGCCGGTGGCGTTGTGGACTTATAGTAGTGGGCGCGCCGGCCTCGGTCTACCCCACCGCTGACGAAGCGGATTCCGTCGGCGCAGCCTGGCATTCTCGCCAAACCAACCGCCACCCGGGCCGCTATCGGACCCCCACGGAGACAGCGAACCCCATGCTTCCCGTCGATGAAATTTCCCCGCTCTCGCCCGATCAGCTACCGGCGTGGCTGGCGCGGATCGGCCTCGATGCCGCGCCAGCCAGCCCCGACCTCCCCACGCTGGACGCGCTGATCGCAGCCCAGCTCGCCCATCTCCCGTTCGAGAACCTCAATCCGCTCACGGGCCGACCCGTGCGGATCGACGTGCCGGACGTGTTCGAAAAACTCGTCATCCAGGGGCGCGGCGGCTACTGCTTCGAGCTCAATACCCTGTTCTGCGCCGGGCTCAAGGCGCTCGGGTATTCCGTGGTGCCCCTGGCCGCGCGCGTGCGCTGGCGGCTGCCGGCGGACCATCCGCCCACCGGGCTCTCCCACATGCTGCTGCGCGTCGAGGTGGCCCACGAGAGCTATCTGGCCGACGTGGGCTTCGGCGGCACCACACTCGACCGCGCGCTACCGCTGTCCTTGCCGGTCGACCCTGACGTGCCGTTCCGGCTGACGCCCACGCCGGCGGCGCAGTTGGCCAGCACCGCGTTCCACGCCTACGACCTCGAATTCCGGTCCGATGACGGCACCGGCGCGGACGACTGGCGCGTGATGTACCGCTTCGACCTGACCCCGCAGCCGAAGATCGATTACGTGGCGCGCAACTGGTACGTGTCGACCCATCCAGACAGCCAGTTCACACAGACGCTGATGGTGGCGCGGGTGGTGGACGGGGTGCGCCTGGCGCTTCGCAACGGCCAGTTCGCCGCGCGCGCCGCCGACGGCAGCGTCCAGAAGCAGGAACTGGACGACGCCGAGGCCGTCATCGACCTGCTCATCCACCGCTTCGGCATCCCCCTGGACGCGCCGCTGCGCGGTGCGCTGGCCGCCACCCTGCCGCGCGTGCTCGCCGCCGACAAGGAGGCATAAGGGGCATATAAGGGGCAGAGCATTCCACGCTGCGGCACGCGTCATGCATCGCGTGAATTGCCCGCAGAAAGTTTGCTGATACCACCCCCGGCGTGGCGGTTTGCGGGTGGACTGAGGGGGGCGGCGTCCCCATAATGTCCCGGCACCTCATATATCCAGCGACGGCAAGACCGCCGCGATCCTCAGGAGACACCATGTCATTGTTCGATCTGTCGGGCAAGGTTGCCATCATCACCGGTTCGTCGCGCGGCATCGGCCGCGCCATCGCCGAGCAGATGGCCGTGCAAGGCGCCAAGGTGGTCATTTCGTCGCGCAAGGCCGAAGCCTGCGCCGAAGTGGTGGACGCCATCAACGCGCGCCACGGCGCCGGTACCGCCATCGCCGTGCCGGCCAATATCTCGTCGAAGGAAGACCTCCAGCACCTGGTGGACGAGACCAACCGCACCTTCGGCAAGGTGGACGTCCTGGTCTGCAACGCCGCCTCGAACCCGTACTACGGGCCGATGAGCGGCGTGACGGACGACCAGTTCCGCAAGGTGCTGGACAACAACGTCATCTCCAACCACTGGCTGATCCAGATGGTGGCGCCACAGATGATCGAACGCCGCGAGGGCTCAATCATCATCGTGTCGTCGATTGGCGGCCTGCGCGGCTCCCCGACGATTGGCGTCTACAACGTCTCCAAGGCGGCCGATTTCCAGCTCGCGCGCAACCTGGCCGTGGAGTTCGGGCCGCATAACGTGCGCGTGAACTGCATCGCCCCCGGCCTGATCAAGACCGATTTCGCGCGCGCGCTGTGGGAAGATCCCGAGCGTTACAAGCAATCGACCCAGGGCGCCCCGCTGCGCCGCATCGGCGAGCCGGTCGAGATTGCCGGCGCCGCCTGCTTCCTGGCCTCGGCCGCCAGCACCTTCATGACCGGCCAGGCGATGGTCGTGGACGGCGGCGTCACGATCTGACCCCACCCCCTCCCGGGCGGCGGTGGCTCCGGCTCCTGCCGCCCTTCGCGTTTCTGCACGTCCACCTGCAATGCAGCCCCGGAGGCAGTCATGTCGCAACATCCTCAGCAAACCGCCGCGTGGCCGGTGATGTCCCTCGCCGAAGCCCACGCCCGCCTGACCGCGCCCGGCGCGCCCTTCGAAACCGAGACGCGCGTGATCCGTGGCATTCCCACGACTGTCTGGAAAAACGCCCCGCCCACGCTACGCGACCTGTTCCTGGTGGCCGCCGGCTGGGGCGAGAAGACCTTCGTCGTCTATGAGGACGAGCGCGTCAGCTACCGCGCGTTCGCACTGGCCGCCACGGCGCTGGCGCACCAGCTGATCCGGGACGGCGTACGCAAGGGCGACCGCGTTGCCGTGGCCATGCGCAACCTGCCCGAATGGCCGGTGGCGTTCTTTGGCGCGCTGCTGGCGGGCGCCATCGTCACGCCGCTCAATGCATGGTGGACGGGCGCCGAACTCGAATACGGGCTGGCCGATTCGGGCAGCCGGATCGCCATCGTCGATAACGAGCGGCTCGGCCGCATCCTCGAGCACCTGCCGGCCTGCCCGGCGCTGGAGCGCGTCTATGTGTCGCGACTGCCGGAGAGCGGCGACTTTTCTCAAATCACGGGCGACGCCCATATCGCTACGCTCGAATCGGTGATCGGCCCGTCGTCGGCCTGGAACGGCCTGCCCTCGCAATCGTTGCCGGCCATCCCGCTGGACCCGGACGAGGACGCGACGATCTTCTACACCTCGGGCACTACCGGCAAGCCAAAGGGCGCCGTGGGCTCGCACCGCAACGCCACCTCCGTGGCCGTGGCGGCCCAGTTCAGCCCGCTGCGCAACCTGCTGCGGCGCGGCGAGCCGGTGCCCGAGCCGGATCCGAACGCCCCGCAGAAGGCGGCGCTGCTGGCGGTACCGTTCTTCCATGTCACGGGCTGCATGTCAGTGCTCAATGGCGCACTCGCGACGGGCGGCAAAATCGTGCTGCTGCATCGCTGGGACACGCTCCAGGCCATGGCGCTGATCGAGCGCGAACGCTGCACGGGGGCCGGCGGCGTGCCGACCATCGCCTGGCAGATCATCGAGCATCCCCGGCGCGGCGACTTCGATCTGTCATCGCTGGAGAACATGAACTATGGCGGCGCACCGGCCTCGCCGGAACTGGTGCGGCGCATCAAGGAAGTGTTTCCACACGCGGCTCCCGGCATTGGCTGGGGCATGACGGAGACCTCGGCCACCTTCACCAGCCACAGCGCGGAAGAGTACGTGTTCCGGCCAGACAGCAGCGGCCCGGCCCTGCCCATCGGCGAGATGAAGATCGACGATGGCTTCGGGCGCGCGCTGCCCTTGGGGGAGACCGGCGAGCTGATGGTGCGCGGCGCGAACGTGGTGCACGGCTACTGGAACAAGGCCGAGGCGACGGCCAAGACCTTCGTCGATGGCTGGCTGCACACTGGCGACATCGCCCGGCTGGATGCGGACGGCTTCCTCTATATCGTCGACCGGATGAAGGACATGCTGATCCGCGGCGGCGAGAACATCTACTGCATCGAGGTGGAAAGCGCGCTGTACGCCCATCCGGCCATCATGGATGCGGCGCTGGTCGGCATCCCGCACCGCACGCTGGGCGAGGAGCCCGGTGCGGTGGTGAGCCTGAAGCCGGGCATGGCTGCCACGGAAGCGGAGTTGCAGGATTTCGTGCGGCAGCAGCTGGCGGCGTTCAAGGTGCCAGTGCGGATTATCGTCAGCGGGGAGATGCTGCCGCGCAATCCCAATGGGAAGATTCTGAAATCGAATCTGCGCAAGCTGTTTGAAGCCTGAGGTTGCTGAGGGGCTGAGGCTTACTTGACGGGGATCGGTGTCCCGGCCGGCACCGGTACCGCCGTCACCGCGTTCTGCGGGCTGCCGCTGACGATGCGGTCGGAGTAGGTCAGATAGACCAGCGTGTTGCGCTTGCGGTCCACCGCACGCACCACGTGCAGGGTCTTGAACAGGATCGACATCCGCTCGGAAAACACGTCTTCCTGCGCCTTGACCGGGCCCTTGAAGGTGATGGGGCCCACCTGGCGGCAGGCAATCGACGCTTCCGGCGGGTCTTCGGCCATGCCGAGCGAGCCCTTGATGCCGCCCGTGCGCGCCCGCGAGACGTAGCAGGTGATGCCGTCCACCTGCGGATCGTCATAGGCTTCGATCACCACCTTGTCGGAGCCGGTGACGCGGAAATTCGTGCTGACGCTGCCGATTTCCTCGGCCTGCGTGATGCCGGAGAGCGCCCACAGGCCGGCGACGGCCATCATTCCGATGCGGATGTTCGCCATGGTCAGTCCGCCGAACCCTTGATCTCGTCGTGCCGGCGCTCCATTTCCTGGCGCAGCGCGCGGCGCTGCTGGGCGGCGGCAAAGCGCTGGCGCTCCACCTCGTCACGCGGTTGCAGCGGCGGCACCTCGGCCGGCGCGCCGTTGTCGTCCACGGCCACCATCGTGAAGTAGCAGCTATTGGTATGCCGTACCACCTTGCTGCGAATATTCTCAGTCACCACCTTGATGCCGATTTCCATCGAGCTGCGGCCGGTGTAGTTCACGGCAGACAGGAAGGTGACGAGTTCGCCCACGTGGATCGGCTGGCGGAACATCACCTGGTCCACCGACAGCGTGACCACATAGCGGCCGGCGTAGCGGCTGGCGCAGGCGTAGGCCACCATGTCCAGGTACTTCAGGATGGTGCCCCCGTGCACGTTGCCGGAGAAGTTGGCCATGTCCGGCGTCATCAGCACGGTCATGGAAAGCTGGTGGGACAGATCGTTCATCGCAGAAAATCCAGAAATGGAGCCTGAGGCGCGGGCAGTGTAACCCGACGAGGCGCGCCAATGGGCAAATCCGCGCGTGGACATCATGGCCCAAAAAGAAAAGCGGCCCCGAAGGCCGCTTTCCGTACTTTCAAGAACGCGAACTTGCTTACTTCTTCTTGTTCACGGCGTCCTTGAAACCCTGGCCGGCGGAGAACTTCACCGTCTTGGCGGCCGGGATCTTGATCGTTTCGCCGGTGCGCGGATTGCGGCCGGTACGGGCAGCACGCTTGCCCGAGCTGAAGCTACCAAACCCCACCAGGGTGACCGAGTCCCCCTTGGCCACTGCCTTTTTGATACTGTCCAGCGCGGCGTTCAGCGCGCGCTCGGCGGCGGCGTTGCTGAGTTCTGCTTCCGCGGCGATGGCCGATACCAGTTCACCTTTATTCATGGCTAGATTTCCCTTGTTGGTCGTCGTCACCGGACATCTGCCTGCCGGCAAATTACCGATCGGCGCAGTCTAATCTGCCCTTTGCGCCTTGGGCAATCCCCAGTGGCACCGAAGCAACGAAAACGGCCGGAAAACGTTCTCTGGCAAGACTTAGCGGGGGTTTTACCCCTCTTTTCCCCAAATGGAATCGTCACTTTTTCAGCCCGACACGTATCGTGCGGCGCACATGCACGGGGCCGCGCTTCGTCGGCCTCCCCCCGGGCGAGGACGCACCATTCTGGATCGCACCGCGCGCGCTATACGCCCGCTTTTGGCGCATGGCGATCCATAATGAGGCGTGGCTCGTACGGCGGCGCAGCCGCTGCGCGCAATAGTTGATCCGACAACTCGCCCGGAAACGCCACACCAGTGCGCCACGCACCGCCTCGGCGCTATTTTCCCCATTTTGCATCGCTGTCTGGAACGGATTTTGCATACTCGTGCTCCCATTTTGAGCATTGAGGTAGCAATGGAAAACTGGAAAACGGGCGCCGATGCGATGTTCATCCTGCTCGGCGCCATCCTGGTACTCGCCATGCACGCGGGATTTGCATTCCTGGAACTCGGCACGGTGCGCAAGAAAAACCAGGTGAATGCACTGGTGAAAATCCTTGTTGATTTTGCCGTTTCCACGATTGCTTACTTTTTTGTCGGTTATACGGTGGCGTACGGGGTGCAATTCATGTCCGGTGCCGAAGTCCTGGCACAAAAGAGCGGATATGAACTGGTGAAATTCTTCTTCCTCGCCACATTTGCGGCGGCCATTCCGGCGATTATTTCGGGAGGCATTGCGGAGCGCTCGCGATTCAATCCGCAACTGGTCGCCACATTCATCCTGGTAGGTTTTGTCTACCCGTTCTTCGAAGGTATCGCCTGGAACAACCGCTTCGGCATCCAGGACTGGATCGCCTCGGTTGCAGGCTCGCCGTTTCACGATTTCGCAGGCTCGGTCGTCGTGCATGCCGTGGGCGGCTGGATCGCCCTGCCCGCCGTGTTGCTGCTGGGCGCCCGGCGCGGCCGGTACTCGAAGGACGGCCGCATCAGCGCGCATCCGCCCTCGAACATCCCCTTCCTGGCGCTCGGCGCCTGGGTGCTGGCGGTGGGCTGGTTCGGCTTCAATGTGATGAGCGCCCAGACCGTGGACAAGATCAGCGGCCTGGTGGCCATCAATTCGCTGATGGCGATGGCCGGCGGCACGCTGGCGGCGTGGTGGGCCGGCCGCAACGACCCCGGCTTCGCCTACAACGGCCCGCTGGCCGGGCTGGTGGCCGTGTGCGCCGGCTCGGACCTCATGCATCCGCTCGGCGCGCTGATCACCGGCGCGGTGGCCGGCGTGCTGTTCGTCTATTTGTTTACGCTGGCCCAGAACAAGTGGCATATCGATGACGTGCTGGGCGTCTGGCCGCTGCACGGCTTGTGCGGCGCCTGGGGCGGCATCGCGGCGGGCATCTTCGGCACCCATGCGCTCGGCGGCATGGGCGGGGTGTCGCTGGTCGCGCAGCTGATCGGCACGGCGCTCGGCATCGTCATCGCGCTGGTGGGCGGCACGGTAGTCTACGGTGCACTGAAGAAATTCGTCGGAATACGACTGGATGCCGAAGCCGAGTTCAATGGCGCGGACCTGACCCTGCACCGCATTTCGGCCACCCCGGAGCGCGAGACCAACTGGTAATCCACCCTTGTTGGGACTGGGAGAAAGCGGCCGGACAGCGTTCCGGCCGCTTTGTTATTTGCGCATATCGAACGGCGGATTTTCGCGAAATTATTAACTTGAACTTGCCCGCGACGAGGCCAATAATGCCCTTGCCTAACAGGAGCATGCCCCATGGATACCTCTTCGTTGCAGAGCTTTCGCGAGTTGATCGTCGGTTACGCCACCGTGTTCGGCGTCAAGATCCTGGCCGCGCTGGCCTTCTGGGTGATCGGCCGCTGGCTGATCCATTTCGTCGTCCGGCTGGTCCAGAACTCGCTGGCCCGGCAGAAGGTGGACCCCACGCTGCTGCGCTACGTCGGCTCCATCGTCACCGTCACCCTCAACGTGGTGCTGGTGATCGGTATCCTCGGCTACTTCGGCATCCAGACCACCACCTTCGCGGCGCTGATTGCGGCGGCTGGCGTGGCCATCGGCATGGCGTGGTCGGGGCTGATGGCGAATTTCGCGGCCGGCGCCTTCCTCGTGGTGCTGCGGCCGTTCAAGGTGGGCGATTTCGTGACCATCGGCGGCGTGACCGGCACAGTCAGGGAGATCGGCCTGTTCGCCACCACGCTCGACACGCCGGACAACGTGCTGACCGTAGTCGGCAACAACAAGATCTTCTCGGACACCATCCAGAATTTCACCGCCAATGCCTACCGGCGCGTGGAACTGAAGGCGCAGCTGGCCGGCTCGACTGACGCGATGGCCGCCGTGGCACTGCTCAAGGAGCGCATCGGCGCGATTCCCAACGTACTGGCCGAACCGCCTGTCGACGTGGAGATCCTCGAGTTCACGCTGGTCGGCCCGGTGCTCGCCGTGCGGCCGTACTGCCATAACGATCACTACTGGCAGGTCTATTTCGATACCAACCGCGTGATTCGCGAGAGTTTTGGCCAAGCCGGATTTGCCGCCCCGATGCCGGCGCAGATGGTGGTCATGCAGCCCGCGCCGGCCATGCCGATGGCGCCGGCGACGCCCGCCAACCAGGCCGCCTGATCAGGCGGGCACGGCCGCGCCGGCCCGCCCGTAGCGCCGCAGCAGGACCGCGCTGCAGCCGCACACCGCCATCACCACGGCCAGTGGCAGCGCGGTACCGTCGTGCCATACGCTGACGGCGGCGCCAGCCAGCGTGCCAAATCCGAACTGCAGCGTGCCCATCAGCGCGGACGCGGTGCCCGCGCGATGGCTCTGGTGCGCCAACGCCAGCGCCGACGCATTCGGCGTGATGCACCCCATACCCGCCAGAAAGACGAAGAAGCCGACCAGCAGCACCGGCAGCACGGCCATGCCCGCCAGCGCCGCGACGGCCAGCATCAGGCCGGCCAGCAGCGGCGCGTACAGGGCCATGCCCAGCACGGCGTCGAGCGAGCGCGCACGCACCAGGCGCGTATTGATCTGGGACATCGCGATCAGCCCGAACGCGTTCGCCCCGAACACGAAGCCATAGTGCGAGGGGTCGATGCCATGCAACTCGATCAGCACGAACGGCGAACCGGCGATATAGGCGAACATGCCTGCCTGCACGCAGCCGGCCGCCAGCGAGTAGCCCAGGAATTCGCGGTCGCGCAGCAGCTCCCAGTAGTTGCGCAAGACGGTGCCCGGGTGCAGCGTGCGGCGGTGCGCCGGATCGAGCGACTCCTCCATCCGTGCGTGAACGAACCAAAGGATCAGCACGGCCGCGCCACAATGGATCCAGAAAATCGCGCGCCAGCCCAGGGCAGAGAGGACGGCCCCGCCGATCAGCGGCGCGAGGATCGGCGCCAGGCCCATCACCAGCATCAAGGAAGAAAACGCCCGCGCCGAATCCTTGGCCTCGAGCCGGTCCCGGATCACGGCGCGCGACACCACCAGGCCGGTGCAGCCGCCAAGCGCCTCCAGGAAGCGCCACAGCATCAGGGACTCCACGCTACCGGCCAGCGCGCAGCCGGCAGCGGCGGCGCCGTACAGCGTCAGTCCTATATAGAGGGGGGCCTTGCGGCCGTAGCGGTCGCTGATCGGACCGTAGAACGCCTGCCCGATCGCCAGCCCGACCAGGAAGGTGCCCAGCGTCAGTTGCACCTGCCCGATCTCGGTGTGGAGGTCTGCCGCGAGCGCCGGAAAGCTCGGCAGATACATGTCGATGGACAGGGGCGCCAACGCGGTCAGCGACGCGCAGATCAACAGCCAGAGGGGAAAACGTGGAGCAGATGTGGAGGCGCGAGGGCTGGCAGTCATGAAACGGTTCCGAAGACAAGGCGCAATTGTTGCACAGGTTACAAAGCGTGCTTTCGGTGTGGCGTGGCTTTCGCATGCACGGGGGTGGAGGGTACAATGCCTGCCTGTCGGCACGGATGTTGCGCCGACCGCGTAGTCGGACGCACAGCGGGAGACGGGTCACGGGAGCCGTCCCCGGCAACGCTAGCCCGCATGACCATACGACAAACGCCGATTATTGTTTCGCTGAGCCTGGTTGCCCTGGCAACCCTGCCGCCGTTGCCCGCGTGGGCCGCGCCGGTCAGGGCGCCGGTCACGGCTTCCGCGCCGGCACCCGCTCCCGTGCCTGTGGTGGATGAAGCCGACGCGTTGTCGCGCATGCTCAAGGGTGCCGCCACCGGGCAGAACACCGGCGGCGCCGGCGTTCCCGAACTGCTCCGCAACACCAGCCGCCCCGACGGCGTGCTGGCCCGCGCCTGCCGCCAGCTCAACGATGCCCTGCCGATCGAGATCGATGGCGAGACGCGCCTGCGCCGCTGCCAGTCGGTGCCGGGCAAGCATGTGCTCTTCCAGCTGGAGTTGACCAACTATCGCGGGCCGATGCTTGACCTGGCCAGCTTCGAGGTCAACTACGCCGCGCCGCTGCAACGTAACATCTGCGCCAACCGCGACGTGGAAATTCTGACCAAGCTTGGCGTCAGCATGATGTTCCGCTACATGACCCGCAAGGACCGCGGCGAGCGCCGCGTGGGCGATGTCTATATCAATGCGCCGATCTGCGTGTCGGCCCTGAGATAAGACCCACCCCTCCCCCGATACAACGGTTTAAAACGACAGGATGAAAAAAACGGCAGGTCAGCCTTCCCTAGGCTGACCTGCCGTTTTGACTTTGCGCGCGGCTTGAGTCGTCGATCAGGCCGCGCGCGGCCGCAGCGGCAGCACGTTGGCGGCGCGGCGCATCAGCACGCGCGTCTCCTTCCACGCTGCATCGGCCAGGGGCGAGCCCCAGACCAGTTCGTGCAGCTTGGAGAGTGCGAACGGATCGCCGAGCAGCACATGCTTCTGCGCCGCCGACAGCGATTGCGGACCATGCGTCAGCGCATGCTGCACCAGCGTGCCATGCTGCAGGCGCGTGGGCGTGGGCTGCACCTTGCGGGCGGTGGCCGTGGCGCACATCAGCGCATTGGTCACCGGGTCCACCACGGCGTCGACGAAGCCCGGCACGTCCTGTGCCGCCTCCACGTGCTGCTGGGTTTCCACGATCTCGCGCGGCACATTGGCTTCCTCGGGAATCACGAACAGCCCGGCGCGGCGCATGGCCCGGCCCAGCGTCACGCGCGAGAGCAGCACCGACAGCGGAATCGAGAGCGCCAGCGAACCGACAATCGGCAGCAGCCACCAGATGAAGCCCGGGCTCAGCCAGTACACGCCCGCGCCCCAGACCAGGCCCAGCACCGTGTGCCAGCCGTGGCGGCGGAACGCCTCACCCCAGGAGGTCTCGGCATCCTCGCGCGGGGGCGACTTCCACGAAATGCCCCAGCCGCTGTACGCCGCGACCACGAACTTGGTGTGGAACAGCATCCGCGTGGGTGCCAGCAGCGCCGACATCAGCATTTCCAGCAGCATGCTGACGATGAGCCGCACCGGGCCGCCGTACTGCCGCGCGTCCTTGAGCAGCAGGATCACGCTGGCCAGCTTCGGCAGGAACAGCAGCGTGGCCGTGGCCGAGAACAGCGCGAGCGCCTTCTCCGGGTGCCACTCGGGCCAGGTCGGGAACAGCTGGTATTGCTGCGTGAAGTACTCGGGCGGCACCAGCGCGTGCTTGGCCAGCGCGGCGGTGGACAGCAGCAGGAACAGGAACCAGAGCGGCGCCGACAGGTAGGCCATGATCCCGGTCAGGAACACGGCGCGGTGCACCATGTGGAAACCCTGCTTCATCCAGAGCCGGAAGTTCATCAGGTTGCCCTGGCACCAGCGGCGGTCGCGCTTCACCTCATCCAGCAGGTTCGGCGGCAGTTCCTCGAACGAGCCCGGCAGGTCATAGGCAATCCACACGCCCCACCCTGCCCGGCGCATCAGCGCGGCTTCGACGAAGTCGTGCGACAGGATCTCGCCCGACAGCGGCCCCTTGCCCGGCAACGGCGCCAGCGCGCAATGCTCCATGAACGGCTTGATGCGGATGATCGCGTTGTGGCCCCAGTAGTGGGACTCACCGAGCTGCCAGTAATGCAGGCCGGCCGTGAACAGCGGGCCGTAGACGCGCGTCGAGAATTGCTGCACCCGCGCATAGAGCGTGTCCCGTCCCACCGCCAGCGGCGCGGTCTGGATGATCCCGGCGCCGGGGTTGGCTTCCATCAGGCGCGTCAGCGTGCCCAGGCATTCGCCGCTCATCACGCTGTCGGCGTCGAGCACGATCATGTAGCGATACTTGCTGCCCCAGCGGCGGCAGAAGTCGGCCACGTTGCCGGTCTTGCGCTTCACGCGATGGCGGCGCCAGCGGTAGAAGATACGGCCGAAGCCGCCCACGGCGCGGCAGATTTCCATCCAGGCATCGTGCTCGGCGGTGCGCAGGTCGGGGTTGCCGCTGTCAGAGAGGACGAAGAAATCGAAGTGGGCGAGGTCGCCCGAACGTTCGAGCGACTCATACGTCGCCCGCAGCCCGGCGAAGACGCGTGTCACGTCCTCGTTGGCAATCGGCATGATCACCGCCGTGCGGGCGGATGGATCGATTGGCGCGTCCGGCGCGGCGCTGCGCGAGATCAGATGGCGGTCGCCGCCCTTGGCCAGCACCAGGAAGCCCATCATCGCCGTCCAGAACCCGGCGGACACCCACGAGAACAGGATCGCGAACAGGGCCAGGATGGCCACTTCGAGCGGATCGGCGCCGTGGTACGGCAGCACCTTGGCCATGAAGTACGTGGCCACCGTGGTCTGGGCAACCACCAGCCCCAGCAGGAACCAGCGGCGATGCGAGCCGGCGGGATGCCACTTGCCCTCGGCGTCGGGGCCATCGTGCAGGGTGTCCCAGGTCTCGGGCACGGGCGGGCGGCCCATCATCTTGCGCCAGGTATTGCGCAGCCAGCCGCTCACCACATGGGGTGGCCACTGGCGCGGCACCATCGACGCGCGCTCGGGCTTCGGCCCGGTATCCACGCGCACGGTGCCATCGTCGCGGCGCTGCAGCAGCGGCTCGCCGTCCACCTGCGGATTGCCGTAGGCCATCGTCAGGCGGCGCGGCACCGAGGCGTAGGTCGGACCGCCGGGCGTGGCGGTGACAGCGGCCTCATCGCCCTCGCGCTCCTTGGGGTCGCGGCGGGCCAGGCGGGTCTGCAGTTCGATCATTGCGGAAGGCACCTCGATGCCCTCGGCGGGCACGGAGGTCACCGGCGGCATGGGGGTGTCGGCCAGCAGTTCGCTGCGCAGCTCGGGCGAGGCAGGCAGGCGGTCGACATAGCGCTCGCATGCTGCCGCCTGGGCCGGGCGATGCTTTAGCCGGGGGGAATGATGTAGCTCCATGTCTCGGATAGGGTTGTATTGCCGTTGCGAAGATAGCCGCGCAACTCAACCGGCTTTGTCTCGTCCTTGCGGCGCATGAACAGCGTCATGCGCCAGCCGCCCGTGGCTTCGTTGCGGCGGACCGAGGTCTTCAGCAGTTCGCCGTTGGCGTCCGCCGAGATCACGGGGTCCAGCCGCGCATCCTCGGCCAGCTTCTTGAAGGCCGGGCCTTCGAAATCCACGGTCAGCGAGAAACTCGTGTCGTCCTGCTTGCGGGTCAGCCCCTGGCCGCGCCGGGTCTGCGTGACCCACGACAGCGGCGGCAGGTTCTCGCCATCCTTCTGCCATTTCAGGCGGTATTCATAGTCGAAGGCCTGCTTGGGCTTGGGCGGGTTGTCCGGCACCCAGAAGGCCACGATGTTGTCGTTGGTCTCGTCCGGCGTCGGAATCTGCACCAGCTCCACACGGCCCGAGCCCCAGTTGCCCTTGGGCTCCACCCAGCCGCTTGGCCGGCGCTCGTACCACGCGCCCAGCTCCTGGTAATTGTCGAACGTGCGGTCGCGCTGCATCAGGCCGTAGCCCTGCGGGTTGGTCGCCGCGAACGACGTCACCAGCAGCCGCTTGGGATTGACCAGCGGGCGCCAGACCCACTCCCCGGTACCCAGTTGCACGGACAGGCCGTCCGAGTCATGCACCTCGGGTCGGAAGTCCGCATTGGCGGACGGCTGGTTTTCGCCATACAGGTACATGCTGGTCAGCGGGGCCAGACCGAGCTTGGTCACGTTTTCGCGCAGGAACAGGCGCGACTTCACTTCCATCACCGTCTCGTTGCCCGGCTTGATCACGAAGCGGTACGCCCCGCTCATGCGGCGCGAATCCATCAGCGCGTAGATCGTCACCTGCTTGTCGTTGGCGGACGGCCGCTCGATCCAGTATTCGACGAAACGCGGAAATTCCTCGCCCGAATTCAGTGCCGTGTCCACAGCCAGCCCGCGGGCCGACAGGCCATACCACTGGTCCTTGCCCAGCGCGCGGAAGTAGCTGGCGCCCAGGAACGAGGCCAGTTCATCCTTGCGCTTGCCCTGGTTCAGCGGGTATAGCAGGCGGAAGCCGGCAAAGCCGAGTCCCTTGAGCTTGGCCGCATCCACCTTGTGCGAGCCGTAGTTGAACGCGCCCGGGTCGAAGCGGAACTCGCGCACGCTGTTGCCCACCACCTCGTTGATGCGCACGGGCTGATCGAACACCATGCCCTCGTGGTAGAACGAAATCTCGAACGGCAGTCGCGCGCCGCGCCAGGCAAAGCGCTCCGGCTTGTATTCGATCTCGCGATAGCGCTCGTAGCTCAGGTCCTTCAGCTCGGCGGGCAGGTTCTGCGGCGCCGGCTTGTAGGGCGCGCCCGAGAGCTGGCGCGCCTTGGCGGCCACGGTCTCGAAGTCGAACGCATGCGCGGACAGCGCCGCCACGGCCAGCACCCCGCCCCCCAGCCAGCGTCCCAGCCCTCCCAGCATCCCGGATAAGCGGCGCGCGGGCGCATCGGTCGGGGCGTGGATGGGGCGGAACGGCGAGGTGGTTGCGGTCATGAAGGCCGGAAAATGGATGGATGGCGACCCGGCACGTCGGCGCGGATCGAAAGTGTTCAACAGACGTTTCAGCGTGCGTCCGACTGTCGGCCGCAGGTCTCCAGAGCAAGAGACGGACCAGGCGTCGGATCCGATTCAGTCGGGATCGGTATCGACCGGTCCGTAACGGATTTGTTGCATTGCGATGCGAAACCATAACAATTCGAGACTTAAAAGTCACGTTTCGCTGGCGCAACGTTTGCAACAAAATGTTCAAGCGGTAGCTCCAAAGCCGCTTGGGACAAGCGTTTCCGGCATATGGGCAGGGTTCGCCCCAGCGTCCGGCCCATGACCGTGCCGCGCCCGGATGGCTGCGCGGACACATGGCAATCCACGCTAGGTCAGCGGCGGCACGGTGTCAAACCGCACTGCGGCGGAGGCGATGCTGCGCCGCACCGGGGCGCCAAGTGTCTCGGGAAGCATCGCGATGCCCCCAAGCGGCGTGGGCGCGCTTACAATCGCCACGTCATCCATTCTCACGAGGAATCGTCATGCACGCCCGGGGTACCCTTCGCCGTTCCCATCTTCGACTGGCGCTTGCCGCCAGCCTTGGCTGCGCCCTGCTGCTTGGCACCGCCCAGCCCGCCCTCGCCTATTTCGACAACTACCTGTCCGGCAGCATCATCGGCACGCTGAACCAGAAGGAAGCCGCCTCGCTGCAACAGACCGTGCGCAAGATCCTCGACGGCGGCCCCGACAACGAAAGCGTGACCTGGAACTACCCGGGCGCCGGCAAGCGCGCCGCCATCCTCGGCACCATCACGCCCGTCACCACCAAGGAAGACAAGGGCCAAAAGTGCCGGCGCCTGAAGTCCGAACTGCAGCGCGGCAGCGCCACCGAAGCGTGGTCGGGCTGGTTCTGCAAGCAGTCCAACGGCGCCTGGAAGGCCCGCCACGTGGCGGAGTAAGTCCGAAGCTGGCCGAGGTTGCACTCACGGCCGCGTGGCCCGGCGATGCGGGTGCGCGGCCGGGTCCACCTCGGCATGGCCCGGCGCCTCGAACCAGCGGGCCTGCGGTACCACCACGCTCTGGCCCGGCTGGTCGATGAAATGGGGCGACATGATCTGCACGCCGTGGGTGTTGAACACATCCTGGATGGCCGCGTGCAGTGCCGACAGCGCAAAAAAGCGATTGCGCGGATTGTCGATCGCCGTGAACAGCTCATATTCGACGTAGAAATCCGATAGCCCGCGCTGGAGCACGAACGGCGTGGGCGCCGCCACCACGTGGGTGGCGTGGGCGGCGGCTTCCAGCAGCATTGCGTGGACCTGCCGCCACGGCGTGTCATAGCCGATGGTGACCGAAGTGGACACCATCGCGCCCTGCTCGGCGGTGCCAGGGTCGCGCGTGGCGCCATGGCGCGAGAAGTTGTGGATGGCGCTGCCCACCACCACTGCGTTCGGCAGCGTCACCTCCTCGTTGCGCAGGTTGACGACCTTGACCGACAGCGCGTCCAGCCCGATCACCGTGCCCACCGTATCGCCAATGCTGACCATGTCCCCCCGGCGCAGCGCGCGCGAATAGACCACCACCATCCCGCTCATGATCTGGTTGACGATATTGGCCGAGCCCAGCGTGATCATGAAGCCGATCAGCACGGACAGGCCCTTGAACACGTCGCTCTGGGAGCCGGGGATATAGGGATAGGCGAAGGTGAACCCGAGCGCCCAGACCAGCACGCTGGCCAGCCGCCGCGTGGCGCCGGCCGTTTCCGGGTGCATGCCCGGCACCGTGATCTGCCCCTTTTGCACGGCGACAAAGATATTGCCGACCAGCCGCTGGATCGCGCGGGTGATCAGCAGGATGACCACCACCGTGACCAGCCCCGGGATCGACTCCACGATCGACACGCCGATATGCCGCAGCAGGCCAAGGAAGAAGGCGCCCATGCGGTCGCCGAGCGGTTCGGTCAGCGGAAACTGCTCGAGCGCGAACTGGAGCCAGAGGAAGCCCAGCGCGATGACCGAGCCCACCGCCAGGATCTGGACGATGCGGCTGACGAGCTGGTAGACCGCGCCGGTCCAGTCGAACTGGCTGCCGCTGCGCTGTTGCAGATGAACGTCCAGCGCGTGTTGCAGTGCGCCGCGCATGCGGCTGCGGGCGCGGCCAATGCCCCAGATCAACCCGACCATCAGCGCCAGGCTGCCCAGCGACAACAAGGCCCCGCGCAGCAGGTTAGGCCAGTAGAGCTGGGCCCGGCGGGCGTCGATAACGGCCTGGAGCCGCGCGCGCGTCTGGGCGGCTGCCACTTCGATCGTCAGGCCATCGGTAGGATCGAGATCGCCCTCGACCAGGGCGAAGAGCACGCGGTCGCCAAGGCGGAAGGCCACGCCGCTGACATCGCCGAGCGTGCCGCTCAACTGGCTCAGTGGCAGCCCCAGCTCTGACTCGCTCAGGTTGTCGAACGTGGTTTCGGCCCGCTCGGCGCGGGTGGCGGGGCCGGCGCCGCCCAGGGTGCCGCGCAGGGTGGCGACGGGCCGGTTCATCAGCCGCAGTTCCACGGGCGTGGACTGGGCTGCGGCCGTGGCGGCCGCCGGAGGAGAGGATGGTGCGGCCGGCGCTGACGCCGCGTGCACCCATCCACAGAAGATGCCGACCAGTCCAATAGTCGTCAGCCAGAACCATGCCACCTGCCGCCATGCGTGCGCCATGCCTGCCCCCTCGTGTGGACGTGAGGCGAAGCATAGCGTGTCGCGGCGGAAAACGGGACCGCTATTGACGAGCGGCCTTAGCCCGTGGCGGTTGGCCTCAGCGGCAGAGCCGGCTCATCAGCTCCCCGGCGAGGGTGCCGGAGGCAATCGGCTGGGGCATGCCCGTCTGCGGGGCGCGGATCGTATATAGCGATTCGCCGCGCGCGTAGCGCTTGCTGTAGAGGGTCTGCTCCACCACCGCGAACATCGACGTGGCGCAATTCAGCACCATCCGCTTCAGCGACGAGCGAATGGCGTCGCCGCTGGCGGTGCGGATCACGCCGCCCGTTGGGGCGTTATGCATCAGCACGACGCCCACCTCGGGGCCGCGACGGCGCACGGCGGTCTGATCGAAGTAGGAGGTCATGCCGGTGGCGCCCACCATCGGCACCCAGCGTTGGGGGTCCGGCGGGGCGGGATCGGCCTGCCCGCCGGCGTGGGCGGTCAGGCAGAAGCACGCGCCGGCCAGGACGGTCAGGCGTGCGAGAAATCGGGGAAATCGCGAAAAATGCGGGAGGAACGCGCGAACAGACATCGGGAAGCCCTCGTCATGACGGGAAAAAAGCAGCCCGCATTGTCGCACAGCGAGGCTGCCTATTCGCCCGTTTGGCGCGATGAAACTGCATCAGATTGCGTCATCGCGCCGGGCCGAAGGCGCCTGAGGCGCCCTTCCGGGCTCCCTCAGCCGTTGATTTCACGCCAGGCGGCGAGGTCTTCGATGGTCAGCACCGGCAACTGGTACATCTCGGCAAACGCCAGCGCCTCGGGGCGGCGCGCCATGGTGCCGTCCGGATTCATCAGCTCGCAGAGCACCGCCGCCGGCGACAGTCCCGCCATCCGCGCGAGGTCCACCGAACCTTCGGTATGGCCGCGCCGCACCAGCACGCCGCCGTCGCGGGCCACGAGCGGGAACACGTGGCCGGGGCTGACCACGGCGTCCGTGCCGGCATCCTCGGCAATGGCCGCGCGGATGGTGGTGATGCGGTCGGCGGCGCTCACGCCAGTGGTCACGCCCTCGCGCGCCTCGATGGAGACGGTGAAGGCGGTGCCGTACTGGCTGAGGTTGTTCTCCACCATCGGGCGCAGGCCGAGTTCGCGGACCTTGGTCTCGGTCAGGCACAGGCAGACGATGCCGCTGCATTCGCGGATCATCATCGCCATATTGGCCGTAGTCAGGCGCTCGGCGGACAGGATCAGGTCCGCCTCGTTCTCGCGGTCGTCGTCATCGAGCAGCACGACGGGACGGCCCTCACGCATGGCCTCGAGCGCGTGCGCGATGCGCTCGGCCAGCGGGCGCGGATCGGCATCGGCGATGGCAAGGTTGGCGCCAGAATTAACGTTCGGGAGATTGACTTCGGTGTGGTGCAGCATTGAAACGCTCCATATATAGGGATCAGTGGGCGTTTCAGGGTGGATCAGCGAAAACCCGCAAAAATACGACGACGCTCCGCGGCGCGGGCGGACGTGTCCACGCGCGCAAGGCCGGCTTGCGGATTTTCGCCCATCTTCTTTCATCCGGACTCTGACCGTCGGCCCTGGCCTCTCACCAGGTCTGCTGACCCCGCACGGGAATGCGGGCGCTCGCGGGCTCGCTGCCTCGCGTCATCGATGCACGACGCTGGCAACATACCGCCGGTGGGGACTTTCACCCCGCCCTGAAGACGTAACGACGCCGTGGCGGCAGGCGTTTTCCGCACTGCCACAACGGCCCGGCGATGTTAGCACGAGCGTGCGATTCTGGCTGAACTACGACTCGAGCGCGCGCTCGGGCGCGGGAGTGCCGGCCAGGGACTCAAACAGGTCGCGGGTGGCCTCGTCGGCCGGGAAGAAGCACTCGATGCGCAACTCTTCCAGCGTGACGTCCTGCGGAATGCCCAGCGTGGTCAGGGTGGAGAACAGCGACGCGCGGAACCGTCCAGCCTGGACGATCACGGGCAAGACCGGCGGCGGCGCGCCGTCCGCCTCGGGGTCATCCTCATCCGCCAGCAGCTCGCCGCCGGGCCCCACCATGTCTGGATGCCATGCGGCGATGCGGCGAAACATCTCACGCGCCACCTCATCGTGCGCCTGCGCCTGCAACGCCTGCCAGACCCGGCGCACGAGGTAGCGGCCCACCTGCTGCGCGTTCTCGATCATCGGCCAGAGGCCGTCCGGGTCGAACACGGTCAGCATCAGGTTGATGCGCCGGCCGTCCTCATCGAGCGAAGCGGGCCGGCGCCCCGCCAGCAGCGTGCCGAACATGCGCCGGTACGCGGTGTTGGCGTCCACCAGATTCCAGAACCGGTCCAGCACCACGGCGGGATAGGGCTCCTGCTTGCTCAGGATCAGCGCAATGGCCTGCCGCACCATGTGCAAGGGCGGCGCCGCCAGCGCGTGTTCGCTATAGGCCGGCGCGAAGCCGCTCGCCAGCAGCAAGCGGTTCCGCTGCCGCAGCGGCACGGCGAGGCGGTCTGCCAGCGCCAGCACCATCTCGCGACTGGGCCGCGCCCGGCCCGACTCCAGAAAACTGATATGGCGCTGCGATACACCGGCCGCGAGCGACAGCGCGAGCTGGCTGTAACCGCGCTTGCCGCGCCAGTAGCGCAGCAGGGCGGGGAAATCGAGAGCGGCTTCGGAGCCGGGCGTGAGGGATTCCATGGCGGGTATTACAGCATGGGCCGGGAAGCGTGACGATTCCCTTGCAGGTAATCATCGTGATTCACAGGTTTCAGATTCGTCCCATGTCGCAATGGCGCGCGGCTTTCTAGGATGACGGTTCACCCTCATCCTTGATGCTGGCCATTTAATGCAATACGTTATACCATCGACATCCATGATCCGGACGTTCGCCAATAAAGCCACGGCGGCCCTGTTCTGCGGCCGGTACGTCAACACCCTGCCACGGCATATTCAGGCCACGGCGTTCAGGAAACTCGGGCTGCTGGACGCGGCGGCATCGCTGGTCGACATGCAGGCCCCGCCGGCGAACCGGCTGGAACCCCTGCGTGGCGCGCGGCGGGGCCAATGGAGCATCCAGATTCACAACCAGTGGCGCATCTGCTTCCGTTTTCAGAACGGCGAAGCATGGGACGTCGACATTGCGGACTATCACCGACAACCGGAGCCAGCATGACCATCACGCGTGAAGACCTGCCGCGCCTCGATGCCAGGGACGTCGAAACGGGCGAGCCCCTCGCGCCGGTGCACCCGGGCGAGATCCTGCGCCAGGACTTCATGGCCCCGCACGGGCTCTCGGCCAATGCGCTGGCGATTGCCCTGCGCGTGCCCGCGCCGCGCATCAACGACGTCGTGCGCGGGCGCCGCGCCATCTCGCCCGAAACCGCGTTGCGGCTCGCGCGGTATTTCGGCACGACGCCACAGTTCTGGGCCAATCTCCAGGCGGCGTACGACCTGCGCATCGCCCAGGAGAAGGCCGGCGAGAAGATCGAGCGGGACATCCAGCCGCTGACGGCATGATCCGTGCTTGCGCTGCCGTGCAAGACCGTCCACCGGACGGGCCATTTTCTTGTGACGTGTGCGCCACCGCGCAGTGGTCCGGTCACATGCCGATGGTATGCTTTGACTTTTCAATTCCCGCGCGCATAGGGCGCGCACCCTGATGGAAATAGCCATATTACTGGCGCTCATTCTGGTTAACGGCCTGTTCGCCATGTCCGAGATCGCACTCGTCACGGCCCGCAAGGCCCGGTTGCAGCGGCAGATCGAGAACGGCGACCGTGGCGCGATAGAGGCCGTCAAGCTCGGAGAGGACCCCACGCGGTTCCTGTCCACCGTCCAGATCGGCATTACTTCCATCGGCGTGCTGAACGGCGTGGTCGGGGAATCCACGCTGGCGGCGCCGCTCGGCGAATGGCTCGCGGGCCTGGGCCTGTCGCCGACGACCGCCGGCTATACCGCCACGGCCATCGTGGTGGCCGGCCTGACCTATTTCTCGATCGTCCTTGGCGAACTGGTGCCGAAGCGGCTCGGCCAGTTGGCGCCCGAGGCCATCGCGCGCGCGGTGGCGCGCCCGATCTCGTTCCTCGCCACGGCGTCCACACCATTCGTCAAGCTGCTGGGCGGCTCCACGCGCCTCGTGCTGCGGCTGCTCGGCGTCAAGACCGATCGCGGCCCGGCCGTGACCGAGGAAGAAATCCACGCGCTGCTGGTGGAAGGCTCGGAGGCAGGCGTCATCGAACGTCACGAGCACACGATGGTGCGCAACGTGTTCCGGCTCGATGATCGCCAACTGGCCTCGCTGATGGTGCCGCGCGGCGATGTGGTCTACCTGGACGCCGGCCTCTCCGAAGAAGAGAACCTGCGCCGGATCGAGGAATCGGACCACTCGCGCTTCCCCGTGGTGCGGGGTGGCATGCACGACATTCTGGGCGTGGTCAGCGCGCGTCAGTTGCTGGCCCGCCGCCTCCGTGGCGAGCGTGCCGAACTGACCGCGGTGCTCCAGCCGGCCGTGTTCGTGCCGGAAAGCGTCACCGGCATGGAGCTGCTCGAGAACTTCCGTGCCTCCGGCGGCCAGATCGCCTTCGTGATCGACGAATACGGCGAGGTGCTGGGTCTGGTCACGCTGCAGGACCTGATCGAGGCGATTACCGGCGAGTTCAAGCCCGATGAGGCAGGTGGCGAGTGGGCCGTGCAGCGCGACGATGGCTCGTGGCTGCTGGACGGCATGATCCCGGTGCCAGAATTCAAGGACCGCCTGGGCCTGCGCGCCGTGCCCGAGGAAGACAAGGAGCGCTACCACACGCTGTCCGGCATGCTGCTCTTGCTGCTCGGCCGCCTGCCGCAGACCACCGACAGCGTGCAATGGGGCGACTGGAAGTTCGAGATCATCGACATGGACGGCAAGCGTATCGACAAGGTGCTGGCCTCCCAGGTGCCGCCCGAGGACGGCCCGGAGCCCGAAACCACCGGCTGACCGCCCTGCCCGCCTCACCCCGAAACGGACGCTTATGCGTCCGTTTTTTATTGCCCGCGCCCTAACGCGATTCCTGCTCACTGGTCAAGACGACTTTTGTAGCGACATGCGATTCGTTGTGCAGAATCAAACATCGCTGTTACGCACTGTGCACGTGGGCCTAGCCGTTCTCCTAGTTCTACGCGGCTGCCGTATGATCTGCCTTGCAGCATCCGCAGTACCACGCAGTCGCTAACAAAATCGAGCGGCGCCAGCAGAGCGCCCCGAAAGATGGAATGCATGAACGGGAACGCAAAACGGGTATTGCCGGTGGCTGATGTCTGCCACGGCCTCTACGGCGCCGCGAGTCACTGATGAGCGCGGACACTCACGACACGCCACCAGCCATGGACGGCAACCGCGCGGCCCAGCCGGCGGTGTTCATTGCCGCGCTGGACGAACATCGCGCGCAGGTCGGCACGGCCCATCCTCTGGCCGTGCTGGTCATCCGCCTCGACCGCTTCCAGCATGCCTGCGACACCCTCGGTCCGGCGCGCGCCAATCTGCTGCGCGCAGAGGTCAAGTCGCGGGTGGCCAGCCTCGCCACCATGCCGGCCGTGATGCAATGGCTGGGCCCGGCCGATCTCGGCGTTGCCTGCCTGCTCCCCGAGGGCACGGACGACCCCGGCTGCCTGAGCATGACGATTGCAGCCGTGCTGGGCCGGCCCTATCTGGTCGATGGTTTCGAATTGTTTCTGTCGTGCAGCATCGGCGCGGCGATGGATCACCCCGACAGCGCCACCGAACGCAACCTGCAGCAGGCCTTCGACGCCATGCTGCAGATCAACCGGCGCGGCGGCGACGGCGTTGGCCGCGCCAGCCTGCCCACGCCCCCGCGCATGGCACCGCTGCTCGCCGCCCTGCCCCATGCCATCGCCCGGGGCGAACTGAGCCTGCATCTGCAGCCCCGCGCGTTACTTTCCACCGCCAAGATCGTCGCCTACACGGTGCGGCTGCGCTGGCAGCACGCGGTGCTGGGCCGCATTGCGCCGCACGACTTCCTGCCCGCCGTCGAGGCACTCGGCATGATGGACGAGATGGGGCAATGGATTCTTCAGCAACTGCTGCCCCTGATGCGGGCCACGGAGACCGTGGCGCCGGTGCCCTTCACGCTGCTGGCGTCAAGCTCGCAGTTGCAGTCGCCCGGCAGCATCGACATGCTGCGCCGGGCCGTCGAGGCCTACGGCGTGGGCCCCGGCCGGCTGTGTGTGGAGGTGCCGGTGAGCATCGTGCCAGACAGTCCGGAGACCGCCCACAAGGCTACGCTGCTGCATGACACCGGCATCGGCATGGCGCTCAGTGACTTCACCGACAACGCAGCAAGCCTGCGCGCACTGGAAATCACCCGGCCCGATGTGGTCACGCTCGATGCGCGCCATCTGGGGCACGCTACCCGCAGCGGCGACATCGCCGCCCACCTGCGCGCGGCGTGCGTGCTGGCCCACGCGCATGGCGTACCGGTCTGTGCCAAGGGCGTGGAGACGCGCACCCAGCTGGAGGCCGTGCGCGACTGGGGCTGCGACAGCGTCCAGGGCTATCTGCTCGCCCAGCCCTTCCCCGCGCACTGGCTGGCGCAGACCCACGCGGCCATCGTGGACCGCGCGCGGCAACTGCTCGGCCCCGGCCTTCGCCCTTGATCGGGCACGGTGCCGGAGGGCCTGTTTGTCAGCCGTTTGTAGCCGTTTGTCAGCGTTTTCCTACTTACAAATTGGCACACATCCTGCATCGAGATCGATTGGGGCGACGGTAGAATGTGCCCACTTCTCACTATCCCTAAAGGAGCCACTCGTGAAAAAAGGATGGATCTGGTGCGTACTGTGTGCCACCCTGCTGGCAGGTTGCAACACCATGGCCGGCGTCGGCCAGGACGTGCAGAAGGGCGGTCAGAAACTCGAGAACTCCGCTGAAAAGGCGAAGTAAACGCTCTCCAGCCGAGGCGCCGTAGCGGGCGCTCCGAGGACTAAAAAAGCCGACCGGGAATGAATTCCCGGTCGGCTTTGTAGTTTTTACTCCCCGCTTTCCAGCGGTCGGGCGATCAGCCCTTGCAGAGCCGTGCGGCTTCCTCGGCCAGCTTGCGGATGCGGCCCCAGTCCTTGGCGGCCACGGCGTCCTTGGGCACGACCCACGAGCCGCCCACGCACACCACGTTCGGCAGCGCCAGGTAGTGCTGGGCCTTGATGAGGTCGATCCCGCCGGTTGGGCAGAACTTGAGCTGCGCCAGCGGCCCGTACAGCGACTTCAGCATCGGCACGCCGCCGGCTGCCTCGGCCGGGAAGAACTTCAGGAAGGTGAAGCCGGATTCCAGCGCCGCCATGGCCTCGCTGGCAGTCGCTACGCCCGGCAACAGCGTGATGCCCGCGCCTTGCGCGCCATCGGCCAGCTTGCGCGTCAGGCCGGGCGAGACCGCGAACTGGGCGCCGGCGTCGCGTACGGCGTGAAGCTGTTCCACGGTCAGCACCGTGCCGGCACCCACCACGGCCTGCGGCAGCGCCTTGGCCACGGCCTGGATGGCCTCCAGGGCGACCGGCGTGCGCAGCGTGATCTCCAGCAGCGGCAGGCCGCCGGCGACGAGCGCCTCGCTGACGTGCAGCGCGTCGTCCACCGAGTGGTATTCCAGCACCGGAATCACCGGCACATTGACGAGTCGTTCTAGCAGCGGGGAAGGTTGATTTGGCATGACAGTCCCGATGTTGGGTGGCAAATATGGGGGGCGAAGCACGCCCGTCTGATTCCAGTCAGGCAATCACCGACACGGATTGTTCCAGGCGCGCCTGCACGGTATCGGCGCGCGGGATCGGCGCGACCGCGCCGTAGCCCGTAGTGGACAGCGCAGCCGCCACGTTGGCGTAGCGCGCGGCATCGAACGGATCCGCGCCCGCAGCCAGCCGGGCGATGAAGCTCCCGCCGAAGCAATCGCCCGCGCCGGTGGCGTCGAGCGGCCGCACCGGGTACGGCGGCACCAGCGAGCGCGCCTCGGGCGTGGCCACGTAGCTGCCCTCCTCGCCCAGCTTCAGCGCCACCAGCCCGATGCCGCAGCCGAGCAGGTAATCGACGATGGCATCGCGGTCGTCCAGCCCCGTGAGCACGGTAATGTCGTCCCAGCTCGGCAGGCAGACGTCGGTCAGCGAAAACGCCTCGCGCATGATGCCGCGCGCGCGGGCCAGCGACCACAGCCGCAGCCGCAGGTTGGTATCGAGCGACACCTGCGTGCCGCCCTTGCGCGCGTGCTCCATCGCGGCCAGCCCGGCGTCGCAGGCGCTGGTGCTGATGGCCAGGCTGATGCCGGACAGGTGCAGGAAGCGCGCCTGGGCAATCGCCGCCAGCGGCAATTGGTCATGGTGATAGCGGCTCGCGGCCGAGCCCTCGCGCAGGTAGTCGAAACGGTGGCCGTGGCTGTCGTGCGAGACGAAATAGACGCCCGTGGGCGCCGCCGCATTCACGCTGACGTGCCGCGTATCCACGCGCTCGGTAGTCCAGAGGGCCAGCAGGCGCTCGCCGAAGCTGTCGGCGCCCACCGCGCTGATGTAGCCGGTGGTGGCGCCCTGCCGCGCGGCGGCGATGCAGAAGTTCGAGGTATCGCCGCCAAAGCCCTGCAGGTAGCGGCTGGCGTCGTCGGGCTGCTGGTTGAATTCCACCAGCGGCTCGCCGTAGGCAAGAATGTCGATGCTCATGTCGCAGGGTCTCCCTCAGAAGAACGTCTGCACGATGTCGATGACGCGCAACTGGCCGTCCAGCACGGGGATGTGCCGCCACTTGTCGAACGTCAGGCAGGGATGCGAGATGTCGAAGGCAATCATATCCCCGACGCGCACATCGTCGCCAGCCTGAATCTGCAAATAGGCATGCTGGTCCATCATGCCGGTCACCTGCCAGTGCGCCGGGGTGTCCACCGGGGCGTCCGTGCCGGGCCGGTACAGGCGCGCGGGAATCGGCATGCCGGCGTCGAACGCGGCATCGCGCTTGCCCATGCCGATGATCGCGCGCGTCGGCTCGGGAATCGACTGCACATAGGCCCAGAGCTGCAGCGCGGGCAGCAGCCCCTCGCGCATCTGCTGCGCCACGGGGTTGTTGGCCAGGATGCGCGTCTGCGCGGCACGGTAGATGCCTACGTCGTGGGTCAGGTAGCAGCCGGGACGCAGCACGATGTCGATGGGGGCGCCGATGTCGGTCCGCGAGAACTCCTCGGCCACCACGTCATACCAGGCCGAGCCCGCGCCCGACATGACCACTGGGCTGCGGCTGAAGCGGCCTTCG
The DNA here is from genome assembly GCF_056395225.1 of Cupriavidus sp. 10L45. Classification (NCBI taxonomy): domain Bacteria; kingdom Pseudomonadati; phylum Pseudomonadota; class Betaproteobacteria; order Burkholderiales; family Burkholderiaceae; genus Cupriavidus; species Cupriavidus sp. 10L45. Next base: position 325,470 of record NZ_JBFTJC010000006.1, read on the forward strand.
GCGGCCAGCTGGCGCGTCACGGCCACAGTGCGCTGCAGGAAGGCGCGGATGTCGGCCTCCTGCTGGAGCACGCCTTCGTAGACTTCCACGCCGGCCAGCGCGAGCGCGTCGGGCCAGCGCGCCAACGCGTCCATCACGGTTTGCTGCTGGGCGGCGTCACGCACGCCAGTACGGCCACCCTCCACGCCCAGTTCCACCAATACTTGCAGCTTCTGGCCGCGCACACGGAAAAACGCGCCGAGCTGATCGACGAGATCCGCTGAATCGACGAGCGAGAAGAATTCGAAGGAAGGATCGCGCAGCAGGTCCGCCACGATCTCCATATTGCGGCGGCCAACCAGCTGGTTGGCCATCAGCACGCGTTTCACACCATGCGCGGCGGCGGCTGCGGTCTGGTGCGCGGTGGCCAGGGTGATGCCCCAGGCACCTTCCTGCAACTGTCGCGCAAACAGCTTGGGCGCCATGGTGGTCTTGCCATGCGGCGCCAGCTGCACCCCGTATTCACCCATGAAGCGGCGCATCCATGTGAGGTTGTGCGCGAGACGTTCCTCATAGAGCACAGCCGCGGGCAGGCTCAGGTCCTCCGACAACAGGTTCCAGCCGACCTGGCTGGCGTTTGCGGGGGCCAGCGGGGTGTCCATCCGGCCCAGCGCCTTGTTCAGCGGATCGATGATTCCGGCTTGGTATTCACCCTGATACTTTGTCTCACGCATGCTGTCATCACCCCGCAAAAATTCTGATTGACGTAATCATAGCCTTGAAACTACGATATTTCATCCTTGTTATAAAGTAACATGCCTCGCCCGACAGCCCTGCCGGGGGACGCGCATCCGCCCGCCATGACCGCGCCTTTCGACATCCTGACCCGCATTGCCGAACGTGGCCCCGCGCTGCGTCTGGCCGAGCAGAAGGTCGCCCAGGTGATCCTGGAAGACCTGGCCGGCGCGGCGGCGGCCAGCATCAATGAACTGGCGCGCAAGGCGGCGGTGAGCGAGGCCAGTGTCACGCGCTTCGCCAAGGCCATCGGCTGCCGCGATGTGCGCGACCTGAAGCTGCGGCTGGCCCAGGCCACCGCCGTAGGCTCGCGCTTCCTGCAGCCGGTGCCGCTGGCGGAGCCCGGGGCGCCCGCCTCGCTGGCAGAAAGCATTCACGCCGATGTCATCAACACGCTGGAGGTCAATCGCAAGCTGATCGACCCGGAACGCATCGGCATTGCCGCGCGGCTGTTGCTGGACGCGCGCATGGTCTACGCTTTTGGCATGGGTGGCGGCTCGACGTTCATGGCCGACGAGGCGCGCTACCGGCTGGCGCGGCTCGGCCACCCCGTGGCCTCGTATCAGGACGCGGTCCTCCAGAAGATGGTGGCGGCCACGCTGACGCGCGACGACGTGGTCCTGGCGTTCTCGGCGAGCGGCAACATGCCCGAGATGCTGGCCAGTTGCGACATCGCGCGCGAGTACGGCGCCCGGCTGATCGCTGTGACGGCGCTCGGTTCGCCGCTGGCGGCGCGTGCCGATGTGCTGCTGCCCGTGCGCTCGCTGGAGACGGATTTCATCTTCAAGCCATCGGCCTCGCGCTACGCAATGCTGCTGGTGCTCGACGTGCTCGCCACGCGCCTGGCCCTGCTGACGCAGGAACAGAGTGCTGAGAAGCTGCGCCGCCTCAAATACGTGCTCGACGCCCACCGCGGCGTGAGCCAGGACAGCGACGGGCCGGACAGCCGCCAGCCGCTGGGAGACTGACCATGCCACACCTGTTCGACACCCTGATCCGCCTCGTGAGCCTGATCGACGGCTCGGGCGCCGCGCCCCGGCTGACCGACGTGGGCATCCGCGACGGCCGCATCACGCGCATCGACGCCCCCGGCGCCATCGACCCGGACACCGCCTCCCACGTGGTGGAAGGCCACGGGATGGTGCTCTCGCCCGGCTTTATCGACGTCCACACGCACGACGACACCAACGTGGTCCGCCAGCCCGAGATGACGCCGAAGATCTCGCAGGGCGTGACGACCGTGATCGTCGGCAACTGCGGCATCAGCGCGGCGCCGGTCACGCTGGCGGGCGATCCGCCCGATCCGATGAACCTGCTGGGCCGCGCCGAGGCGTTTCGCTACCCGAGCTTCCAGGCCTATGTCGAGGCCGTCAACGCGGCGCAGCCGGCCGTCAATGTGGCCGCGCTGGTCGGCCACACGGCCCTGCGCAGCAACCATATGGACCGGCTCGACCGCGCCGCCACCCCCGACGAGACCGCCGCGATGCGCGCGCAGTTGGAGGAAGCCCTGACCCACGGCGCCCTGGGCCTCTCCACCGGGCTGGCCTACGCCAACGCCTTCTGCGCGCCGACCGAGGAAGTCCTCGCCCTGGCGGAGCCGCTCGCGGACGCCGGCGCGCTCTACGCCACCCACCTGCGCAGCGAGTTCGCCGAGATCCTCGACGCCATGGACGAAGCCTTCCGCATCGGCCGCCATGCGCGCGTGCCGGTGGTCATCTCGCACCTGAAATGCGCCGGCGTGCCCAACTGGGGCCGCAGCGGCGAGGTGCTGGACGCGCTGGAAGGCGCCCAGCGCTGGCAGCCGGTGGGCTGCGACTGCTATCCGTACACGGCCAGCTCGTCCACGCTCGACCTCAAGCAGGTGACCAGCGATTTCGACATCCAGGTCACGTGGTCGGAGTCGCACCCGGCCATGGGCGGCCGCCTGCTGGCCGACATCGCCGCCGAGTGGAATGTCGATCTGGAGGAAGCCGCGCGGCGACTGCAACCGGCCGGCGCGGTCTACCACTGCATGGAAGATGCCGATGTGGACCGCATCCTGCGCCATCCGGCCACGGTGGTCGGCTCCGACGGCCTGCCCAATGACCCGCTGCCGCACCCGCGTCTCTGGGGCGCGTTTCCGCGCGTGCTGGGCCACTACGCGCGCGACCGCGAGCTATTTCCGCTGAGCGTGGCCGTCAACAAGATGACCGGCCTCTCCGCCGAGCGCTTCGGGCTGACCGGGCGCGGCTTCGTGCGCGAAGGCTACTGGGCCGACCTGGTCCTGTTCGACGCCGCCACGATCCGGGACGCCGCCAGCTTCACCGACCCCATGCAGCCCGCCGAGGGCATCGCGGCGGTCTGGGTCAACGGCGAGCTGTCGTGGCAGCAGCGCGAGGCCACCGGCGTGCGCGCCGGCCGCTTCCTGCCGCGCGGCCCCCGCGCCACGGCCTGACCCCTTTCATCATTCAGTAAACAGGAGTTTTCATGGACATCAAGCGTTTCGGCGTGGAAGGCGGCACGGGCCAGGGCGGTTCGCACATGCCGTTCGCCCGCGCGGTAGCCGCCGACGGCTGGCTCTACGTATCCGGCCAGGTGCCGATGGTGGGCGGCGAGGTGATCGACGGCGGCATCGTGGCGCAGAGCCACCAGGCCATCAAGAACGTGCTGGCGATCCTGGCCGAGGCCGGCTACGGCCCCGAGCACGTGGTGCGCTGCGGCGTCTGGCTGGACGACGCCCGCGACTTCACCTCGTTCAACAAGATCTTCAAGGAATACTTCGGCGCCAACCCGCCGGCCCGCGCCTGCGTGCAGTCCAGCATGGTGGTGGACTGCAAGGTCGAAGTGGACTGCATTGCCTACAAGAAAACCGCGGCATAAGCCCGCACGGTGAGCCAACCGATTTATCAACCCGGCCGCTAAGCCCCACAGGAATAGCGGCCTTTTCATAGCGGAAGCGGACCGTCCTCCGGACGGCACCCGCGCAAGGAGACAATATGGGTGCCGTAACAGGAACCACACTCCTGGTTTATGCGCTGATCGCCGTGATCGCGCTGGTCATACTGATCGCCAGGTTCAAGCTCAACCCGTTCATCACGCTGGTGATAGTGTCCGTCGCGCTCGGCTTTGCCGTGGGCATGCCGATGGGCGACATCATCAAGTCGTTCGAGGCCGGCGTGGGCGGCACGCTGGGCCACATCGCGCTGGTGATCGGGCTGGGCACCATGCTCGGCAAGATGATGGCCGAGTCGGGCGGCGCCGAGCGCATCGCGCTGACGCTGATCGACTTCTTCGGCGAGAAGAACGTGCACTGGGCCATGGTGACCATCGCGTTCATCGTCGGCCTGCCGGTGTTCTTCGAGGTCGGCTTCGTGCTGCTGGTGCCGATCGCCTTCAACGTGGCCAAGCGCACCGGTACCTCGATGGTGCTGGTGGGCATTCCGATGGTGGCCGGCCTGTCCGTGGTGCACGGGCTGATCCCGCCCCACCCGGCTGCGCTGCTGGCCGTGACGGCCTATGGCGCCGACATCGGCAAGACCATCATGTACGCGCTGATCGTGGGCGTGCCCACGGCCGCCATCGCCGGCCCGCTGTTCGCCAAGCTGATGGACCGCTACGTGAAGCTGCCCGATGTGAACCCGCTGGCCGCGCAGTTCACCGAGGAAGACGAGGGCGTCAAGGCCACGCACGCCCTGCCGAGCTTCGGCATCACGGTGTTCACCATCCTGCTGCCGGTGATGCTGATGCTGATCGGTAGCTGGGCCGACCTGTTCACCACGCCGAAGACCTTCGCCAACGACTTCCTGAAGCTGATCGGCAACTCGGTGATGGCGCTGCTGATCGCCGCACTGGTGAGCTTCTACACCTTCGGCAAGGCACGCGGCTTCAGCCGCGAGATGATCCTGAAGTTCACCAACGAGTGCGTGGCCCCCACGGCCATCATCACGCTGGTGGTGGGCGCCGGCGGCGGCTTTGGCCGCATCCTGCGCGACTCGGGCATCTCCACGTCCATCGTGGACGTGGCGACCAGCGCCCACGTGTCCGTGCTGGTGCTGGGCTGGCTGGTGGCGGTGATGATCCGTATCGCCACGGGCTCGGCCACGGTGGCCATGACCACGGCCGCCGGCATCGTCGCCCCGATCGCCGCCAGCGTGCCGGGCACCCGCCCGGAACTGCTGGTGCTCTCCACGGGCGCCGGATCGCTGATCCTCTCGCACGTGAACGACGGCGGCTTCTGGCTGGTGAAGGAGTACTTCAACATGTCCGTGGCGCAGACGTTCAAGACCTGGTCGGTCTGCGAAACCATCATCTCGGTGGTGGCGCTGGGCCTGACGCTGGCCCTGGCAACGGTGGTCTGAGCCTTGGTTTTCCCCCTCTCCCGCCTGCGGGAGGGGGAGCGAAACACGGGATTGCGCACAGCCGCCCTCCCCCCTACACTCCCGTTCGATGCGGTCGCCTAGTACCGCACTTTTCGGGAGACTTCGATGACCTTCACCCCGCTGCGGCGCGCCGTCCTGGCGTGCGGCGCCCTCGCCGTCCTGGCATTCCCCGCTTCCAGCTTTGCGGCCGATCCGGTCAAGATCGGGCTGATCGCCCCGTTCTCGGGCAGCTTTGCCGACTACGGCAAGCAGATGGAAGGCGGCGTCAAGGCCTGGCAGAAGCTCCACGGCGACACCGTGGGCGGCCGCAAGATCGAAGTCATCCTCAAGGACACCACCGGCCCGGTGCCGGACGTGGCCAAGCGCCTGGCCCAGGAACTGGTGGTGCGCGACAAGGTGGACATCCTGGCCGGCTTCGGCCTCACGCCCGAGGCGCTGGCCGTGGCGCCCATCGCCGAGCAGGCGAAAAAGCCGATGGTGATCTTCAACGCGGCCTCCTCCGTCATCACCACCAAGTCGAACTACATCGCACGGGTGTCGATGACGCTGCCGCAGATCTCGGCGCCGATGGCGACCTGGGCGGTGCGCAACAACATCCGCAAGGTGGTCACGCTGGTGGCGGACTACGCGCCCGGCATCGACGCCGAAACCGCGTTCAAGACCAACTTCCTGGGCGGCGGCGGGCAGATTATCGAGTCGATCCGCGTGCCGCTGCGCAACCCCGAGTTCGCGCCCTTCATCCAGCGCATCAAGGACGCCAAGCCGGAGGCCGTGTTCCTGTTCCTGCCCGCCGGCGAGCAAGGCGTGGCCTTCATGAAGGGCTTCCGGGAGCGCGGCCTGGCCGCCGCCGGCATCCGCGTGATTGCCACGGGCGACCTGACCGACGACCACGTGCTGCCGGCCATGGGCGACGCCACGCTGGGCGTGATCACCTCGTTCCACTACTCCGCCGCCCATGATTCGAAGGAAAACAAGGCGTTCCTGAAGGCGTTTGCCGAGGCCAACCCGGGCGCCGGCCGGCCCAACTTCATGGCCGTGGCCGCCTTCGACGGCATGGCCGCCATCTACGAAGCCCTGAAGAGAACCAACGGCGTCACGGACGGCGACAAGTTCCTGGCGGCGCTCAAGGGCATGAAGATCCAGAGCCCGCGCGGCGCCATCACCATCGACCCGGCCACGCGCGACGTGGTGCAGACGGTCTACATCCGCAAGGTGGAAAAGGTCAACGGGGAGCTCTACAACGTCGAGTTCGACAAATTCGACGGGGTGAAGGACTCCGGCAAGTAAGCCTGCCCGGCGGCGGCCGTCCTGAAAATCTTTTATTGCGTCGTCAAGAAAGTGCATCACGCGGGTTCCGATTCTTGACCTAAGCTGTTTGATGCACACAAGAAGAACTCCGGAGACGACAAAATGATCAGGACTGCCATATCCTCCGCGGCCGCCGCCGCGATGTTCCTGGCCCTGGCGCCTGCCATGGCCGCCCCCGACAACCTCCAGAAGCTCCAGAGCTTCAAGCCGACCGGCACCGCCACGCCGGAAACCGTGCCGCAGACCGGCACGCGCGCCGACGCCATCCGCGAGAACCTCAAGACGATCAAGCTGCCGCAGGGCTTCAAGATCGAGTTGTACGCGGTGGTGCCCGAAGCCCGCCACATGGCGGTGGAGCCGTCCACGGGCGTGGTCTTCGTCGGCACGCGCAAGACCAAGGTCTGGCAGGTGACGGACCGCAACAAGCGCCGCGTGGCGGACGACGTGGTGCAGTTCGCCAGTTCCGTCGCCTTCAAGGTGCCCAACGGCGTCTGTTTCTCCCCCGACGGCATCCTCTACGTGGCCGAGCAGAACCGCGTGCTGGCGTTCCCGGCCGCCCAGTTCTTCGGCGAGGGCGGCCCCGACGTGGCCGTCGGCGTGGTCGTGCCGCAGGGCAAGCTGGTCCCGACCGAGTTCGAGAGCTTCAACCACGGCGCGCGCGCCTGCCGCATCGGCCCGGACAAGAAGCTCTACGTGGCCCTCGGCCAGCCGTGGAACGTGCCGCCCAAGGACAAGCTGGCCACGCTCGACAAGAACGGCGTCGGCGGCATTATCCGGATCGACCAGGACGGCAAGAATCGTGAGGTCTATGCCCATGGCGTGCGTAACTCCGTGGGCCTGGACTTCAGCCCGGTCGACAAGATGCTCTGGTTCACCGACAACCAGGTGGACGGCATGGGCGACGACCAGCCCCCCGGCGAGCTGAACCGGGCCACCAAGGGCGGCCAGAACTTCGGCTTCCCGTGGTACGGCGGCGGCAAGGTCCGCACGGTCGAGTACAAGGACGCCAAGCCGCCGGCAGACGCCGTCTTCCCGGTGGTGGAGTACGCCGCCCACGCGGCCGACCTCGGCATGTCGTTCTATACCGGCAAGATGTTCCCGGCCAAGTACCAGAACGGCGTGTTCGCGGCCGAGCATGGCTCCTGGAACCGCACCAAGCCGATTGGCGCCCGCATCGTCTACACGCCGGTCAACGCCGACGGCTCGGTCGGCGCCACCGAGGTCTTCGCCGAAGGCTGGCTGACGGCCAACGGCGAGTACATGGGCCGCCCGGTGGACGTGCAGCAGTTGCAGGACGGCTCGCTGCTGGTGTCCGACGACTACGCCGGGGCGATCTACCGCATCTCCTACGCGGGGGCCAAGTGACGCGACACGGTTCGCTGACAATCGCCGCCTGGCTGGGGATGGCAATGGCCGTGGCCGGGGCTCCTGCCCTGGCCGCAGACGCCCAGGCCGGCAAGGCCCGCGCACTGCAGTGCCAGGCCTGTCATGGCCTCGACGGCAAGTCGAAGCTGCCCGAGGCGCCGCACCTGGCCGGCCAGAACGAGACCTACCTCGTGAAGGCGCTCAAGGACTACAAGACCGGCGCGCGCAAGGACGAGATGATGAACCTGATGGCCAAACCGCTGACCGACAAGGACATCGCCAACCTCGCGGCGTTCTACAGCGGCTTGAAGCCGTGACCGGAGCGTTCCTTCGGCGGCGATAGCACCGAGATGGCTGACGCCGCCTCGCGCCGGATCAGCCGGATGATCAGCGCGGCGCCGGCGTTGCCGAAGTCCGGCGAGGCCGCGTTATCCAGCGCCGCCGACATCACCCCGAGCGCTTCCTGAATGCGCTCCAGTTGCCGCAGGGCCGGGGCCGACGGCGCCATCGGCCCGGGGAACCCCGGGGTGCCGAGCATGCCGGGTGTAATGGATGTCCGGGAAGACGGTTTCGGTTTGTGCATGGCGATCTCCTGCTGTCTGAGCGGATGATGTCGATCCATGCATTCTGGGAATGAAGCGCGCCCAGAGATATGAGACGTTTCTGAAAAGCAATCAGACTCGTCTTATGCCACCACCTACGCCACCACCTACGCCACCACCTACGCCGCCACGCTCACCAGCCGATCCAGCAGGGCACGATCCGCAAGCAGCCCGGCGCTCTCGCCGGTGTGCACCACGCGCCCCCGGTCGAGCACCATCGCGCGCTGCGTCATCGCCAGCGCCAGCCGGGCGTGCTGTTCCACCACGATCACCGCCATGCCGCTGTCCGCGATCAGCCCGGCAATCACTCGCCGCAGCTCCTGCACGATGATCGGCGCCAGCCCTTCCATCGGCTCATCGAGCAGCAGCAGTGAAGGATTGACCATCAGCGCGCGCGCCATCGCCAGCATCTGCTGTTCCCCGCCCGACAACTGGTTGCCGAGGTTCTTCCGGCGCTCCTCGAGCCTCGGAAAGACCTGAAAAACGCGGGGGATGTCCCACGGCCCGGGGCGTGCCACGGCGCTCAGGTGCTCCGCCACGGTCAGCGACGGAAACACCCAGCGCTCCTGCGGCACCCAGCCGATGCCACCTTGCGCGCGCCGGTGCGGCGGCACGCGGGCGAGGTCGCGCCCCTGCCAGTGCAGGCGCCCGCCGCGCAGCCGCGTGAAGCCCATCAGCGTAGCCAGCAGCGTGGTCTTGCCCACGCCGTTGCGGCCCAGCAGCGCCAGGCTGTCGCCGGCGGAGAGCATCAGGTCGATACCGTCCAGCACCAGCGCGTCGCCATAGCCCGCGCTGACGCTCTCCATCCGCAGCAGTTCAGTCATGGGCGGCCTCCCCCAGATACACCTCGCGCACACGCGGATCGGCGGCAATCTCGGCCGGCGTGCCCTCGGTCAACACGCGGCCCGCCACCAGCACCGTGATGCGCTCGGCGAAGCGGAACACCAGATCCATGTCGTGCTCGATAAAGACGATCGTGATGTCGCGCGGCAGCCCGGCGATGACCGCGAACAGCTCCGCGCTCTCGCCCGTGGGAATGCCGGCGGCGGGTTCGTCCAGCAGCAGGATCGACGGCCGCGTGGCCAGCGCCAGCGCCATCTCCAGCAGCCGCTGCTTGCCGTAGGGCAGCTGGCGGGTCTCGACGTCAGCATCGGCGTCCAGCCGCAGCATGGCCAGCACCGCCATGGCTTCGTCGACGAGGGGCGTCTGGGAAGCCACCGTGCGCGCCCAGATGCGTGCGGCCCCGGTGCGCTCGGCCACCGCCAGCACGACGGATTCGAGCACCGTCAGCCCCGGGAACAGCGTGTTGATCTGGAACGTGCGCGTCATGCCGAGCCGCACGCGCGCATGTTGGGGCAGCGCCGTGATATCGCGGTCGCCCAGCCAGATCCGCCCTGCCGATGGCGGCAGCGCCCCGGTCAGCAGGTTGATGAAGGTGGTCTTGCCGGCGCCGTTCGGCCCGATCAGCGCGTGGCGCGCGCCCGGCGCGAAACTGAGCGAGATGTCGCTATTGGCGGCGAAGGCGCCCCAGGACTTGCCGAGCCCTGCCGTGCGGAGCGTGGCCGTCATGGTGCTTCCCCCCGGCCGCGCCGCAGCCGGCCCGCAATGGCGCTGGCCGCGCCCATCACCCCACCCTTGGCGAACAGCACCATCAGCACCAGCAGCAGGCCGATCCAGAACTGCCAGTAGACCGGGTTGATGCCCGCCAGCACGTCCTGCGCGATCATGAACAGCGCCGCGCCGACCAGCGCGCCGTAGAGCCGGCCCGTGCCGCCGAGCACCAGCATGACCAGCAGCTCGGCCGATCGCGGGAAGCCCAGCACATCGAGCCCGACGAACTGCGTGGTCTGGGCCAGCAGTCCGCCGGCCACCCCGGCCACCGCCGCCGACACCGCGAACACCGCCCCGAGCCGGCGCGGCACGTTGGCGCCCAGCGCCGGCATGCGCCGCACGCCCTCGCGCACGCCGCGCAGCGACAGCCCGAACGGCGACGCCACGATCCGGCGCACCGTCAAGAACAGCAGGAAGGTCACCACGAGGCTATATAGATAGGCCGTCTTGCCGAACAGGTCGAATTCGAACAGCCCGAGCACCTTGCCCATGGTCACGCCGGACAGCCCATCGACCCCGCCGGTCAGGAAAGCGGCCTTGTTGGCGGCCTCGAACAGCATCAGGCCGATGCCGAGCGTGACCATCAGCCGGGTCAGGTCGCCGCCGCGCACCACCAGGAAGCTGCACAGCCAGCCCGCCAGCCCGGCCACGGCGCCGGCGGCCAGCAGGCCGGAAATCGGCTCGCCCCAGCCGTGCGCGCCCAGCAGGCCCGCCGTATAGGCGCCCAGCCCGAAGAAGGCCGCGTGGCCGAGCGAGACGATGCCGGCATAGCCGAGGATCAGGTCCAGCGACAGCGCGAACAGGCCGGTAATCAGGATCTGGCTGCCGAGGATCAGGTAGTCGGGCAGGAGGAAGAACACCGCCACCGGGGCGAGCCAGAAGACGATTTCGGCCGGATGCCAGCGGCCATCGGGCAGGCGGTGGCGCTGGGCCGCCGCCGGCTGGACGGCTTGATCGGTACGCAGGACGGATTTCATGCGCGCCTCCCGAACAGGCCGGCCGGGAAGGCCACCAGCAGCACGACCATCATCGCGTAGATCACGAACGCGCCCACCGCCGGCACGTAGTACTTGCCGGCTACGTCCGCCACGCCAAGCACGATCGCCGCGAGCAGCGAGCCGCGGATGGAGCCGGCGCCGCCCACGGCCACTACCAGCAGGAAATACACCATGTATTTGAGCGGGAAGGCGGGATCGAGCCCGAGCACGTCGATGCCCAGTCCGCCGCCAAGGCCGGCCAGCCCCGAGCCGAGCGCGAACGTCAGGCTGAACACCCGCTCCACGTTGATGCCGAGACCGCGCGCGGCCTGCTGGTGATCGACGGCAGCCCGTACCTGCGCCCCGAAGCGCGTGCGCGCCACCAGCCACCCCAGCGCCAGCGTGATCACCACCACCACACCGATCAGGAACAGCCGATAGGCGCCCAGGTCGATCCCGGCCACCTGCACCTGCCCGATCAGGAACTCGGGCAGCGCCACCGGCTGCTGGCCGGGGCCGAACAGCCACGTGGCGCCGGCCATCGCCATGAAGGTCAGGCCGATGGAAAACAGCACCTGGTCGAGGTGGCTGGCCCGGTACAGGCGCCGATAGAGCGTGCGCTCGAGCAGCCAGCCCACCGCCGCCGCGCCCAGGAAGGCCAGCGGCAGCGCCGCCAGGAACGGCACGCCGGCGCGGTTCATCAGCACCACGGCCACATAGCCGCCGAGCATGGCAAAGGCGCCATGGGCCAGGTTGACGAAGTTCATCAGCCCCATGGTCACGGACAGGCCAATGCTGATCAGGAACAGCAGGCTGCCGTACGCCAGGCCGTCGAACAGCACGCCAAGGAAACTCGCGATCACCGGGGTCGTCCTCCGTTTTCAGGGTTGCCGCCGGATTGTTCAGTGTGCGCCGCTTTTTTGCAATCGGGCCCCACCCGCCCGTGCCCGATGTTGGCCTGTTGTCTGGTTTACATCGCCCCGGCCACGCGCTAACGTCCTGAAACCCGACCGCGAGGGACATTGCCATGCCGATCGACCGCCGCACCTTCCTGGGACTTTCCGCCGCGCTGGCCGCCTTGCCGGCCACCCCTGCCCTGGCCGCCGCTCATGCAGCCGCTCATGCAGCCGCTCATGCCGCCACCATGGAGGCGCCGATGCGGCGCAAGATCCCGGGCACCAATGTGCAGTTGCCGGTCATCGGCATGGGCACGGCCGATACCTTCAACGTGGGCACCGGCGCTGACGAACGCACCCCGCTCACCGAGGTCATGGCGCTGTTGCTGCAGCGCATTCCCGGCGCCGTGGTGGACACCGCGCCCAGCTACGGCAGCGCGGAAGCCGTCACCGGCGACCTCCTGCAAGCCGCCAAGGCCCGCCAGCGGGTGTTCCTGGCGACCAAGGTCTCTACCAGCGTGGCGCAGGTGCCGGCGCAGTTCGCCCGGTCGCTGTCCGATCTCCACGTCGACAGCGTGGATTTGCTGCAGGTGCATAACCTGATCGACTGGCAGAACAACCTGCGCTGGCTGCGCCAGCAGAAGGAAGCCGGCAAGACCCGCTATATCGGCATCACCCACTATCGGGAAGACTCGCACGACACCCTGGCGCAGATCCTGCGGCAGGAAAAGATGGATTTCCTCCAGATCAACTACTCGCTGGGCGAGCGCAACGCCGAGAAGACGCTGCTGCCGCTGTGCGAGGAGCGCGGCGTGGCGGTGCTGGTCAACCGGCCGTTCCAGGATGGGCGGCTATTCAGCGCGGTGAAAGGCAAGCCGGTGCCCGACTGGGCCGGCGAGGTGGACTGCACCACCTGGGGACAGCTGTTCCTGAAGTTTGTGGTCAGCCACCCGGCGGTGACGGCGGCCATCCCGGCCACCTCCAAGCCGCGCAATATGGCCGACAACCTCGGCGCGGCGTTCGGCCGCATGCCCGATACGCGCGAGCGGGCCCGCATTGCCGCCGCGCTGGCCTGAGCGCCGGCCATGGCTACGCCCCCGCCCCTGCCCCAGCCTGACGCGGCCCGTCCGCTGCAACGCGGCCTCGGCATGCGCCCCGGCGAAGCCCCCGCCGTGGTGGCGGGCTTCCTGTTCTTCTTCTGCCTGTTCGCCAGCTACTTCATGCTGCGCCCCGTGCGCGAGACCATGGGCATCGCCGGCGGCGTGCAGAACCTGCAATGGCTGTTCACCGCCACCTTCGTGGTGATGCTGGTGGCCATCCCGTTCTACGGCGCCTGCTGCAAGTGGCTGCCCCGTCGACGCTTCGTGCCGTGGGTCTACGCATTCTTCATCGCCAACCTGCTTGGCTTTGCCTTTGCCACGCGGGCGATGCCGGACAACGTGTGGCTGGCGCGCGTGTTCTATGTCTGGCTCTCGGTCTTCAACCTGTTCGTGGTGTCGGTGGCGTGGAGCCTGATGGCCGACGTGTTCCGTCCCGATCAGGCGAAGCGGCTGTTCGCGCTGCTGGCGGCGGGCGCCAGCGCCGGCGGGCTGGCGGGTCCGCTGCTGGGCGGCTGGCTGGTGGGAAGCATCGGGCTGACGGGGCTGATGGTGCTGTCGGCGGCGCTGCTGGCCGCCACGCTGCCCGGCGTGGGTTTCCTGTTCGGCTGGCGACGCCGCTCGGGGGCAGGGATGGCCGGTGTGGGCAGCACGGGTGCGGGGCAGGACCCGGCCGAGCCGGTCGGTGGCGGGCTGTGGGCGGGGCTGGTGCTCGTGGCGCGCTCGCGCTACCTGCTCGGCATCAGCGTGTTCGTGATCCTGCTCGCCACGGCGAGCACCTTCCTGTACTTCGAGCAGGCCAAGCTGGTGGCCGCCGCGTATCCGTCGCGCGCGCAGCAGACACAAGTCTTCAGCGCGCTCGATGCCACGGTGCAGGCGCTGACCATCGTGATCCAGCTGTTCTTTTCGGGCCGCGTGGCGCGGCGCTACGGCGTGACCGCGCTGCTGACCGGCGTGCCTGTGCTGGTGACCCTCGGCTTCCTGGCGCTGGCGGTCTGGCCGACCTTCGCGGTGCTGGCCGGCGCGATGATCGTGCGGCGCGTGGGCGAGTACGCGCTGCTGCGCCCCGGGCGCGAGATGCTGTTCACCGTGGTGGACCCGGAAACCAAGTACAAGGCCAAGAACGTCATCGACACGGCGGTGTATCGCGCGGGCGACGCGGTGAGCGCCTGGGTGCGCACCGCCATCGACGCCATCTCCGGCCATCCCGCCTCCGTGGCGCTGGCCGGCGCGGTGCTGGCCATCGCGTGGGCCTGGCTGGGCTGGTGGCTGGGTCGGCGGCACGAAGGCCAGCTGACACCCGCCGGGGAGGCGTCCACGGTGCTCGCGCGCGGCGCGCCGGGCGGCCGATAATCGAGCATCCGTCTGGCCGCGCGCCGCCGATGGCCGTATAGTCGTGGCCTGTTCGCGCGCCACGCGCGCCGCCCCCACACGCTTGCCTAGGAGCCCCCCATGAAGACCAAAGCCGCCATCGCCTGGAAAGCCGGCGCCCCGCTGACCATCGAAGATGTCGACCTGGACGGCCCGCGCGCCGGCGAGGTGCTCGTGGAAATCAAGGCCACCGGCATCTGCCATACCGACTACTACACGCTCTCGGGCGCCGATCCGGAAGGCATCTTCCCGGCCATCCTGGGCCATGAGGGCGCCGGCATCGTCACCGACGTCGGCCCCGGCGTGACCTCGCTCAAGCCGGGCGACCACGTGATTCCCCTCTACACGCCGGAATGCCGCCAGTGCAAGTTCTGCCTGTCGCGCAAGACCAACCTGTGCCAGGCCATCCGCGCCACGCAGGGCAAGGGGCTGATGCCGGATGGCACTTCGCGCTTCTCGATCGACGGCAAGCCGATCTTCCACTACATGGGCACGTCCACCTTCGCCAACCACATCGTGGTGCCGGAGATCGCGCTGGCCAAGATCCGCCCGGATGCCCCGTTCGACAAGGTCTGCTACATCGGCTGCGGCGTGACGACCGGCGTGGGCGCCGTGCTGTTCACGGCCAAGGTGGAAGCCGGTGCCAACGTAGTGGTGTTCGGCCTCGGCGGCATCGGCCTGAACGTGATCCAGGCGGCCAAGATGGTCGGCGCTGACAAGATCATCGGCGTGGACCTGAACCCGGGCCGCGAGGCGATGGCGCGCAAGTTCGGCATGACCCACTTCGTCAACCCCAAGGACGTGCCGAACGTGGTGGACCACATCGTCCAGCTCACCGACGGCGGCGCCGACTACTCGTTCGAGTGCATCGGCAACACGCAGGTCATGCGCCAGGCGCTGGAGTGCTGCCACAAGGGCTGGGGCAAGTCGATCATCATCGGCGTGGCGGAAGCCGGCGCGGAAATCTCGACGCGCCCGTTCCAGCTGGTGACGGGCCGCGAGTGGAAGGGTTCGGCATTCGGCGGCGCACGCGGGCGCACGGACGTGCCGAAGATCGTCGACTGGTACATGGAAGGCAAGCTCAACATCGACGACCTGATCACCCACACGCTGCCGCTGGAGCGCATCAACGAAGGCTTCGACCTGATGAAGCGCGGCGAATCGATCCGCTCGGTGGTGCTGTACTGATGCAGACCGACCTGGAACTGCTCGCCGAGCACGGCTGCCATGGCGGCGTGCAGCGCTTCTACCGGCACCACTCGGCCGCCATCGGGCTGCCGATGCGGTTCTCGGTGTTCCTGCCGAAGGAAGCGCTGGGCACGGGCACCACGCGCGTGCCGGCGCTGTTCTACCTGGCCGGGCTGACCTGCACCGAGGAAACGTTCCCGATCAAGGCCGACGCCCAGCGCTACGCCGCCGAGCACGGCATGATGCTGATCTCGCCCGATACCAGCCCGCGCGGCGCCAACGCGCCGGGCGAGGCCGATTCGTGGGACTTCGGCGTGGGGGCGGGGTTCTACGTGGATGCCGTCGAGGCGCCGTGGCACATGCACTGGCATATGGAGAGCTACGTGGCGAGCGAGCTGTTCGCCATCGCCACCACGGAATTGCCCGGCGATGCCGCGCGCGTGGGCATCTTCGGCCATTCGATGGGCGGCCACGGGGCGCTGGTGCTGGCGCAACGCTATCCGCACCGTTTCCGCTCGGTGTCCGCCTTCGCGCCGATTGCCGCGCCGATGAAATGCCCGTGGGGCATCAAGGCCTTCAGCGGCTACCTCGGCAACGATCCGGTGCGCTGGGCCGAGCACGACGCCAGCGAACTGATGACCGGGCAGGACGCGCCGCCCTTCCCCGCCGGCATCCTGATCGACCAGGGTCTGGCCGACCGCTTCCTCGAGGAGCAACTGCATCCGGAAGCGTTCGAGGCCGCCTGCAAGGTCGCCGGCCAGCCGCTGACGCTGCGACGGCACGCCGGCTACGACCACGGCTACTACTTCATCCAGACGTTCATGGCCGACCATATCCGGCATCACGCCGCCCAACTCTGACGCTGACACCGAGCCCGCCATGCCTTACGCCGCCGATCCCATCGTCATGCTGTCCGCGCGGGCGCTGTCGCAGGCCATCCACGGGGGCGAGGTGTCGTGCCGGCAGGTCATGGCGGCCTACCTGGCCCATATCGCACAGGTCAATCCGGGCAGCAACGCCATCGTGGCCATGCGCGACGAAGCGGCGCTGATGGCCGAGGCCGCCGCCGCCGACGAGGCGCTGGCGGCGGGCCGCTCCGCAGGCTGGATGCACGGCATGCCGCAGGCGCCCAAGGATTTGGCGATGACGCGCGGCATCCGCACGACGTTCGGCTCGCCGATCTACAAGGACAATGTGCCGACGATCGATGCCATCGTGGTCGAGCGCGCGCGGCGCGCCGGGGCGATCCTGATCGGCAAGACCAACACGCCCGAGTTCGGGCTGGGCTCGCAGACGTTCAACCCGGTGTACGGCGCCACGCTGAATCCCTACGATGCCACGCGCACGGCGGGCGGCAGCAGTGGCGGCGCGGCGACGGCACTGGCGCTGCGCATGCTGCCCGTGGCGGATGGCAGCGACTTCGGCGGCTCGCTGCGCAACCCGGCCGGCTACTGCAACGTATTCGGCTTCCGGCCCTCGGCGGGCCGCGTGCCCTACGGCCCCACGCCGGAACTGTTCCTGTCGCAGCTCGGTTGCGAAGGGCCGATGGCACGCACGGTGGCGGACCTTGCCCTGCTGCTGGCCACGCAGGCCGGCCCCGACGCGCGCACCCCGCAGGCGCTTCCAGCCGACCCGGTGCTGGCCTCGCTCACGCCCGCGAACGTCACGGACGTGCTGCGCGCCGACCTGAACGGCAAACGCGTGGCGTGGCTGGGCGACTGGGGCGGCTACCTGCCGATGGAAGACGGCATCCTGCCGCTGTGCGAGCAGGCGCTGCGCTTCTTCCCGGATTTCGGCGTCAGCGTGGAAGCTATCGGCGCCCCTTATCCGCCCGAGAAAATCTGGCAGACCTGGCTGACCCATCGCCATTTCCTCGTCGGCAACGCCCGCATGACGCTCTACCGCAACCCGGCCACGCGCGCGCAGCTGAAGCCAGAGGCCATCTGGGAGATCGAAGGCGCGCTGAACCAGACCGCCAGCGACCTCTACACCGCCAGCACGGAGCGCTCGGCCTGGTACAACGCGCTGCAACGCACCTTCGCCACGTTCGACTATGTGGCGGTGCCTACGGCGCAGGTGTTCCCGTTCGATGTGAAGCAGCCGTGGCCGACATCGATCGCCGGCCGGCAGATGGATACCTATCACCGCTGGATGGAGGTGGTGGTGGCGTGGACGCTGTCTGGCTCGCCAGTCATCAGCGTGCCGGTGGGGTTCAATGCGGAGGGGTTGCCGATGGGCATGCAGCTGATTGGCCGCCCGCGCGACGACCTTGCCGTGCTGCAACTCGCCGCCGCCTACGAGCAGGCGCGCGACTGGGTGGGCAGCCGGCTGCCGCCAGCCATTGCAGACTGATCGCGGTGCACTATCCTGAAGGCTCCCCATCCCCGTATGAAGGAGCCTGCCATGGGCACTTCACGTCACATCGCCCTGGCGCTGGGCCTGCTCTTCGCGAGCAGTGCCGCGCTGGCGCATAACTGTCCCAATGAGATGAAGGCCATCGACGCGAAACTGGCGACCAAGCCGGCGCTGTCGCAGGCCGACATGACCAAGGTCCAGAAGCTGCGCGCCGACGGCGAAGCGCAGCACAAGGCCGGCGATCACGACGCCTCGATGAAGTCGCTCGGCGAGGCGAAGAAGCTTCTCGGAATCTGAACCCGAGCCGGGCCAAATCAGGCCAGGTCAGGCCACGCGCAGCAACTGGCGCGCGTGGCTGGCGAACAGCGGCGCGGCACGATCCGCCGCGAGGCGGATGCGTTCCTGCAGCGGGCCATTGCCGACCTGATAGCCGTCGAAATCAGCCGTCGAGGCATACACGCCAATCGGGAGCGTCAGCGCCTGCAGGAAGCCGAACAGCGGGCGCAACTGGTGCTCCAGCACCAGTGCGTGCCGGTCACTGCCGCCCGTGGCGGCCAGCAGCACCGGCGTATCCACCAGCGCGTTCATCCCGACCAGATCGAACAGATGCTTGAAGTGGCCCGGGAACGAGCCCCGGTAGACCGGCGCGGCGGCGATCAGCAGGTCTGCCGACTCGATGTCCGCCAGTTGCGCCTCAATCTCGGCAGGCAGTTCCTCGCGCGACAGCGCGCCACCCAGCGGGCGGGCAATCTCGCTCAGGTCGACGATGCGGGTGTCGAGCACGAGCCGTTCTTCCAGCGCCTCCAGCAGTGCCTGCACGAGCACACGGGTGCGCGAGGGCTGGTGGACACTGCCATTGACGGCGACGACTTTGAGGGGGGTAGCCACTGGTGGTTCTCCGTTTGGATCGACCCCTACCTTAGCGCCGTCGCCGCCGAGGGCGAACGAAGGAAATCGAGTATGGATAGATGAAGTGCCGATCAGAACGACGGCACCATCGCGCCCTTGTACTTTTCCTTCATGAACTGGCGCACGTCTTCCGACTGGTACGCCGCCACGAGTTTCTTGACCCACGGCTTGTCCTTGTCCTGCGTGCGCACCACGATAATGTTCGCGTACGGGCTGCGGATGTCTTCCATGGCGATAGCGTCCTTGGTCGGCCGGAGGCCGGCGGCGAGCGCGTAGTTGGTGTTGATCACCGCGGCGCTCACGTCAGGCAGGACGCGCGCCAGCTGGGCGGCGTCCAGTTCCACGATCTTGAGCTTCTTGGGGTTCTCGGCCACGTCCAGCGGCGTAGCGTTCACGCCGTTGGTGCCCACGCCCGGCTTCAGCTTGATCACGCCCTGTGCGGCGAGCAAAAGCAGCGCGCGGTTCTCGTTCGACGGGTCGTTCGGCACGGCCACCTTGGCGCCCTGCGGCAGGTCCTTCGGCGACTTCAGCTTCTGCGCGTACACGCCCAGCGGCGAGATATAGGTGTAGCCCACGCTGACCATCTTGTAGCCGCGCTGCTTGACCTGGCTGTCCAGGTACGGCTGATGCTGGAAGCTGTTGGCCTCCAGATCGCCCGCGTCCAGCGCGGCGTTCGGCTGCACGTAGTCGTTGAACTCCGACACCTCGCGCGGATCGGCGGCGGCAAGGCCGCGTCGGATGGACGCGGCCGGGACGAAACTTTACCTCAATGTGCCTTGCCGGTCGGGTGGCTCGCACTCATCGTCGGCACGCTGCGCTTTTCAAAAATTGCATATCTCGACAGTTCGAACAGAAAAGCGCCGCCAGTTTCCGAAATAGTCCTGCGGCCATTTCTTCCTAGACTCACTTTGCCTTCAATCGGGACAGGTGAACCAGGAAAACGAACATGTGGATCGTCAGGCTTGCACTACGCCGGCCCTATACCTTCGTTGTGCTAGCCATTCTGCTGTTGCTTGGTGGGATGGTTTCCATCCTGCGCATGCCTACGGACATTTTTCCGTCGATCGACATTCCGGTGGTCAGCGTGGTCTGGAGCTACAACGGTTTGTCTGCCGAAGACATGGCGCAACGTATCGTCACGGAATACGAGCGTTCCCTGACCACCGACGTCGACAATATCGAGCACATCGAGTCGCAGTCGCTACCGGGGGTGGCCGTCATCAAGGTCTTCTTCCACCCCGGCGCTGACATCAACCGGGCGATTGCTCAAGCCACGGCCGGCGCGCAATCGATTCTCAAGCAGATGCCGCCGGGCGCCACGCCACCCCTTGTCCTTAGCTACAACGCCTCTACGGTACCAATCCTGCGCCTGGCGCTAGGCAGCGACACGCTGCCGGAGCAGGAACTGTACGACCTGGGCAACAGCTTTATCCGCACCCAACTGGCCACAGTAGAGGGCGCGTCAGTGCCGCTTCCCTACGGCGGCAAGGTACGACAGGTGACGGTGGACCTTAATGTACCGGCACTCCAGGCACGCGGCCTGGCTCCAGTCGATGTCGTGAGCGCGATCAACGCGCAGAATTTGGTTTTGCCTGGCGGCACCGCCAAGATTGGCTCGCTGGAATACCGGGTAGATCTCAATGGCAGTACGCAGACCGTAGCCGCGTTGAACGACTTGCCGGTCCGCAGCGGCCCCAACGGCACGGTCTATGTTCGCGACGTGGCGCAGGTCCACGATGGTTACGCGCCCCAGACCAATGTGGTGCGGCATGACGGCAAGAGAGCCGCGCTGCTGGAAATCGAGAAGACTGGCAGTGCCTCAACACTGACCGTCGTTTCGCAGATCCGGGCCCTGCTGCCGCACATTCTTTCAGGACTGCCGAAGTCGCTCCACGTGCAACCCCTCTCGGACCAGTCAGTGTTCGTATTGTCGGCGATCGACGGTGTGCTGCACGAGGCGCTGGTGGCCGCCTGCCTGACAGCCACAATGATCCTGCTGTTCCTGGGTAGCTGGCGCGCCACGCTGATCATTGCCATCACGATTCCGCTATCGGTACTGGCAGCACTCATCGCACTGGCGGCGCTGGGGCAGACCTTGAACATCATGACCCTGGGCGGGCTCGCGCTTGCCGTGGGCGTACTCGTAGATGACGCCACCGTGGCAATCGAAAATATTGCCCATCATCGCGAGACAGGCAAGCCACTCGAGCAGGCCATCCTTGACGGTTCGGGAGAAATCGCACTGCCCACGCTGGTGTCCACGATGTGCATCTGCATCGTGTTCCTGCCGATGTTCCTACTCAGCGGCGTCGCTCGCTACCTGTTCGTGCCCCTGGCCGAATCAGTGGTGTTTGCGATGATGGCCTCCTACTTCCTTTCCCGCACGCTCATTCCCACGCTGGCGCACTATCTACTGCGCGGCGAAAATGCGCAGCGGCCCAAGGGCGGACGCCTGGCCAGCTGGTTCAGCGCGGTTCATACGAGATTTGACGCGAGATTCGAACGGGTGAGGCTTTCGTATTCGCGCCTGCTGCGCGCTGCGCTGGCTGCGCCACGCCGTACCGTTTCGTTCTTCGCGCTAGTTTTTTTGGTGTCGATGACGCTTGTGCCGTTCCTGGGCCAGGATTTCTTTCCCACCATCGAAGGCAGCGAGATCCGACTGCATATGCGGGTACGCACCGGCACGCGCATCGAGGAAACGGCGCGTATCGTAGATGAAGTGGAAAATGAGGTCCGCCTGGTCATCGGACCCACCCACGTGGCCGGCATCGTCGACGACATTGGCCTGCCCGTCAGCGGCATTAACCTGACCTACGATTCTGCGCTGCCGATTGGCACCGGCGACGCGGAGATCCTGGTGTCGCTGAAGCCCGATGCCGGCCGTTCTGGCGCGCTGGTCGAACAGCTCGACGCGGCCCTGCGGAAGAACTTTCCCGGGGTCAGCTTTTCGTTTCTGCCGGCCGACATGGTCAGCCAGATCCTCAATTTCGGCCTGCCTGCGCCTATCGACATCCAAATAGTCGGGAAAGACCTGGAAGGCAACCGCAAAGTGGCCGATCAACTGATGCGCAGCCTGGCAGGCGTGCCCGGACTGACCGACCTGCACCTCCAACAGCCGAGCGACCAGCCTGCCCTGAGTCTCAATGTTGACCGCACACGTGCCCTGCAGGCGGGGCTGTCCCAACGCGAAGTGGCGCAGAACCTGCTGATCTCCCTGTCCGGCAGCAGCCAAACAGCGCCCAACTTCTGGCTTGACCCCAAGAACGGCGTCAGTTATCAGGTGGCCGTATCGGTGCCGCAGTATGCAATGGACTCGCTGCAAACGCTGTCGAGCATTCCACTTGGCCTGGGCGCTGACACTGTGCAGCAAGGTGGCGCTGGGCAGCTTGGCCAGTTCGGCACCATCACGCGCTCCAGTCAGCAAGGTGTGGTTTCGCATTACAACGTGCAACCAGTACTCGATCTGTTCGCTGCAGTACGGGGTCGCGACTTGGGTTCGGTGGCCAGCGATGTGCAGCGTATCGTCAGCAAGGCGCACGATCAGTTGCCGGCTGGCTCAGACATCGTTGTCCGCGGCCAGGTGCAGACAATGCATGCATCGTTTGCAGGCCTGCTGGCCGGCCTGGCTGCTGCCATCGTGCTGGTCTACCTGTTGATGGTCGTGAACTTCCAGTCGTGGCTGGATCCACTTGCCATCGTTGGCGCACTTCCCGTAGCGCTCTCTGGCATGGCATGGATGTTATTTGCGACCGATACCACCATCAGTGTTCCCGCGCTCACGGGGGCCATCATCTGCGTTGGCATCGCGACGGCTAACAGCATCCTCGTGATAAGCCACGCGCGCGAAGGGATGGCAGGCGGAAAATCTGCCGTGGATGCAGCATGGGAAGCTGGCTTCAGTCGCTTCCGCCCTGTGGCGATGACGGCGCTGGCCATGCTGTTCGGCATGGTGCCGATGGCTTTGGCGACAAGTGGTGCGGGCGCGCAGAATGCGCCGCTCGGTCGCACCGTGATTGGCGGCCTGGCATTCGGCACAACCGCAACGCTGGTACTCGTGCCAGTGTTCTTTGCCACCCTGCATGACTGGATGGCGGGCCGCACCCGAGTCGACGACTCCGCCACGCTTCGAGAAGACCTGGCATGACACATAGCAAACCTCGTACTACGGCCTCGGCGCCACGTAGCCGGTCACGCCTCGCCATACTGGCGGTATCGGGCCTTTGCGTCGCAGCAGCCCTTACTGCCGGGATCTTCCCACGCTGGCACAGCTTTGGCGCTTTGCAGTTGCGCGCCAAAAGCGCGGAAATTCCTGTCGTCAGTGTGGTGTCCCCCCGAAATGCTGCAGCCGTGCGCGATATCACCCTGCCAGCCGATGTCCAGGCCTACGACGATGCCGCCATCCATGCGCGCGTCAACGGCTATCTGCGGCGCTGGTACGCCGACATCGGCACCTCGGTGAAGGCTGGCCAGTTGCTAGCGGAGATTGATGCGCCCGAGGTATCCGACCAGTTGCGCCAGGCTCGCGCCGACGAAGCAACAGCGGCCGCCAACTACCAGCTGGCCAGCACCACGGCCAAGCGCTGGCAGGACCTGCAGGCGACTAACTCCGTCGCGCAGCAGGAAACCGACCAGAAAGTCGCCGACATGCATGCCAAGGCGGCCTTGCTGGCCGCGGCACGCTCAAATACTTCGCGGCTGGCACAACTGGCCAGCTACATGCAGATCCGCGCGCCGTTTGATGGCGTGATTACCGCACGCAATGTCGATACGGGGGCGCTGATTGACGCGGGTAGCGCACCGAGCCAGGACCGCGAACTATTCCATATCTCGGCCGGCACGCGGCTGCGCGTCTATGCTCAGGTCCCCCAGGATGTCAGCGCGGCAACGGTGCCGGGCACGCGCGCTTGGCTGACTTTGCCGCAAGCGCCGGGACAACGCTACCCCGCCACCGTTACGCGCACGGCCGGTGCGATCAACTCCATCACGCGCAGCCTGCGCGTGGAGCTTGACGTCGACAGCCAGGACGGCCGTATCCTGCCCGGCACCTACGCCCAGGTGCATCTGGAAGTGGGCAGCGCCCATGCGGGCCTGGATCTGCCAGCCAATACGTTGATGTTTCCCGCCAGTGGCCCTGCGGTGGCCGTTGTGGATGCTGAAAACAAGCTGACGATTCGTCAGGTCGCACTCGGTCGAGATTTCGGTTCGCATGTGGAGGTACTAAGTGGCGTGCAGGAGAACGACCGGGTCGTCGTCAACCCCGGCGACGGCATCGTCTCCGGCATGCCCGTGCGCGTGGCCGCCCCCGCCAAGGGGGACGCGGCATGAGCGGCGACCGGAAGATGAAGCGGGACACGAAGCGCACCACCAGGCCTTCCATCAGGCACACCGCCGTCGTGCTGGCCTGCGCCTGGCTGGCCGGATGCGCCACCGAGCCGTACCAAGTGCCGGCGATGCCGCTGCCGGCCACCTATCAGGAAGCCGAGGCTGTCCAGCACCAGGACGCCATCGCGTCGGACTGGTGGCGCGCCTACGATGACGCCACACTCGACGCCCTACTGGCACGCATTGACGTCTCGAACCAGAGCCTGCTCAAGTCCATGGCCCTGCTGCGCGATGCGCGCGCGCAGGTGGCTGCCGCCCGCGCCGACTACTTCCCCACCGTCGGCGCCGCCGCCAGCGTCACGAGTACACACCTGTCAGCCAACGTGCTGGGCCATTCGCTGGCCGGCAGGACCACGCCCGATCACCTGATTGGTCTCGGTGCCACCTGGGAACCTGACCTGTTCGGCCGCATCGGCAACAACGTCGACGCCGCGAAGGCCCGCCTGCAGGCCAGCGCCGACGATGTGGCCGCCGTCCGCCTGAGCCTGTTGGCGGAAGCCGCCATCGACTACTTCGGCATCCGATCGCTCGACCGCGAGGCGGCGCTGCTGCAGCAGACCGTGGACGCCTACGCATCGGTGCTGCAACTGGTGACCAACCGCTACCTGGGCGGCATTGCGGCGGAAAGCGATGTCGCCCAGGCGAAGGCGCGCGTGGAAGGCACGCGCGCCCAGCTGACCGACCTGCAACTGGCGCGTACGCAGCTGATGCATGCACTGGCCACGCTACTGGGCGAGCCGGCGAGCACCTTTACCCTGCCGGTGGCCACGTCGAATCCGGGTGAGACCAGCATCGCCCTGCCCGCCACGCCGGCGGCCGTGCCGGCCACACTGCTCCAACGCCGTCCGGACATCGCAGCGGCGGAGCGCCGGGTGGCCGCCGCCAACGCGCAGATCGGCGTGGCACGCGCGGCCTTCTTCCCGACGCTGATGCTGAACCTGAACGGCGGACTGGAAAGTTCCGGCCTGGCGGGATGGCTGACGGCGCCGAGCCGCTTCTGGGCCGTCGGTCCGTCACTGGCCGCGACGATCTTCGATGGCGGCAAGCGCCAGGCCGGCGTGGACAGCGCCCTCACCCAGTTCGACGCCAGCGCGGCGGATTACCGCCAGACCGTACTCAATGCCGTGCAGGATGTGGAAGACAACTACGCGGCACTGCGGTTGCTCGACGAGGAAGCCGCCAGCCAGCGGGCCGCCGTCACGGCATCCGACCGCGCCTTGCAGCAGGCCACCGAGCGTTACCGCAAGGGCGCCTCCGCCTACCTGGACGTCAACGTGGCGCAGGCCACCGCCCTGACCGACGCCCGCGCATTGGAAGCCGTGCACCGGCGCCAGCTGACGGCCAGCGTCTCGCTGTTCCGGGCGCTGGGTGGGGGATGGGATAGAAAGGATGGGAAGACGGGCGAGCCCGCCGAGGCAAGCACGCCGGCCTCAGACTGAGGCTGATGCTCTGTTGGCGCTGCCCCGACGCCCATGCCCCGCTTCAAGCCGATGATGCCCAGCGCCTCGGCGAGCGGCGGGCGTCACCGGGGTCGACGTGCATATACGACACCTCCACCGGCCGCGCACAATGGCCCTACGCCCGCGGGCCGTATTCTCAAGTCTCACTCACTCCTCAGGAAGACAGATATGCGCTACATCATTACCCAAGACGGCACCCGCCTGTTTGCGGGGCCGGCGCCATGCTGATCGGCGCTTGAACCGCAGATCCATCGCAGTCCCACTGGAGAATCTCCATGCGTTCGACCCTGTTCCGCTCCGTTCTAGCCGCCACCTGCCTGCTCGGTACCGTGGCCGCCCATGCCACCGACCCAGCCACCAGCCCGTTTGCCGCCGATCGCTACGACTACAGCGTGCTGCCATCCGCCAGCGCTGTGGCCAAAGCACCGGCACCGGTCCGATGCCATGACGGCAAGGCGGCCTGCCATCCGAAGCACTAGGCGCCCTGCCGCGCGTCACGCGCGGTGGCGTGTTCCGGATGCGGCTGGCAAGAAGGGGGCCCCCCCATACCTTCGTTTAACGCGACACCACCTACGCGACTATTGTGGCCATCCGCACCGGGCTCCTAGCATTCCAGTCAACATCGATTGCTTCCACGGGAGCCGACCATGACAAGCCAAATAACCTGGATGCAGCGCCTCGCCGTTGCCCCCGACCACATCCCCGCACCGGCGCCCCCAACGCACCCTGACATCGCGGAGGCCCTCGTGAGCGAACAGGAAAGCCTGCTGCTGATGTACGGCTGGATTGTCCTTGCCGTCCTGAATCTGATTTTGATTACCGTCGCGTTCCTCCAGTACGCCGACTGAGCGCCCGGCACACCGACCGCATTCGTCCCTGGGTTTTCTCGCCTAGGCAATTTGTGGAGCCACTTCATCCTTTGGTTTGCCTGCGGCATTCCGGGCCTCCGGCATGTCGTGCGAAAACGAAACTGGCTCCGCAAGACGCAATTGCCGCAATCCTTCCTCCTTTACGCTCGGGCCATCACAAGGCATCGAACTCTTTAAGGCAGGAGACCCAGTCATGGCCTTCAAATCAAAGCCCCGCATCGAACCCTATGCCCACGCCGCCGCCGGCTGGGGCGCGCTGAAGTATGTCGCCATCAACCTCATCAAGGAACGCGTGCCGGGCCGTGACTACGCGATGCTGTTCCGCCAGAACCAGCCAGACGGCTTTGACTGCCCAGGCTGCGCCTGGCCTGACCGCGAACACGCATCGACGTTCGAGTTCTGTGAGAACGGCGTCAAGGCCGTGGCAGCTGAATCTACCGGCAAGCGCGTGACGGCCGAATTCCTCGCGCATCACACGGTGGAATCGCTGATGCAAGAGACCGACTACGAGCTGGAGCAGCATGGCCGTCTGACCGAGCCTGTGGTCTATGACGCAACGTCAGATACGTATCGCCCGATCAGTTGGCAGAATGCCTTTTCCCTTATTGGTACCCGGCTGCGCGCCATGCCCGACCCGAATCAGGCTGCTTTCTACACGTCCGGGCGCGCGAGCAACGAGGCCGCCTTCATGTATCAGCTGTTTGCACGGATGCTGGGCACCAACAATTTTCCGGACTGCTCGAACATGTGCCACGAAGCCACCAGTCGTGGCATGCCGCACACCGTAGGCGTCGGAAAGGGCACAGTCACGCTGGATGATTTCGAGACCTGCGACACGATCCTGCTGTTTGGCCAGAATCCCGCCACAAACCATCCGCGCATGCTCTCCGAACTACGCGACTGCGCCAAGCGGGGCGCCACGCTGGTATCAATTAACCCGCTGCGCGAACGTGGGCTTGAGCGCTTCACCAGCCCGCAGAGCCCGGTCGAAATGCTGACAATGTCAGAGACGAAGATCTGCTCGGTGTTCGTGCGTCCGACACTTGGCGGCGACTACGCGCTGATCAAGGGGGTGGCGAAGCGCGTGCTGGAACTGGACGACGAAGCGTTGACCAATGGAACGGCTCGCGTACTGGACACGGCTTTCATTGCTGAGCACACGCACGGCTTCGCGCCATTCGCGGCCGACCTGCGCGCCGAATCGTGGCCCATCATCGAGCGCGAATCTGGCGTACCGCGCGAAGAGATCGAGGGTCTGGCCACCATCTATGTCCGGGGCGAGCGCGTGATCTGTACCTGGGGCATGGGCCTGACTCAGCACAAGCACTCGGTACAGACGATCCAGATGCTGACCAACCTGATGATGCTGCGTGGCAATATCGGGCGCGAAGGCGCGGGCCTGTGCCCCGTTCGCGGCCACTCCAATGTGCAGGGGAACCGGACGGTCGGCATCGAGGAGCAGCCGACCGGGGCCTTCCTCGACAAGCTCGGCGCAGCCTTCGGCTTTAATCCGCCGCGCGAACACGGCTACGACGTTGTGGAGAGCATCGAGGCGATGCTGCGGGGAGACGTGAAGGTCTTTATCGCATTGGGCGGGAATTTTGCATCGGCTACACCTGATACCGAGCGCACCTGGGACGCCCTGCGCGCATGCGACCTGACGGTGCATATCGCCACCAAGCTTAACCGCAGCCACCTTATCCATGGAAAAGAGGCGTTGATCCTGCCGACACTGGGGCGCACTGAGATTGACCTGCAGGACGGCGCTCCGCAAGGCGTGACCGTGGAAGACTCAGTCTCGCAGGTCCACATCTCTTTTGGCATGAACAAGCCCGCATCACCCGACCTGATGTCCGAAACTGCCATCATTGCCAACTTGGGCCATGCGACGCTGGGCAGCGAGACGGTCGACTGGCTCTGGTACGCACAGGACTACGCCCGCATTCGGGACAAGATCGCGGAAGTCATCGACGGCTTCGAGCACTACAACGCCCGCATCGCCATGCGCGGTGGTTTTCATCTGTATGTTCCCGCGCGCGAGCGGCAATGGCACACGCCCTCCGGCAGGGCGGAGTTCATTGTCAACGCACTGACTCCGGACACACCGATTGCCCAGGCCCGCGCCCGCTATGGCGAGCGGTTGATGACGCTGATGACCACGCGTTCTCATGACCAGTACAACACGACGATCTATGCGCTGGACGACCGCTATCGCGGCGTCTTCGGGCAGCGGCGCGTGGTCTTCATCCATGCGGCGGACCTGGAAATGCTGGGCCTGCGCGACGGCGACTGGGTCGACATGACCACGGTATGGCACGACGATGTCGAGCGGCGTGCCGACGGATTCCGACTGGTGGCGTACGACATTCCGCGCGGATGCATCGCCGCCTACTATCCGGAAACCAACCCGCTGGTACCGTTGGACAGCGTGGGGGACGTCTGCAATACCCCAACCTCAAAATCCATTCCAGTGCTGTTGCACCCGACGGCCTCCCCTGCCTCGAAGAAGGCATAGCCATGCGATTTGAAAACGCCTGACATGCTCCGAAAATCCCCCACCTGCGCGACCTTCTACGATAGGCCCAGGCGTGAACGAGATCATTCTCCTGATTGCGCTTCACGTCGATCCATCCCAACGAAGCTTCCAGGAGCCAGCATGAAACGCCTGATTCTTTCCCTCGCTATCGTCACCCTTTCCGCCCCGCTCATCGCCTCTGCTGCCACTGACGAAGTCAAGACCGTGAAGCCGTTCAAGATGACTTGCGAGGAGTTCCTCTCGGTCAGCGAAACCTACAAGCCGGCGGTGGTCTACTGGATCGCCAGCGTAGACAAGCTGGGCGTGCGCGAGAACGACCAGATCGTCGTTGACACGCCGCGCACGGTCGCTCACGTGGTTGACGAATGCCGGAAAGCACCCACCAAGAAGCTCTCGGACAAGGTGCGAACGTCGCTGGATAACCAGACGCTGAAGATCAACTACAACGGCGCCTGATGGCTTCTTGCCCGACATGGCGGCGATGCCTGGCGGGCCCTCCAACACCGTCCCTTGGGCGCTTCTGACGCGCGTGAGACTTCCCTATCCATGCAAAGGAAAAATCATGACTGACTTGTCCAGACGAAAGGTAATGATCGGTACGGCAACCGCGGCGTTTGCAGCCGCCGCTGCGTCAGCTCATGCCGCTTCATTCGGCAATCCAGACCGTCCGCCTGAAGGGGCGATCAACGCGCGCAACCGGCAGGGCCTCACCGATCCCGGCCCGCGGGACGATATGCTGGCACGGCAGTTCCCGTCCGCCCAGGACGCGCCGGCCACCGATGTCAACGGCATGCCGCAGTTTTGGTCGTCGTTCAACAATGCGCACAAGCGTATCCAGAACGGCGGCTGGGCACGCGAAGTCACGCAGGAGGATTTTGCCATCTCCAAGGACATCTCCGGCGTGAACATGCGGCTTTCGGCGGGCGGCATTCGCGAGATGCACTGGCATCAGCAGGCCGAATGGGCCATCATGCTCGACGGCAAATGCCGCATCACGACACTTGATGAAGAAGGCCGTTCATCGGTGCAGGACGTCAAAGCAGGCGACCTCTGGTACTTCCCGCCAGGGCTGCCGCATTCGCTGCAGGGAGCAGGCACCACCGGCGCGGAATTTCTGATTGCGTTCGATAGCGGCATGGCGTCCGAATTCAACACGCTGCTGGTAACGGACTGGCTCGCTCACACGCCGCCTGAAGTGCTGGCTGCTAATTTCGGCGTTCCGGTGGAATCGCTCAAGGATATTCCCGTCGACAACCTCTGGATCTTCCAAGGCAAGGAGCCGGGACCACTCGCGGCAGCACAACGTGCTTCCGCCTCGAAGAAAGGTCCACCCGCACTTCCGGTAACGTTTTCGCTGGCAGGTTCCACGCCGGTGCACAAGACGCGCAGCGGCTATGTACAGATTGCGGACAGCCGCAACTTCAAAATCTCGCAGAATGTGGCCGCGGCGCTGGTCACGGTGGTGCCGGGCGGTCTGCGCGAGCTGCACTGGCACCCGAACGCCGACGAATGGCAGTACTACATCAAGGGCAAAGGGCGCATGACTGTCTTCGATACGGGTCCCAAGGCGATGACCGCCGACTTCAACGCGGGTGATATCGGCTACGTGAAGAAGGGGCTCGGTCACTATGTGCAGAATGTCGGCAACACGGACCTGATCATGGTCGAGGTCTTCAAGGCTGACCACTTTGCGGAGGTGGCGCTGTCCGACTGGCTCACGCATACACCGCCTGAGATGGTCATGCAAACGTTGAACATCAGCGCGGAAACGCTGGCGCAGTTCCCGCGTGACCGCCCCGACATCGTGCCGGAATGACCCGCTTCTTCTTCGCCGCTATCTGACTGAGGATGCTCGACGTCAGTCAGATAGCGTAGCGCCTTCAATAATGCTCGGACGTGACGTCAACCTTGCCTTTGAAGACCGTGTAGCCGCACAGGGTGTAAGCCAGCATCAATGGGAAGACAAAGAGACCAGCCCCCCAGAACATGAACGACAGGCTCGACATCGGCGCAGCAGCCTCATTGATCGTGATGCTGAACGGCACGATGTACGGCCAGAACGAGACGGCGAACATCCCATATGCCACCACGAACAAGGCTGCGGACGCCAGGAATACCGAAGTATCCATCGCCCTTCTTGCCCCATGCCAGACAATCAACACGGCGATCAACCCAACGAACGGTACAAGGAACAGCACTGGACGCTCCGTCCATCGCGCCATGACCGCAAAATTGGCGTACAACGCGTGGAAGAAGAGTGCGATGAGCAAGACGAGTACGACGACAAGCAAGCGAGGAATCGCCCTGAATGCGGCATCGCGCGTCTCTCCCTCGCACTTCTTCGCCAGCCACCCCGCTCCGAGCAACATGTAGCCGAAGCAAAGCGCAATGCCGGCGACTACGGAGAACGGGCTGAGCCAGCTCATATCGTTGCCCATGAATCGCCCATTTTCGATGGGCAGACCCTCTGCCAACGCGCCAATCATCGCGCCTTGCATAAACGTTGCCACGAGAGATCCAACGACTAAGCCGCAATCCCACACCGGCTTGGAACGATGCGCATGGACACGGAACTCGAACGAAACGCCGCGGAAGATCAAGCCCGCCAGCATGACGCTGACGGGAATGTAGAAGGCACCGAGCAGCGTCGAATAGACGATTGGGAATGCGCCCCAAAGCACAACGCCCGCCACGATCAGCCACGTCTCGTTACCATCCCAAATCGGCGCGATTGAAGCCAGCATCGACTTTCTTCGTGCTTCATTCCGAGTCGTGCCAAACAACATGCCGACACCGAGGTCAAGACCATCGAGCAGCACATAGACGAGCATACTGATGGCCAGGATTGCGGACCAGTACGTAATCATGGTTGCCTCACAGAGTAGTCAGTTCATCAATCACGAAACGATTCCGCCGCAGCGACTGCCAACGGTCTGTTGGACGTTCCCGATGGCTCGCGGTCCTGGTCGATCGAAGCGGGACCATTGCGGAGTAGCTTGTAGACGTAATACGTGCCGAACGAGAAGACAATCAAGTACGTCACAACGAAGACAAACAGTGAAGCGCCCGCCGCGCGAGCCGTCAGCGTCGGCGTCAGTGCGTCTGCTGTGCGCAGCACCCCCCATACGGTCCAGGGCTGTCGCCCAACTTCTGCTGCGAACCATCCCGTCAGAATCGCCACGAACGGCAAGGGAAACGAAAGATAGGTTGCCCACAGGAGCGTCTTCTTTTCCTCGATGCTGTTCCTGAAGGAGAACCAGCTACCGAGCCACGCAATAAGCAGCATCGCAATCCCACAGCCGACCATCACACGAAATGCGAGAAACGGAATCAATACCGGTGGCCGCTGCTCCTTTGGAAAACTCGTGAGCCCCACCTCCTTCGAATCGGTGGTCATGGTCGCAATCAGGCTTCCGAGAATCGGAATCGATACTTCGTAGTGATTCGTTTCCTTTTCTTCGTCCGGCCATCCAATGAGCACCTCTGCCGCAGGCTGCTCGTCATGCCAACGCCCCTCAATTGCAGCGAATTTTGCCGGCTGGTCGTCGTGTACATAGTCACCGACCAGGTGCCCGAACACAAGTTGCACTGGTATGAGAACCGTGGCCAGCGCCAGGCCCATCCGTAGCATCACCTTCGCTTCCGGCTCACAGAGTTTGCGCAGCGTGTACCAGGCACCAGTCGCAGCGACACAGAACGCGCTAGTCAGGTACGACGCCAACAACATATGAGGAAAGCGCACCCAAACGACCGGACTGAAGATGATCTCGGCCCAATCCGTCGGGACAAAGCGACCATCGATGAAATCGTAGCCAACCGGGTGTTGCATCCAACTGTTGTTGACCATGATCCAGAAGGCTGAGAACGTTGTCCCGAGCGCAACCATCGCTACCGAGAACAAGTAGAAGCCTGGCTTGACCCTGGATCGCCCGAACAGCAGCACCCCGAAGAACGACGCTTCGAGCATGAATGCGGTGAAAGTCTCATACGTCAGCAACGGACCTTGCACGGGTCCGGAGAGGCGCGACAGTTCACTCCAGTTCGTTCCGAACTCGAATCCCAGCACGACACCTGAAACTACGCCAACGCCAAAGGCAACGGCGAAGATCTTCAGCCAGAAATCGAACACGCGTCGATAGACTTCCTTCCGCGTGAACTGATACATACCCTCGAGGAGCGTCAACCAAGCGGCCAGCCCGATCGTGAGCGAAGGGAAGATGATGTGAAACGACACCGTGAACGCAAACTGAATGCGCGAGAGCATGAGTGCGCTGACTTCCATGGAGCACCTTTACCTGGATCATTTCGCTTGTGAAATGATTTTCGCCAAAAGCGAGGTAGCGCCGTTGCAAAGGAAACCGCCCCTTTCGATAGCGCACGACGAAGCGACTGGGCCCATAGGCGCCAGTTATGCGTGCCGCTTCAATGGGAGGATGCCATCGACGAGCGCTATAAGCCCGCCGAGGGACGGAAAGCGCCAGGAAGACCGCCGGCTAACCCGGATGGATTCAAGCAGGTTCCGCGGCGGCGCTTTCCGACTTTCCAACGCTAATTTATCGGGGCACTCGCCACGGCCGGTGCATCCTGCCAGCCCCCGCCCAGCGCCACGAACAGGTTGATCTGGTCCATGGCGATCTGCGCGTCCGAGGCGGCAAGCGCGGCGTCGTTGTTAGCCAGCGTGCGGTCCGCGTCCAGGCTCTGCAGGTACGGCGAGCGTCCCGCCTGATACAGGAGCCGGTTGTGCCGGGCGGCCTCATCGGCCTTGTCGCGTGCGTCGCGCAGCGCCTGGTTTCGCTCGAGTTCG
Source organism: Cupriavidus sp. 10L45 (assembly GCF_056395225.1). Lineage (NCBI taxonomy): Bacteria > Pseudomonadati > Pseudomonadota > Betaproteobacteria > Burkholderiales > Burkholderiaceae > Cupriavidus > Cupriavidus sp. 10L45. The sequence goes on from NZ_JBFTJC010000006.1 coordinate 359,332, forward strand.
TGCGTGTAGCTGGACAGCGCGCTTTGCGTCTCGCGCAGCGCGCGCAGCACCACGCCGTCGAAGTGGGCCAGCGCACCCTCTGCACCGGCTTCCATGTTGTGGATGCGGGCGCGCGTGCCGCTGGTCGGAATCGTCCACGAAATCGCCGGGCCCCAGCCCCAGTGCGCGGTCGGCGCCTGGCCCAGGTGATCGAGAATGCCGGTGAAGCCCGCCGAGGCGCCGATGCGGATCTGCGGATAGAGGTCCGCCGTCGCCACGCCGATCTTGGCCGTCGCCGAGGCCAGTTCACGCTCGGCCTGACGGACGTCCGGGCGGCGCTTGAGCAGCGCAGCGCCATCGCCAACCGGCAGGGCCTGACGCAGCGTGGGCACGTGCTCGCATGCCACGCTCGACATGTCCAGCGCGGTGGGCGGCTTGCCCAGCATCACGGCCAGCCGGTAGGCAGCGCCTTCCTGTTCGGCGCGGTACTTGGGCAGCACGGCGCGCAGCGAATCGGCCTGCGCCTGCGCGCGCAGCACGTCGGTCGGCATGCCACGTCCGGCATCGACCATCTTCTGGGCGAGCTGTGCGCCGCGCACCTGGAGGTCGAGCTGATGTTGCGCCACGTGCAGTTCATGCGTGGCGGTGCAGCCCTGCATATAGGCACGCACCGTTTCCGCCACCACGCCCACGCGGGCCTGGTCCAGCGCGGCCTGGCTGGCCTGTGCGCCGGCCAGCGCGGCTTCGTCGGCGCGGGTGAGCTTGCCCCAGAAGTCGATCAGGTACGACACGTCGAAGCCGATGTCGCCGAAGTTCATCGCCGGGATCTTTTCTTCCTTCAGCAGCGGCTCGCCGGCAATCTGGCCGCGCTCGGCGCTGGCGCGGAACTTGGCCTCGGGGAAGTTCTCGGCTTCCACCTCGTGATAGACGGCGATGGCGCGCTTCAGGTTGGCGGCGGCCACGCGCAGGTCGGTGTTGGCGACGAGCGCCTGCTTCACCAGCCCTTCGATCTTCGGGTCGTCGTAAAGCTTCCACCAGTCGTTGGGCACGTCGCCGATCGACACCGCCGGGTTGTCCGCGCCCTGGAACGGGCCGTTGGCGGTGGTGGCGTTGACCACGGCATCGCCGGGCACCTTGTGGTCGGGGCCGACGGTCATGCAGGCTGCCAGCGCGAGCGGGAGCATCCCCGCCAGCACGGCACGGCTTAAGCGACTCACTGCGCTGTTCACTGCGTACCCCCTCCGGTCACCGAGACCGTGGCGGTACGTCCGGCCACCAGCCGCACGTCGGCAGGCATCTGGTCGAACTGGATCCGCACCGGCACGCGCTGCGCCAGCCGCACCCAGTTGAACGTCGGGTTGATGTTTGGCAGCAGGCTGTTGCTGCTGGTGCGGTCACGGTCCTCGATACCGGCGGCGATGCTTTGCACATGGCCGTGCAGCACGCCCTTCTCGCCCATGATGCGGATGTCCACCGGGCTGCCGATATGGATGCCGTGCAGCTTGGTTTCCTCGAAGTAGCCTTCCACATGGAACGACCGGGCATCGACCATCGACAGCACGGGCTTGCCGGTGCTGACGTAGTCGCCCAGGCGCGGCAGGCGGTCGTTGACGTAGCCTTCCACGGGGCTCACCACGCGCGTGCGCTCCAGGTTCAGCTTGGCCACGTCCACGGCGGCTTCGGCCTGTGCCAGCGTGGCTTCGCCCTGCTGCACCTTGGCGAGCCCTTCCTCGACCACCTCACGCGAGACCACCTCGGCCAGCTTCTGGCTGCGGTTCGCCTCGCGGCGGTACTGACCCAGGCTGGCGCGCATCGCGGCGGCGGTGGCCTGGGCCTGACGCAGCGCCAGCGTGTAGCGTTCATGATCGATCTCGAACAGCAGGTCGCCGGCCTTCACGCGCTGGTTGTCCTTGACGGCGATGCGCGTGACCAGCCCCGAGACATCGGGCGCCACCTGCACCACCTCGGCGCGGATATGCCCGTCGCGCGTCCACGGCGCCACGGTGTAGTAATCCCACAGATGCTTGACGACAACCGCGCCGACAGCGGTGACGGCCAGCGTCAACACGACTGGCCCGAGCGAAGAGAGTTTGAATTTCATGATTGGAACCACGGCACCACGGCAACCACCCCACCCAGGACGATCGCGTACAGCGCCAGATTGAACAGAGAACGGTGCCACACGAGCTTGTAGAACCCCAGGCGCGTCAGCACTGCACGCGCGCCACTCGTGATCGCAAAGGCGGCCAGCATCCACACCAGCAGGCTGGGGATGAACACGCCATAAAGACTGAATTCGCCGGGCATCAGGCGCCTCCGGTAACAGGGGCCGGCACCACGGCCGGCGGGAACAGGGCCACTTGCATCTCCACCAGGGCAGCCAGCGCGATGCGCGACTGCACCTTCTGCTGCGCGTTAGCCAGCCGCGTGTGCAGCGCCGGCGGCGGTCCGTTCAGCTTGCCGTCCAGCCGTGCCTGGTAGTAGCCGGCCACGCTGCGCAGCACGCGCTTGACCGCATGCTGCTCGGGCGCTGACAGGGTGGGCATCTCGCGCTGGAGTGCCAGCGTGGTCAGCTCCACGCGCACCTCGCTGAAGCCATCGGGCGATACCTCGCTCTCGCTGGCGGCCAGCCGGGGCACCAGTTGCGCCAGCCGGTCCAGCATGCGCGCGCGCAGCCGGGTGTGTTCCTCGGGGCGGGTGCCCACCGCGTTGTCGGCGATATCGCCCCAGCTTGACCGCACCAGCCGGCGCGTGGCGGCCGCCGTGCCGAACGGCCGCATCACCAGCGTCCAGACCAGCGCGAAGGCGATACCGGCGATGCCGGCGATATTGCTGTTGAAGAAGGTATGGAAGTCCGCGCTGTAGGCGCCCGAGATGCCGATGTCGTTGGCCGTGACTACTGCCAGCGGCATGCCGATCATCGCCAGGCGCGGCTGCGCCACCAGCAGGCCGATGATCAGGTACGGCACGGCGAACATCAGCACCAGCATCTCGAAGTCATGCGCCACGGGCAGCACGGCGAACAGGAACACCATCGAGATCACCATGCACACCACGTTCCAGTTGAAGAACGACTGGATCATCGGCGCGGGTTCATCAAGGGCGGCGAAGAAGCAGCACGACACCGCGCCCAGCGCCACGGCGCCGGCGCCATCGGCCCAGCCCATGTGGATCCAGAGCATGCCCATGGCGAAGATCGACAGGGCCACCGTGACGGTGGAAAACAGCAGCAGGCCGTGGTCGTAGTGGCGCGTCTGGCCGACGTCCCAACGCCGGAACTCAGGCATCCAGCCGCCACGCACGTCGCGTTCGCCGATGCGCCGGCACAGGGACACGCAGTCGCGCCACAGCGCCACCATCTGTTGCAGGCGGTCTTCGGCGGCAGTGACCAGCGCGGCATCCCAGCCGGGTTCGAGCGGCGTACCGGTCAGCTCGGGCGGCGCGTCTACCGCTCCGCCCTGTATCCATGCGCGGACCCCGCGCATCTGGGTCCGCAGCCCGTCCGGCAAGCCGCCGGCGGCCTGGAGCGATTCCACGATGGCCGCCAGCGAGGACATCACCGGCAGCAGCATCGTCATGCGCCCGCGCAGTTCGCGCGCGGCGCGCACCCGGGCGATGCTTTCGGTGTCGTAGCCAAGCTGGCTGATGAGTTGATCGAGGGCCAGAATATCGGCGGCCAGACGGTGACGGCTCTGGTGGCGCGTGACCTGCATGCCGGGGCTGGGCGAGAGCATGTCGCCGGCCCAGAGCGCGGCGTCGGCCATCCACTGGCGCGACTTGTCGCGCAGCACGTCCGCCACGCTCGCCGGGAACACCACGGCGCCGACCACGGCCGCGCACAGGATGCCCAGGCTGATTTCCTCGGCCCGGGCAATGGCGATATCGAAGATGGCGGCGGGATTGTCGACCGCCGGCAGCGCCACCAGCGGCAGCGTGTAGGCGGCGAGCATGAAGACGTAGCTACGGGGGGTGCGGTGCAGCAGCGCGATGTAGAGCAGGCAGCCGGTCCAGAGCGCCACCGCGCCCATCAACAGCGGCGGCGAGTTGACCAGCGAGGGCACCATCGCCACACCGGCTGCGGCGCCCAGCAGCGTGCCGAGCACGCGGTACAGCGCCTTGGAACGCGTGGCGCCGGTCAGCGGATGCGCCACCACGTAGACGGACGCCATCGCCCAATACGGCCGCGGCAGGCCCATGTACATCGCGATCCAGAGCGCCAGCATGGCGGCGGCGAACGCCTTGAACGAGAAAACCCAGTCCCTTGCGGATGGCCAACTACCCATGATGCTCAGGGCTCCAGCTTGGCCGCCGCGGAAGCATTTCCTGCGGCCTTGTACAAGGCGTCCAGCACGCGCAGCGTGGCTTCGAGGTCAGTCTCGCTGATCTCGGCGAACACTTCGGCGCGGAGTTGCTTGAGTTCGACTTCGATCTGCTCGGCCATGCGCTCACCGGCATCGGTGAGCGAGAGCACGTTGGCGCGGCGGTCGCTGGGGTCCACCTCGCGGCGGACCAGCCCGGCGGCACTCAGTTGATCGACCAGACGGACCAGCGTGGCGCCTTCCACGCCCACGTAGTCCGCCAGCGTCACCTGGCGCACCCCACCGCCGAGGCGGCGAATGAAAAGCAGCGGCGCGGCGGCCGCTGCGGAAATCCCGTGTGCCGTGACCGACGCCTGGCTGATCTGGCGCCATTGGCGGCCCGCCAGCATGAGCTGGCCGGTAAAGGCAAAAAGGAGGGCGTCTATCTTTGGCATGGGCCGAATGATAGACGTGAATTAATTAGGATGCAAACTATTTCTTTCCGAACTAGTTCACGTGATCTGGGGAGCGCTTATCCGGCGGTGGCCTTCAGGTTCTCCAGCATGTCGTCGACCATCTCCGAGAGGCCGAACTTCGGCTGCCAGCCCCAGTCGGTACGCGCGGCGCTGTCATCGATCGAATCGGGCCAGCCCCGGGCGATAGCCTGCCGGTAGTCCGGCGCATAGCGCACGGCGAAGTCCGGCACCCGGCGGCGGATCGCCTCGGCAATCTCGGCCGGGGTAAAGCTCATGCCGGCGAGGTTGTAGCTGCCCCGCTCCCGGATCGATTCGCGCGGCGCTTCCATCAGCTCCAGCGTGGCGCGGATCGCGTCGGGCATATACATCATCGGCAGTCGCTCGTCGGACTCCAGGAAGCAGTCGTAGGGCTGGCCGCGCACCGCGTGGTGGAAGATATCGACCGCATAGTCGGTGGTGCCGCCGCCGGGCGGGGTCTTGTGCGAGATCAGCCCCGGATAGCGCACGCTGCGCACATCCACACCATGGTTCTCGAAGTACCACCGGCACCAGCCCTCGCCCGCCTGCTTGGAGATGCCGTAGACCGTGGTCGGCTCCATGACGGTTTTCTGCGGGGTGTCCACGGCGGGCGTGGTGGGGCCGAACGCGGCGATCGAGCTGGGCCAGAACACGCGCTCGATGCCCTGCTGGCGTGCCAGTTCCAGCACGTTCAGCAGTCCGGTCATGTTCAGGTTCCACGCCCACTGCGGCGCCTTCTCGCCCGTGGCGGAGAGCGCGGCGGCCAGCAGGTAGATCTGCGTGATGCCGTGGCGCTCTACCACCGTGGCCAGTTCGCCCCGGTCCGTCACGTTCAGCATTTCATGGGCGATATGCACGTGGCGGCCGGTAGGCACCACGTCCGAGGTGACCACATGCTCGCGCCCGTGCCGCTCGGCCAGCGCCAGCGCGAGTTCGGACCCAAGCTGCCCGTTGGCGCCGATGATCAGGATCTGCGGCTTGCTCACTGCCTGGCTCATCGAATCAGCCCCAGTTCACGGCCGGCCTGCGCGAAGGCGTCCAGCGCGCGTTGCAGCGTGGGTTCATCGTGCACCGCGCTCAGCTGCACGCGGATGCGCGCCTGGCCCTTCGGCACCACGGGGTAGAAGAAGCCCACCACGTAGACGCCCAGCGCCAGCAGCCGCTCGGCAAGCTGCTGGGCTTTCTCCGCATCGTGGACCATGATCGGGACGATCGGATGGTCGCCCGGCTTGATATCGAAGCCCAGCGCGGCAATCCCCTTGCGGAAGAAGGCGGTGTTGCGCTCGAGCCGGTCGCGCAGGTCGGTGCTGGCCTCGAGGATATCCAGCACGGCGATGCTGGCGCCGACGATGGCCGGGGCCACGGTATTCGAGAACAGATACGGACGCGAACGCTGACGCAGCAGTTCCACCACTTCCTTGCGCCCGCTGGTGAAGCCGCCCGAGGCGCCGCCCAGCGCCTTGCCGAGCGTGCCGGTGATGATGTCGATCTTGCCGAACACCCCGCGCGCCTCGTGCGTGCCGCGCCCGCGTGCGCCCATGAAGCCGCTGGCGTGGCATTCGTCGATGCCAAGCAGCGCGCCGTACTCGTCGCAGATCGCACGGATCTCATCCAGGCGCGCCACGGTGCCGTCCATCGAGAACACGCCGTCGCTGAACACGAGCTTGAAGCGTGCGCCGTCAGCGTCGGCTTGTTGGAGTTGGACGCGCAGGTCGTCGAGGTCGTTGTGCTGGTAGCGGTAGCGCTTTGCCTTGGAGAGGCGGATGCCGTCGATGATCGACGCATGGTTCAGCGCATCGCTGATCACGGCGTCGTCCGGGCCCAGCAGGGTTTCGAACAGGCCGCCGTTGGCGTCGAAGGCGGAGCCGTAGAGGATGGTGTCCTCGGTGCCGAGGAAGCGGGCCAGCCGCGCCTCCAGCGTCTTGTGCAGGTCCTGCGTGCCGCAGATGAAGCGCACCGAGCTGAGGCCGAAGCCGTGAGTGCGCAAGGCTTCGTGGGCGGCCTCGATCACCTGCGGGTGCGAGGACAGTCCCAGATAGTTGTTGGCGCAGAGGTTGATCACTTCCCGGCCGTCGGCCGTGCGGATGACCGCGCCCTGCGGCGTGGCGATGATGCGCTCGCGCTTGTACAGCCCCGCGTCGCGGATGGCATCCAGTTCCGCACGGATGGATGCATAGAAAGTCTCGGCACTCGACATGGCCCGGCTCCCGGTGGTAGTGTCTCGGTCGTTCGATTCGATAAATCGAACATGTTCTATATAACGAACGGTTCGTGCACTATAACGAACACATGACGATGACGCAACCCTCCCCGCCCAACTCCCCCAAGCCGCCCGTCCAGTCCGATGGGCCACCCGCCGTGGGAGGCGCGCTCCAGGCGCTGCGGCAGGCCCAGCAGTTGTCGCTGGATGACCTGTCGCGCCGCGCCGGTGTCTCCAAGTCTATGCTGTCCCAGATCGAACGAAACCTGACCAATCCGACGGTGGCGGTGCTGTGGCGGCTGGCCAACGCGCTGGGCGTGAACCTGGCGGACTTCCTGGCCAATGGCGCGGCCAGCGCGCCGGCCCCGGCGATTGCCGTGGTGCAGCCGCACGCCATCCCGGCGCTGAAAAGCCCGGACGGGCGCTGCGAGCTGCGCATCCTCGGGCCGATCGACCTGGCGGGGAAATTCGAGTGGTATGAGCTGACGATCCAGCCCGGTGGGGTGCTGGCGTCCGAGCCGCATGACGCGGGCACGCAGGAGCACCTGTCGGTGCTGAGCGGGTCAATGACCGTGCGTGCCGCAGAGGACGAGAAGAAGCTGAAGCATGGCGATACCGCCCGCTATGGCGCGGACGTGGCCCATGCGATCGCCAATCCGGGCAAGAGTGCCGCCACGGCGCTGCTCGTGGTCGTGCACCCCGCCTGATTTGATTTAATCCACGTCCTTCATCCGCTCGCTGGCAAGCAGATTGCGCTTGGTCTCGAGGATGTGCTCCTCGAGCAGCGACGCCACCTTCTCGGCATCGCGCGCCTTGCATGCTTCCAGAATGCGATAGTGGTCCGCCTGCGGGCCTTCCTTGCCGGTGGCCATCGACATCTGCTCGTGCGTGTAGCGGTCCGTGTTCAGGCAGAACTCCTCGATCAGCCGGCGCAGCCGCTTGTTATTAGCGGGCGCGCACAGCGCCAAATGGAAGCGCCGGTTGTACTCGGCCCACTCCGCGAGCGAATCCGACTGCGAGTACGCGTCCAGAATCTCCTGCATCTGCTGGAAGTCCTGCTGAACCATGTTCGGCACGCCGATGCGCGCCGCGTGGCATTCCAGCGCGACACGGATATCGAGCAACTCGCAGATCTGCGTCGCATCCATCCCTGACACCACCGCGCCACGGTTGCGCTGATAGGTGACGAGCCCTTCCGTTTCGAGCTGGCGCAGCGCTTCCCGCACGGGAATGCGACTCGCGTTGAAGCGTTCCGCCAGCGCGTCCTGGCGCAACTGCGCCCCGGCCGGCAACGTGCCTTTCTGAATTTCGTAGCGAAGCTGATCGCGAATGATCTGGGGTAAACCCTTGGTAGGAGCGCTTGCGCGGCCCGTTTGCGTGGACATGGGAGGTGCTGGAGATCGGTATGCGATTCGAGTGAGGCCCCTATTGTGCCTGAATATCCCGACTGCTAAACTGGATCCAATTTATTAATGTTCATATCCAAAGAAGCTCGTAACGTATATGTCTGCAAACAATTCCTATCCAAAATCCATCAATGAAACGGTCCTGAACCACGCCCCGGGCACCGCCGAACGCGTCGCGCTGACGGCAGAACTCGACAAGCAGCAAGCCTTGGTGCGCGAGATCCCGGCCATCGTCGGCGGCGAGCGCATCCTTAGCGGCGACATCACCGACGTGCGCGCCCCGCACGCCCACGCCCGCCGCCTGGGCGAAGTCCATAACGCCGGCGAGACCACCATCCACGCCGCCATCGACGCCGCAGTGGCCGCCCAACGCGACTGGGCCAACGCCACGCTGGCCGAGCGCTCCGCCGTCTTCCTCAAGGCCGCTGACCTGCTGGCCGGCCCGTGGCGCGCCCGCCTGAACGCGGCGACCATGCTCGGCCAGAGCAAGACCGCCTACCAGGCCGAAATCGACTCGGCCTGCGAACTGATCGACTTCCTGCGCTTCAACGTGCAGTTCGCGCACGAACTGACGGCCGGCCAGCCGATTTCGTCGCCGGGCATGCGCAATCACCTCGAATACCGTCCGCTGGAAGGCTTCGTCTACGCCGTCACGCCGTTCAACTTCACGGCCATCGGCGGCAATCTGGCCATCGCCCCGGCGCTGATGGGCAACACCGTGCTGTGGAAGCCGGCCGCCACGGCGTCGCTGTCGAACTTCCTGTTCATGGAGCTGCTCGAGGCCGCCGGTCTGCCGAAGGGGGTCATCAACTTCCTGCCGGGCGACCCGGTGGCGATCAGCGGCGCCGTGCTGGCGCGGCCCGAACTGGCCGGCATTCACTTCACCGGCTCGACGGCCGTGTTCGACACACTGTGGGGCGAAGTCGGCCGCAATGTGTCGCGCTACCGCAGCTATCCGCGTCTGGTCGGCGAAACCGGCGGCAAGGACTTCGTGCTCGCCCACCCGTCCGCCGATGCCGACACGCTGGCCGTGGCGCTGCTGCGCGGCGCCTTCGAGTACCAGGGCCAGAAGTGCAGTGCGGCGTCGCGCGCCTACATCCCCGCCTCGCTGTGGCCGGCCGTGCGCGAGCGCGTGGTGGCGATGGCCGAGACCATCCAGATGGGCGATGTGACCGACTTCACCAACTTCATGGGCGCCGTGATCGACCGCCGCGCGTTCGACCGCATCCATGGCCATCTGCAACGCGCCGCCAGCGACAGCGCCGTGAAGCTCGTCACCGGCGGCAAGGCCGACGACAGCGTGGGCTACTTCATCACGCCAACCGTGCTGGAGGTGGACAACCCGCGCCACACGCTGATGGAAACCGAACTGTTCGGCCCGGTGCTGTCCGTCTACGTCTACGCCGACGCGCACTGGCCCGAGGTGCTCGAACTGGTCGACGGCACCAGCCCCTACGCACTGACGGGCGCGATCTTTGCAAGGGATCGCGCGGCCATCGCCCAGGCTTCCAACGCCCTGCGCTTCGCCGCCGGCAACTTCTATATCAACGACAAGCCGACCGGCGCGGTGGTCGGCCAGCAGCCGTTCGGCGGCGCGCGCCGCAGTGGCACCAACGACAAGGCCGGTTCGCCGCTGAACCTGCTGCGCTGGGTGTCGCCGCGCACGGTCAAGGAAACATTCGTGCCGCCGGCCGACTACCGGTACGCGCACATGGCGGTCTGAGCAGCCGCCCAGCTTTTCTAGCAACACCACCACGGAGAAGAAGAGATGAAGCGAGCCACCCTGCTGTCCGCCCTGGCGTTCAGCCTTTCCACGTTTGCCGGCGCTGCCAGCGCCGCGATTTCCGGAGATGTCGTCAAGATCGGCGTGATGACCGACCTGTCTGGCGTCTACCTTGACTACGCCGGCAAGGGCTCGGTCGAAGCCGCCAAGCTGGCCATCGAGGATTTCGGCAATGGGCTGCCGGGCAAGAAGATCGAGCTGGTTACCGCCGACCACCAGAACAAGGCGGACATTGGCAGCGCCAAGGCGCGCGAGTGGATCGACCGGGACGGCGTCGACGCCATTGTCGACCTGCCGAACTCGTCGGTCGCGCTGGCCGTCTCGCGCATCGCGTCGGAGAAAAAGCGCATCTCGCTGATCACTGGCGGCGCCAACCTGCGCCACACCAACGAGGAATGCTCGCCGTACATCGTCCACTATGTGTATGACACGTACGCGCTGGCCAACGTAGCCGGCAAGGCCATGGTCAAGCAGGGTCTGAAGAGCTGGTATTTCCTGACGGCCGACTACGCGTTCGGCCAGTCGCTGGAAACCGCCACGGCGGATGTGGTGAAGGCGTCGGGCGGTACGGTGGCCGGCAACATCAAGCACCCGCTGAACGCATCGGACTTCTCGTCGTTCATCCTCCAGGCCCAGGCCAGCAAGGCCCAGGTGGTGGCGCTGGCCAACGGCGGYGGCGACACCATCAACGCCATCAAGGCGGCCAACGACTTCGGCCTGCCGCGCAACCAGACCCTGGTGGGCCTGCTGATGACCATCAGCGACGTGCACAGCCTGGGCCTGAAGCTGACGCAGCGCATGAAGCTGACCGATGCCTGGTACTGGGACCTGAACCCGCAGACGCGCGAGTTCGGCGCCCGCTTCTTCGCCCGCATGAAGCGCATGCCGAACATGGTGCATGCCGGCACGTACTCGGCCGTGCTGCAGTACCTGAAGGCCGTGCAGGCGGCAGGCAGCGACGATTCGGACGCCGTGATGGCGGCGCTGAAGAAGGCCAAGATCAACGACGCGTTCGCCAAGAACGGCTACATCCGCGCCGACGGCCGCATGATGCATGACATGTACCTGATGGAAGTGAAGGCGCCGAACGAGTCGAAGACGCCGTGGGACTACCTCAAGCTCGTGGCCACCGTGCCGGCTGAGGAAGCCTTCCAGCCGCTGTCGCAATCGCGCTGCCCGCTGGTGAAGAAGTAAATAGACGACAGCCATGCTTTGCTCCCCTCTCCTGCCGCTTTCCCGCAGACGGAGGGGAGCCAACCGGCAGCCTATAAGAGACTCATGCAAACCAACGTACTAGAAGTCCGCAACCTGACCAAGTCCTTCAAGGGCTTCACGGCGGTCAGCGGCGTGGACCTGCAGGTGCGACGCGGCTCGATCCACGCATTGATCGGCCCCAACGGCGCGGGTAAGACGACCTGCTTCAACCTGCTCACCAAGTTCCTGGAGCCGACCACCGGCACCATCCTTTTCAACGGCATCGACATCACCCGCGAGAAACCGGCGCAGATTGCGCGGCGCGGCGTGATCCGTTCGTTCCAGATTTCCGCCGTGTTCCC